>CAYNIM010000037.1:0-26284 GCA_964397335.1 uncultured Flavobacterium sp.
ATTTTACAAAAATGTCGCTTAACTTAAACTGTAATTTTTATTTGCATATCCATATATTTCTGAAAGAAAAAAGACTTCTCTTTTCTAATGATACATTGAAAGGTTATAATTGTACTTTTCAGGAATTATTATCTTTTAGAGGAGTAAGCATTAATAATGACACTGTTGATTTTAACACAGTTTTTAAAAAACAAAAATATGATATACTTCTTATAAAGAAAGATAGTTTATCTGCACAAATCACAGAACAGCAACTGACAGAATTATTACTAAAAGCAGGTATTTTAAATAAAACGGTACGAAAATAAATAAAAATGTAAATGCCCCCGCTGTCGCACGAATCCTTCGCTGCCGCACGAGTCCTCTCGTGTGGTAAAATAGTAAAAACCACACGATACAATCGTGCGGCAGCGAAGGAATATCTCACGTTTCTGTGAGATGCTCTAAAAAACACTACCTTATGCAATAATACTTAATTTTAAAAATAAAATAAGATGAAAAAGATATTTAGTTTCCTTTTTTTAAGCGTTTGGCTGATAAGCTGTTCTTCTGACGACAATTTTGTACAAGAAACAGATCGTGGTTTTATAGAAATGGAATACAATGGCGAAAAGTTGTCTTTTGGTAAAAAATCTTATACCGGATGGCTTCAAAATGATCAAAATGATACCATTGCACGTTTCTATACAGCAAGAATTGACATTGATGATATAGATTTTTATGATATAAAATTGTATGTGTATTTAGATCAAAGTAATCAGATAGAAGATTTTAAAATGAATTTCGCACCTGTATTAAATGGTTCTGGTTATACTTATCAATACTCTTCTGAAGACAACCCAATGGTTTATAAAAATATAGTGTTTGATGGTAAATGGATTAAAGGAGAGTTTGAAGGGTATTTATACTATCATACAGTTGATGATAAAAATCCGGTACATTTAACCAATGGTAAGTTTCATTTTCCAATAAAAGGATTAGACATAGATTGGTCGCAATGGTAAAGCCCTGTGCTGTTGCGGGCGTTACGTTCGTGTCGTCAAAAACATTTCAACTCCAACAGCGTCCAAACGCTGTTGGAGTTGAAAAGAAAAAGTGAGAACAAAGTAAAATATCTATGCAAAAGCCCTTCGCTGCCGTAATAATAGTAGGTGCAGATACTGTTGGTTCTATTATTGGTGGAGGCTTAGGTGCTGCCGGTGGTTCTTTTTTGGGTCCTGTCGGAACTGTTGGTGGATGGTTTGGCGGAACTTTAGTTGGTGGAATTAAAGGGTCATCTTATACTGCAACAGCTATTGTTATTTACGATGCGTTTAACGATATTATAAATTAAAATATCAAATTAGAGATGAAAGACAAAGCTATAGTCTTAATGTTGTTGTATTTATTAGGAATAATATCATTCTTATCTATTGCCTACTTAGAGCTATATAATGATTTAACTTCATATACTTGTTTGTTTGTAATTTTTATTCTTATCAATAGAGTATCCTTAAACTTTATTAAAAAAAGAAGTAAATTAGAAAAAATAATATACATAACAGAAGCTTGTTTTGTTGTTTATTTAATATTCCTATTTGTTTACGGGAATACTTATTTTATACAATATAAATTATTAATAATACCTTCATTCGTATTGGGTGCATATCAATCATTTATGTTGGAAAAAGTTCAAAAACAAAGTTAATCTCAAACTCCGACAGCGTTTGTAACGTTGTCGGAGTTATAAAAACAACTAATTTTAAAAATGAAAATAATAACATTAATCGTCTTGCTTTTAACAGCGGCTTTGAAAGCCTTTGCAGGCGAAATCAAAATCACGGCAAACCTTACAGGGTTTTCAGACAACACTATGGTATATCTAATCAACGGGCAAACGCCCTTGGCGTACCAAAAGCTTTCTCAGGGAACAGTGCAACTTACCGCCGATGTACCCGAAACGCCGGAAAGCTATGCCCTGTATATTGTAGAAAACAACCAGCCGTATTACACCATGTTGTTTGTTGCCAACGAAACCATTGATATTACGGCAGCCAAAGAAGATTTTCCCTACTCGGTAAAAGTAAGCGGTTCGCAATACCATCCCGTTAAAGTATTGTTGGACGAAATGCAGGCACCGGTTCGCGAAAAAAGCCTGGCATTAGAACAGGAAATACGTGCTTTAGAGGCAAGCGGAGAATGGGAAAAACCAGAAGTCAAAGCAAAATATATTGGAGACAATGGTTTGTCGCGCCAGATAACAAAGGAGTTAAAACAAGTGGAAACCGATTTTATTTTAGACCACTTACATACGGCTTAGGTTTTTCTTTGTTAGAATATAACAAAACCGGTGCCGACAAAGATTTTTACGAAGCAGTCTGTAAAAAAATGACACCCGAACAAAAGCAAAGCAAAATTGGCCGGCAATATTTAGTAGCGTCAAAAAGCAAACGATTGGAAAAAGGCGATGTCTTTATTGATTTTGCTGTTTCAGATCAGGCACTTGCTCCCAGAAAATTAAGCGATTATTTTGCTGAAAACAAAGAATACGTTTTGATTGATTTTTCATCGGTAAGCTGTCCGAGCAGCAATCAGTCGTTTCCGGTTACCAAAAGTTTTGCTGATCAATATACTGATAAATTGGAGGTTGTAAGTGTTTTGCAAAGTCCGGATGCGTCAACCTATCAGCAGTTTGGGGCATTGAGTACAGAAAACTGGGCGGTGGTTTATGCCGAAGGTTTTACGAATACAGATGCCTATATTCAGTATCAGGAAAATGCAACTCCCACGTTTTTATTGTTCGACAAAAGCGGAAAATTGATCGACCGGTGGACGGGTGCATTGATTCATCAACAAAAAATGGAACAATATTTAACGGAATAAAACATGAAAATTATAATAAAATACAGGACAGCAATATTAGGCATTACTGGCTTAATATTATTGGTAACAGGATTGTACTTCAGTTATTTTGCTCACTAACGAATGATTTTAAAACTCTTTTAATGGTTTTAACTTTTAGTGATATAAACTACGTGTGGTTTGAATAAAAATCATACGTGGTTTTTTATGCATCTGTGAAAATAGTACCTCTAAGAGCCTGTTCAGATTTATATTGTAAAAATTTTTATCGCTTATTTTTGAGCGAAAAGAGTCAAAATTTTGCAAACATAAACGTATAAACAAAATTATTAGAGGAATTTTAAACAGCTTCTAAAACCCTAAAATCATTTTGGCAATCGTGAAATAAATCAATAAGCCAAAGATGTCGTTGCTGGTAGTGATAAACGGACCAGTGGCAATGGCAGGATCAACGCCGTATTTATGCAGCATAAACGGAATAAATGTGCCGATGAGACTCGCCAGAATCATTACGATAACCAATGCCAGTACAATGGTTGATGAAATTTCATAAGAAGTACCCATAATAAAATGAGTCGCCATTAATAACAAACCGGCTAAGATGGTACTGTTTAACAACGCAAGTAACATTTCTTTTGCCAGTCGTTTCCAGATAGAACCCGAGATGGAATTGTTTGCCAAACCCTGCACGATAATCGCAGAGGACTGTACGCCGACATTTCCTGCCATCGCTGCAACCAATGGCGTAAAGAAAAACAAGGTGCCGTATTGTTCCATCGCATCACCAAAGCTTTGCGAAACATTTACAGCAATAAAACTCCCAATCAATGCCAGAAGCAGCCACGGCAAACGCGCTTTGGTCAGGTTCCAGATACTGTCATCGGCCTCAACGTCCTGTGAGATACCTGCCGCCATCTGATAATCTTTGTCGGCTTCTTCTTTGATTACATCCACAATATCGTCAATCGTGATACGACCGACCAGACGTCCGGCTTCATCAACTACCGGAATGGCTTCTAAATCGTATTTCTGCATAATACGCCCTACCTCAACATCTTCGGTATCTACTTTTACGTAATCTACTTTTGGAATGAAAATATCTTTAATTTGAGTGGTGGTCGATGAGGTAATTAGATCTTTTAAAGACAGTCTTCCTTTTAGACGATCTTCGTCATCAACAACATAAATTGAGTGAACGCGGGAGACATTTTCGGCTTGTTTTCGAATTTCCTGAATACACGTTAAAACATTCCAATTTTCATTGGCCTGAATATATTCTTTCGCCATCAATCCACCTGCGGTATCTTCGTCGTAACGCAAGAGTTCAACAATGTCTTTGGCGTGTTCAAAATCTTCTAATTCCGAAATTACTTCGCCTTTAATTTCTTCCGAAAGTTCAGAGATAATGTCAGCCGCATCATCGGTGTCCATTTCGTCTAATTCTTCCGCAATCTCTTTGGCAGAAAGACTGTTAAGGATTTTTTCTCGGACTTCCTCGTCCAATTCTAATAGAATTTCCGAAGTAACTTCTGATTCAAGGATTTTAAACAGGTAGCCTGCATTTTCTTCCTTTAATTCATTCATCAATTCGGCAATATCAGCAAAATGTATATCTTCAAGCCTACGTAATAATTCGTGCTTGTTTTTATCGATGATTAATTCTTCGATTTCTAAGATAAACTCTTTACTGATTTTAAACTCCATTGGCTTCTATTTTTTGTGTTAGCGAAATAAATGCTTCTACACTTAATTGTTCTGGACGAAGATTGAATATCTCGTCTTCTTTTATTTCTTCTGAAATGAAACTCTTTAGGCTGTTTCGAAGTGTTTTTCTACGTTGATTAAACGCAGACTTTACAACAGTAAAAAACAGCTTCTCGTTGCAAGGCAATTCATAATTTTCTTTTCGAATCATTCGCATTACGCCCGATTTTACTTTCGGAGGCGGTGAAAAAACGTGTTCCGAAACGGTAAATAGATACTCTGTGTCATAAAAAGCTTGTGCTAATACAGATAAAATTCCGTAGGTCTTACTGCCTTCTTTTTCACAGATTCTTTCTGCAACTTCTTTTTGAAACATTCCTGAAAACTCAGGAATTTGATCGCGCATTTCTAAAACTCTAAAAACGATTTGACTCGAAATATTGTACGGAAAATTACCAATCACAGCAAAAGGTTCGTATAAAAAAACTTTTTGCAAGTTGTATTTCAAAAAATCCTCGCTGATGATATGATCGTGCAATTTTTCGTAATGCTTTTCTAAATACGCAACCGATTCAGTATCAATCTCAATAACAAAAGTTTCTATTGGTTTTTCTAACAAGTATTTAGTTAGAACTCCCATGCCGGGACCGATTTCTAAAACTCTGTCATAGCCATTAAACGTTAATGTATCGGCTATTTTTTTTGCAACATTCTCATCTTTCAAAAAATGCTGTCCTAAATGCTTTTTAGCACGGACTGTATCTTTATTATTCATGTTCGCTGATGATTTCTAAATCGGTGCGAAATGCCAACATTTTGTCGGCAAAACGTTCTGTCCCTTCGCTTCTCAGCAAAGGGGCATGATTGTTTTTGTAATCTTCTAAAGCTTCTTTTGACGGAGAAAGGTATTGTACCGAATAAGTGATACCGCCCATATCTTCATCAACCAACACTTTGACAAAACGTGCCGAAATAAAGCAACCGGTATTTAAGACATCTTGAATGTGTTTGGTTTGCATCCAATGAATCCATTCATCGTGAACCGATTCGTCAATATTTATCGTAACGTTGTATATGATCATAATTTTTTATTTTTTCTTTGTCGGTTCTTTTTGTTAGCTTGATTTATCCGTTTTAAGAAATCATATCAAATCCGCAATACGGACGTAATACTTCAGGAATTTCGATTCCTTCAGGTGTTTGATAGTTTTCTAAAATACCTGCTAAAACACGAGGTAAGGCAAGTGAACTTCCATTTAAAGTATGTGCTAATTGAGTTTTACCGTCTTTACCTTTGAAACGTAATTTCAAGCGATTGGCCTGATAAGTTTCAAAGTTTGAAACAGAAGAAATTTCTAACCAACGGTCTTGAGCTGTAGAAAACACTTCAAAATCATAAGTTAATGCGGAAGTGAAACCCATATCGCCACCACATAAACGCAAGATGCGGTATGGTAATTTCAATTCATTTAAAATTCCTTTTACATGTTCAACCATTCCATCTAAAGCCTGGTAAGAATTTTCTGGATGTTCGATTCGTACAATTTCTACTTTGTCAAACTGGTGCAAACGATTTAATCCACGAACATGCGCACCATATGAACCCGCTTCTCTACGGAAACAAGGGGTGTAACCCGTATTTAAAACCGGTAATTCGCTTTCTTGTAAAATTACATCGCGATATAAGTTTGTAACTGGAACCTCGGCAGTTGGAATTAAGTATAAATCATCTACGGTAACGTGATACATTTGACCTTCTTTATCTGGTAATTGCCCTGTTCCAAAACCAGAAGCTTCGTTGATTAAATGAGGTACTTGAACTTCGTTATAACCAGCTTCGGTGTTTTTATCTAAAAAATAACTGATTAAAGCACGTTGCAATTTCGCTCCTTTTCCTTTATAAACAGGAAATCCAGCTCCAGTGATTTTGGCGCCCAATTCAAAATCGATAATGTCGTATTTTTTTGCTAATTCCCAATGTGGTAAAGCACCTTCGAATAAAGCAGGTATTTCGCCATGTTCGAATACATTCAAGTTGTCTTCAGCTGTTTTACCTTCTGGAACGATGTCTGCCGGTGTATTTGGAATTTGATATAGTTGTTGAGTCAATTCATCACTCAATGTGTTCAACGTTTCTTTCAGCTCAGCGGTGCGTTCTTTAGATTGAGCTGTTTGTTCTTTTAAAACTTCAGCTTTTTCTTTTTCGCCCTTACGCATTAAATCGCCAATTTCTTTAGATAGCTTGTTGGATTCTGATAAAATAGTATCTAATTCAACCTGAACACTACGTTTTTTCTCGTCTAAATCAATGATCGATTGAATCATCTCTTCGGCATCAAGGTTTCTTTTGGCAAGTGCCTTAACAACTTGCTCCTGATTTTCTCTGATATAAGCTATCTGTAACATAATTCATTAAAGTTAATAAAAGGCAAAAATACGAAAATTCTATGGCTTGTTTGTTAGTTTGTTTAAAATTAGTTTTTAATACGTTTCTTTCATTCGTTTTAACCTCTTATATGGTTGTAATTTAATAACTTTGAAATCTTGAATTAATTACAAATGTATAAGAAAAGTTTCGCCCAATTTATTAGAAAACATAGTACTGCTATTGCTATAAACAACGCCTATTTTGTGTACCCTGAATTTATAAATCAACAAGGGTTGCAATTTGTTTATGAATGTGTAGGTGGTGCGATTCTTCCATATACAATAGAAATTGAATTAGATGCTAATCAAGAAATTCAACGAACGAGCTGCACTTGCCCATATCATGATAAAGGCATTTGTAAACATACAATTGCAAGTATTGAAGATTTAGCGGATCGACTAGAGAACAGTTCGCTTGAAATGGAGCTGTTGGATTTAGATTCTACAAGTAAAAACACAAAAGTACAGGAGTGGTTTGGGATTGTTTCTTTAGATGATGGTTATTTTAATTTGGAAGAATTAAAAGAGCTTGTGCCAATTGAATTGGGTTATAGATACATTCATTTTGAAAAGTTTGATGTAAAAAACATAAAAACTTATATCAGCAGTTGGCCCAAAAATTTTGAACAGCAAATTATACTTTCTAACGATAGAACAGAATTACATACAGCTTGTAGTTGCTCCAATAAAAAGGCATTTTGTGAACATCGATTAGCGGTTTTTGAACATATCAATGAAGAGTTTGGTTCTGGTTTTTTTAGAGAAGGTTTTTTTGATGCTACAATAGCCCAAGCTCTAAGTAGTTATGGATTGACATTGGATGACAATTATGAAGCCTTTTTTGATGTTGAAATTTCGAAAAAAGGAATTCAGCTTAAACATAAATTACAAGACGGTTTAACAGAGTATACATCGGCACTTGTTGATTATGAAGAAGATGCTGGCTTAATCGCACTGTTAAATATTCCGATAACTTCTTCTCATCAACAAGAATTTGGAGTAGGGTTGTGTCTAGATTTTACAAAATATTATTCAAAGAAAGAGTATTTGAGTTTTTTTCCGATTAAAGGAAAATACAACAAAGATTTGACCGATCTTGGTTCAAAAATCTCAAGGATTTTCATTGAAAATTTCACAAGTATTATTGATGACTTTCCCGATAGCGATGATTTTAACTTTGTATCCGATGCACTTCGGATGGAGCGATTATTAGTAGAGTCTGAAGTCGGTGCGCGTCAAAAAAGTCTAGATATATTCAATAAATTAATCGAGCAAAGACCAGATGCTCTCTTTATGCATGATACTAAAAAAACGTATGCTAGAAAGAACCTAACTCGCTTAAAAATTGTTGATGAATCCTTGAAACTACTTTTTAAAATCAGCGACAAACAAAGTTATTTTGAAGTAACTCCGAGGATTGAAATTGCCGAAACCAAATACAATATCGATAGTTCAAAAATCATCGTTACTCCATTGTTTGTTTTACTTGGCGATGAATTGATCCCGATAAAAACACCAAAACTTTCCTTTGATTTAATGCACTTTATAAAAAATCCGAAGATGAATTTCTTTAAAAAGGATTTAGCGCATTTTCATAAAAACATAGTTACGCCACTTAGTAAGGATTACGAAGTAGAAGCGCCATTTATTAAAAAAGAAAAGACCAAAATAAAAGATAAAGTAGCACAGGAAAAAAACCTAGAAAAACAGGTTTATATCAGTGATTTAGCAGAGGGTTATGTGGTTTTTAAGCCATTTGTGAAATATGAAGAAGTTTTGGTTCCTGTATATTCCAACGAAGTCATTGCGATTGATTTTGATGCAAATAATGAAGTGGTTTATTTAAATCGAAATATTGGGTTTGAAGATAATTTTTTGGAGGAATTGCGAAAACTTCATCCCGATTTTGAAAATCAAGATGCTGTTTTTTATTTGCAGCCAGAAAAGTTGTTGGAAAATTATTGGTTGATGACTGCAGTCGAAAAAATGAAAAGTGCGGGAATTAATGTTTTTGGTGCCAATGATTTGAAATCGTTTAAATTCAATATTAACAAACCAACGATTTCTATGCGTTTAGAGTCGGATATTGATTGGTTTGATATAAAAATTGATGTGAAATTTGGCGAGCAAACAGTAGCGCTGAAAGATTTACAAAAAGCGTTCATCAAACAAAATAATTATGTTTTGTTAAATGATGGAACAACCGGAATATTACCGCAAGATTGGATGAGAAAATTTGCTGTTTACTTTCAAACAGGCGAAGTTAAAAAAGACCGCATACAAATGTCTAATTTCCAATTTGGAGTTATTGATGAACTGTATGAAGAATTGCACGAGAAACCAGAGTTCTTAGAACAGCTTTTTCAAAAAAAACAGCGACTACTCAATTTAAAAGAAATTCCAAATGTTCAAGTGCCCAAAGGAATCAAAGCTACCTTAAGAGACTATCAGCAAGAAGGTTTGAACTGGTTGGTTTTCTTTGATGAAAACAAATTAGGTGGCTGTCTTGCAGACGATATGGGATTGGGGAAAACGTTACAAACAATTGTGTTTTTACAATATCTTAAAACTAAGAATTCAAAAATACCTCCAACATTGATTGTTGCTCCTACATCGTTGATTTTTAATTGGCAAGCTGAAATCAAAAAGTTTTGTCCTACTTTAAAAACGCTTTCGTTTACGGGTGCCAATCGAATGGAACATAAAGATAGTTTTGCTAAGTATGATATCATTTTGTCTACTTACGGATCTCTACTCAACGATATTGAGTTTTTGAAAAATAACAAGTTTAATTATGTTATTTTAGATGAAAGTCAGGCTATTAAAAACCCAATGTCTATGCGTTATAAAGCGGTTCGATTGCTCAATGCCAACAATAGGTTGGTTTTAACTGGAACGCCAATTGAAAATAATACGTTTGATTTGTATGCGCAACTCAACTTTTTAAACCCAGGTTTGTTGGGTACAATGACGCATTTCAAAAAAAGTTTTTCAGACTATATTGATAAGGAAAATGATGAGGAAGTTTCAAAAACTTTAAGTCGAATCATCAATCCTTTTGTATTGCGAAGAACCAAAGAACAAGTAGCAACTGAATTGCCAGAAAAGATTGAAAGTGTGATTTATTGTGAAATGAAAGCGCCGCAACGAAAGGTTTATGATGCGTATAAAAACAAATTTAGAGATTACCTCTTAAAACAAATCGAAGACAATGGCGTTGCCAGTTCGCAGATGTATATTTTGGAAGGATTGACTAAATTGAGACAAATTTGTAATTCAACTGCGTTGATCAACGACGAGGAAGATTATGGAAATAATTCTATAAAATTAGATACGCTAACCGAAACAATCAAAGAGAAAACAGGGAATCATAAGATACTTGTGTTTTCGCAATTTGTAGGCATGTTGCAATTGATAAAAAACCGATTAGAATCTGAAAATATTGTTTATGAATATTTAGACGGAAGTACTCGTGATCGACAAACAAGGGTTGATAATTTTCAAAACAATCCAGAAGTGCGCGTGTTTTTAATTAGTCTGAAAGCTGGTGGAACAGGATTGAATCTTACCGAAGCCGATTATGTGTTTTTAGTGGATCCATGGTGGAATCCTGCGGTTGAAAATCAGGCAATTGATAGATGTTATCGAATTGGTCAAAATAAAAAAGTAATGGCCTATCGAATGATTTGCAAAGATACAATCGAGGAAAAAATAGTAAGTCTTCAATCGAAGAAAAAATCAGTAGCTTCGAGTATAATATCGATCGACGAACAGCAAAAGTCATTCAATGTAGCCGATATCAAACGATTATTTTCATAAATTTGATATTTACATCATAAACCCGAAATTATGAAAAGTCATGTTTTAAAGTGTTTGTTGTTTTTTGGATTATTGTATCCCTTTCAATTTTTCGGTCAGAATGGTTCTGTTGATTATCAATTGAATGAGCAACAAGTTGCAGAGAAAAGAATGGCTTTTTCTCACAATCCCAACACCTTGAACTATGATGTTACTTATCAAAAATTAGAATTAGAAGTAGATCCGGCTGTTCATTACATCAACGGAACGGTTACTACGCAGTTTGTAGCCAATGAAGATTTACAAACAATTGTTTTTGATTTGAGCCATCAATTGCAGGTAACCGATGTTGTTTTTAAAAATCAATCATTGCCCTTTTCACAGATGAACAACGAATTGAATATTCAATTGAATCAATTAATTGAAGAGGGAGATTCTGGCGAAATTTCTGTTGTTTATAATGGAATACCTCCTACTGATGAAGGAGCTTTCGTACAGACTTTTCACGATGATGCTCCAATTATTTGGACTCTTTCCGAACCGTTTGGGGCAAAAGATTGGTGGCCTTGCAAGCAGTCGCTCAACGATAAAATGGATTCAATCGATGTTTTTTTGAAAACCCCTGCAGATATGGTCGCAGTTTCAAATGGAATCGAACAGTCGCAAACGAAGCACATCGACGGAACCAAAACCACACACTTTAAGCATAGATATCCAATTCCTGCCTATTTGGTTGCTATTGCAGTAAGTAACTATCAGCTTTATGAACAATCAGCCGGAACGGCACCCAACACATTTCCAATAATCAATTATTTATATCCAGAAACGTATCGATCTTCAGTAAGTCAATTGCAAATAACCTTGCCTATTATGGATCTTTTTGAAGATCTTTTTGGAGTTTATCCTTTTCATGAAGAGAAATATGGACATGCGCAGTTTAGTTGGGGTGGTGGAATGGAACACACAACAGTTTCATTTATGGGAAACTTTTCACAACACTTGATTGCTCATGAATTGGCACATCATTGGTTTGGAAATAAAGTAACTTGTGGCAGTTGGAAAGACATCTGGATTAATGAAGGTTTTGCAGAATATATGGCCGGATTGGTTATAGAGCATTTAGAAGGTTTTGGGTCGTTTGTGGGATGGAAAAGTTCTAAAATTACTCGAATCACCTCAGAACCTGATGGAAATTTGTATTTAAAAGAACACCAAGTAACAGATGCTGCACGAATTTTTAATGGACGAATTACTTATGATAAAGGCTGTATGGTGGTTCATATGTTGCGATATGTTTTGGGCGATGAGGTTTTTTATCAAGCAATGCGCGATTTCTTAAGTCATCCCGATGTTGCGTACGATTATGTAGAAACAGAACAACTAAGAGAACATCTACAAGCAAGTACTTCTGTTGATTTGACCGAGTTTTTCAACGATTGGATCTATGGAGAAGGTTATCCTTCGTACCACGCCGATGTAGAGATTTTATCGCCACTTCAAATAAAAATAAATCTTTCGCAAACAACTTCCCATCCAAGCGTCTCGTTTTTTGAAATGCCAGTCACCCTTCATTTAAAAGGAACAGATAACAATTTCGAGCAATTAGTTTTACATCATAGCGAAAATAACCAAGAGTTTATTATCGATACTGGGCTTCTGGTTAAAGAGGTGGTTATTGATCCTTTTTATGATATCATTGGTAAGAACCATACCGTTTCTCTACATTACGGGGATGCTTTTAAGGAACACGAAGTTGTTTTGTTCCCTAATCCAGTAACAGATAGTTTTCAAATAGTGGTACCAGGCGAAACCGAAATTTTAGCTATGAATTTATACGATATAAACGGAAAATTGATAGATAAAAATATAGCAAGCCCTTATGATGCTCGTAATTTATCGACAGGTGTTTATACTCTGATGATTAATACTACAGAGAGGGTTTGTCATAAAAGAATATTAAAAAATTAAAATGAACTTAAAGTGTATCGAATAGTTCTTATAAAACCTTACATTTGCGAAGCAAAAATAGAAAGTACTGTAATTGATGGATGTATTAGTTAAGTTATCACAATTCTTATTGAGTTTATCATTGTTGATTGTGCTGCACGAGTTAGGGCATTTTATCCCTGCAAAATTATTTAAAACGAGAGTAGAGAAGTTTTACCTTTTTTTTGATATAAAGTTCTCTTTATTTAAAAAGAAAATTGGTGATACTGTTTACGGAATCGGGTGGTTGCCGTTGGGTGGCTATGTGAAAATTGCTGGAATGATTGATGAAAGCATGGACACAGAACAAATGAAACAAGAGCCACAGCCATGGGAATTTCGATCTAAACCAGCATGGCAAAGATTGATCATTATGTTGGGTGGGGTTACTGTAAACTTTTTGTTGGCTTTTGTAATATACATCGGAATGACGTGGTATTACGGCGATCGATTTATCGCTAACGAAGATTTAAAAAACGGAGTTTGGGTGCAATCGCCAGTGTTGGAAAATTCAGGAATGCAATCTGGTGATAAAATCATATCAATAGATGGAAGAAATTTATCGCGTATAAATGAAGCTCCAGCGCAATTGATAACCGCTAAAGAAATTGTTGTTGAAAGAGACGGACAAAAGGAAACGATAAACTTGCCTGTAGATTTTGTAGATCAATTTATGGCATCGGGCACAGGAACTTTGGTGGCGCCGCGTATTCCGTTGATAGTTTCTGCAGTTCCAGAAGATTCGCATAATAAAACCGTTTTGAAGCCGGGCGACTTTATCACGCAGTTAAATGGTGTGGATATTGAATTTGCTGATCAATTAAAACCACAGTTAAATGATTTGAATGGACAAAGTGTTCCTGCAGTTGTGAAACGTGATGATGAAGAAATAGAAGTAACTTTGAATATAAGTGAAGAAGGTACCATAGGAATGGCATTTGCATTGGGTGTTAAAGAAAAAGACGCAGAACGTTTAGGGTTGTATAAAATATCGCACGAACGTTATTCATTGGCAGCTTCAATTCCAATTGGGCTTCAAAAAGGGAAGAACCAATTGACAGGTTATTGGAAACAACTAAAAATGATTGTACAACCCGAGACTGGAGCTTATAAAGGAGTAGGTGGTTTCAAGGCAATTTACGACGTTTTTCCAAGCTCTTGGAGCTGGGAAGTTTTCTGGAACATTACTGCATTCTTGTCAATCATGCTTGGTGTAATGAATTTATTGCCTATTCCGGCCTTAGATGGAGGGCATGTTATGTTTTTATTATACGAAATGATTTCGGGTAGAAAACCAAGTGATAAGTTCATGGAATACGCACAAACCGTTGGTTTTCTAATTCTTATAGCTTTGTTGTTGTTTGCAAATGGCAATGATATTTTTAAGGCAATAATGGGTAAGTAATATTTTTTTAAAAAATGTTTGTAGAAACGAAAAATCGTTCTATATTTGCATCGCAATAAAGGTAACGCATTTTCCTCCTTAGTCCCGATAGCTATCGGGATTGGTTAGAGATCTGACTGTTAATGATAAATTAAAAGTTAGAATTTTAACTTGAGAAGGATTAAAATAATAAGTTTCCTCCTTAGCTCAGTTGGTTAGAGCATCTGACTGTTAATCAGAGGGTCCTTGGTTCGAGCCCAAGAGGGGGAGCAAAATTGCGAAAGCACAAAATCAAACAGGAAATTTAAGTTTCCTCCTTAGCTCAGTTGGTTAGAGCATCTGACTGTTAATCAGAGGGTCCTTGGTTCGAGCCCAAGAGGGGGAGCAAATTTCAAAAGCCTTACAGAAATGTAAGGCTTTTTTGTTGTTTAAAACGGTTTTATTGGGTTTGTCAACTTTTATTACAAAAAATACTAAGGTAGGCTAAAAGTAAAAGGTGTAAAATTCGGTGGATGAGGTTTTAAAATCTTGGTGTCCCAAAAATGTTCAGGTGTCCTGTGGAAATCAAATAGTTATGTCAATGCTTTAACATTTAAAAATATTGATTATGAACTACAATCAGGTAAAAATCTTATTCGTTTTAAGCAAGTCTAAGATGAATATGCGAGGAATGTGTCCTCTTATTTGCAGACTCACTTACAACAATAAACGTAAGGAATTCTCAACAGGCTTCTTGGTTTCAGAAGAAGAATGGAATGCTAAATCACAGGTTGTTGCCTCAAAAACCACGTATGCGAAAAACATCAATACACACCTAAACAAGATGTATCGTGAATTATTAGCTACTTATTCGGAGGTGGTTATTGACAGAGAGGTGTTTTCTGTAAATGACATCTACAATACTTATATGGGAACTTCTAAAAAGGGGATTCTTTATGTAGTGGAATATTTTGATGATTATCTTGTAAAAATCAAATGTTTGGTAGGTAAGGATATGGAGCTTACCACTTGGAAGAAGTTTGAAAACGCATTGATGCATCTAAAATCCTACATTAAATGGAAATACGACCAACCAGACCTGTTACTCCGTGATGTTAATCTATTCTTTATACAGGAATTTGAATTTTACCTTAAAACGGTTAAAAGTCTTGCAAATCCAACCATTTATAAGATTGTACAGCGTTTTAAAAAGGTAATGATGCACGCTGAAAACGAAGGTATGATAAGTAAGACACCTTTTGCGTTACATAAGCCTGTAGTGGTTAAAAAAGAGGTGGTTTACCTTACATATGAAGAACTAAATGAATTGGAAACCTATTCTATTTCACAACCTCGCTTAAACTTAGTACGGAATCTGTTCGTATTTTGTTGCTATACAGGACTACCTTATTATGAAATGTCAACTTTGTCTGCAAAAAACATAGAGCGTGGTTTCGATAAAAAGCTGTGGTTGGTTATTGAACGTAAAAAGACTGGAAAATCTTACAGAGTACCTTTGTTACCTAAAGCGGTTGAGATTATGAGGGAGTATTTAGGTGGAGAAGAATTGATATTCCCAAAGTTAAGCAACCAAAAATTCAATTCCTATTTAAAGGAGATTTCAGCGATTGTAGGTATTGAGAAGAACCTGACGCACCATATAGCGCGCAAAACCTTTGCAAGTACTGTATTGCTTTATAATGATGTACCTATGGAGATAGTTTCAGAGCTATTAGGGCATTCAAGTATCAAAGTAACACAAGAGAGTTACGCTAAACTATCTAACAAAAAAGTAAGTGAAACAATGATTAGGTTGAGTAAAATATTGAAGTAAATGTAAATTTAATTAACATTTTTTAATATGTTTGTATAAGTCTTGAAAAAGACATTTTATCGAAATTATAGAAAGTGTTTGCTTAAAAGCTCCTTGTCCAGAAATCCGCCAAATTTCAAATTAATCACGGGAGCAGTTATAGTAGAAACGCATCCATAATATGGGTGTGTATTCTCTATGCTGTAAATTGTGGTTAAGGTTCTTGGCGGAGCCTCTGGATTGAATTTATAAGCAAGAGATGCACACCTTCTTTTGTTTATGAAAATTCCGAAGCATCTAAAGGAACTTTTAAATCATTATGAGTAATTTTTCAAAAACTGTTGTAACAATAGGAATTGTTATAGCGTTCTTATTTGTATTTGGGCTAATTACGGCTGCAAATAGTGAAAAGGGTAATTCAACTCCTGGTATTCTTGGATTAATTCTTGGATTTGGTGCATTTGCCGATATTAAGGCTGTCTGGAAGAAAGATAAGCAAGAGAGTAATGATGACACAGATAATCATCAATTAGATAAACGATGAACTTTATCGATTATTACAAGGTACTAACTATACCAAAAACAGCTACTCAACAAGAAATAAAACAAGCATTTAGAGAACAAGCGAAGAAGTGGCATCCTGATAAAAATACAGGAATTGACGTAACTGAAAAAATGCAGTTATTGAATGAAGCATATTTAATCCTAAAAGATATTGAAGCTCGTACACGTTATGATTTAGAATATGATAAATATGTTCACTACCATAGTGTTAGAAAAAGAGAGTCTTCGTATGATGATTTTGAAGATAAAGAATATCAGTTTTCAGATGAAACATTAGAGCGGTGGGTTTCAAATGCTAGAAAACAAGCTGTAGAATTAGCAAAACAGACTGTAAAAGAAATCTCTGATTTAAGTATAAAAGCGACCAAAGCAGCAGGTAAAGAAATGGGAAGTATGCTAATTTATTATCTAATATCAGGAGTAATTATATTGTTATTGTTTAATATGTGTAAATAAAAAATTATGAAGAAAATTATTTTAATGACTGCTGTCTTTTTCAGTCAGCTAGTTTTGAGCCAAAGTAAATTTGAAACGATTTCACTTTCAAATTGGGGAACTATTAGAATGCCTGAATCTTTAGAGGTGCAATCAGGGATTTATAAAAAGGTTTTGGATGAATCCAAAAAGCACTTTTCTGTTAATGCTGAAAGAGTTGTCCTTCAGCAAAAAGGTGTAAATAATGGAATGAATTTAAAAACATATGCTCGTGTAATTATTAGGAAGGAAAATATTTATGAAAGACTTCCTGATTTAGATAGAGAGGTTATTTCGACACAAGATTTAAATGAGCTGAATGAAATGTATAAGTCAGAAACTATGGAAATGGCAAATAATCCGAGATTTCCTGCCAAGATTGTAAAATGGAATAAATTACAAATAAAGACCTTAAATGGTAAGAAATGTATTCATTATAGTTATGTCAGACAAATGGGAACTAACCCACAAACTCATTCAGAGTTCTATATTTTTTGGAGAGGAAATCAACAATATTCTTTCAATCTTGAGTATAGAGTTAATGAATCTAATGTGTGGAAAAGTGATTTAGAAAATTGTATTCAAACAGTAAAAATATTTTAAATTTATAATTATGAACAAAATCTTACTATCTACATTAGGTTGTTTATTGGTAGTTTCTGCCTATTCACAAGACAAATTGTATACTCACAAGGGAGATACATTAAATGTTTACGTTAAAGAAGTAAACGAAAGTTCAATCAGATTTACGTATCCGAATGAACAAAGTATTAATACACTTTCTAAAAATGCTACAGAAAAAATAGAATATGAAAGTGGTAGGGTTCAACAAATCACTGAAAAGATTATTATTAACGATTACAAAGATTGGGAAAAGGTTGTCATTACCAACTTAGAATCTGATGTTCAAGGATTAACCAAAGGATCAGAGCTTAAGGCAAAGGCAAAAGGAACAACTTTTACAAGTCAAGGTAGAGTTGAAGAACGTGCATTCGAAAAATTGAAAAAAGAGGCTGCAGCTAAAGGTTATCATACCTTATTAATTCTTACAACAACAGGTAAAAGTGGATCGCCATATTCAAGTGCTTCGTCAAGTATTCGTGCAATAGGTTATAAATATTAGGTCTATGGTTGTTTTATGGATTATTGTTCTCATTGTAGGTGTGGTAATTTTTAAAGTACTTAACTCAGATAACAAAAAAAAAGAAGTAGAAGCTATTTCTTTAAGAGATAGGTTTCGAACCTTTTTTAATAGTATTAATAATCATGCTTTTGGGAATGAAGCTAGAATTTTTGAAAAAGATGAACAATCATTAACGATGGTTTTAGAAGGTAGTAACCAATGGGTTGAGTTTTTTTACTCTCGTAATGGATGGTTGGAAATCAATTGGAAAATGAAAATAGGATTGAATAATGAGATTTCTTATGTCGAAACGATCGGTATAAGCGAAATTGATTATTCACAATGGACTAAGGCAACTGAAGTTTTGAAATATGTTGAAGATTTTTTTGATCAAAATTCTGGGAAGATGAAATATTTTTACCGAAATATAAATGAGTCAGGATTTAAATATAAAATTACTAAAAATACAGTTGATAAATTGAAATCAATAATCGCAGCTGATTATCTTTTAACTCAAAAACATTATACGAAAGATGAGGTGTCTTTGGATGAAAATTATCTAACTTTTAAAAGCAAATTTATTGTAGACTCTATTTCAAATACAATTATTAAAAAGATAGATGCAATTGTTAATGATAATGAGTTGACAAGGGGGGCTAGTAATATATTTATATTAGATGCCATAAACAATAGTATTGCGTTTGCTAAGCAGTTAATAGATAATGAAGCAGAAGTGAACTTGTCTGACGATGAAAAGGAAACGATTTTAAGTTCTATTCACAAAAAAGTTTATGAAAACTATTTTGTGGATTAAATCACCACAGCAAACGGGGAGTTATCGAAAGGTAGCCCCCCATTTTGATTTAAAAAGGGGTAACCCCCGTACCATTTGCTACAAACCTTCCATCTTAGGAGGTTTAATCGTAACATCTTAAAGCATCTACAATTTAAACAGACCTCTTTTTATAAGTTAAGCACTCCTATAATTTTAAAGTCAACGAAAAGACTCTGATAACGAGAAAGGTTCAAGCTCCCTCCTGACAATTCATAGCTATGGGGGTTCTTGTAGCTCTCGTAGGTCAAAGACTCAATGTGATAAAAGATAAAAATCTTTGCCCTTTTTTGCTTACGCAAAAAAGGGCAATTACAGTTTTTGGGTATTAAAGTTTAACTATCTAAATAAAAAGATTATGCAATTACAAAAAGCACAAAGACATCAGGTAAAACTACGTATTGGGTTAAGCAGTCCCAGTGGCTATGGCAAAACTTATTCAGCCTTACTATTGGCTTACGGAATCACAGATGATTGGACAAAAATTGCCATCATTGATACTGAAAACAACAGCGCCAGCTTGTATTCACACTTAGGTGATTTCAACGTTTTAACGCTTCAAGAGCCTTTTGCGCCTGAAAGGTATATAGAAGCTATTAAAGTCTGTGAAAATGCAGATATGGAGGTGATTATCATTGATAGTATCAGTCACGAATGGCAAGGTAAGGGCGGTTGTTTAGAAATACACGAAATGCTTGGTGGTCGATTCAATGATTGGGCTAAAGTTACTCCACGCCACAATGCTTTCTTAGATGCTATTATACAGTCTAAAAGCCATGTGATAACCACTTCACGAAGAAAAGTTGATTACAGTATAGATCAAGATTCTAATGGTAAAACAAAAGTTACCAAAGTAGGTATGAAAGAAATTACTCGTGAGGGTTATGAATATGAACTTACTGTAAATTTTGAATTCTTAAACGACAGAAACCTCGTAAATGCTTCTAAAGATCGTACAGGTTTGTTTATGGGAAAACCAGAGTTCGTTATTAATTCAGCCACAGGTAAGAAACTTTCAGAATGGTGTAAGCAAGGTAAATCATTAGATCAAATCAAACATGAGGTGTATCAGGCAACAAACGAAGATGAACTAAAACAGCTTTACAACAAGTATATTGATTTTAGAAAAGACATTTATGAAGATGTTTTAAAACGCAAATCAGAACTTGATTTTACACCTAATCAAATTATATCAGACAACATTATTAACATTTAATACAACATCATTATGGAACTATTAGCATTACCGCAGAACCCTACTATTGAAATCGTTGAAGATTCTAAAATAGTAAACCCATCAAAAACAAGATTTATAGAGGCTAACACGTTACAGGTTAGCCTCTCTCATTTAAAAGAAGATTGTATCATTCCTGTATTTGCGAAAGATAATGAAACCACCATTAGTCATTATTCGTTTATCAATACAGTACAAGAGGTTTTACATGAAATCTTAGGGAGTAATACCCAATTAAAGCTTGATATTCGTGTTTCTCACGTGATAAAAGGCAGAATTCCAAGTGCAATTGGCAAACCTGCAAAAGAGCTCTTAGAACACGAGAAAACCATCTATTATGAGCGTATGGCATTTGTGTTTGAGATTCCAGAAATCTATGAAATCATAAATGGAAATAGGGTAAATCTTTGTGTTGGTGGGGTTAGAGCGTACAATCAAGAGAATTTATTCAGTAAAAAATCAATTGAAAAATTTAAAGTTTTCGTTGGGTTTCAAAATACCGTTTGTACCAACTTGTGTATTTCGACAGATGGCTTAAAAGCAGATTTACGAGTAGGATCTACTATGGAATTGAAGGAAAAAGTATATGAGCTATTTCATTCTTATGATAGACAATCTCATTTAAATACCATGAAAGCTATGCTAAATTATAGTATAACAGAAGAAGAGTTTGCGCATTTAATTGGTAAAATGAAAATGTACAATTATCAGTCAAAAGAAGTGAAAAAACAATTGTTTCCCATATCAATAACAGACACACAAATCAACTCTATTGTTAAAGATTATCACACAGATATTGACTTTATGAAATCGGAAGATGGGACAATTCATCTTTGGAATTTGTACAATCTTTTCACAGAAGCTAACAAAAGTACCTATATCGACTTGAACTTAGAACGTAATGCCAATGCTTACGAGTTTCTGCAATACCTGACTAGTTTCAAACAAAACAATGCACGCTGTTGGTATCTATACTAATAATAATAGCTTTTTGTTCAAATAAACTTACTAAATGGATGAATACAAACGATTGTTAAAGCAGATACATTTAACGTATTCCAATGAGTTGTATGTTGTGGACTATAAGGGGCATTTAGTTAGGCTACAATGCCCTTTTATTGTTGAAGCAACAGAAACTATAGGAAATGTTCAACAAGGCTTTAAATACGAGGTTTTAAGCGTTAAAATCTCTATCAGATTAGAAACTGTTTATCAGATAACCAACAGTTACTATCTGTACAAATCCTTTGAAATATTATAATTAATAACCTGTCATGCTGTATTTTGATGTAAAACTTTTGAGACGGTTACAGGTTTAACAAATAACCACTGAAAACGTTTAACCACGCAAGACTGAAGTTCTATAGGCTTCAGTCTTTTTTTTTTTGAGAAGTCAACTTTTTTTACAAAAAGTTATAGTTGCTTATTGAAGGTGTTTTAAAATTGTGATTGCTTATATTTGCTTTAAACATTCAAATAATGAAACACTTTTTAATCGATCATTTCGTAGATACAGAATCATTTATAGATTTACAAATAGACTTTCTAAAGCAAGATTTCCTTTATGTAATGAATCAAGATGACTTTCCCCCTTTCAAAAGAATTCTTTTAACTGAAGACTTTAGTATTTTGGAGCAAATGCCATTATCATATTCTGACGACCCTAATGGAATCTCATATGAGTTGGAGAAGGTGTTTTTCTATCGTGATTATCTTTCAAAAAGACTAAAATATTTAGCGCAAGATTACATTCATGATTTTCATAAGTACATAAGACGAGAATTAGAAGAAATTGAATTTGCAGTTCTTGGGAAGAGATCAGAATCGAAGGAGGAAAAAAGAAAAATAATATTAATACAGCAAAGAATAAATAAAACAATTGATGCGAAAATATCTGAAGTGAAGAATATTGTTAATAGCGTTGGTAATTTTAAGTTTTTGCCTGCTGATATATATAATTGCTTAAATATTCAATTAAATGACATTTTAAAGGCGGTATCTGATCCTTCTTTAAAAAGTGAAAAATCTTTTCATATAGGAAAGTTAAGTTTCAACGATTTTACTTCATTTGAAGTAGCTGTTTTCTTTTATCATTTAAGAGGCATTGGACTGTTTAAATTTGTAAATCATGCTGAATTTGCAAGGTTTATTGAATCAAATTTCTGTATCAGAAAAGAAGGTGAGTTTAAAACCTTAGTCAAAATTGAAGACTATCTATCTGAATTATCAAAAATTCGAACAGATGAAAATGCTCTTAAGAAAATCAAAAAATATTTTGATGAAATACCCTTTAAGAATTGAATATAAGCCTCCTTCCATCAGGGGGCTTTTTATTTCCCCCTTCATAAGTTTTAGTTTCAATAGAATTTTGCATCGTAAATCAGAGGATTTACTACGGTAAGTACCGCCAAGAATAGTTCAAACGGTATGTAAAAATTCAAATATTATGAAAAACAAACACATTAAATTGGGTGATAATCGTGTAAAAGAAATTATTGAGGTACAATCCTTATTTTCACACGAAAACAATACCATACAAATTGTACAAAGACGGTTGATACATTTTTTAGTTCAGATGGGATATGGTGTATATTCTAAAACAAGTAAATTTTTAAATGGTGAACTGATAAAAAAGCAAAATCAAACAATTAAAGAAGTAAACGAACATGAATTAAGGAGAGATGTTTTAGAATGTTTATCAAAATCAGATTTAGAAGAATGTTATCTGGAAAAATTTCAAAAAAGCATATCAACAGTTTTATCAAAAACTCAAATTTTCACCGTAAGGGATATGGATTTACCAATTCTAAAAGATACTGCAAACGAGGGGTATTTTGCTTTTAATAATAAAATAGTGAAGGTATCTAAAGACAAAATAGATTTCATTGAGTATAAGGATTTGGAAATGTATATTTTCGAAAAGCAAAAAAAGAACTTTTCAATTGCAACAGAAGGAGAAGGTAATGGCGATTTCAAACAGTTCTGTAAGCTAGTTACAAATAACAATGATGAGTGGTTCTTGTCTTTGCAAACCACAATAGGCTACTTGCTACTTTCAAATAAAGATGCTATTGAAGAGAAAGCTGTAATTACTTATGATCATAACTTAGGAAATGAAAATCAAGCAAATGGAGGGTCAGGTAAGTCTTTGATATTTCATCTGGCTATTAGCCAACTTAAAAATGTCACTATAATTGATGGTAAACGATATGATCCTAGGAGTACTCGTTTTATGTATCAGAATGTAGAAGCAACAACAAATGTTATCCTTGTAGATGATGTTAATGATAAATTTAACTTCAGCCAAATTTATTCAGCTGTTACTAATGGTTTTGATATAGAGAAAAAGGGGAAACAAGCAATCCATTTAGAAATTAAAGAAGCTCCAAAATTTGTAATCACTTCAAATAGATTATTGAAGGTGGATGAGGGTTCTTCTGCGAGAAGAAGAATGCATGAAATGTTTATTTTCAATCATTTTAATGCTGATCATAGACCAATAGATGAGTTTGGAAAAGGCTTTTTTGCTCCACATTGGGATGAATTAGAATTTAATAAGTTTTACTACTTTATGTTTGAGTGTGTACAATTATACCTTAAGCATGGATTAAAAGAATATATTCCTACTGATCTAAAAAAAATAAAACTTAGATATGAAATCGGTGAAAACTGGAATAATTTCTTTGATGAGTATTTAGATATGTCTTTAGATGATGAAGGAAAAGTTAACCGTAAAGAATTTGAAGAGATTGTTCTAGAAGAATTTCCACTTTTCACACCTCATACTTTAACTAAAAAGTTGAAAATCTATTGTCAGTATAATGATTTGGATTTTTCTATTGAAAATTCTGGCGGAGTCCAAACATTTAAAATTGTAGCATCTGAAAATGAACAACCTTCTATAGAGAAGGTTCAGACTATAGAACAGAAGGAATCGAATGTAATGAAGATGCTAATAAGTCAATTAAATGATTATAAAGGAAAAGGCAGTTCAAATGAATAAGATCTATGTAATTTGGAACACTATTACAGGTGCTATGTACATAGGTTCTACAACACAAGAAATTGAACAACGTTTACAAGACCACCTTCAAAAAAGTGCAAAAAAAGTTGACAATAAATTTCATAAAGCTATTGAGGATTTCGGTCCTCAAGCTTTTGAAATTGGACTTTTAGACATAGCTGAAACTACCGATGAATTAGCTCGAAAAGAAGTTCATTATATTGATGTGTTAGATACCATCCATAATGGTTACAATTCAGATAGAGGTGGTGGTTTTAGAAAAACAATTTATCAGTTTGAGTTTAACAACCCCGAGCCAATAGCAACCTATACCACGTTAGAAGAAGCAGGTGATTCGGTAAATGCTTCTCGCAAAACAATAAGCAATGCTTGTTTAGGTAGTTTAAAGTCAGCTATGGGGTTCTTATGGTCTTACACTCCAGAATATCCAATAGTTGAAGATAAACGTTCTAAAACAGTATATCAATATGATTTAGATGGTTTACTAATAGCCACTTTTAGTTCAGCAAGAGAAGCTTCAAGAAAATTAGGCATAGGCTTATCATCTATTACACGTTGTTGCCGTGGTGAACGTAAGCAAACCCACGGTTACAGGTTCAGTTACTAACATTTAATCCCCTTCGGGGGATTTTTTTGTTATGTAATGGACAAAAAAGACGAATTTAAGCATTTGTAGCCATTTGTAAATATAAATAGTTTCGTATATTTGAGAGTTGTGGGCTATTAAAAAACCACGATTCTAACTGAAAAACATTTTATACATAGCAAATGGAAATACAAGCAAATTTTGAAAATGGATTCTTTAAGGTCTACGACTCTGAAGAAAGAGTTATAGGTAAAATTAAAATTGACCCAAAAGCCAACTTTGAAAAAAGTGAAATAATAATTGGAGATATAAACTATCAGGTTATTCGAGAAAATTGGGAAACGAAGATTTTTGAAAATAATAAACCTATTTACCATTTAAAGACAAGTTCATTTTCTGGAAATACAAAAATAATTGAACTAAATAAAACAATTAAGGGTGTTTGGGGATTAAAGTGGGGAACTCAACTATCCGATAAAGACGGAAATTCTTTGCTAAAAATTCGCAACGAAAAAAAAATTGTAAATAATGGAAGTTATGTTATCAAATTAGAGAACCAAGATTTAAAACCTATGGAAATTCTAATTTCATTTTATGGTCATTTATATGGTTCTTCCTTAAAGCAAAAGAGTGTATTGGTAGGAATAATGGCAGGTAGTTCAATTTAAAAACTGACATACATACCCTTGAAAAGTAGATAACAGTAAAAGAGATATTAAAAACTTCATTAAAACCTAATAAAACAATTGATTAACAGCCCACAACAAGGGTTTTGCGTCAGTGTAAAAAGCCAACGCTCAGTCAAGCACATTTGGTTGCCGAAACACAATGCCAACGCTGAAATAAGCGAAGCGATTCACGAACACCATTAAAAAATAAAATTTACGTGAGTAAAAACCAAAAGAGCTGTTTTTTGCCAACGCTCTGACAGAAATTGAATGAATAAATGACATTAGAACAATATATTGACAACATAGACAAAAGGTACAGACTCGGAAACGCAACCGAACATACATTTCGTGGCGACTTACAGCAACTTTTGGAAAGTTTAGTGCCGACCATCAGAGCGACCAACGAACCAAAAAGACAAAGTTGCGGAGCACCTGATTACATCCTGACAAAAAAAGATATTCCAGTAGGTTTTATTGAAGCGAAAGACATTGGCGACAAAGACCTTGACGGCACAAAGAAAACAGGAAACAAAGAGCAGTTTGACCGATACAAGGCTTCTCTAAACAATCTGATTTTTACAGATTACATAAACTTTCATCTATACCGAGAAGGCGAATTTGTTACCAAAATTTCAATTGCAGAAATCACGGACAAAGGAATAAAACCTTTACCTGAGAACTTTGGCAACTTTGAAAATCTGATAAAAGACTTTTGTGTTCACGTTGGACAAACGATAAAAAGCTCAAAAAAATTAGCAGAAATGATGGCGGGCAAAGCTCGCCTTCTTTCTGATGTGATTGGAAATGCGCTGATAAGTGATGAAGAAAATCATCAAAACAGTAC
>CAYNIM010000038.1:0-25211 GCA_964397335.1 uncultured Flavobacterium sp.
CGAACGAAGTGAGGGATCTCAACAAACAATTAAAACAAAAAAAATGATGAACAAAGCAATACACACAACACAAGTACCTCAGGGTAAAACTCCCCTCTCCTTTGGAGAGGGGTTGGGAGTGAGGCTTTTACTACTAACCACCTTTTTCTGTTCTCTATTCTCTATTCCCGGCTATGCTCAAACAAGCAGTGTTGCCCATCTGCCTGTTTTTTCTGGAGAAATCAGTGGTCCGCAAAATGTGTGTTTGCACGTTCCAACTACCTACACTTTAAATGAAAACGATCCTGATTTTATTTATGTTTGGAAAGCCGAGGGTGGGAAAGTCATTGGTAATAATACCGGTCAACAAGCAACGGTTGTATTTACATCTCCCAATGGAAAAATATCTGTAGTTAAACAATTGTTTGTGGAAGGAGATTTTCTACGTTCAGAACCCAAAACACTTCACGTTCAACAAATGGATTTAAGACCAAAAATCATCAATTCAAGTAATGCAGAAGTTTTTTATACCAGTAGTATTTATACGTTTTCGTTAGACTTAGGAGGTGTTGTTCCAGATCATATCCAGTGGCATATTGTGGGGAATGGTGCTTATAAAAACTTCGGAAATATTATTAACGGCATTTATGATACAGATGTTACAGTGAGCTTTAATGAAGTTTTTCGTTCTTTTAATGGTGCGGTAGTAGCGGAAGTAACCAAGTGTGGGGTAACTGCTGTTGCAGCATTTGGAATAAAACTACAGGGAAAACCCCTCCCGAATATCAAGCATAAAAAATGTGAATATGAAAATGCACCCGATCCCCGCTTTTATTTAGATCAAATGGTTTATAATTATGATGAACCTGTTACGTTGACCATTCCCAATTACAATCCAGACTATCTTTACCGTTGGAGTTTTTTAGGAACGCATTATTTTGCGGACGGATCAGAAACCAAAGTTCAATTTTCCGAAGAAGGTAATTACAATATTTTACTTACTATTATTACGCCTGATGGTTGTACTTTCTCAACGCATCCTATAGACCAGGCTGTAGTCACGGTATTGAAACCTGTGTTTGATAGCGGCAACATTTTACCTATGAAGAATATATTTTGTGAAAAAAATCCGGAAACTTTAAGTTATATGGCAGCGCCTTTTCTTGGGGCTAAAGATATTATTTGGATGCGTGATAATGTAGAAGTGAACCGTAACCGAACCTATACCCCTACAGAAAGTGGTGCTTATTGGCCGATATTGGTCGATGAAAATGGAGGAAAGAGTTACGCAATGGTACAATTGCCTAAAATTTATATTTTACAACAGCCGCCCTATGCCGGAATTAATGGAAGCGAAACTATTACTTACAATCAGGAGTTAACGCTTTATGGAATCACGACAGACGAAACGGTGGAGCATCGTTGGAGCGGTGTTTCCTTGCCTGCAGGATATGATCAATGGAGTTCGGAAAAAGCCCATACACTATTAAAAATAAAAGACTTGGATCCAGGCACCTATGACTTTACTTTTCATACACGCTTCACAAATGACAATCAATGCGTTAACAGCCACACTATTACTATTGAGGTAACAAAGTAATAACTACAGCTGTTTAATCATTTAATTACTTTTAAAACAATGAGGAATGATAAACAATACAACACATATACAAAAAACGGGGCAAAATAGTTTTTTCTACTTTGCCCCGCCAAGTCGGGATGACTGGATTCGAACCAACGACCCCTAGCACCCCATGCTAGTACGCTACCAGGCTGCGCTACATCCCGTATTTTTTAAACGATGCAAATATATTCAAATTTATTTGATTGCACAGCGCCTTCTATAAAAATTGACCCTACACTAACGGACTTCAAAGCTCATCGTGAACCACAATTTGAAACCAAGCCAGCACGTTTCAGTAAAGCGTTGGGTGTTGGTTCTTGACCTCTAAACTTTTTGTATAGCTGCATAGGATGTTCGGTACCTCCTTTTGAAAGAATTTCATTTTTAAACTTATCAGCAATTTCTCTATTGAAAATTCCATTTGTTTTAAAATATTCGAAAGCGTCAGCATCTAAAACTTCAGCCCACTTATACGAGTAATAACCCGCTGAATAACCGCCCGCAAAAATATGTGAAAACGAAGTACTCATTGCTACCTCTTCTACATCAGGATAAATTTTTGTTGATTCGAATTGTCTATCTTCAAAAGCCTTTAAACTCTCCCCTATTTCAGGCTTAGCTGCATGCCATCCCATGTCTAACAATCCAAAACTCAGCTGTCTGACTGTTGCTAATCCTTCTAAAAAATTGGAACTTTCTTTTATTTTGTCAACGTATACTTGTGGAATATTTTCTCCTGTTTGATAGTGTTTGGCAAAAAAATCTAATGTTTCTGATTCATAAACCCAATTTTCCAAGATTTGACTTGGCAATTCCACAAAATCCCAATAAACAGAAGTGCCTGAAAGCGACGGATACGCGGTATTTGCGAGCATTCCGTGCAAAGCATGCCCAAATTCATGGAACAGAGTAGTTACTTCGTTAAACGTAAGCAAAGAGGGCTTAGAAGACGTTGGCGGCGTAAAATTGCACACAATCGAGATGTGAGGACGTTGATTCACCTCGTCTTTAATCCATTGCGACTTAAAGGTAGTCATCCATGCCCCATTTCGTTTCCCTTTTCTTGGGAAAAAATCAGCATAAAAAATAGCAGTTAGTTCGTTATTCTCATTGGTCACTTCAAAGGTTTGCACGTCTTTATGATATGTATCTATATTCTGAACTTCCTTAAAGCTTAATCCAAACAAACGATTAGCAACTTCAAAAACACCATTCAATACGTTTTCTAATTTAAAATAGGGCTTTAAAATCTCGTCATCGAATTGAAAACGCTCTTGTTTTAATTTTTCAGAATAATAATTTGCATCCCATCTTTCTAGCTGTTCAATACCGTCTTTTTGCTGTGCATAAGCCGCAAGTTCTTCAAATTCTTTTTCTGCAGCTGGCTTAGATTTTATCAATAAATCATTTAAAAATTCTAAAACTTTTGTTGGAGTTTGAGCCATACGCTCTTCCAAAACAAAAGCAGCATGACTTTCGTATCCGAGTAAATTAGCACGTTGATGGCGTAATTTTACAATATCTAAAACATTTTTTTCGTTGTTGAATTCATTGTTTTGAAAACCTTTTTTCCCATTGGCTATAACAATTTCTTTTCGAAGTGCTCTGTTTTTGGCATAAGTTACAAATGGTAAATAACTAGGATAATCCAAAGTAAAAATCCAACCGTCTAATTCTTTTTGTTCTGCCAAATGCTTTGCTGCTTCAATTGCGCCTTCTGGCAATCCTTCCAAATTATTCTCATCAGTAATATGCAGCTGATAGGCATTGGTTTCAGCCAATACATTTTCGTTGAATTTTAAAGACAAGACAGCCAATTCGGCGTCAATTTCTCTGAGCTTATTTTTATCTTCTTCGTTTAATAAGGCACCATTGCGCACAAAACCTTTGTATGTTTTTTCAAGCAAAGTCTTTTTTTCAGTGGTCAAAGTTGACAGATCAACGGAGTCGTGTACCTTCTTGACACGAGCAAATAATTTTGGGTTTAAGGAAACGTCGTTTGCAAAAGCGGAAAGTTTGGGTGCTATTTTTTGAGCGATTTCTTGCAGTTCTTCATTGGTTTCAGCCGAATTTAAATTAAAGAAAATAGTTGAAATTCGGTCCAATTGCATACCTGAATACGCCATGGCCTCCAAGGTATTTTGAAAAGTCGGTGCCTCTTTTTGATCGATTATTTGTTGAATTTCTTCTTTAGCCTCGGCAATAGCTTGATCAAATGCCGGTTCATAATCTGAATTTTTAATCTTAGAAAAAGGTGCTAAATCGAAATCGGTTAATAATATATTACTCATTTTTTATCGTCATTTTTAAAAGTATAAAATTACGAAATATTAGGATAACCAACAATGATCTCTAAATCCAATTGTTTAAATCTAAAAGGGAAAAAGGATGGAATAAAAAAAATATGCACAACTTAAATACAATTGTACATATTTTTTCATTGTTTGTGTTCGCTTCGAAAGATAGAAGTACTTCTTTCTATAAGTTTGATAAGAAGCTAAAAGCTACATCATATATTTCATAATGATTCCTTGCAATTCCTCTTTAAAAACATCTGAATTATTAGATTGCACAATACGGTAATTATTACGAATCATCAAGTATTTTTTTGCTAAAGGAGTTTCATAGAATACAATCAATTTCTCAACTTCGTCTTGAGATAAATTCTGTGAATAATAAGCCACAAGTCTGTTTTTTTGACGCTCGATCAGAGGAACTAAGTCTTTTTTAAAACGCTCTCGATTTTCTTCTGACAGCTGCAATGCCAATTGATCTGCGGTTTGATAAATTTCATACATTTCACCTGAGAGGGCTACTAATCGCTGAACATCACTTTTATTTGCTTGTCCAAACAAATTAAGTGCAAAAAGCATAAATACCAATAAATAACTATTATTTTTCATTTCTTTTTAAAACAAATATAAGCTATTTTACGGTATATCCAAATATTTATGGGTTTGAGTTGAAATAATCCATTTCGGATTTTCTTTTACATATTCAATGAGTAGCGGCAACATTTCATCTTTTTTCCCCCACTCTACTTGCAAATATAATTTGGCGTTTTTATTTACTCGACTCGCCTGTTCTTCAGCAAAAATGAAATCGTGTTTATTGTAGATTATACATTTTAATTCATTTGCAGCATCGTATACACTTTGAACCGGGAGTTTATTTTTTTTTGGCGACAAACAAATCCAATTCCAGCTACCAGAAAGCTCATAAGCTCCAGAAGTTTCAATATTGGTTTTAATCCCTTGCTTTTGTAATTCAGCGGTCAAATAAGTTAAATCCCACATCAGTGGTTCACCACCGGTAATCACAACAAGGTTTCCGTGTTTTGTTGCTTCTTTCACGATTTCTTCAACGTTTACTGTCGGATGTAAATTTGCATCCCAACTTTCTTTAACGTCACACCAATGACAGCTAACATCACAACCTGCCAAACGAATAAAATAAGCTGCATGCCCAGTATAGAAACCTTCTCCTTGTATGGTATAGAAAGCTTCCATTAAAGGTAATTGAGTAACTATTTTGTTAGTTTTTGTCATCCTTTTTTTTTGCAAAGATACAACGATTCTTCGAATCATTTGTTTTTGGGAATCATACTCCTAAAAAAACAAAGTCGCTTTTTAAAACTTCAAGCTCCGCAATGAATACAAAAAAAGAGCAACTTTCGTTGCTCTCTTTTTTAATTAGATGTATTTACTTGCTTCTTCGCATATTCGTTAGTAGAATCTAACTGCAATACTTTTTTGAAGTAAGATATTGCCTTTTCATGATTGGTTTTCAAATTGTAATTTCCTATCATGGTGTATGCTTCAATTAGAGATTCTTTGAACATTGGTTCATTTTCCATTCCCTTTTTCCCTAATAAGTCCACGAAACTTTCATAATCTTTTTCCATTTGAGCCAATGAATTAGGCGTATTCAAATTTCTGTTTACACGTGCACTGATTAAAGCTGCCTCAAAAGTTGGCGTTTTTCTCATCGAAACTTCCAAATCTTGTTTTGCTTTTTGTAGCTGATCGTTAAACATTGGGTTGTCGCTTGCCATATACAATGCATTCCCTTTGTAATACATATCGTGAACATAAGTAGAAGAACTTTCATCTTTCGAAGCTAAATCGAATACGAAATAAGCTTGTTCATAATGTCCGTCTTTAAACAAATCCATTCCAAGGCTATGTAAAGCATATCCTAAACGAGGCGTTTCTTTCACAGCGATGGTCATTTCTTCAATAGATCTTTTGTAAACGTCTTCATTAAAAGTACCGTCTTCATTTCTCGATGCTTCCAATTCTGCTAATCCTTTGTACAAATAGTCGATAGGAAGAATCTCTTCTTTATTTCTTTGTACATCAAAGTACATATCAATACTTTCTTGTGCCTCTAAGAAGCGACCGTTTTGAAAATCTGCGATTGCACGGTAACGATACATATAGAAATTATCGCCTCGGGTAAACCATTTGGTTCTAACCAAGTCTCCTAAATCTTTGTATTGTTTATTATCGATAAGATAATTCGCTAGTTCATTGTCGCTATCCATACTTTCTCCAATCATTGCATGGTATTTGAAGTAATTTTCAACTCCAGGTTTCATCAAAGTCGGATCGTCTTTAAATCGAGCATAATCTGCATAAGTTAATGCGATTTGTTTGTAGGCATCAGCATATTCCGGATCCATTTCCATTACTTCTTCGTAAACTGCAATAGCTTCAGCAAATTCGTTTCCTGCACGATAAACATCAGCTAATTTCATCCTTGGAAGAACACTCTCTGGGAACATCTTATAAGTTGCATAATACACTCTTCGTGCATCAACAAATTGCTTTTCAGCAAAATAAATATCTCCTCGAGTTAAATGTGGTTCTGGTGTTTGATCGTTAACCATCAATGCTGCTCCAATGTAAAAATAAGCTTCCTCAAATTCAGGTTCTGGAGCGTTGATATAGGCTTGTGCTACATCTAGATAAGTTTGAAAATCTCCTAAAGACAATTCAAGAGTTGCTGCATTGAACTTTGATTTTGCCTCACGGTTTTTCTTTTCCAATAAAGACAATTTACCTACTCCAAGGTTATTGATACTGCGGTTTACAGGAGATCTTAGACCTTGCTTAAAATAGTAACTTGCAGAATCACGATTACCCTCATCTATATGTATTAGACCCATTCGATAATAGTGCATTCCTTGGTGTGGTTCGGTTTGGATGAGTTTATATAATTCTTTTTTTGCAACATCATACTGACCAAACTTCATTGCTACATCTATGTCTCTTCCAGAAGTATAATCGTTTTGAGCAGCAGCAGTAAAAGCCGCAGCCAATAAAGCGATGCTAAATGTAATTTTTCTATTCATAATATAAACGTTCTATTTGAATCTGAATTATTATTTTACTATATTTATTTCTCTTTTAGGCAATTTAACAGGCATCAACCCTGATTTTAAAACGATACGTTGTCCTTTTTCCGAAACAGCAAAGTTTCCAAACCCAGTTCCTAATCCTTGTTTACCTTGTACATCAATAAGGTTGATTGTACGTACCAAAGGATAAGTATTGTCTGCAATTGTACTTTGTGAAGGACTGAAATATTGGTTTAACGAATCGTTATAAACATAAAGTGAACGCAAATTCTTGATACGTTCTTTCAGTTTTTCGCTAGGTTGAACCATCCAATTTATACCCACAACGCCAATTGCCTTTGAATTTTTATTTAAATAATCAACTATTTCGTCAATTGTCTGCGTATAATATACATTTTCACTAATTTTTTCCACTCCAGCATCTTCCTTAACTTTAGCTACCAATGCCGAATTTGCATCATGAAAAACCAAAACCTTATCTGTTTCTTTTGTTCCTTTGAATATATCAAGTACGTCTTGATAATTAATTAACGTATCAGTCGCCGATTTTTGTGTTATAAAAAGAACAGCATCCTTTGCGATTGGAATGATCTTCGGAACTACTTTTCCTCTAAAAACCTCTAATTCTTCTTTTGTAAACTCCTTTGGAACAACTGCCAAACGGTTTTCATCTGTTACCAATGCATTTAAAATCTCGTTTTGAGAAAGCATCTTTAAATGTATATCCGACAAAGGATACTCATTCTTAAAAACAGCATTTATATCTTCAACTATCGGAAAAACCGAAGATTCCACATACATTTCAACCATTCCTCTGTCGTATGCTTCTTTTACTTCAGTGGTTTCATTTTTCACTTCATTTTTACACGAGGCAAAAATTCCCGTTAATAACACTATCCCTAAAAGTTGTTTCATATTCGGCACTCTATTCAATTGCTAAATCTACTAATTTTTTTTTTAATATACTTTACAAATTTATGTTTTTTTAACACTAGTTTCATTGAAGAAAGGAAATAAAAACCAATCAAACTAACTATCAGTGCTTTACAAAAAAAAGAGGCCCTCTAAATAACGAACAGCCTCTTTTTAAAATTCATAAATTAAATTGATTTCACCATTCCTTTCGGCTAGTTGTTTACTCGTACCTTAATGGGTAATGTAAACATAGATCGAACCGTGCTCCCATTGTGCCGAGCTGGTTGCCATTTCGGCATGGTTTTTAAGACGCGAATAGCCTCGTTTCCAAATCCATATTTATCATTTACCACTTTTATATCTGTGAAAGATCCATCTTTTTCGACTACAAATCTGAGGCGAACCGTCACTTCAGTAACATTTGTGTTGATGCTCGTCGGAGAAAACCTTCGACTAAATTGGTTATAAAATGCCTCAAAACCTTCATTGGGCACTGCTTTGACTTGAACCAAAGTAACAATTTCATTCCCTGCCTTGATTGCTTCAACAGGATTTTTTACTACTGCATCTGTACCCTCAGTCGCTGTACCAGCCTCACCACCTTCTGTACGTACAATACCTTCTGGATTTGCTTCGGTGGTAAAGGCACTTGATTGAATATCGTCTCCAAATTCATCCTGAGCTGTCATACTTTCCGTGACCTCATTGTCTTTTACCACAACTGCTTCGGTCAACTTTTTATTTTCACGCACATCAGCCATCGAAGTTGGCGTTTCCACTTCTGCAATTGACTTATCCTCTGCTTGTTCGGGAATTAAAGGTTCAGGACGCTCCCAGTCTTCAATAATAGGTGTGGTATCTACCAAGCCGTCATTAGGTAATTCAATTTCAATTACTTTTTCAAAATCACGTGCGGCATAAAGATGTGACCCTCCAAATAGCATCCCCACAAGTCCGAGCCCTAATACCAAAGCCAATAAAGTACTTTTTGCGCTCTCTTGTCTTAATTTATAAGCTCCGTACAATTTATTGCGTCCTTCAAACACAACATTGTTCCATTCCTTTCCAAATAAATTCAACTTGTTCATAACTCTATATTTTTAATTAAACGCGTAGCTATCCAACCATAATCTGTCATTAAATTTAAGATAATAATAAACATCTTTAATTATATAACGAAATATACTAAAAGTTTATTACATGGAAAAGAAAAAAAACAAATATTTTTTTGGTTAATAAAAAAAGACGGTTTTAAATACCGTCTCCTCTTTTGATTAAGTGTTTCGATTTTGCTTCTCTAACCTTATTTCATCTATTATCGTTATCAATATTAATAATCCTATAGAATCTAAACAGACTGTACACTATCAATAGGATACCGAAAAGCAATCTACGTGTGTAGGATAAATCAAAAGGTAAATCTTTTTTAAAAATAAAAATACAACCTAAAACGAAATATAGGATTAGAAACAAGATTCCCAGAAAGAACAAAAACCGCTGTAAAAGCGATTTTTGTTTATAATTATGTTTAAACTTATTCAACATTAGTTATTTACTCTAATTTTAATAGGTAACGTAAAGCTCGAACGTACGGTTTTTCCATTGTGTTGAGCCGGTTTCCATTTAGGCATTGCGCGCAACACTCTTATGGCTTCTCTACCGGCGCCGTGTGGATCCGGTCCGATTACTTTAATGTCTGTGAACGAACCGTCTTTCTCGACTACAAATCGCAAACGCAAGCTAATTTCATTTACGTTTCCGCTGATATCAGGTGCATTGAATCGATTGGCATAGTTTCTGTAAAAACGCTGAATTCCTTCATTAGGTTCTGCTTTTTGAGACACAAAGTTGTACACTGTATTTTCATCATCCGAAAAATTATCACCTTTACCAGTTCCAACTGAACCAGGGTCAGCCTTACCAGTTTGTTGACCTTCTGTTTTAAATTGCCCTTCTGGATCAGCTTCACTAGTTTCGCGACCAGACTGAATCTCATCGGTAAATTCTTCTTGTGAGGTAATTTCTTCTTTTTTCACCTCTTCGTCTTCCTTAACCTCCATTTCAGTGAATTTTTTTTCTTCCTGAACAGAGCGCGAAGCATCAGCTTCTGGTTTAGGTGGCTCTATAATTGGTTCTTCTTCAATCGGAATTTCTTCAATTGGTTCTGGCAGTTCTGGAAACTCAATATCAAGTACTTCAATACCATCTTCGTCTGAAGTCCTATCAATTCTTTCACCAAAAACAGCTGTAAAAGCAGCCGAACCACCAAAAGTAAGCCCCACACAAACGATTCCCAACAAAAGTGCCATCATAGTGGTTCTTGGACTTTCTTCTCGTAATTTATAAGCGCCGTAAGCTTTGTTACGTCCTTCAAACACGATATTGGTCCACCCCTTTCCAAATAAATTCATCTTTGCCATAATACTAATTTTTTGCTATGCTTTACTGCATAATTTCTTTTTCGGCATCTGTAATTGTATTAATCGCATAGACTTCAATTCCTGTGATGACCATTTCGTCCAAAATATCAATCATATTGGTATAGGTAGCATCATCAGTAGCTTTAATAACTACGATTAATCCGTCTTTTCCAGTAAGCCCTTGTGCTCTCAAATTTGAGATTTTTTGAAGGAGCACTTGTCTTATTCCATCTTTTCCATAGGTTGAATCCGTTGGTTCCTCCTTTGGATCGTTAAACATCCCCATGTAATAGGTTAGTTTATTATCTTTTCCGAGCAAGATTGTCATCGTATTTGATTCGCCTACTATTGTTTTATCTTCATCTGGAACATCTTTCTTGTCCGGCATTTGCAAGTCCATCGATTGTGGCTGAGAAAGTGTTGTTGTCAACATAAAGAATGTAATCAATAAGAATGCCAAATCCACCATTGCGGTTAAATCTACTCCGGCATTCTGCTTTTTACTTCTAACTTTATCCTTGCCTTTTTTGCCTCCACCGTCCGTATTTAATTCTGCCATTTCTTTTTAATATAATTAATGATTAAAAATCGTCAGATCTTAAACCTGTCACCAGGTAAAAGCGGTTTTGACGTTGTTCTTGCAATATGTCCATTACCTCTTTCACGGTACCAAATCGCTCATTTGCATCTCCTTTTATAGCTACTTTTAAAAAGTTTTTCCTTTCATCTGTAGATTTTCTAATGTAGGAAGATTCTCTTGCGACTTTCACCCAAGTAGATAGCTGATTGTTTAAAGAATCTCTATACGGAATCCCCGGATGTAATTCTTTTTTCATGCGCTCACCTGGAGGTAACGCCAATATACTCTTCATTTCACGAATATCAACACCGAAGTTTTCCATACCCGAAAAAGCGACTTGCTCTTCTTCTGTAAACTCAATATTATATTCTTTCCCCATTCTTACTAATGCATCGATTCTATCTTCACGACCTGCCAAACCAATAAAAACATTTTCTTGACCAACAGTAATTGTTAAAATATCGTCTGATGGAATTTTGGTTTCTTTGGTTGAAGCCGGTAAGTCAACCGGATACACCTCAGGTGTTTTTGCTGTAGAGGTTAAAACGAAGAATGTCAGCAATAAGAACGACACATCACACATTGCGGTCATGTCGATTCTTGTACTTGATTTTTTCATTTTTGCCATATTCTTTCTTCTTTTTTAACCAGAAATCAATCTGGAATTATACAATGTTACCTTACACTAATTAATTATTGTGTCTTCTGTAAGATTGTGTAATTGCAAATCCTGCCTCATCGATAAAATGAGTTAACTTGTCGATCTTAGTTGTAAAGATGTTATAGAATACGATAGCTAATGTTGATGTACCAATACCTGATGCAGTACACATTAATGCCTCAGAAATACCTGTTGCTAATGCTGATGAATCTGGCGCACCTGCAGTTGATAAAGCCGAGAACGCTTTAATCATACCTGTTACTGTACCTAATAAACCAACTAATGTACCAATTGATACTAATGTTGCTAAAATGATCATGTTTTTTTCTAACATTGGCATTTCTAACACAGTAGCTTCTTCAATTTCTTTTTGAATAGTTTCTGTTGCTTTGTCTGTATCAAAACCTTCGCGTTTAACTTCTTTAAACTTAACTAAAGCAGCTTTAACAACGTTTGCTACAGAACCTCTTTGTTTGTCACACTCTTCAATAGCTTCATCAATTTGATTTGTGTTTACTAAAGACTGTACTTTTGCAACGAAATCTTTGTTGTTACCTGTACCAGATGCTTTGCTAATTACAATCCATCTTTCAATAGCAAAAACTAAAGTCATAGTTAGCAATCCAATCAACACTCCAATAACTACTCCCCCTTTATACATCATTCCCAATAAATCACCTGGTAGAGGATCTCCATTAGGATCTCCGTTTTGGAAACGACTTGGACTACCTAATATGAAATGCCAAATAGCAAAACCAACTATAATACATATTGCAACTGCGATTACTGCCGCAACATTTGATAATCCTGATCCGCTTGGATTTTTCTCAACTTTTTGTGTCATCTTAATTTTAATTTAAATGTTTACTCAATTTTTTTTATAACTTATTTGTTCGCTTTAAGCTCCGCAAATTTACTTTTTTAGTTTAAATAAAAAAATATTTTTCGCACAGACTTTCAAAGAATCGCTAAAGTTAATAAAAAATAAACAGCAAATTTACCTTTTATAAATCTTTTAGCACTCTTCTTTTTATAAACGCCTAGACCTCAACATTATTGTATTTTAACAAAAAAAACATTTTACACCGCCTTAACTTTTTCTTTAAATATCAATTTTTTACTCTATTAGATTATTTGTATTTTTGATTAAATTAATTTTTCTTGTAATGGCTAAAGACCTATTTATAAATGAAATGAGCAAAAGCTATCATTTCACTTCCGATTATATTACCGTAGGAGGCATACAATATAATAAAGAGTTGATTCCAGATTTGCATGTCAACATCCCGCTTAAAACTTTAAATCGACATGGTTTGATTGCTGGTGCAACGGGAACAGGTAAAACAAAAACGATTCAGGTTCTTTCTGAACAATTGTCTGCTAAAGGGATTCCTGTGTTGATGATGGACATTAAAGGAGATTTCAGCGGTATTGCTCAACCTGGAGTTCTGAATGATTTTATCAAAAACCGCCACGGCCAAATGAATCTATCTTTTGATCCAAAAGGTTTTCCTGTAGAACTCTTGACCATCTCTAAACAAAATGGCGTGAGACTTCGTGCAACCATTTCGGAGTTTGGGCCGGTTCTGCTCTCAAGAATATTAGACTTAAACGACACCCAAAGTGGCATAATGTCTATTATATTTAAATATTGCGACGATAACAACCTTCCTTTACTTGATTTAAAAGACCTAAAAAAGGTTATTCACTTTATTACAAACGAAGGCAAACAAAGTATTGAACAGGAATATGGAAGGGTTTCCACTGCTTCAACCGGGGCTATTCTAAGAAAACTTGTAGAATTGGAGCAACAAGATGCCGATTTATTCTTTGGAGAAACTTCTTTTGATGTACAAGATTTAATGCGTTTAGATGCATCTGGAAAAGGATATGTCAACATATTAAGATTGAACGACATTCAAGACAAACCAAAACTTTTCTCTACTTTCATGCTTTGCCTACTTGCAGAGATTTACAATACCATGCCAGAACAAGGCGACAGTGGTCAACCCGAATTGGTTATTTTTATAGACGAAGCACACCTAATATTTAAGGAGGCGACAAAAGCTTTACTAGACCAAATAGAAACGATTGTTAAATTGATTCGTTCAAAAGGGATTGGCTTGTATTTCATCACACAAAATCCGACAGATATTCCCGATGCGGTTTTGTCTCAGTTGGGATTAAAAATTCAACACGCTTTAAGAGCTTTCACAGCTAAGGATCGAAAAGCGATTAAATTGGCTTCTGAAAACTTCCCTTCAACAACCTATTACAAAACCGATGAAATCATCACACAATTAGGAACTGGAGAAGCATTGATTACTGCTTTAAACGAAAAAGGAATCCCTACGCCTCTAGTAGATGCAGCAATCCGGGCACCTGAAAGCCGCATGGATGTTTTGAATAATGATGAAATTGAAAAAATTATCCGAAGTTCAAATTTGGCATTAAAATACAATCAAGTCATCGACAGAGAAAGTGCCTACGAAATTTTGAATCAGAAAATAGTTCAAATTCAGAAAGACGAAAAAAGCGTTGAAAACAAAAAAGAAAGAAATAATAAAAGAAAAAGCAACACTTCTACCTTTGAGAAGCAGATTGTTAAAGTTTTGACAAGTGCAACTTTTATCAGAGGAGCATTTGGAGTTTTGAACAAAATGTTTAAGAAATAACATTCCCCCCCTCTTTACGAGGGGGAAATTCAATTGAGTATTTCCTTTATTTAAATGATTTTACTGGTTGTCACCATTTGTGTCTGTCTAAGTTTGAGCATATTAAAAAAGAACAATATATATAGTTTTCAACTAATTACAGATTCACCATCTCATTTTCAGTACGACTTTTAAGAATAAACAGCTGTGGTTTTATTGTTTATTCTTGGTTTAATTTTTTTAAAATTAATTCATCAACCGCATCACTTTGCCAAATTTCTTTGATATCAGGTTGCTCCATTACTTCTTTCATGATTTGTTGCTGACGGTTTCCAATTTCCAGCACTTCACTATAAGGCTGCAACGTAAACGAAACCCTGTCGTAGAGTGGTAACCATGAGTTGGGGTGTTTTTTGGTGAATTTTGCTTCAATTTTTTTCTGTAGCAAGAACATTTCATCAGCTGTATCGGTCCCCATCTCCTTAAAATTTCTAAAAGAAAGTTCTGCAATTGCATCTCCGTTTGGTTTACGAGCTTTTTGATATTCCTGCATGATGGCTGCCCAATCGTTGTTACCGTTTTCAATTTGATGAAACAATTCTGTAATATCTTCAAAACCCGCATTCATCCCTTGTCCATAAAAAGGTACTATGGCATGTGCAGCATCACCAATCAATGCAATTCTATCCTTATAAACCCACGGATAACACTGTGTGGTCACCAATGAACTTGTGGGATTGGTAAAATAATCCTCGATCAAGGAGGGCATCAGTTCTAAAGTATCAGGGAAAAAAGTTTCAAAAAAAGATTTTAATTTTGTTTCGGTATTAATGGTTTCAAAAGAATGCGTACCTTCAAAAGGCATAAAAAGGGTACAGGTAAAAGAACCATCCATATTGGGCAATGCGATCAACATAAAATCTTTACGAGGCCAAATATGAAAAGAATTACTGTCAATCCGATGTGTACCATCTTGATTTGAAGGAATACACAATTCTTTATAACCTAAATGCAAGAAATACTGAGAAAAATTAAATCGGTTTTGACGCTGCATTTTCTGACGAATTTTTGAAAATGCTCCATCTGCTCCAAAGACAATATCGTGTGCAAACACTTTTGCTTCCTCTTCGTTTACTCCTGCTAAAAGGGTAGCATCTTCTAGGGATACATCAAAAATTTTATGATTAAACCGGAACTGGGTTCCTGCTTGCTCTGCCAATTCAATAATCTTTCGATTCAAATCACCTCGTGAAACAGAATATATCGCTTCGCCATTAATACCATAGGGTTGATTCGTTATTTTTCCGTCTTGATCGTGAATAGCTCTTTTATCCATAGGAATGGTAATTTCACGAATCTCTTCTTCGATTCCTACCGTTTTCAATGCGTGCCAGCCGCGAGTTGAAATCGCCATATTGATTGATTTTCCTGAAAAATTCACCGTTCTAATATCAGGACTTTTGTCATAGAGCATGACTGAAAAACCTAATTTACGAAGATGAATAGACAATAAACTTCCAACCAATCCGGCACCTACAACCGCTATGTTTTTATCTCCTTGCATTTTCAATTATTTGAACCCGTAAATTTAAAGAAAGTTAATAATTTTTCCCATTAATATAGGTAATTATTTTTTTATCAAAATTTACTTGATTTTAATTTTATTTTATTAATTTTATATCAATATAATTATTAAAAAATATTGTTATGAGAGATTTAATTTGGTTAATTGCTATTATTCTTATTGTTTTATGGGCAATTGGGTATTTTGGATTTGGAGAAGCTGTTGGTCAGTTCATCCACATTTTATTGGTCATTGCTGTAATTGCAATATTGTATCGTTTGATTACAGGGAAAAGGGTTTAAAAAATCAAGGCTGTTCTTTCGAACAGCCTTTAAATTTATTTTTTCTCAACGACTGAGTCAGTGTTGATTTTTTTGCTTAATTCCAAAGAAATTGCAGCTTTTTCCATTTTAAGTTTTCCTGCCATTGTTTCTACAATGATAGTAGACTCTGCTATTTCTGAAATTCTTCCATGAATTCCTGCTTTTGTTACGATTTTATCGCCAACTTTAAGGCTGGATTCAAATTCTTTTTCTTTTTTAATTCTGGTTTGTTGCGGCCTGATCATTAAAAAATACATAGCTGCAAAAATCAGAATGATCGGTAAAAATTGTTGTATATCTCCCATTCTTTTTATTCAATTACATTTGCTCTAACAGTAAGCATTTCGCTTCCTGCTTCTGTGTTTGTTGTCAATGTTACGTTTTTGCTTTGCAAACCCAATGCAGATGCAGAGAAAACAACTTTCATTTTTGCAGTTTCACCTGGTTTAATTGGTGCTTCTGGTTTTTCTGGAACAGTACATCCACAAGTTGCACTTGCGTTAATGATTACCAAATCCACATCACCTTCGTTGGTGATTTCAAATTCTACAGTAGCACTCGTTCCTTTTTTCAAATCACCAAAATCGTGGGTGGTTTCATTGAAAGAAATGACTGGAAAGCCAGTTTGTGTCGCTGTTGAAGCAACTTCTTCTGTAGTGCTTTCTGTTTGTGCATTGTCTTGAATTCTTGAAGACGCATCTTCTTTGGTGTTACAAGCCACCAATCCTAAAGCTGAAAATCCAGCAATTAACATTAACTTTTTCATAATATATCTATTCTATTAATCCTCTACCTATTTTGTTCAATTTATTTTCGTTTTTATATTCTTTTACTAACGAATCTAAAATTCCGTTGATAAAGATACTACTTTTCGGTGTTGAATAATCTTTTGCTAATTCTAAATATTCGTTAATTGTAACTTTTACAGGAATCGAAGGGAACTTTTGCAATTCACAAACTGCCATATTTAGGATAATTCCATCGATTTCAGCCAGACGTTCCAATTCCCAATTGCGAGTTTTATCTTCGTACTCTTTTACAAAAACATCGGCATTCAAAGCTGTTTTCTTAAAGAGCTGTTCGGCAAAATCCCTGTCCTCATCATTCTTAAAAACGCGCGCAATCTTGATTCGATCTTTTGTGGACTTTAAACCCTCTAATTGACGCAATATTTCGGTATTTACCACAGGAATATCATCGATCCAAGACATTTTATTGTCCTCTAAAAACTCATAAATTTTTTCGTTTGGAGCAATGAAATCAACAAATAATTGTATTACAAATTGTTTGTCTTCATTAAAACCTTGAGTTTCATCATTCATATAATCATTGTACAGCTCACTATTTTTAATATCGATCAACAACTCCTTAATATAGTGTTCATTTACATTAAAATGATTGATTCGCAATTCTTCCATCCAACGACCGAGCGATTCCGAGTCAGCCAGCATATTCAAAATTGCATTGTCGACAAATTTAGTATTGGGATTTAACTCTTCATCAGTAGCTAAATACTTCCTAGAAGAAAGTTCTAAAAACTCTTTTTCTGTCTGATGTAATTCAGTCAAAGCCGAAAGCATTACTAAGTACAATTCGCGAATATTTTCAATACTATTCAATAAATATCTTTGATAGACATCTAATTGATCGGATTGATTATGAGTCATTGCATAGATAGTTTGCAATACTTTGGAACGGATATGTCGTCTGTTTACCATTACTTATCTGAGAACTTATTTTAATAAAGAAAGCGAAAATCTCATGATCTTCGCTGTGCAAAATTAAAATAATTTATTGATAAACTACTTATTTTCTTGTTTTTTCTTTTCAATTCGTTGTTCAGCCAACTTCATAGCAGCCTGATTCGGTGTAATATTTTGCTCTTTCGCATAATTTAAAATATCAAGCGTTGTATTATAGATATTTTCTGTTCTTTTTAATGCTTCATCTGAGCCGTATTTAGCAATTTCACCAAAAACATTGATGATTCCACCGGCGTTAATCAAAAAATCTGGTGCATATACAATCCCTCTGTCTTGCAACATTTTTCCATGGATTGCTTCCACTTCAAGTTGATTGTTTGCTGCTCCTGCGACTACTTTTGCTTTCAATTTTCCAATAGAATCATTATTAATTGTAGCGCCTAAAGCACAGGGCGCATAAATATCAACATCTAATTCATACAGATCAGTTCCATTAAAAACTTGTGCATTGTATTTTTTCGACACTTCTTCTACTCTTTCAGCATTCAAATCGGTGATAGTTACTATCGCTCCAGAGTTTGTCAGGTGTTTCACTAATGTTTCGCCTACATTTCCAATTCCTTGAACCAAAACACGTTTCCCATTTAAATCATCTGAACCAAATTGAAATTTTGTTGCTGCTTTCAATCCCATAAAAACCCCATATGCTGTTACTGGCGAAGGGTTTCCTGATCCGCCCAAGCTTTCCGAGATTCCTGTTACATGAGGAGTAATACTATGAATTAGATCCATATCTGATGTAGTAGTTCCTACATCTTCCGCTGTAATATAACGTCCGCTTAATGAATCAACATAATTTGCGAAAGCTTGAATCATTTCTGGAGTTTTATCTTTTTTAGAATCGCCAATGATCACTGCTTTACCACCACCTAAGTCAAGTCCAGAGATAGCTGATTTATAAGTCATTCCGCGTGAAAGTCGTAAAACGTCGTTAAGTGCTTCCCATTCAGATGTATAATTCCACATACGAGTCCCACCTAAAGCAGGTCCTAAAACTGTGTTATGAATACCTATAATTGCTTTTAATCCAGTATCTTTGTCGTGGCAAAAAACCACTTGCTCATGATGATCGAATGAAATCTGACCAAAGACTGGATCTACTTTCTTTAATTCATCTGGAGTGAATACGTTTGTTGTCATATTTTATATAGTTCTTGTTTGATTCAAATATAATAATTTTTTATTAGAAATCGCGTTTTTAAAAACATTATTGCAAAATAAACCCTATGAAAAAACGTTGTTTTCATTAAGAATGATGTCCAAGGCTGTGAAAAAAGGAAAGCAATTCAAAAGTAAAAATGAAAGAACTTCAAAAACTCAACAAGTATTTTTTAAAATATAAATACCGTTTTCTAATTGGTATCATCATCACTATTGCCTCTCAAATTTTTACGGTTTTTACACCTCAATTTATCGGCGATGCAATCAACCTTCTTCAAGACTTTTTACAAGGCAAGGCCTCGGCAGAAATTACACGAGAAGGTCTTTGGCGCAACATTATGTTGATTATTGGAACAACAATGATCGCGGGTTTTTTAACCTTCTTGATGCGTCAAACCTTAATTGTGATGTCCCGCTATATTGAATTTGATTTAAAAAACGAAATCTACGCTCACTATCAAAAGTTGGGACTCGACTTTTACAAAAGACAACGAACCGGAGATTTAATGAGTAGAATTTCAGAAGACGTCGCTAAAGTCAGACAATATGTTGGCCCAGCAGTGATGTATTCTATCAATACGATTATTAGGATGACGGTTGTCATCATTCAGATGTACATCATCTCGCCTAAATTAAGTTGGTACGCACTGATCCCCGTCCCTTTTCTTGCTTTTGTAATGTTGAAACTCAGTCGCCAGGTAAATGAACGCAGTTTTGCTTATCAACAAAATCTTTCTAAACTTTCTTCGTTTTCACAAGAAATTTTTTCAGGGATTCGCGTTATAAAAGCTTATGCTTTAGAAGACCGCGAACGCAAAGCCTATGATCAGGCTACTACTGAAAGCAAAAATAAATACATGAAACTGGCTTTTAGCAACGCTTTGGTTGGTCCGTTAATGATTTTATTGATTGGAGCTAGTAACTTATTAATTGTATATATAGGTGCTCGTATGTTTATTAACGGAGAAATTACCGAAATAGGAATTATTGCTCAGTTTATATTATACATCAATCTTTTAACTTGGCCTATCGCATCACTTGGATGGGTTGCTACCATGATTCAAGAAGCAGAATCTTCTCAAAAAAGGATTAATGAATTTTTAGACGAAACACCTTCTATTCAATCAACAAACAACACAAAGATGCCCTTACAAGGATCAATCGTATTTGACAGTGTTCATTTTGTTTATGAAGACACAAAAATCCACGCATTGAACAATATGTCCTTTACAATTAATAAAGGTGAAACGGTGGCATTTTTAGGTAAAACAGGTTCTGGAAAATCCACTGTTTTGCAATTAATTTCTAGATTGTACGACGTTTCCTCCGGACAAATTTTAATTGATGGAAAAAATATAAAAGATTGGAATGTAGAAGATCTTCGCAATCAAATTGCTGTTGTACCGCAAGAAGCTTTCCTTTTTTCTGACAGCATAAAAAACAACATTCGCTTTGGTAAGGAAGACGCTTCTCAAGAGGAGATCGAGCATTTTGCAAAAATCGCTGATGTTCACAAAAATATTATGCGATTTGAACAAGGTTATGATACAGTTTTGGGAGAGCGAGGCATCACGCTTTCTGGTGGACAAAAACAACGTGTTTCCATTGCTCGAGCATTGATAAAGGACGCTCCTGTACTACTTTTAGACGATTGTTTATCGGCTGTAGATACGGAAACTGAAGAGCAAATCCTAAATAACTTGACAGAAATATCTAAACAAAAAACCACACTGATTGTTACTCACCGTGTTTCCTCTGCAAAAAGCGCAGATAAAATCATAATTTTAGACGAAGGCAAAATAGTTGAACAAGGGACTCATGATCAACTAATCAACCTGAATGGTTATTACGCCAACTTATACAAAAAACAACTAAATGAAAAAGGTGATAATATCTGATTAAAAAGAGCTTAAAAGAGTAATTATAAAGTTAAAGAATAATATTAAATATTTACTTTTCATATTGATTTAACTTATTAACTGGTCATAAATGTCGAGCCACTACGTTTGATATACGTAAAATCACACCTGAGTCCCCTGTACTGATAGAGTGATTACAGAATGCTGTTTGATCCTGCTCAATGATTTCATCAGTTGCACACGATTTACAACCGGCTCTTCTTTGCCATTGATCCATTGCAAAATCGCAATTATTACAATTTACACTATTGCAGGTGTGGATGGTAAACAGATCTGAATCAATAGCTGGGCTTACCATAATCAACTTGTCATTATTTACCAACTGCTATCACATTCGCATATCTCAAGTACAAGAAAAAGATACTACAAATGCAAATACATCAAAAAAAATGGATATGTATTTTTTATTTCGGAGAGATAAAGTAAAAAATCATTTTCAAATAAATTTCGAGCGTTTCTTTGTTAATTTATTTTTTTTTCAGACTTTTGGAGAGATTTAAAAAATTAACAGAACGAAAGGACTATGAGAGATAATGACATGCTTGAAAAAGAGGAGATTTTTTCAAAAGTATTACGCGCAGGTAGAAGAACCTATTTTTTCGATGTAAGGTCGACTAAAGCAGACGACTATTACATAACTATTACAGAAAGTAAGAAGTTCACTGAAGACGACGGTTCGTTTCATTTTAAAAAGCACAAAATTTTTCTTTACAAAGAAGACTTCACGTCTTTTAAAGATATTTTAAACGAAATGACAGAATACGTATTAGATCAAAAAGGAGAAGAAGTAATTTCTGAGAAACATCAAAAAGATTTTAAGAAAGAATTTGCTACAACTTCTGACTTTACAAATGTTGATTTTGATGATATTTAATTCATCTCTAAAATAACATACCGGCAATTTGTCGGTATTTTTTTTACATGATAAAACTATGAAGGCAGTCTTTTTTTATGTTATGTTATTTGTTCCATTTCTGATCTCTGCACAAAACACTGAATATGAAACGGAGCAAATTATTTGGGAAGGCAAAACTTATCCTTACCGCTATCATCATTTAGAGCAATATTTCAATTATCATCCCGAAAAGCGACCTGTAGTTAATACGGATTCAACAATAATTAATCGAAATTACATTGCAATATTTGAAATCAAAGAAAGCACTTTATATTTAAATGACTTACTGGTCTCTTTGAAGCATTCCGAAGATAAGAATCAATCCGTTTTGGAAGAATTAAATCAGAAAAAAGGACCACTCCCGTTGCACTGGGTCACAGGCCTGTTTGAGTTTGGTATTGGGCCTGAAAAATTCCATAAGCACGATTCTACACTCGTTTATTATGATGACTACATTGTTTTTGAAGTAAATAGAGGAAAAATTGGACGAATAGAAAACTTTTCTTACAACGAAATGAAGTTGTTTAAAGATTATCAACACCGACGTTTTGTACAAAAAAACGATTATAAAAGACTACTTGAACGGCTTAAGAAAAATGGCATGAGCGAAGTTGAAGCTTCTTCACACGTTTACCATTACATCTTGTTTTACAGTCGTTCAAATTTTCTAAGAAAAACACATTAATCAAATCGAATGAAGAATTTAGCAATAGTATTAGGAATCTTAACATTAACAGCTTGCCAGCAAAAAAGCAACCAATTAGATCTTGAGGAAACTAAAGAAGTTACTATTTCAAATACATTCGATCGATTTGAATCAGCCCGAATAGTTCTTAAAGCTTCAGATGTGCCTTTTATTGTTTATTCCAAAAATAAAACATTAAAACTCTATTCGAAACCCAACGAAAATTCTAAATTCATCAATCAAGAAATACTACCAATAGATACACTTTACGGAGAAACCGAAGTTAGTAATTTCTACAAAATCATCTATCAAATAAATCAAATCCCTGAACAATCAAAGTATGCTTATGTACTGAAAAGTGATGTTTATAGAGACAACGAGTTAGAACTTACTCTTGAAGACAATATCGATGAATTAAAATTTGCGCAAATCGACGGAAACCATATCGATGCACGTTCTTTCAACGCAATTGGCACCATAAAACTAATTGACAAAACTGAATATAATAAAGTTTTCCAATCTAAACCGCAATATCTTTTATCATCCAATAATCGTCCGCTTACCAACGATGATTCTTATGTTTTAAGACTGAGAAATGGTAATTCAAAAACAATTTCTAAACGATCAGAAAACAGCAAGATTGAATACGAAGGTTATGCCAAAGACATGGACAGACATTTTTTCAAAGAAACAGACGATAATCAACAAATGCATTATTTTGCGGTTTCAACTATTAATGAAACAATAACAGATCGGACGTTCAACGATGTGCCTGTATATTTAAAATCGAAATATTTATTAGCCTCTTTCGCCAACAATACGATCGGTTCAACTTTAGTAATAGAACGCTATAATCCACAGAATTACACATTCAAAGAGCTGGTCCGAATTCATTTCAAGAACTTTAAAGTAAGCAGCTCAAAAAGACTGATTTGGGAAAATGAAAACACACTTCTTGCAGAGATTCATCATCCAAATACAAAAACCACTTCTAGAAATTATAAAAAACAATATATCAGTTTACATTTTTTTGAGTTATAATCAAGTTAATCATTATTGCCAACTCGAATACAACACATAATTATTACTGATTCTTTCAATTTCACCAGAAAAGTCCGAAGCGTCTAATTCTTTCACTCGTTTTGCAGGTATTCCTGCATAAATTCCATTTGGTAATAGTTCGCTGTTTTGGGTAACAACCGCACCTGCAGCTACAATAACATTGTTATGAATCACACAATTATCCATTACAATTGCGCCCATTCCTACTAATACATTATCATGAATGGTACATCCATGCACAATCGCATTGTGGCCAATAGAAACGTTGTTTCCGATGATTGTGGGGTGTTTTTGATACGTACAATGAATAATTGCTCCGTCTTGTACATTTACCTTATTACCCATTTTTATAAAGTGCACATCGCCTCTTACAACAGCATTGTACCAAACGCTGCAATTTTCTCCCATTTCAACATCTCCAATAATGGTTGCGTTTTCAGCTATGAAACAATTATCGGGATATATTGGTTGCTTTCCGTTGATAGATTTTATTAAAGCCATATTTAAAATTTAAGACAAAAAATCCCGAAATATTGTTCGGGATTTTATTGTTATGATTTTGTTAGAAGTTGATTGAAGGACAATCACACTTGTAATTACTTTCTTTACACATAAAGTTGAAACCTAACGTTAGTTGATGGAAACCACCTTTTGCGAAATTGACTTCTCCAAATTGATGTGAATACGTATAGCCTATTAATAAGTTTTTATATTTAACTCCTAATATAGGTGATAAAGAACTAGAGTTTTGTTTTTTCACTTCATTTCCATTACCTAGATATTCAGCTCCTTCAAACATTGTACGATAAGAAAGTCCAGCAAAGAATTGTCCATTATCAAACTCTTTATACATTTTCAGATTCAAATCTAACATTTTTTCCTCTGTTTCTTCAACGTATTGAAACATGAAAGAAGGTTCCCAAGAAAAGCCTTTATCTCTTGAATTTCTAAATCTTCTTTCTTTAGCAAAAACATAACCTGCAGAAACTATATACTTACGAAGGTTATCGCTTTCTCTATCCGAATAAATTTCTCGATCTGTTGTAACCAAGTTTTTAACGGTAGCGTGAGCAAAGAAATCTAAGAAATGGTAAGAAACACCCGCATCCACATTAAAATAGTTATATTTCAATTCACTTCCGTCTACTATAGGGTCAAATCCTTCCCAACTCGATTGATCTAATTGTGATTGTACCATACCTGCGTTCACACCAAACGATAGTTTGTTTAAATCATAATCACTTCTTGAAAAAGTAATATGGTGCGCATAAGACAATTTGGCTCCCATTTGCTTGTGATAACCATTGCGGTCGTTAAAAGCTATAAGTCCAATTCCAGAACGCTCAGAGAGCGACGTATTAAAACTCGCTGTCTGGAGCGCCGGCGCATCTTTCTCATCAAACCACTGCTGACGTGCCGTTAAACGTACTTTTGCACAATTTGCTATACCAGCCATTGAAGGATGGATTAGATAATAATTATCAGTTAGATAATCTTGATATACTGCAATTCCTTCTTGCGCATTACTTATTTGTGATACAAATAATGAAGACACTAATAATAAAGGCTTCTTAAAAATATTCATATTCTATCTTTTTAATGAGAAATGTCCTGTTACTTCTTTTTGCAATCCTGTTTTCGGAT
>CAYNIM010000039.1:0-6779 GCA_964397335.1 uncultured Flavobacterium sp.
TGTTGTGAATTGCTTTCAAAAATTTTGTAGATTTACTATGTAAGATTACAACCTCATTTTTAGCAGTAAAATCAAGGGGTAACAAAGAAATCTACAAAATGTAAAATGTAAAAAAATGCTTGATTCAAAATAAGAATCAAGCATTTTTTAATTCCTGTTAGAAGAGTTCTAACTGTTGAGGCATAGTGGGTAAATTGGCTTCTTTCTTAGCAAAAAAGACTTCCATCTGCCCAAATTGCTTGTCGGTAACGCATAAAATTCCGACTTTCCCTTCAGCGGGCAGATTTTTTTTAACCCGTTTTATATGGACTTCTGCGTTCTCTCGGCTTGGGCAATGACGTAAATAAATCGAGAATTGGAACATGTTAAAACCATCATCCAATAGCATCTTACGAAAACGTGTTGCAACACTTCTCTGCTTTTTGGTCTCCGTAGGTAAATCAAAAAACACCAAAACCCACATAATTCTATACGCATTGTACCGACTAAAACTCATTGCATCATCGGATAGTGTAACATTCTACTTTCTCCCATAAAGCACTTGCACAACGAACTTGTGGTGATGCTCAAAGCTGTCATCAACGGCCGCTGTAATCCATTAATGTAAACGTCTTTTGTCGCCAATTGTAACAAATGTGCTTTTGCAGACTTGTCTAAAACATGGCTCGATTCTGGACAAAGCATCCAATCTACTACTAAATCATCTACATAAGGACGGTATGGCTCCATAATATCATCTGCCAAGCAATAGGCATTGTATTTATTGCGATGAAAAATCCCAATCGTTGGATGCAAACCACTGCTTACTAACGCTCGAGCTACCATACTTCGTAAAACTGCATAACCAAAATTGAGGAAGTTATTAGGTGCATCGCCTTTTCGCTCTCGTGTAAAATCATCAAACAACTGACTCCAATAATATTGTGCGGCAATACCTTCCATATTAGTGCTATCGCCCGATTTTACTTCATTCATATATTTTAGAAGCGAAGCATGTGCTATATTTCGTTTTCGAAGCACTTCTTTTTGTTGATAAATTTTAGCTTCAATTGTTTGTTTCCACAACTGTTTTCGCAAAGGTTCTGAACAATTAATTTGATGTTTTAATCGTTCTGAATGCTCCACGTGTCCACTTATCGGCAACATGAGTCCCAAAGGCAAATGGCTTTCGTCACAACTGATAATCGCTACATTTTGCTGTTGTAATGCCAAAATTACGGGGTGAGATAAAGTAATCTGCGGGTGATCCAACACCAAAAAACCCATATCTTCCACGGGAACAGAGCCTTTTACTTCTTTAGTAAGCGGATCTTCAATTTTTAATTGATTATCTTTCAACTTTAGATAAGCTGGATTGCCGATGTAAATGGTTCGTTTGAGCATTATAGTCAGGTTAAATCTTTTTCTAAATCTTCATATTCTTTAAAATTAACTTGCTTTCCGCAATGGATATTTTCATAATTTTCTTTGTCACCAAATAAAATTCGAAATTCCTCTTCGTAAACAAAAGGAAATGATGCGTAGGAATGCCAATTCCAATCTAAAACTTTATTCGTAAACCCGTGCTTTACAGGATTTAGATGAATGTACAAAATTAAATTTAGAAGGTAGTTTTCGTCAACAATCTCTTTCCGTTTAAAGTTCTTTAAAAACAGAGAACGTCTTCTTCCATACACTTTGTTGAACGATTGCGTATAACTACTAAAAAAATTAGCGAATTGTTTGCTTAAAAAGTTGGATTTGCCCTCTAAGGTTTCTAATTTTTTAAATTTTTCTAAGCGTTTAAGCTTTTCTAACTCTAACTTTTCTAATCCTAACTTTTCCAAAGTTTGGAACTTTGGAAAAGTTGAGGGAGGAAAAGTTGAAGAAGAAAAAGTTGAAGGAGGATTGGCTGAAGAGAAAGCTGCAACAATCTCCTCTTCCGTTTTAATTTTCACCAACAGATGGAAATGATTTGGCATCAAGCACCAAGCGATGGTTTCCGCTATTGGACTGATATGCTGTTTGTATTTTTCTAAAAAATATTCATAGTTTTTCTGTTCGCGAAATAGGTTTTCATCTCCATTTGCGTGATTATAAATATGGTAATATTTTTCAAAAATGAGCATATAGTAATAATTTAAATTTATATAAGCTTTTCCAAAGTTTGGAACTTTGGAACTTTGGAAAAGCTCGAAAAAAGTTAATAGAAAAGTTAACGAAAAGCGTCTATCAACCGTTGGTTTACCTCATCAATATCAAAGCCATACACCTCGTCGTAGGTCTTCCCTTTCGGAATCCCAACCCATTCAAGCATCTCTTTATCTTGTGCGGTTTTACGCTTTTTGTTTATAGTTTCCAACAAGTTATAGAATCCCCAAGTACCACCACAATCTTCTATGGGTGCCGCATTTTCTCCTTTAATACACTTAGGAAACAATACTTCTTCATCAGGTTTCTTTAAAACGGTTATGGTATGAATCCAGTCGTCTCCAAAATCATAAGTATAACTCATTTTATTTTTTTGTCCATTGAAAAACTCTGATAAGTAGGTTTTTTCCGACTCATATTTTTTAAATCTCGAACCAGTGAAAGCTGCAAAACCATCATCGGCTTCCTCTGGACCAATAGAATCACTTGCGTAGGGTGCACCAAGGTTAAATTCGTATAAATGTTCATTTTCCCAGTTCATTAAACTTTGTATAACGATATGTAACTGTTCGAAATTAAATTTTTCAGGTACAATTACAGTTCGGGTAACCTTTGGTTCGATGTCGTTTAAAACTATTTTTAGTTTATGCGCCATTATTGTTGTTTTTTTTAATTTCTGTAATATTTTAAACAGATTTGTTTTTATCTATTATCTGCTCTTTAGTTAATTTTTGAAGCTCTTTTTTTAGTTTTACTTTTGACATCGTTTTATGATTTTGAGATGTTTCCTAATCGGTCGACTTTTAATTTGATACAAACCTCTTTTATCATTGTTCCGTCAATCGATCTTTCCATTTTATTCAGTGATGAAAATTCAACTTTATTAACTATTGAATTAGCTATTTCCTGTCTAACAAGAAATAATTGATTTTTTGAAAAACTCACAACCTTATAAATATTCTCAACATTGATTTCTGCTTCATCCTCTGTCGGCACATATACCAAATCATTCGGAGAAAGACTGAACAACAAACGATGCCCTTTTTCATTAGTTTCGGGAACGGACGACAAACCTTGCTTTTGTCTTTCGATAACAATATTCAATGGAATAGTAGCGTAACTCCGTTTCCCTTCTTTGTCGGTATAAACTCCGAAAAACAGATTAGTTCCTTTTGCCGCTTCCACATATTTATCTTTTTTATTGCCTGTTTCGCCTAATGCAAATTTGCTTCCCTGCTCAAATACACGGACTTTCAGAATAGGTTGATGTTGTTTTCCGTCATTGTATAAAGCAATGTTTTGGTTCATTTCTTCGATACCTTCAGGAGAAAATGCTAATTCAGGATTACCTCCTTTTACTTTTAAATAGTTTAATAAGATTTTCTGAATACCGGTATCGGTAATGGAGCCAATTGTTTTTTCATTAAAAGAAGGATCTAAAGACTTTCTGGTTGCTGTTAATATTTTTCCTTTAGCTACCTTGATCCTTGGTAAATTTACAAGACCTGAAACCGTTTCTTTATGCAATGGTTTCCTAATCGCCCAATTCACTCCTTTTTGTTGAACTTTTACTTTTTTACCGTCAACAATTTTCTCATAATAATTGGTAGCTCTATTAATAACTCGAAGATTTTGCTTGAAGCTAATTACCATTTTGTTTAATTCATTCTTTGCGTCTATCGTAAAATTATCCCAAGGCTTTTTAAATTCAGTGAATTTATCTCTTGGCTTTCCATCCTTATCCAACCATTTTTCTGTATGACGTAATTTATGTTGTAAATCGTAGCGTTCATTTTTAGACTTTGCGTGTTTGTTGTTCAACAAATTTACATGGTCACGAGTAGCACAAGCAATTACCAAAGCATCCAATGCGTGGTGGCGGTGGTCGATGCGTTTCTTTTGAAAGCCTTTTGAAAGTTCGATTGGCACTGTAGGTAAATACTTTTGATGTTTTTCATTCCAAGATGTAAAATCATTAGACTTTGTTAATTCATTCATTCGTTCAAAACGAGGCAATATTAAGTCGTTCCAAACATCATTGAGCCCCCAGTCTTGTTTCAATCGATTGGTGATTTTTCCATTTCCAGGAATTAAGTTTTTGGAATTTATTCCTTCATCATCTTTATCTGAACGAACAATGTTCGACAATACATTAGAAATAAATTTACTGATATATCGAGTGTCATTCAATTGACGTTCAATCATTTTCTCTGGAATCTCTTCAAGTAATAATTTATTTCTTTTCGACCTATTCTTTTCATAATGGCTTTTCACAAAATCGATGTATGCTGTTTCTGAGAGTATTTCTACTTCTCCAAAAACAGTAGAAACTCTTCTTCCGTAATTGTTTTTAATAAACTCTAATCCCAGCTGTTTGTCCTTCAAACTATTGACTTCGGCTTCACAAATTATTTTATTACTGAAACTATCATCAAAATATCGACTTTGCGGGATAATATGCTCAATTTCATACGCAGAAGTAAAAAGTTTGCTTAATGGAATGGGTCTTCCCGTATAAGGTGAATGGTATTTTTGTTCCAACCATAATTTATAACGTTGAATTTCTGCCTTGGTTGGTTCAGATTTTTTACTGATTTTCTCCATTTCATCTGGAATAGTAATCCCTGAATTTAATACACCATCTTCATATATTTTCAATGCTTCTTGCTGCATTGGAGAATAAGGTCGAACGTTTTCGACGGAGTCATCATTCATCAATTCTTGAAGAATTGCCTTGATACGAAGATTGGTCGTTTCATTTTCAGAAATAACACTTGTTAACCGCTTACGTTCGTCGGAAGTGTTTTTCATTTCTCGACCTAATTCTATATGAATCTCATCAAAATAATCTTTCACGCCTTTTCCATATTGTATCCAAATATCCTTAACAACTCGAAGTGTTTCAGTTACAACTTGTTCAACAATTGGATTTCGCAAAGAATGTTGCTTAAAATCAGTCAAATATTGTTCTAAATCAGCCACCGAATTCCACTTGCCTGCAATATTTGCTTCAGAATGACGGTCGTAAACAATGTATTGAGCCAACCACAATTGTAAACCTTGAAAATCCGTTTCTTTTTCTAATTTGAGTTTTTCGGCTTTTTCTCTAACTAACAGTCTTATTTTTTCATCATCGACTGCATTGATGATATTGTCAATTCTATTTTTCGTTTTATCATCTATAGCGTTCCAATTCCAATACTTACCTACTCTCAGAAAAGGCAACAATTTCTTAATTGCTTTTTCGGAATAACTTCCATAATCACTATCAAATGGTTTAAATCTTTTGAAGTTATCTACAAATGATTTCTCGTCTAAATTGTATCTATTCGCAAAAGATTTTAATGCTTTTTCAAACTGAATTTTATCGGTAACGGAATAAATGATATGCCATAAATGTTGTTCAATTTCTCTTGTCAAAAAATTAGTTGAGATATTCTCTACTTTTGTTAATCTCTTTCTTATTTCAAATCCAGTTTCATTCATCGGATAGAGTTTTGACTCGTCTTTTTCTGAGTCATAAACATAGTTCCAACGATACTTTCCAATTTCTTTTTTTAATGCATCTTTGAACGCTTTGGCTTTGGCATTTGGATATTTTTCTTTTACCAATGGTTCAACAAAATAAGTAAGAATATCAGTGTGATTTACTTCTTTTTGGCTCATAAGAAACTCAAAAAGAGCTTCTAAATCTTCGACTTTATTTATAAATTGATCCGTAACATCTTTATCGTCCTCTTTGGTAGAGATTTTCAAATTATACAACCATTGCCAAACTCTAAACTCTTGATAATAAGGATTGGATTTCGGAATAGCTTTTAGATAAACCATTTGATCATTTCCATCTTTATCTTTTGTATTTCTATATTCTAAAGAACAATTTGAAATGGTTGATTTTTGACTTCTCAAAGGTCTTTGATAGAAAATAATATCATCAATGAATAGATGAAGAAAATCACGACTGCTTAATTGAAATTGATGTGCTTCGTTACTCCTGTATAGTTCACGAACACAATTATTATACAACTCTTTGGAGAATAATTCGGGTTGTAATTCAATTTGCTTTTTTAGGATTTGCTTTAATTCGGCTTTGTAAAACTTACGTTCAATAGTTCTTACTAATTTTCCTCGTATTTTTTGCTTTGGATTATTCAGCAAGTTTTCATAGATATATGCACCTACAGTTTTGTTGGAACTATATATTTCTTGTTCGGTTTTCTTTTTAACTAAAGTCCAGTCATCTTCTTTTGGCGCTCGAAAACTACGCTTTACAGCTCCCTCTTTGTCTAACTTCTCTGAGCCGTCTTCATTTATATCAGTCGTAACTATGAAATCTCGTGTTTTATCTTTCCAATCATCCAAAGGCATTTTACTTGAACGCCTGTAAATCCAACCGTTTTCTAAATGTAAGGAATACCAGGTTTCTCCTTTTTTGTTAGGTTGTTCATCAGCTACTACATCTATAATTCTTAATGAATGAAATTCTACTTTTTTGTTAGGATTTTCTTCCTCTTCTTCCCCTCTCAATTGGTAATAACCTCTTTTTTGATTGAAATTCAGAATAATCCACGCCAATTCTTGAGATGAAATTTCTCGAGACAATGCTTTTTTTCGGAGATAATAAATTGTCCAATCATACGGAATTCGGG
>CAYNIM010000039.1:6846-25196 GCA_964397335.1 uncultured Flavobacterium sp.
TCTACGAAGAAGATGTCTTTCTCTCAATCTTCTAACTCCACGATAACCCGTTCTCTCTGCTGTTTGGGATATTGAACTCCCTTCTGCAAATTTACCTAAAACACCTGCGTCCATCGGAATAATCCGACTTCCCATCCCAAGAATTTTACCTTCTCTATTTTCAAAACTTTGTTGAACCAACGCCCATCCTATTGAATTCGTCCCCAAATCCAATCCAAGTATATGTTTTTTCATTTTTGTAGTTTTTATAAGAACCACTAATATAAGTATTTTTTTAACACATTTTGTATTTCAATATTTATTTGTATATTGCAGCACATTTTTGAAAGCAATTCACAATAAGGATTATTCCGTTGTGAAAACATTTACTACGGGGCATTCGCAAGTTTGCCTCGTTTTTTATTTATATAGATTTAGCTCACTAAATTCTAAACTTTTAATAATTCCTTCAAAATAGTTATAAGAGTTCCACCTTTTCTTATTAAGTATTACTCACTAGCATCTTTATTTTTCTTTGTGGAATCACTTTTACGAGATTTATTACAAAAAGAAAAACCTGTAAAATCCATTGACTTTACAGGTTTTTTGTATTAAACTTTAATTTCTTTCACCTCTCCTACTTTCATTCCCGTTAATTTCCAGTTGCCAATCCGGATTCGAATTAATCTCAAAGTAGGAAAACCAACTGCAGCTGTCATTTTGCGAACTTGTCGAAATTTACCTTCGGTCAGCGTAATAGAAATCCAACTTGTTGGGCCATGACGGTCGCTCCGTATTCGGTATCCTTCACCAAGATGTTCGGGTTTATCAATAATTGACGCTGAGCATTCTTTTGTTACTAGTCGTTGTCCTTTCACACCTATTTCTACACCGCTTTGCAATTTTAAAATGGCTTGTTTGGTAATCAATCCATCTAATTGTACAATGTATTCCTTTTCATAATGCGCGCTTCGTATTTCTTCACTTACTTTCCCGTCTGTAGTAAGCATCAAAAGACCTTCAGAATTCTCATCAAGTCTACCGATTGCCATTGTACCTTCAGGAAAATCATACAGTTCACCTAGCTTTTTCTTGGTACGTTTTTTTTCATAAACAAACTGTGAAATATAGCCTGCTGGTTTATATAATAAAAAATGTTGATGAATCATCAATATTGATAGGTTGAAGGAAATATTTTCCCTGGGTTCATAATATTCTTAGGATCAAATATTTTTTTGATCTGATGCATTAAATTCAACTCTATTTCGCTAAAAGCAATCGGCATAAATTCTTTTTGAACCCAACCAATACCGTGTTCGCCAGAGATGGTACCGTTGAGTGATTTTGTTAATTCAAAAATCTCTTTTACTCCTTTTGGAACTTCACTTTTCCAGAGTTCATCTGGCAGATCTAATTTCACAATATTAACATGTAAATTACCATCGCCTGCGTGGCCATAACAGATACTTTTAAATCCATATTTCACACCAATTTCTTTGATTCCTTTCAGCAGTTTAGGCAATTCATATCGTGGCACCACGGTATCCTCTTCTTTATAAACTGTATTTTGTTTTACCGCTTCTGCTACATTTCGACGTAATTTCCACAGTGTTTGTTTTTGATCTTCAGTATCTGCAAACAAAACCTCATCAATTTCATATGCTTCCACAACATTTAAGATTTTCTCTGCTTCGTTCATTAAAACATCGGGGTAATTCCCATCCACTTCGATCAATAAATGTGCTTCGATTTCTGGTTTGAGATTCAAATCGGGTACTTCTGTGAATTTCTTGGTCCATTCTATCGCATCGCGTTCCATAAACTCTAAAGCGCTGGGAACAATTCCTGCCCTGAAAACCGCCGAAACTGCTGCTGCTGCTTGCTCCATCTTAAAAAAAGGAACGAGCAACAATACATTATAACGGACAGTTGGAAGCAATTTCAATACAATTTTTGTCACAATCCCCAATGTGCCTTCGCTGCCTATCATTAATTGGGTTAAATTATAGCCTGTTGCATTTTTTAATGTATTAGCAGCTGTCCAAATGATGTCGCCGTTTGGCAGAACCACCTCTAGGTTTAACACATAATCTTTGGTTACTCCATATTTCACAGCTCTAGCACCTCCTGCATTTTCAGCTACATTTCCACCAATAAAACAACTTCCTTTACTACTAGGATCTACCGGATAAAAAAGTCCTTTTTCTGCAACTGCATTCTGTAACACTTCCGTAATTACACCAGGTTGAGTGACGATTTGTAAGTTCTCTTCGTCGATTTTTTCGATTTTATTCAAGCGTTCTAAAGACAAACCAATTCCTTTTTGAACTGCCAAAATTCCACCACTTAAACCGGTACGAGCACCAATTGGCACCACTGGAATTTCAAATTCAAAAGCCAACTTCATTATCTTACTGATTTGTTCTGTTGAATTTGGTTTTACAACTACATTCGGAGGAAAGATCAAATCTTCTGTATGATCTTTTCCGTAGTCGTTCAGCGTTTCTTGATCTAAAAACACATTAGAAATCCCAACAATTTCTGTCAGTTTTAAAAAAACTTCATCTGTAATCATAAATTCACCTCTTTATAATTGATTTTGGTCATATCAGGTAAAAAATACGCGATAATTCCAATCAATGGTAGATACGAACAAATATAATAAATGTATTCAATGGAAGTTGCGTCTGCCCACCAACCTAAAACTGCTGAGCCCAAACCTCCCATCCCGAAAGCAAATCCGTAAAAAAGGCCTGAAACCATCCCGATTTTTTTGGGCAATAACTCTTGTGCGTAAACCAAAATTGCTGGAAATGCAGAAGATATAATCAAACCAATTATCACGATCAAAATTCCAGTGAGTTGTAAACCTACATAAGGCAGCGCCAAAGTGAAAGGCGCCGCACCCAAGACAGAAAACCAAATAACATATTTTCTTCCGAATCGATCGCCAAAAATACCACCTAACAATGTTCCTACGGCAACGGCAATTAAAAAATAAAACAAATAAACCTGTGCTTGAAACTCATTTAACCCAAATTTATCCATGGTGTAAAACTGAAAATAACTTGTAATACTTGCCACGTAAAAATATTTAGAGAAAATCAATACCAATAAAATACCTATTGATGCTGAAACTTTTAAAGAACTTAAATCGGGTATTCTAATTGATTTTTTAGTTTTATTTGCAGCGCTTTTTAGAGTATGTGAATACCATTTCGCAATAAAAGAAAGTACTATTTGTGCTACAATTACTAAAGCTACAAACCATAAAATATAATGCTGTCCATTGGGTAAAACAATCCAAGCAACTAGAAGCGGTGCCAATGCAGTTCCAATATTTCCGCCAATCTGAAAGACCGACTGTGCAAAACTCCTTCTCCCGTTGGAAGCTAAAAAAGCGACTCTAGAAGATTCTGGGTGAAAGATGGAAGAACCAATCCCTACCAAAATCACCGAAAGCAGAATGTACCCATAACTTGGTGCGTAGGCCAATACTCCAATTCCTGCCATGGTAAAAAACATTCCGATGATCTGAGAGTATGGTTTAGGATTCTTATCGGTATATGCACCGACTACAGGTTGAAAAATTGAAGCTGCCAATTGATAACAAAGCGTAATCATACCAATTTGAGCCAAAGTAAGATCGTATTTTTGTTCCAATCTTGGATAAATTGCTGGAATAACTGCTTGAAGCAAATCGTTGAGTAAATGCGCTGCACTAATGGCCACCAAAATCGAGTAAACCGGTTTTTGTGTAGCCAAAGATTTTGATCCTGACATTTTATATCTGATTTAAAGCACAAAGGTACTCAAAACTACGGCAAAGTACTCCATTAAAAAACCGCTTTGTTCAAATGATTCTACTTCTTTCCTCATAATTCCGCCTTTGTTATTTCAATCATTAGCGACCAAAAACCTTTGTTCTCTGAATCATATTTCATAACTTTGGTTAGGTTATAAACACTAACAAATGAACAAGGAAAATTCTTCTTTCAAAAAGGCATTACACGAAAAAAAAGGCGTCGAACAACCGGATTTTGTTAACCAGAATTCAATTCGTTCGGTTCAAAAATTTCGTAGAAAACCTTTAGATGTTTCACTACTGATTGAAAAGCTACAACAAGGGGATGTTCCTTCGCTCAGTCGTGCCATTACCTTGATTGAGAGTACGCAACCAGATCATCAAGAACAAGCTCATCGGATTATTCAAAAATGTTTGCCTTTTGCTAATCAATCGATTCGCATAGGAATCACAGGCGTACCTGGAGTTGGAAAAAGTACTTTTATTGAAGCTTTTGGAATGTATCTAACATCAATCGGGAAGAAAGTAGCTGTTTTGGCAATTGATCCAAGCAGTAGCATTAGTAAAGGAAGTATTTTGGGCGACAAAACCCGCATGGAAGATTTGGTTAAAAACCCCAATGCATTCATTCGACCTTCTGCTTCAGGTACGAGTTTGGGTGGTGTTTCTAGAAAAACTCGTGAATCAATTATTTTGTGTGAAGCCGCCGGATTTGATATTATTTTAATCGAAACAGTTGGTGTGGGTCAAAGCGAGACTGCAGTTCATAGCATGACTGATTTTTTCCTGTTATTGAATTTAGCCGGTGCAGGTGATGATTTACAAGGAATTAAAAGAGGAATAATGGAAATGGCAGATGCCATAGTCATTAATAAAGCGGATGGTGACAATTTGGATCGAGCGCGTATTGCAAAACTTGATGCCAACCGTGGATTACAACTTTTTCCGATGAAGGAATCTAAATGGAAGCCTAGAGTTTTATTGGCAAGTGCTTATTATAAAAAAGGAATTGCTGAAATTTGGGAATTAATCGAAGCATATGTAAAGTTAACCAAAGAAAATAATTATTTCGAATTGCATCGAAACCAACAAAACATCTATTGGCTAAAAGAAACCATCAATGAACACTTGCTTCAAAATTTTTATTTAGATGAAAAAATCATACAAGAATTCCCTCTAAAAGAAGAGGAAGTTTTGTCTCACAAAAAATCTCCATTTTCTGCAGCCATGGAATTATTGGAACTCTATAAAAACATATCGAAGACATAAAAAAAACCGTTGTTAAAATTTAACAACGGTTTTTTACTTTTTATTCCCACTCAATTGTAGCTGGTGGTTTAGAGCTGATATCATAAGCTACACGATTGATTCCTCTCACTTCATTTATGATTCGATTAGAAACAATTTCTAAAAACTCGTATGGTAACTTAGACCATGTTGCTGTCATAAAATCAATTGTATTTGCCGAACGCACCACTGCAGTATATTCGTATGTACGCTCATCTCCCATAACGCCTACAGATTTTACAGGCAACAACACTACGAATGCTTGCGAAACTTCGTTATACAAATTGTGTTTGTACAATTCTTCTATAAAAATGTCGTCTGCTTCTTGTAAAATACGTACTTTTTCTGCATCAACTTCACCTAATACTCTAATTCCTAATCCAGGACCTGGAAATGGATGACGGTAAACCAATTCAGCTGGAATTCCTAATTCTACACCTACTTTACGCACCTCGTCTTTAAACAATTCACGTAAAGGCTCTAATAATTCCAATTTCATATCATCTGGTAATCCACCAACATTGTGATGTGATTTGATGGTTGCCGACGGTCCTTTTACAGACTGAGATTCAATAACATCTGGATAAATAGTACCTTGAGCTAAAAACGAAGCATCGCCAAATTTCTTAGATTCTTCATCAAAAACTGCGATAAAATCGTGACCGATGGATTTTCTTTTTGCTTCCGGCTCGTCTATACCTTTTAAGTTTGAAAGAAAACGTTCAGACGCATCCACCATTTTAATATTCATATTAAAATGCTTTCCGTAATTTTCCATTACTTTCTTCCCTTCATCTTTACGCAATAATCCAGTATCAACAAAAATACAAGTCAATTGATCTCCAATTGCTCTTTGTATCAACACTGCTGCTACCGATGAATCAACACCACCAGAAAGTCCTAAAATAACTTTTTTATCACCAACTACCGTACGAATTCGCTCTATTTCAGAAGCAATAAAATCAGTTAGCACCCAATTCTTTTCAGCTTTACATATTGAAAATACGAAATTTTCTAGAAGAGTTGAACCGTATTCAGTATGTGTTACTTCTGGATGAAATTGAACCGCATAAATATCTTTAGATTCATTCGCGAAAGCTGCAATATCTACAGTAGATTTTCCAATAACGTTAAATCCTTCTGGCAATTGAACAACCTCATCAAAGTGGCTCATCCAAACAGTAGATTTTTCAGAAATTCCTTTCAATAATTTACTTTCAGAAATCAGTGATAACTCAGATTTTCCATATTCGCCTTTTGTACCTTTCTTTACTTCGCCTCCCATCAAATGAGCAATCAACTGCATACCGTAGCAGATGCCCAAAACTGGAATGTTTAAATCGAACAACTCTTTTTCAACCAAAGCAGCTTCTTGACCGAATACGGACGATGGTCCACCCGACAAGATAATTCCTTTGGGATCATGTTTTTTGATTTCCTCTATTGGAGTGTGATATGGAATAATTTCTGCATATACACCAAACTCCCGAATTCTACGTGCAATCAATTGATTGTACTGAGATCCAAAATCTAATATGATAATTCCTTGCGTCATTGTATTGTTTTCTTTGTGCAAAAATAAGGCAAATACTGTGTTTATAAAATAAGTTTGAAGTTTTTTTTTGTAATACGCAAAAATGGAACTATTTTTGTGGTATCTGAATTAATTAATTTCAGCTAAATTGTTAGTATTTATGGATTGGGTAAAGAGAATAAGTTTATTTTTGATTGTAGTTGGAGGTTTGATTTCTTGTTCTAAAAAAGAGAAAGACCCCGTTTTCATTCAACCCGAATTATTAGACACTATTTTTAGTAGTGCGTATGAAGGAATGATTCCGTGCCCAAACTGTCCGGGCATCGAAACTACTATTCGAATCTACAACGACAGTACCATTTCTAGAACGATTTACAATCAGGAGAGCAAACGCCCGGTTGAAACAAAAATGGGAACATGGAAATTGAATGATTCTGTGTTTGTTGCTACTTTTGACCGCGACAAATTATTCTACAGAATTAAAAACGGACAATTAATTCTTCGTGTAGGAAGTGACCTAAAAGAAGTGAAAGGTGCTTTTTCTCAAGATTATGAACTTCGCAGAGCGTTGCCTTTCAAACCAGAACAAATTGAAGGCACTTATGTTCTTGGAGACAGTCTTTTGCACCATAAAATGATAGTTAAACACTTAAAAAAAGATAGTTACAATACTACTTTTACTTACCATAACGCCTTAGATTCTTTAGTTAGCTGTGAAGTAAAAACCAAAGCACTTTTAGATAAAGAATACCGACTTAACATTGCTTTGAAGGAAGAAAAAGAAAATATTAAAATCTCTTTTACCAAAAAAGAAGCTCATGTAGTTTATGAAAATGTTTTAATAGATTCTGTGCTTTTTAAATGCAATGATACTTTACAAATGCCTTCTGTTCAAGGAATTTACCAAAAAGAAATCGTTGAACAAGTTTTAGATACTTTAGTAAAATAATCACTATTACTGTTTAAATTGCGTTTGGTTTTACACTAAAATCTTCAAAAACGCATTTACAATAAAAGATCAGTTCGCTTTCTTGATTGAATCAAAAAAGCGAACTGATTTTATTTTTACTCTCCACATACATGAATTACTAATCGTACCAACTGGTTTTCAACTTATTAATTTTTGACAGCTTCTAGCGCTTGTTGGTAAATATTTTCATACATCGGAACTACTTTATCAACACTAAAATTTTTAGAATGTAAAAAAGCTTGCTCTTTGAATTTCTTCAAAATTTCTGGATCTTTTATAATTTTAAGTGAGTTATGAACCATTCCTTCTATATCTCCAATATCATTTAGAAAACCAGAAACACCAGCTACATTTACTTCTGGCAAACCACCTGAATTAGAAGAAACTACAGGCACTCTGTTCGCCATTGCTTCTAATGCAGCCAATCCAAAGCTTTCTGTTTCTGATGGCAATAAAAACAAATCGGAATTCTTCAATATGCTGTCTATTTCCGACGAGTTTCCAAAGAATATAACTTGATGCTCTAATCCCAATTCTGCTGCAAGTTTTTCTGCTTGTAATCTTTCGGGACCATCGCCCACCATCATCAATTTTGCTGGTAGTTGTTTTTGTATGCCATCGAACACTTTAACAACATCTAAAACACGTTTCACTTTTCTAAAGTTACTAATGTGAGTTATAATTCGCTCTCCTTCTTTTGCAAATAGATTTCTTTTGCAATTTTCAAAATCTTTGACCGTTTGTTTATTTTCAATAAAATTGGGAATCACATGAATTTCCTTTTTCGATTCAAACAACTCGTACGTAGAGTTTTTCAAATCTTCAGATACGGAAGTCACAAAATCTGATTTATTGATAGAAAAAGTAACTGCTGTTTTATAAAACGGATGATTGCCTACTAAAGTAATATCTGTTCCGTGCAAAGTGGTAACCATTGGTAATTGGATACCTTCTTCAAGAAGCATTTTTTTTGCCATGTATCCGGCAAATGCATGTGGAATTGCATAATGAACGTGTAAAACTTCAATTCCGTGTAGTTTTACCATATCCACAATTTTGCTTGAAAGTGCCAATTCATAAGGTTGATAATGGAACAATGGGTACTCTGGCACCACTACTTCGTGGTAAAAAATATTTGGATTTAACAGCGCCAATCTCACGGGTTGATTATAAGTAATAAAGTGCACTTCATGTCCTCTATTAGCTAATTCAACACCCAATTCGGTTGCCACCACCCCGCTTCCTCCAAAAGTAGGGTAACACACTATCGCTATTTTCATTATTGTTTTTTTTGTTAAATAGAATCGTAAATTATTTGTTGAATATCTTCTCTAATGTTGCCTCTTGACAAACGATTTTCGTTGGCTGTTGGATAAGTTCTATTTGATAAAAACACATAAACCAAGTCGTGATCTGGATCAGCCCAAGCCATTGTGCCAGTAAATCCAGTATGCCCAAAACTGTTTTTAGAAGTACAACCACAAGTTGGGCCTGGGTTTTGAAGTTGAGGTTTATCAAAACCTGCACCTCTTCGATTGCCCGAAGCACAGTAATAGCAAGTATTAAATGCTTTTATAGTTGCTTGAGACAACAATCGTTTTTCGTTATAAACACCTCCGTTTAAAAAGAATTGCATCATTTTTGCCACATCATAAGCGTTTCCAAACATACCAGCATGCCCTGCAACACCGCCCAACATTGCTGCGCCCATATCGTGCACGTAACCTTGAATTTTAGTGTAGCGGTAATATGTATCTTTTTCAGTTGGAGCGATATTACTCACATCCATTTTCGTCAATGGATTATAAGTAAGATTCGTTAATCCCATAGGTTCTAAAAAATGTTTTTGAAGCAATACATCAAGTGGTTGTTTGTATTTATTTTCGATAATTTGTTGCAGAAGAATAAAATTCAAATCACTATAAACATATTTTTTCTGTCCTAATTTACTTTCTTTGATTTGGTTGATTATTTCTTTTTTATAATCCTTTTTCAAATATAAATTCTCCGCAACTTGCACAGAAAATTCGTTGGAGTGAGTTGCTTGATATAGCAATTTACTCGGACGATTCTCTTGATCTAAAGTGGCTTTATAAAAAGGAATCCAAGCAATTAAACCCGATTGATGAGTCAACAATTCTTTGACAGTAATTGTGGCCTTGTCGCTGTTTTTAAATTCGGGCAATAAATCGCCCAAACGATCTTCGAATCTAATTTGTTTGTCTTCGTAGAGTTTCATTATCATAGGCAAAGTTCCTAGAATTTTAGAAAGAGAAGCTAAATCATAGATTGTTTGTTGGGTAACAGCCTGATTGTTTTCGTAATCGAACATTCCGAAGGCTTTGTCGTAAATTACCTTTCCTCCTTTTAATACAACTATTTGTGCACCTGGAGCTATTTTTTGTTGAACGACACGCTCTGCTATTTCATCGATTTTGGATAGTTTTACTTTTGAAACATTTTCCAAACCTGCAGTAGATTGCTGAAAATTCGCAGTGCTTTTGAGTAAAATTCCTCTTCCTTCATCAAAATAGTTTCCGATACTAACTGGAGTTTTCCCATTTGCATCGGCATAACCAAAAATCGCATTAGAAACAGCTTCAAAAGCGAACTTATTGTTTTGATAACCAATTACAATACTATTGATATCGTAAACACCATTGAGTTTTTCCAGTGCATAAGGTTTTGCAAAAGAAACTAAAAGTGTAGGTTTCAAACCTGAGATTCTATCGATTAGCTGAGCTTCAGAAGCAGACATATTATGATTTTTCCATGGACCGTCTTCTTTATGGTAACCGATAATTACTTTTTCGAACGCCTCTAAGTTATTAAAGTTTTCTTTTAATTCATTTTCAGAAAAAACCGTTAAATTTCCATAGCGTTGCATTGCTTTTAAAAAATCGTCGCTAGGTCCATTTCCAATTTTCACATAAGCAAGACGTTCATTAGAATTTAGTGGTAAGAAACCATCTTTACTTTTAACAACTGTTACGATGTTTTTATACAATTCAAAGCTTAGATCTTCAAAAGCCGTTTGATTCAAATCTTTAGATAGATTATTCAAATCGATTTCCTTGACTTTGTTCAGACCAATTTCGTATTTATATTTCAGGATTTTTTTGACAGAATATTCCAAACGTTCTTCTTTCAACGTATTGTTTTCCAAAGCTTCATTAAATTTTTCAATAGCCATGGGAACATCTTCGGGAAACAATAAAACATCGTTTCCAGCCAAAAATGCTGCCAGATCAATTTCACCAGGAGATTTATAATTCGAAACACCTTTCATGTTGAGTGCATCGGTAAAAATCAATCCCTTAAAAGCCAGTTCCTTCTTCAATAAATCCGTAATAGTACTGTAAGACAAAGAGGTTGGCAAGGCTTTATGTGATTCTAACGCAGGAACTTCTAAATGAGCAACCATGATGGAGGCTAATCCTTCGGTAATCAATTTTTTGTAAGGATAAAGCTCTATGTTGTGTAATCTTTTTTTATCGAAGCTAAGTAAGGGTAACGTATAATGAGAATCGGTTGAAGTATCTCCGTGACCTGGAAAATGTTTTGCTGTGGCATAAACCCCGCTTTTTTGCATTCCTTTCATCAACGCGGCACTTTTTTGAGCCACATTTTCCTTATTTTCGCCAAAACTTCGATTGCCAATAATAGGATTTTGCGCATTTGTATTAATATCGACCACTGGAGCAAACATAAAATGAATTCCCAAGCGTTTGGCCTGTTGTCCCATTTGTTCACCCATTTTTTCTATCAACTTATCGTCTTGAATGGCACCTAAAGTCATGTTCCAAGGATAGACATAGGTAGAATCTAGACGCATTCCTAAACCCCATTCGGCATCGATTCCTACAAACATTGGAATTTTAGTTTTCGATTGTAGGTTATTAGTAATTCGTGCCTGGCGGTACGGACCTCCTTGAAAAAAAATTACTCCTCCGATATGATAGTCAGTTACCAATTGTTCTAATTGGCGAACGTGCTCTTGGTCTTTGTTTGAATAAGCTGCAACCATAAAAAGCTGCCCTACTTTTTCGTTGAACGTTAATGTTTGATATACACTATCGGCCCATTGTTGCGAAGGCGACTTTTTAAATTTTTGTTGAGCCAAGACACTGAGTGGCGCTATAAAAAACAACAGTAAAAACTTGTTCATAAAACTTCTTATATAAAATCTTTTCAAAAATAACCTTTTGAAAGTGATTTTGGAAATGTTAGCTATTAAAAGTTTGCAAAAATAAACCTCATTGAAATAAGCCATAGAAGTATTATTAAAAAAATGAGCAACATTACTATGGCAGCATCCCTTTTTTAAAAACGAACTGAATAAAGAATCACGCAAAATAAGTTTTATCTTTGATGAAATTGTGTACTATTTAGAATGAAATTTGAATATAGACAAACCATTAAAACCTTTTAACTATGAAGATTAATTTTTTTCTTTACATCTTACTTATTGGATTTTTATTTTCTTGTGATAAAAAACAGTCTATAGATCCTGAAAAACAAATCATAAAATCTACAAATGACAGCACTGAAATTTCAATATTAAACCCTGAAATTGAAACACTTACTAATTGGATTAATTACTACAGGAATGAAGTAGACAGTTCCTTTTCATTAGAAAATTTCAAGTTACAATCGATCGAAAAACTTCCTAAAATCAAAGGAAGCGTTTATGGTATTTTTGATGAGCATTTCGATGAAATTTACAAAGAATTCATCGTTTATAGTCCAAACAGACAAAACTATGTAGACTTTGATAGCTATCAATGGAGTTTTGATTCAATAAAGAAACAATTGGTGTATGAAGCGGATCAAGAAATCAACTTGGTAAAGATTTTTGAAAACAAAGTTGAAAGAATCGGATTTAGAGGTCCGAGTTATCGTGTGGAAGATGCTTATTGGCAGAACGACTCCATCATTGTTTTACTTGAAAACTCTAGTGACAAAGTTCCAACAATCAATAAAATAGACATAAATTCTATGAAAATAACAACATTCAACTATCAAGATACTTTAAAAAAAGCTTCTGATTTTTCAAATATCCGTATTAAAAAGAAATTAAAAATTTACTTAGAAAAAGACCATACAAAACTTCTCGATTAGTTCGGCAACTGTTCTTAATCAGATCTATAATCTAGGTTCATTTTAGATCGGTTTGTAAAACATCATAAAAACTAGCGTTAATCGAATTTGCGTGTAAATCTTCTTCAATATTTTTTAACTTCTTAAAACAAAACCACTTCGTTGACTATAATTTCTGTAACATAGCGTTTATTTCCTTCTTTATCATCATAATTACGGTAAGTAAGCTTTCCTTCTACAGCAATTTCCTTACCTTTTTCGACGTATTTTTGGATAATTTCAGCCGTTTTTCCCCAAGCAATTAAATTGTGCCATTGGGTTGTTTCCACTTTTTCCTTTTCAGCATTGTAGTAATATTCACTAGTAGCCAGCGATAAACTTACTTTAATACCATTATCAAACTTTGTTGTTTCTGGGTTGTTCCCTACTCTACCGATTAGGCGAACACTGTTTCTTAATGTACTCATGATTTGAATTTATTTAATGATTAAAAATTGATTTGGTACAAAATTGCAACAGACCAAAGAAAATAATCGGTTGTTAAACGTTTATAGTCGATTGTAAATGTTTACAAACGATTGTTGTCGAATATACAACTCTAAATCAAAACATTGCAAAAAAAACAAATTAATATTGCAGCGAATAATTTAAAAGTTTTATTTACAAATTATCCAATGGGCTGATGATTTTCCGCTTCGCACTATCAGTTAGATTCGTATAAATCATTGTCGTTTTAATCGAATTATGTCCCAACAAGTCTTGAACAAATCTAATATCGGTTCCTTGTTCAATGAGATGTGTAGCGTAGGAATGCCTTAAACCATGAATTCCGATTTTTTTATTAATATTAGCTTTAGACAGTGTGTTTTTAAAAATCATTTGAGCCGAGCGAACCGAGTAATGACCTCCGTTTTGTCCTTGAAATAGAAAGCTTTCTGGTTTGTATTTTTCATAGTATTTCTCCATCAATAATACTACGGATTCTGGCAGAGGTACATAGCGATCTTTTTTTCCTTTTCCTTGTTCCACGAGAACTTGCATGCGATCTAAGTCGATATCGCTCTTATTTAATTTAACAATTTCGCTGACTCTTAATCCCATTCCATAGCACAATTTAAGCAAAAGTTCGTGTTTCAAATTTCCTTTAACAGCTTCAAACATTTTTACAATATCTTTGGTTGACAAGGCTTTGGGGAGGACACTTGGTTTTTTAGGTCGAGGAATATTTACAAAAAACTTCTCCTGACCCAAAACTTGTTCAAAATAAAATTTCACAGCATTTAAACGACTATGGATCAAATTTTCAGATAATTTTAATGTATCGATACAATATAGAAAATAGGCTCTAATTCGGTCTGGTGTGAGATTATAAATTGGATATTTCTTTAAAGTTTTTAGAAGTTGAATAAATTCATTTGTGTAAGTTTTAATAGTATTATGACTATAGGCTTGCAGTTTAAGCTGTTCAATATATTTTTGTAGCTCAATTCTATTTACATCATCAATTTCGGAAAAAACATTTTGACTAAAATATTTTATTGGTAAATTAAATAAATCTCTATGAAATAGATTATCAACAACATACCATTTTTTAACAGATTGACTCCATTTAGCTTTTAGATTCTTTTTTATAAGAGCAATTAACGAAGAGTTATAAGGAAATGAAATCCAAATCACATCAGTGTTTTTGTGAACTCCTAGGAGATAAGTAAATTTCTCGGAACGAAATAATTGTTGACTTTCAATATCCATAACCTTCGTATTTTGTATTGATAATAAAGCTAAAATACAAAAAATTTAACGAACAATACAAAATACGAAATAAAAAACATTAGTTAACCTATTGATTTTAAGAATATGCAGAAGTATTCTGTCTTTTATTTGTTTATATGGCAAACTTGCGTATATTTGTGTGTTAGCGGTAATGTTACCGAAAATCCGCAATCAAAAGAAATGAAATACCAAGAAGAAATTATTAAAAATTTTCTATCTAAACTTTCTGTATTAGATTATAAATTTAGGCTACTTGAAAAAGATAAAGAGCAATTCAATATTTTTTCAGCGCTTCATAAAGAAAATGATGAAGTTAGATTACACTCTAGATTTATTTCTGTTCTACTATCACCAATAAGTAGACATAGAAAAAAAGATATTTTTTTAAAACTATTTTTAAAAATTCTTTCAGTTGATAATTTCAACCTAGATGATGTTGCAGTTTATCCAACAGAGTATAATAAATCTGAATATAACGAAATTGATATTCTAATCATCAATAGAATTTCTAAACAAGCAATCATTATTGAAAACAAGATCGGAGCTGGAGATTCAAATCATGACGACAGAGGTCAATTGGAAGGTTATTATGAATTAATAAATCGTTTGGACAACATTCCAAAAGAAAATATAAAGGTTTATTACTTAACACTAGATGGTCATTTACCTTCTCCAGAAAGCTTAGGAAAATATGAAACTATAGAAAATCTAAATGGTAAGACTATAGACTATGAACACGAAATACAAAATTGGCTAGAGTTATGTTTACAAGAATGTATCTCACAGCCATTTCTAAGGGAGAGTATTATTCAATACATTAATTTGATAAAAAAAATGACTAACGATAACACAAACATTCAAGAAAGGATTGAAATACGAAACCTAATCGCTAGTACAAATGAAAATATGTCTAGTGCTAAATTATTAATTGAAAACTTTAAACATGTGAAATGGCATACTGTATTTGATTTCTGGAACGAATTAGTTGCTGAACTAGAGAGACATGGAGCCATAATAATTACCAAGCCGACATCTGAAGATATAACAAATACAACACACTATGAAACGTATAAAAAATCTTATGAAACATCAAACGATTATGGAATTAGGTTTTCTATTGGAGATTTAAACCTATATATTTGGAATGCAGGAAGTGATTGGATATACTGGGGAATGGAGAAAAAATTATTGACACCTAATCAGCTCGAACAAATCAATCATTTCTCACAACATAATCAAGGTGTTTTCAAAGACAACGGAAATGAATTTTGGAAATTTTTTGAATTATCCGACATAGATAATATAATCTTTTCAGATTTTTCATATAACGGAACATTCAACTTAATAAATGAAGATTATAGAAGTAATTTAATCCGTAATGCCTTAGTTCCTGAAATTCTTTCATTCTTAAACTTAATTAAGTAAAACACTACCGCTAATAACTAAGCTTTCGTCTTGCCCGGAGGGCGTAAGATGAAAGCCCGTTGAACGGAACCTTTGGGAGCTTAATACGTATTATGGAGTTTTCGAAGTGGAGCTTTAAGATATACAAGCAGTAATTTTAGATTACTGCTTTTTTTGTGTTTGAACCTGTGCTGTTTTGCTGATTTTGCACGGTTTTTTTGATACAACCAAACACAAGTTCCCTTACCCGTAAAAGCTAATTCACAGAGGCAAGTGTATTTCCGATAAGATACATTTCCGGCGGACCTCTTTGCCCAAAAACATGCAAGGTTATCAGATTACCAACTTTACAACAGTAGCATTTTTTATGTTGGGTTTTGGGTTCTGTTATGGGGCGTACAACGTTTAACTTTTTTTGCAATTGTTGGAGTTTGCCGCGTTTCCAACTGCTGCTTAATATTCCGTAATGTCTGATTCGTACAAAACGTTTGGGTAAAATATGCAAGCTAAATCGCCTTGTAAATTCTTCGTTTTTTAAGGTGAGTTGCTTGGTTTTGCTTCCGTCTTTATAATCTTTATAATTAATAGTAACCTCGTGATCGGTTACGTTCTTTATTCGATGATTGCTTATCGCAACCTTGTGCGTATATCTGCCTAAATATTCAATCACTTGCTTGGGCCCACCAAAAGGTCGTTTGGCATAAACCACCCAATTTTTAGTAAACAACTCATCACATAAATGCTGATTGGCCAACTTTTCTTTGCGCAACAGTGCGACATATTTGGCTCGAAAAACCTTGCTCAATGCTTTTACACAAAATAAATATTTATCAGTCTTTATCTTGCGTTGCCAATTGCCTTTACCATCTACACCTCCACCTGGAACAATGCAATGCAAATGCGGATGCAAACTTAAATTTTGTCCCCAAGTATGCAAAATAGCAATCATTCCCAATTGCAATCCTTCTGTTTTTCCAAATTGAGACATTGTAGCCCAAGTTGCTTCAAATAATATGCGATACATAATTTGCGGATGTGAAATCGCTACAGCATTGAGCGTATCGGGCAAGGTAAACACCAAATGATAATACGAACAAGGCAATAAATCTTGTTCTCGAGCCTGAATCCATTCTTCGCGTTTGTGTCCTTGACATTTGGGACAATGCCTGTTTCTGCAACTGTTGTAACTGATACTAATGTTTCCGCACGCATCACAAGCATCTACATGTCCGCCCAAAGCTGCTGTTCTGCATAAAGTCAATGCCCGTAAGGTTTTCTCTTGATGAACTGTAAAGTTTTGGTTGGACAAATCGACCTTTATAAGCACATCGGCTACCTCCCACTGCGGCTGCATAAGGCAAAAACGGTATCGAGTGGACTGTGTACTTTTTGGTTTTCTAATTGACAAACGTGCAAATATTCCATTGTGGTTTTTTCACTCTTTAACATTTTATAATCAAGGAGTTCAAGAACCCATTTTTTACTAAGGAAAAATTCTTTTTGTTTGGGTTTCTACTCGTTCGTGGCCCATGAGTTTTTGAACTTGAAGAATATTCACACCATCTTCTAACAAATGCGTAGCGTAGCTGTGACGCAAGGTGTGCGTGTGCACGTCTTTTAAAATTCCAGCTTTTTTACAAACCGATTGAATCGCCCATTGAACGCCTCGTTGACTATAACGAGAATCAAAGCCTTTGACATCTTTGGTGTTGCCTGTAAATAAAAAAGTAGTGGGATGCTCAACGGAAATATAGGTTTTTATGCCGCGAATGATATGATTAGAAAGTGGAACATAACGATCTTTCTTCCCTTTGCTTTGTACGATATGAAGTAACTTTCGATCAAAATCTAAATGTTTGAGTTCGATGTTTCGAACTTCCATACAGCGCAAACCACAACCATAAATCAAGCCGATGAGTAGTCGATGTTTAAGCAGTTCTGCACATTGAAGCATCCTCCAAATCTCTTCCCTACTTAGAATTACGGGTAGTTTTTTTTCTTTAGGAATCGAGGGTAAATGAAGGTAATCGTACGGAAGATTTTCGGTTTTTAGCAGAAAGCGTAATCCGTAAACCGTGTGTTTAAAATACGATTGCGAAGGAGAATGAGAACGTTGTTGTAGTTCAAACAGATAGTCTTTAACCTGTTCGGGATCTAAATCGGTAGGTAAAGATCCAAAATGAAGCGCAAGGGCGGCCACATGACGTGAATAATTTTCAAACGTGCGTTTGCTTCGTCCTAAAATAGAAATATTTCGTTCAAAACGTTGCAGAAGTTCAGAAAAACCTGTAATTTTTATTACAAGCACGATTCAAATATTTGTTCGTTCTTAATTACTCCGGATATTTTTTTTTAGTTACCATAGTATCAGTTATTTAATAGTTAATAAATACTAAGGTACAAAATCATCGCAGCGATAGCTACCGGAGGTTTAGTTCAACAAGGGGTCGAGTAAGCAAGGGCATTTCAGCCCAAGCTTCTCACAGAACCGTACGTGA
>CAYNIM010000040.1:0-24817 GCA_964397335.1 uncultured Flavobacterium sp.
TGTATATTAGCAAATAAGAAAAGGAAATAGTCCGATTAATAGGGGGCTAGACCATTATCTCGTCCAGCCTTATTTGTAATTATACATACAACGGTTGTATTTGTAATGCGAACTATTATTATGCGAAAAAACATCAAAATTGAAAATCAACTATTAAAAGTGATATAAATGAATAAACTGACCAATCAGCAAATTGAACAAGTAAATCAAAAATTGATTGATTACGGGTTTACATTTATCGATGCGCGAATAGAAGTTTTAGATCACATTTTATGTTTGATCGAGGAAAAAGAAAATAAATCATTTAAAGAAGCAACTCTTTTGGTTTTTGAAGAACAAAAGGAGTATCTAAAAGCTCAAAAATTAATGCAATGGTCGAATCTAATTGCACAACGTGTTTCGTTACTGAAAGATATTTTTCTAAACCCAGTTTTCATTCTATTATGGATAATATCCTATTTCGTATACGAAAATTTACCATATTCAAATTATAATGCACTTATCGAAGATTTAGCTGTAATGCCTATTGCACTACCTATACTTAGTTTCATTGTTTTAGGAATTTACACGTTCTCTTCAAAAAACAAAGTAGCAAGTACTTACGGTGCATTATTTACCATTAGTTTTTTATTAATGTTCTATTTATATTTTGGAATTCATTGGCTTAAGAAAATGGATCAATTTCCATCTTTAGTAATGTTTTCCGGTTTTACAGCAATTAGTTTAATGCTATATTATCTTCCATTATTCTATAAAATAAAAAACGAAAGAAAATTCAAAGCCTTACTTAAACAATAATGAAACAACTCACTACAGAACAAATCGACGCTTTATTTGCTTTTACCAAAAAACATTTGGTAGAGCATTACGATGTGCAAGTAGAATTAGTCGATCATTTAGCCAATGCCATTGAAGCACAATGGAAAACGAATCCAAACATTTCGTTCGAAGAAGCTTTGGACAAAGAATACAACAACTTTGGCGTGTTTGGCTTCAGCGGTTTGGTCGAGCAAAAACAAGCGGCGTTGCAAAATCATTATTGGCAAATCATCAAAAAAGAGTTTATCAACTATTTTACGGTTCCAAGAATCATATTGTCGGTCGCATTCTTTTATGGCTTGTTTTTAGTATTTTCGGATCCAGATACGTTACATAACGACATTTTATTTGGGTTAGAAATTCTTTTAATGGTTGCCGCGGCACTTTTCTGGTATTTTCAGTACCGCACCTCTAGAAAAAAGCACAAAAAATGGTTGATTAACAGTGTTTCCAACTATTTTTACAGTCTTCCTATCGTGATGATTGCCTTTGTGACCTTTGGTGCAAATAGACCGGACAGAAATCTTTTTGAAATTATTTTAGAAACCGTTTTTACCGGCGTATATCTGTTATTTTGCTTGATATTATTCACCAAAATCATTCCTTTATTGAAAAAAGAAATCATGCTAACTGAACAGAAATTCCAAAAAATATGAGAAAAATAACCGAAGTTGAAATCAACCAATTACTCGATTTTACCCAAAAACATTATGTCGAATTTTACGATGTTCAGGTGGAATTGGTAGACCATTTAGCCAATGCAATTGAAGAGCAATGGGCGGAAAATCCCGAAATTTCTTTTGAAGAAGCTTTACAAATTGAATTTAAAAAATTCGGTGTTTTTGGGTTTACCGGTTTGGTTGAACAAAAACAAGCCGAACTGAATTCGTACTACAATAAAATGTTGTGGAACGAATTGCTGAAATTTATTTCAATTCCCAAGGTTCTTATCACAATTGCTTTGTATGTCGGGATTTATTTTCTTATTAAATACACGGAAATACTTGGCGAAATGATAGCATTGAGTGTATTACTTGTTTCTTTTACCTTTTTTATAGTTGACGGATTTCGATATATCTACAAAATTAAGAAAGAACAAAAAAAACAAGGTCGCAGTTGGTTGATACAATCGGTAGCTAAATCGGCATTTTCAATTCCAACAATTGGTATTAGCGGAGGTTACTATTCCATAATAAATAATTTATTTAGAGAAGAATTCGGAATTTCAAATGCTGGAATTCATTTTTTAAGCTTTTTTATGGTGTTTGAATTACTGTGCATATTTGTTTTTTATCAAGTAATCAAACCTAAATTAAACCAAAGTATTATAGAAACCCAGAACCGATTTCAACTTATTTAATTATGAAGCTCACCACTACGCAACTTCAAAGTATTGAACAATGGCTAAGCCAGCTTAAAATAGATTATTCAGATACTTGGGCAAGAAAAAATAAAAAGCAATTGTATTATGATGTACAATGCGAAATGGTGGATCATATTGCCAGCGACATCGAAAAAAAGTTAGAGAAAGGAACAATTACTTTTGAAGAAGCATTTCAACAATCGAAAGAAAAATGGAATGAGAATGAATTAAAAAAACTTGAAGTGTTTAAAAATAAATCACTTCGTGCGAAATACAATAAAAGTTATTGGAATGGATTAAAGGCATTTTTATTATCACCAAAAATTATTGCCGCTTTTGCCATTGCATTTGTATTGTATCGATTATTAATGATTGATGAATATTGGTTTTCTGAAGTGAAATTTATTGTTATGATGAGCTGTATGCTTTTCGGTTTAGGATTGATTTTAATAAATATGTACCAAACCGAAAAAATAAATGGAAAACAACATCGTTTTTTATTAAATGGATTAAGTTATCGCATCATAGCAGTACAGACAGGATTTACGGGAATTATAACCAATACATTAAGCAACTTTTTTATAGAACCCATGAATTTCTTTAATTCTGATACTTATGATTTTCATAGCAATAGTATAAAGTTAAGTATTTTACTCACTTTGATGATTATTCACGTAGGTATTGTGTATTTTGTAGTACATAAGTCATTGAAAAAAGATTTAAAACAATACGTACAGTTTTATACTTAATATGAAATTATTCACTTTTTACAGAATTACATTTATTGTTAGTTTTTAGTTCTATTATTCGGCTTTATGGTGAAAGCAGCATCATAGGAATGCGAATGAATTAAAAAAACTTATCCGCTGGATTTATTACATCATATTTGCTTTCATTATGATGTTTTAATCTAAAGGGAAGCCTATGATAAAACAAATTATGGTATAAACTTCGAAAAATCATCAAGGGCATAAATATCGTTTTCTTGATATTGTAACGTCCAACCAAGTGATTGTGTAACTACCAAAAACTTACCTAATTCGCTAACCAAACGACTTTTAGCATTGGCTTGTATATTCGATTTAAAAACGTGCTCTTCGAATTGCTTTTTTACTTTTTCTTGAATCGAATTGTAATCGTTTCCTTTAAATGCATTGAAAGTAGATTCTTCCACATCATAAATTTTCACATCCGGATTGATCTTAATTTCTTCCTTAGGAATATTGGTAATTCGAACGGTTTTCGACTCTTCGTCCACTAAATATTCTAATTTCGATAAATCGTACATGATTTGGATATCGGCATTTACTACGACCAAAGCTTTTTTATCAAAGCTTATCAAATTCATAAACGATTTTTGATCTTTATAATTATAAATCTGCGAGATTTTTGCTTCGTTAACAACCAGTTTACTTACGTTTTTCATTTGTTGCGCAATCAATTCGGTATCTGGTAAAACTTGATTTTTATCCGAAGATTTTTTCATGATAAAAAATGTAAGACCACTTCCTAACAACAAACAAACGATGGCTAATATTAATACTTTTCTCATAATTATCTAAAATTCATAAAAGGATATTCCTCTAATAATACATCTAATTTTTGCGCCAATTTATCTAAAAACTGCTGATGCGCATCGGTATACGGATTGAACGCACGATGCGCCAAACCTTTTTGTACTTCATCGACCAACTTCATGGTTTTACGCTCTGATGAAAGTACACAATTTTCTACAAACTTTTCCCAAATATAATCGACGGCAAGTTCGTTGGGATGCAATAAATCTTTCTCGTAAAAACGATAATCTCTTAATTCATCCATTACGATTTCAAACGACGGGAAGTAATAATTGTTCTCTTGATTTGATTCTAAATGCTGATGCAAAGCCGAAATTAAATGCGATTTACTGCGTTGATTTTCTACAAATCCGTCTTTGATATGACGAACAGGAGAAATGGTATAAATGATTTGAATCTCAGGATTTAATTTTCGCAAACCATTTTCGATTGCTTCCAAAGCTTCTAAACAATTGGTTACAGAAAGTAATTCTTTCGTAAATTCTTTTTGATGAATTTTATGGCAATTGGCGACTAATTTTCCTGTACTTTTATTTCTGTAAACCCAAGCCGTTCCTAAAGTAAGTATAAAATGCGTTGCTTTAGACACATCGTTTCTAAAGCTTGCAATTTTAGCGTTTAAAGCATCTATAATATCTTCTTGCTCCAATCCATTCAAATCGGAATGTGCATCAAAACAACTCCAAATTTCGTTGTGTAAGAAAACATCTTCTTCGGTAAACGTTTTATCTGTAACCGCAAAATCAATCAAACGAGCAATAGCCACTGGATGAAACAAAATCCCAAACGGATTGACACTGTTTCGAAACTGATATTGTTGAAAACGTTGCGCCATATTCACAGCAAAACAACTCCCGACACTCACTATTTTAGAATGATAATCGATTCGGTTTTCCAATGGTTTTATGGGAACGATGGTTTGTAATTGCATTTTTTATTTGTAAAATTAGTAAAAATGACTAAATCAATAGACTGTTTCAACTAAACAATATAATAATAAACCAAATAATGCATACGATGAATATTGAAACAAATGACAGTTTTATGTATAAAAAAAGCAACTCTTTCGAGTTGCGTTTTTTTTTATATAATTCTCTGTTTATTTTACAAATTCGGCTGCTAGTTTTAAAGCTGCTTCAATTCCAGAAGCATCTTTACCGCCAGCAGTAGCTAAGAAAGGTTGTCCACCTCCGCCACCATTGATGTGCTTTGCAATTTCTTTTACGATATTTCCTGCGTGAAATCCTTTTTCTGCAACTAAGTTTTTATCAATCGAAACCGTAATCGATGGTTTAACTGCATCTGATGTAGCAACTACGATAAAAGCATTTTCCATTTCGTTTGTTAATTCAATAGCATTTTGTTTTGCCGAATTAACATCTAGATCTGTTACAACCGCTAAGAAGTTAACTCCGTTAATTTCTTTGAAAGCTGCTCTCCAGCTCGATTTTAATGCTTGTGCTTGTTGAGCAATAAAACGTTCCACTTGTTTTTTCAATTTCGCGTTTTCTTCTTGTAAAGAATGTACCGCTTTCATGGTATCTTGTGGGTTTTTCAACGCTTCTTTGATTTCTTTTAAAGTAGCTTCTTGAATCTGATAAAATGCACGAACAGCATCGCCCGTAATTGCTTCTATACGACGAACACCTGCTGCAACAGCACTTTCAGAAACAATTTTAAATGACCAAATTTCAGCTGTATTCGCTACGTGAATTCCTCCACATAATTCCATAGAATCACCAAATTTAATCGCACGAACTACATCGCCATATTTCTCGCCAAATAAAGCCATCGCACCTTCTTCGACCGCTTGGTTAAAAGGAATTGCTCTGCGCTCGATTAAAGGCAATTGTTCTGCAATACGCGCATTTACAAAAGCTTCTACTTGTTGTAATTCTTCGTCTGTAACTTTAGAAAAGTGAGAAAAATCGAAACGTAAATAGTTGGGTGCTACCAAAGAACCTTTTTGTTCTACGTGAGTTCCTAAAATGCTTCGCAACGCTTGGTGTAACAAGTGAGTTGCCGAGTGATTTTTAGAAGTTGCCGAACGCAAATCTGTATTTACTTTAGCAACAAATGTAGCTTCTAAATTTTCTGGTAATTGTTTTGTGAAATGTAAGATTAAGTTGTTTTCTTTCTTTGTATCAATAATTTCGATGGTTTCGTTTGCAGAAACCAAAACACCTTTATCACCTACCTGACCTCCACCTTCTGCGTAAAATGGTGTATGATCTAAAACAATTTGATATAATGTTCCGTCTTTTTTAGATTCAACTTTACGAATACGTGTAATTTTCACTTCGTTTTCAACTTTGTCGTATCCTTCAAACGTTTCTACATTTCCTTCGATTAATACATTCCAGTCGTCTTTAGAAATTTCTGAAGCCGCACGAGATCTGTCTTTTTGCGCTTTCATTGCTGCATCGAAACTAGCTTCGTCTAAATCGAAACCTTTTTCGCGTAAAATTAACGCCGTTAAATCGATAGGGAAACCGAATGTATCGTATAATTCAAAAGCTTTTGCTCCGTCTACAATTTTACCTTCTGTTTTTTCAATTACAGTATCTAACAAATGTAATCCTTGATCTAATGTACGTAAGAAAGACGCTTCTTCTTCTTTGATTACATTTTTCACTAACTCTTTTTGAGATACGATTTCTGGGAAAAACTGTCCCATTTGAGTTGACAAAACATCAACCAATTGATAGATGAAAGGTTCTTTTGTTCCTAAAAATGTAAATCCGTAACGAATCGCACGACGTAAAATACGACGAATTACATAACCTGCTCCTCCGTTAGAAGGTAATTGACCATCGGCAATAGCAAAAGCTACTGCACGTACGTGATCTACAATGACACGAATGGCAATATTGGTTTTGTTTTGTACTTCTGAAATATTTTTAACGGTATTATCCGTATATTTTAATCCTGTAATTTCTTCAACTTTTGCGATAAGCGGCGTAAAAACATCGGTATCGTAGTTTGAAGTTACGTTTTGCATTGCCATACACAAACGTTCAAATCCCATTCCGGTATCAACATGTTGCGCAGGTAATTTTTCTAAAGAACCATCGGCTTTACGGTTAAATTCCATAAATACGTTGTTCCAAATTTCAACTACTTGAGGATGATCAGCATTTACTAACGAACGACCAGAAACTTCTGCTCTTTCATGATCTGGACGTAAATCCACGTGAATTTCAGAACAAGGTCCGCAAGGTCCTTGATCGCCCATTTCCCAGAAATTATCTTTTTTATTTCCTAAAATAATACGATCTTCTGGAACAAATTGTTTCCATAAATCCCAAGCTTCTTGATCGAATGGTACGTTTTCATCTGGATTTCCTTCGAAAACAGAAACGTATAATCGATCTTTATCTAATTTTAATTCTTCAGTCAAAAATTCCCATGCCCAAGCAATGGCTTCTTTTTTAAAGTAATCTCCGAACGACCAGTTTCCTAGCATTTCGAACATCGTATGGTGATAGGTATCAAAACCTACATCTTCCAAATCGTTGTGTTTACCAGAAACACGCAAACATTTTTGTGTATCGGCTATACGGTTACTTTTTGGCGTGGCGTTTCCTAAGAAATATTCTTTAAACTGCGCCATTCCCGAGTTATTGAACATTAAAGTAGGATCGTCTTTTAAAACAATCGGAGCCGAAGGAACAATTAAGTGTCCTTTGCTTTCAAAAAAATCAAGAAATTTCTTTCTAATATCTTGTGATTTCATTTTCATCAAAATTATGAATCGTTCAAAACAAACACTTTACAAAAAGTGTATAACAGCCGCAAAATTAGTGATTTTTAGTAGATGCACCGCAATTTGACTTATTAAAGTTCGTGGTAAATATAAAAACTAGATTAAGTTTTAATCTTTAATAAACTTTATGGGAAGTAGAACGCGAAATCGCTTTTGGTTCTTAATCTAAAAAAGCGTGTGATTTATTTTAAAAACATAATGTTTTTTTGAAAATATAAATTTATTTCGAGTTTTTATTAAGAAAATTTTATTTAAACTTTCGTGTGAATTTGTTCCTTTGTAAGTTCAAAAAATTGTATCTTAGCCTTTGACTAATTTGATGAACGGATGGATATTGATTTACCTGAAAAAAGGTATTATAGTATTGGAGAATTGGCAAAGGCTTTTCAAGTCAATACATCACTAATTCGCTTTTGGGAAGGAGAATTTGATATTCTAAAACCAAAGAAAAATGCGAAAGGGAATCGTATGTTTACACCTGAAGATTTGTCTAATTTGAAAATCATATATCATTTAGTAAAAGAGCGCGGATTTACTTTAGATGGAGCGAAAGATTACCTTAAAAACTCCAAAACAGAAGCGTTAAATCAAATGGAAATCGTTCACAAATTAGAACAAATAAAAAAACAATTGATAGATTTAAAAAACGAACTTTAAAACAAATTATTTGTATGAAAAAATGGTTGTTACCTGCAGGAATTATTGCTTTAATTGTAATTCTAATTGCTAGTTCTTATAACGGACTTGTAGGGCTAAGAGCTGATGCAGAAACAGCATGGGCTAATGTTGAAAGTAGTTATCAAAGAAGAAACGATTTAATCGGAAACTTGGTTGAAACGGTTAAAGGTGCTGCACAACATGAACAAGGAACGCTTACAGCAGTAATCGAGGCGCGTTCAAAAGCAACGCAAGTAAATGTTGATCCAAGTAATATTACGCCAGAACAATTAGCTGAATTTCAACAAGCACAATCTGGAGTTTCAAGCGCACTGAGTCGTTTGTTGGTTTCAGTAGAACGTTATCCTGATTTGAAAGCCAATCAAAATTTCTTGGAATTGCAATCACAGTTAGAAGGTACTGAAAACAGAATCAATGTAACGCGCGATCGCTATAACGAAACAGTAAATGTCTATGACAAAAAAATCAAAAGTTTCCCGCAAGTACTTTTTTCTGGGATTCTTGGATTTAAAGAAATGGCACGTTTTCAAGCTGATGAAGAAGCGAGAACAGCTCCGAAAGTTCAATTTTAACTTACAACAATATCATGTCTCAAGTTGAAAATTTTCTAACAGATAAAGAAGAGCAATCCATTGTAGATGCGATTATTCAGGCCGAACAAAATACTTCGGGTGAAATACGTGTCCACATTGAAGAGCATACTGATAAGCAACCTCTTGAAAGAGCTCAAGAGGTTTTTCAGGCTTTAAAGATGGATCAAACCAAAAATAGAAATGGTGTGCTTTTTTATGTGGGTGTTGCCGATCACAGCTTTGTGATTCTAGGTGATAAAGGAATAAACGAGAAAGTGGAAAGTGATTTTTGGAACCAAACCAAAGATTTAGTAATAGGACATTTCAAAAATAAACAATATAAAGAAGGTTTAATAGAAGGTGTTTTGAAAGCTGGGCTGAAGTTGAAGCAACTCTTTCCGTATGATAAAGAGTCAGATACGAACGAATTGCCCAACGAAATATCTAGAGGATAATGATTTTTAATAAAAGAGTTTACACACGTTGTTTTTTATCGGTTTTTTTCACAATACTTGCTATAGTTGGCTATTCGCAAGCGGTTGCTATTCCAGATAAACCGAATAAGGAAACAAGTTTTTATGATTTTGGGACGCAAGCTTTAAGTCCAAACGAACAGCAAGCAATTGAACAGAAATTGATCCGTTATGCCGACTCTACTTCGACTCAAATTGTTGTAATCATGGTGCCGACAACTGGTGGCGAACAAATTGCTCGTTTTGCTACAGATATTGGTCACAAATGGGGCGTAGGACAAAAAGATGTTGATAACGGTGTGATCCTCTTGGTTGCAGTAGACGATCGTAATGTAACAATCCAAACCGGATACGGAGTCGAACATCTTTTGACTGACGCTATGTCAAGAAGAATAATTGAAAGAGAGATTGTTCCAGAATTTAAAAATCAAAATTATTACGCAGGAATAGACAAAGCTACCACGGCTATTTTTCAAGTTTTAACGGGTGAATATCAGAACTCAGGTTCCAATAATGGAGATTCAATTTTCCCAGTGGTATTGATTGTTTTCGGAGTTATAGTGTTCTTATTCATAATAAGTAAAGCTGGAGGCGGAAACAATGGAAATCGCAGTTACAGAAGTCCAGATTTAGGTGATATTATTATTTTAAGTCGAATGGGACGAGGCGGTGGATTTGGTTCTGGTGGCGGTTTCGGTTCAGGCGGCGGTTTTGGCGGCGGTTTTGGCGGCGGAGGTTTCGGCGGTGGTGGAGCCTCAGGTAGTTGGTAAAAATAAAATTTAGAATGGAAATAGAATTAACAAGACCTTTGATTTTAGTCACAAATGACGATGGAATTACTGCTCCGGGTGTTCGAACACTTATTAGCATTATGAAAGAATTGGGTGAAGTGGTTGTAGTTGCGCCCGACAGTCCACAATCGGCAATGGGACATGCAATCACAGTGAATAACACTCTTTTTTTAGAGCAGGTTTATATAGATAAAGATGGAATTAAAGAATTTGCATGTTCTGGAACTCCAGTTGATTGCGTTAAAATTGCCATCGATCAAATTCTTAAACGTAAACCAGATATTTGTGTTTCAGGTATTAATCACGGGACTAATTCGGCTACCAATGTAATTTATTCAGGAACAATGTCAGCAGCAGTAGAAGCGGGGATGAGTGGTATACCTGCAATTGGGTTCTCTTTGGGAGACTTTAGTTGGAATGCAGACTTTGAACCGATTAAAAACTTTGTTCGTCAAATTACGGAAGAAACAATGAAAAACGGCCTTCCAGAAGGTGTGGTGTTAAATGTTAACTTTCCAAAATTACAAGAAAATGAAATAAAAGGCATTCGTGTTTGTCGTCAGGCAAAAGCAACTTGGGTAGAGAAATTTGATGAACGAACGAATCCACATGGGAAAAAATATTATTGGTTAACCGGAACTTTTGTCAATCATGATAAAGGTGAAGATACAGACGAATGGGCGTTGGCGAATGGCTTTGTATCTGTAGTGCCCGTACAGTACGATTTAACAGCTTACCACGCGATGAAACATCTAAATACTTGGGAATTATAATGAATAAATTTTTAAAGTTTTTATTGGGAACAACAAGCGCATTGGCAGTTTCATTTATTTTTGGCTGCTTGCTTTTTTACTTATTTACTAAAATAAACCCAATTGATAACTGGGCTATTTTTAATTATAAATCAGTGGCTTCCAAATCATTTTCAATTGGATCGATACCTAATATTGGTCTTTTTTATCTTTATCTCAACAGCAATAATTACTTCAGCGCAAGAGGAGTGGTTTTTTCATTTATCCTTATAAGTTTTTACGTTATTTTAGGTTGATGTTTTAAAGAATCAGAAAGAAATTGAAAAATAATCTTATACCGAACAAATGAAATATTACATTATATCCGGTGAGGCTTCAGGTGATTTACACGGAGCAAATTTGATGAAAGCTCTTTATCAAGTTGAACCTGATGCTGAGGTGCGGTTTTGGGGTGGAGATTTGATGCAAAATGCTGGGGGAACTTTAGTGAAACACTATAAAGATTTGGCTTTTATGGGTTTTGCTGAAGTATTATTGAACCTAAAAACGATTCTGAATAACATTAAGTTCTGTAAAAAAGACATTGCGCAATTTCAGCCTGACGTGCTGATTTTTATTGATTATCCTGGATTTAATATGCGAATTGCAAAATGGGCCAAAGTACAAGGTTACGATACGCATTATTATATTTCTCCACAAATTTGGGCTTGGAAAGAAAATCGTATCCATGCAATCAAACGCGATGTGAATCATATGTATGTTATTCTTCCATTCGAGAAAGATTTCTATGAGAAAAAGTATAACTATCATGTTGATTATGTTGGGCATCCACTATTAGATGAAATTGCTGATTTTAAACAACAAAGAGCTAAGGATTTTCGCTCTTCGCATCAGTTAGATCAACGACCTTTAATAGCTTTATTGCCTGGAAGTCGTAAACAAGAGATTTCTAAATTACTTACAGAAATGCTTCAAATTGTTGCAGATTACCCACAATTTCAATTCGTCATAGCAGGAGCTCCAGGTTTGGATTATTCTTTTTATCAGCCTTTTATTACAAATGAAAATGTGCGATTTGTATCTAAAGATACTTATAATTTGCTAAATAGTGCTTTTGCAGCAATTGTTACTTCAGGAACAGCAACTTTAGAAACAGCCTTGTTTAAAGTACCGCAAGTTGTGGTTTATAAAGGGAATGAAATTTCTTATCAAATAGCCAAACGCGTTATAAAACTTAATTATATTTCATTGGTTAATTTAATTATGGATGAATCAGTTGTAACAGAATTGATTCAAAAAGAATGTAATGCAAGAACGATAAAAAAAGAGTTTGAAAAGATAATTGAACCAAACAATAGAGCTGAAATTTCCCTTAAATACAGTGAATTAGAACGGAAATTAGGTGGAATAGGCGCAAGTAAAAGAGTGGTCACAATGATTAAGAAAAATTTAAGACAAATTTAACATTCTGTCTAATGTTAAAAAAGCTATATTTGTGTTTTCACAATCACAAGGTTTTTAGTATTACATATAAAGTATTCATTAAATGAGAAATATAGCTCTGACGCTAATAAGCTTATTTTCCGTGTGTTTTAGTACAGAAGTAGCTGCTCAGTCACAGGCAAGAAAGGTTACAACTGTTACTAAATCATCGATTAAGCAGCAAAGAAATCAAACAAATTTAACTAAAGAAGAACAAGCAATTGCAGAGATTAATGACCGTTTAAACGCAATTGACGAAGCAGAAACAGAAGAGAAAACTTCGAAACCTGTAGAGACGAGGTCTTATTGTTATAAAACAGAGCAATTACTAAATGTGGCAAACGATTATCAAGGAGTTCGCTATCGTTGGGGTGGAATGTCTAGAAACGGGATGGATTGTTCTGGTTTTGTAAAGACAGCTTTTGATCAATTCAGTATTGGTCTTCCAAGAACTTCTCGTGAAATGGCTTCAAGAGGAGAGAAAATTTCAAAAAGTGAAGCTAAGCCAGGAGATTTAATTTTCTTCAAAAACGGAGGTTCAAGAGTCATCAATCACGTTGGTATTATTGTTGAGGTTAATGGAGATGAAATTAAATTCATACATTCAGCAACTTCATCAGGCGTTTCTATCAATTCTACAAAAGAACCTTATTACAGTCGCGGTTTTGTACAAATAAATCGTGTTTATGATCGACAAATTTTATAACATTTAGAGTTATTTAAAATATTCATTACCTTTAGCCTATGGCGAAGGTGATAAAATATCCAATTTATCCCATTGCGTTTGCCTACGTCAGTGGGATTTTTTTTGGTGCTCTTTGGGTTCCAACAGTTACCTTTGTGATTTTGATGTTCCTTTTGGGCATCATTCTTTTTGCTTGGACGCATCTAAAGCAGTTCAAAAAATCTTATGTAAATAACTATTCAATAGTTACTTATATTTCTTTACTTCTTGTTTTTTCTTCGATAGGCGCCTTTAATTTTTCTATTCACAATCAAAAAATTGAAATTACAGATTTAACTCAAACGGAATTTACAATTCAAGTTGATGAGGTTTTAAAATCAAATGCATTTTCTCATCGCATGTATGCTCGACTTTTGAGTGAAGAATCACAGCCTCGGGTTTTGGTTACTTTTTCGAAAGAAAATGCGTTGCCTCAAAATGGTTTCGTGTATCAAATGATTGGGACAATACGTGAAGTGGCTCCGCCTAAAAACTTGCATGATTTTGATTACAAACAGTATTTAGATCATAAAAAAATTCATTACCGAATCAACTCTAATGAAAAGGTTGTGAAACTTGCTGAAAATAAAGACTTTTTAGTGGTTATTGACGATGTTCGACTCTCTATGGTAGAACAGTTTTCTAAAATGGGTTACGACGCTAAAACGAAAGGATTTATAGAGGCTTTACTTTTTGGTGTTCAGATTAATTTAGATGAAGAAGTGCAGCAGCAATTTAGAGAATTAGGAATCTTACATGTTTTGGCAGTATCAGGTATGCATGTCGTGGTTTTATTCGCAACGTTGAGCTTCTTTTTTAGAACCTTAATGAAACTGCCTAATAAGATTACAAATCCTTTTTTGATTGTCTTTTTAATTGTTTTTGCCATTATGGCGGGCTTATCTGGTTCAGTTGTTCGAGCTGCCTTGATGTGTCTTATGGCAATGCTTGGAACAGCTTTGGGTGCAAGAAAATACACAGTAAATTTGATGATAGGAAGTATGTTGCTTATTTTGCTCATAGATCCAAATTATCTGTTTGATGTAGGTTTTCAATTGAGTTACTTAGCTGTATTTTCAATTGTATTCTGCTATCCAGTTTTAGCTCGCTTTTTTAAATCAAAACATACTATTTTGAATTTCTTCGGAGAAATTATTGGTGTTTCTATAGCGGCTCAGATTGGGGTTTTGCCTTTGAGTATTTTTTATTTTAAGCAAGTTCCTTTGTTATTTCTGTTTGGTAATTTAGTTGCAATTCCTTTAACCAATATTTTACTTGTTGGTTGGTTTGTACAATTAATGTTCTCATTCATTCCTAAAATTGAGTGGATTACGCCTGTTTTAAGTTTTATAGCAGAACTTTGTTTCGATAGTGTTGCGTTTCTATCTAATGTTTTCACAGTGAAATCATTAGAGTTATATTGGGTCTTTCCACAAATGCTTTTTGCTACGCTTTTTGTGTTTACATGTTTTTGGTATTTTAGAGAAAGATCGGCTTCTAAAGTGTTGTTGATTTTTGTTTTGTTAATCGGTTTTCAAGTGAGTACATTGACGCGACAGCTGCAGAATGCTCAGAACGTTGAAGGAATTGTCCTCGCAGATTTTAATGATTGGATATTGGTACAAAGGAATGGAAATGAATTAGTACAATATACCGCTAAAGATAGTTTACGATTTGCTGTAAAGAATTATGAGCTTGCCAATGGAATTTCAAAGATTAAAACAGTTGAAAGCAAACAAGTTTTTACAATTAACGAGCAGAAATGGTTGATAATTGATCGTAGTGGAATTTATCCGAAACAGAAGTTTGATGTGGTTGTTTTAATGGATAATCCAGATGTACATCCCGAACGGATATTGGAAGAATTACAGCCTGAAAAAATTATTTTACACAGTCGAAATTTTCCAACTACTTTAGAAAGTTGGACTGTGTTTTTAGACCAAAAAAAAGTCCCTTATCACGATATGCGCAGTAAGGGAGCTTTTGTTTTTCGATTATAATTCAGCAAGCAATTGTTCAGGAGTACGATAACCAACGATTGATTTTAATACCTTCCCATTGCTGTTAATAATAGCCATAGTAGGATAGCCAGGAACTTTTAAGAATTGTGTAAATTCATGTACTCCATTTCTGCTATTTTTACGTGCTTCTTGATAATTTGGGTTTTTGAATAATTTATCTTGAAATTGAACTTCTTCATTTCCTTCTGCATTGAATTTAACCGGATTGTATCTTTGGTTTAATATTTCAATTACTTTGGGATCTGTAAAAGTATTTCTGTCTAATAATTTACAAGGTCCACACCACACGGTATAAGCATCTATGAAAATTGGTTTTTTGTTTTTCTTTTGTGCTTCTAAAGCTTCTTTCATGGTCATCCATTTGACCTCCTGAGCGTAAGTAATTACAGACGCTAAGGTAAATAATACTAATAAAAGATTTTTTTTCATTTTTTCTAATTTATTTTTTTGAACATATATAAAATCTCGATAGCCTTGTTACTGCTGAATATTCTAGTTCAAAAAGTGTGCCTCTTTTTATTTTACACCGTGCATTAGCTTTTTCAGTAGTTTATTCATCAGGATGATAACAACGCCAGCGATTGCAGGAATAATAGCAAATAGGTAGAAAAAGTCACTTAAGCTATGCTCCTCTGAAAATTTACCAACCAATCCCCCTAAAGAACCAGCTACTTTGTTTCCAATTGCGTTGGCAAGATACCACATACCAAACATGAATGCAATCATGCGCGCAGGGACTAATTTTGATACATAGGAACTCCCCAACGGCGATAAAAAGAGTTCTCCAATGGTATGGAAGAAATAAGCCAATATCAACCAAACCATGCTCACTCGAACCATCCCTGCTGCAGTTCCTTGTGGAATTGATGAGGCTCCGAATGCCAAAACTGCAAATCCAATCGCCATTACGATAAGTCCAAACCCAAATTTATATGCCGGACTTGGGTTGTATTTACTTTCCCATAATTTAGAAAAGAACGAAGCAAAAGCAATGATAAAGAAAGAGTTAAGGATACTGAACCACGAAACGGTAATCTCTACCTGTTTGTCTAAAACCTGACTTACAGTGGCTTGTACAATTTGTGAATCTCTGTTTTCTCTTGCGTAATCAGCGGTTACTTTACTTTCAAGGTTTTTGTCCAGATAAATGTATTTTCCTAACTCTTCATGAACAGCAATTTCTTGATTTACATCTAATGGTTGTGAGGTGGAAACACGTAATTTTTGTGTAACGACATTATCAGTTGGTTGGATAACGGTTGAAGCCGTTACCGGCGTATAGATCGCTTGCATTTCCCCATCTACCATTTTTTCAACGACAATAGCTTGATATTCTGCTTCGTAAGCTTTTGATTTGTATTCCTGAGATAGCATCCATAGAACGGCAGCCCATACCAACCCAAAACAAACAACCAAGACAATATTACTGCTGGGAATTTTCTTAAATGTATTTTTATACAACAAATACAATACCCAACTGATGATCAATAATGGACCTACGGTTAATAAAGTATTGATGATATTGTAAATTAAAGCGGCGTTTCCTATTAAAACTCTATCGGTGTAATCTCTCGCAAAAAGCACCATGGAGGTAGCTGCTTGTTCAAATGGAATAAAGAATAATACAGTGAAAAACGCAAAAATAATTAGAGCAATCATTCGGTCTCTAACAATGGTTTCATAACGAGAAATCCTAGAGGCAACTAAGAAGATAAATAAGGCAATTCCTATTAAGACAATTACATAAGGTCCACCGATTTTATCTTTAGAGAAAAGGAATTCTTGTGGTAATAAATGCACAGCTCCTTCACTGATTTTAGAAGCTGGATCGTTGATGAGAAACAAGAGTCCGATGGCCGCTGTAAGTACAATTAAGATTTTATCAACCAAAGTAAATTTGTTTTCTTTGTAATCCTTTACTTGACTTGCTTTTTCTTCTTTTGTCAATCTTTTTGGTACATCTCCAATGGTTCCAAATAAAGGTTTTGCTAACCAAAATTGAAGTGTACCCAACAACATAAAAATCCCTGCTAAACCAAATCCATAGCTCCAACCCACACGCTCAGCAACGTATCCGCAAAGCATCATTCCGAAGAAGGCTCCTGCATTTACACCCATATAAAAAATCGTATAAGCGCCGTCTTTTTTTTCTGGTAAATCTTTATACATTTCGGAAATTACCGAAGTAATATTTGGTTTAAAAAATCCAGTTCCAATAACCAACAAAGCCAAACCTAAATAAAGTGAAAATTCGGTTTCAAAAGCCATCGAGGCATGCCCCAATGTCATGATGATACATCCAATCACTACTGCCCATCGGTAGCCGACTAATTTATCAGCAATCAATCCACCAACAATAGGTGTCAAATAAAGCAAACCTGCATAAGTACCAAATAAGGCTCCCGCATTTTCTGCAGACCATTCCCAGCCTGGGTTGCTTCCTACAGCTGCAATGGTTAGAAAGTTAATCAATAAAACCCTCATCCCGTAGAATGAGAATCGTTCCCACATTTCAGTAAAGAAAAGTACGAACAATCCTGCTGGATGTCCCAATACTTTCGATTTAAAAAACTCGGAGTTTGCGGATTCTGTTGTCATAATCTATTATAAGGTTATCTATTTAAAGGGCGAAAGATAATAAATATATTTAATTTAAACTTTCTTTTTTTAAGCGAATCGTTTGGATGGCTTATTTTTTGTTCTCTATAGGTTTAATTACCAGATTGTTGTATAGTGATAATGAAATGATGGAAAATAAACCGATGCCAACAATGACATACCAAATTTTGTTAGGGTTGTAAGTTTGCCAAAGCATATCAACAATTTCCCAATGTCCCATGTCTAATTTTTGTTCAGCCAGTGCAAAATATTCATTTTTAGAAAAAGGAAAATGCACATTTGTGATGTCAATTCCTTTGGAAACAGCTAGTTCGTTAAAAGAAGTGCCGATTTCTTGCCAATCTAAATTTTCGTTTTTCAAACCAAATGTATTTTCAAATTCACCAATAGACATATTTAACGCCGTCGAACCTTTTTCGATAAAAGCTTCTTTGGAAACTACTTCAGGCATATCAATGTTTCGTTTGCCCATTTCGGTTTGCAGTAAGGATAATTTATCTGACCAAGATTGGTAAAGATTTCCCGAAATAAAACTCGTCACCCAATAACTTGCAGCGACCGGTAAAAAATAGGTACCTTGGTACAAACCTTCTTTTCCTTTTGGCGTAATCAATGCGATAAACGAAGAAACCGTCGGACTCGACATCATTTCTCCAATAGCAAAAATCATGGTTCCGATGATGGTAAACCAAACATTGCCAAAATAAAACGTCAAACCAATACCGATTGTAGCAATGATAGCTCCTCGGATTACCGCCGAAATATGCGTCATCTTAGTCACGAAATATGACACAAAAGCTTGGCACAAAACAATCATCAAAGCATCGATTTGGGTGAACATTTCCGGTTTGATTTGTCCATCCAAAGAAAGTAATCGTCCTAAAAATGGAATATTTTCATTCAACCAATTACTGATGGAAGACGAATCTACCCAGTCTTCAATAAAGTTTGGTAAAGTGTTAAACAGTTGGTTAAACATCGTCCAAAAGCCAATCATTAGTAATAATAAAACCGATAAACGTTTGTCTTTGAGTGCTTCATAAATATTTTTTAGCGAGTCCATAATGGCTTTTCCAATCGAATCTTTAGGTTTGTCAACCTTAGACTCTTTGTACACGAAAAGCACAATTAACAAGTTGATGGTAATCACAATAGCAGCTTGCAAGAAAATAATCTTCCAACCCATACTGTTTCGCAATGATGAAGATAAAAACGGTCCGATAAAACCACCGATATTTACCATTACATAAAAAATTCCAAAACCAAGTGTTCCTGTGGTTTCGTCGGTGTTTCGAGCTACAATTGCCGAGGCGACGGGTTTAAAAAATGCCGCACCAATCGCTACGAGCAAAAACACGAAATAAACACTGCTGTAAGTAGTAACTTCACCCAACAAATAATAGCCTACTATGAGCAAGATATACGAAATGATGAGTGATAATTTATAGCCGATACGGTCAGCAATTACACCAAAAAACAGCGGTAGCAAATAGAGAATTGCCACGATGTTTCCCATGATTTTTCCCTTTTGGATATGATCAAAACCGAGTCCGCCTGTATCGGTGGAGCCTACCAAATAGATTCCCATAAGTCCGTAAATACCATACCAAGCCCAGCGTTCGAAAAGCTCCATGACACTCGCGGTCCAGAAGTTGCCGTTGAAAGATTTTAGAGTTTGCCCAAGGGATTTTTTTTCCGACATAGCAAATGTGTTTTTTAAAAACCAATCCCTTTCAAGGTAAATTAATTGAAAGGGATTGCTATTGAATTATAATTAAAAAATGAAAACCAATTAATTAATTCCGTGCATTTTTCTTTTTAGCATCGGGTTCATGATAAGTAAGATAATACTAACACTTATTGGCAAAATAGCAATAATCATAAAGAATACCGACATGGAATATTTTTCAGAAATGGTATCAATCATTCCACCCATTTGTGCTGCAATCATATTTGAAATAGCTGATGCCAAGAACCATAATCCAAAAATCAAGCCTACTAATCGTTTTGGTGAAAGCTTACTTACATAAGACAGACCAACTGGCGACAAGCATAACTCTCCCATTGTTTGGAAGAAATAAGCTAAAACTAGCCAGATCATGCTTACGCGAACAGCTCCAGCTGCAGCACCTTGTGGAATGCTTGATGCACCGTAGGCAACTACAACAAAACTGAAACCAACTAAGAATAATCCCATTGCAAATTTAATAGGACCTGAAGGATTCCAGTATTTCTCCCATAATTTGCTGAATAGTGAAGCAAAAGTTACGATGAAAAACGCATTTAAAATTTGAAACCAAGAAACGGTTACTTCAGTTTCTAAAGAAGTAAATTCTCTGTAAACTTTCCAAAAACCTAAAATCGCAATGGAAACAAATGATAGTAAGGTAAAGAAAATTGTTAGCGGATATTCCTTGAAAATCTTTTTGGCTAAACTAAACAATACAAAAGTAACAACTATAATCGGGAAAATTGTTAGCGCAGCATCAATCCATTTAAAAGTTGTTGCAGCACCGCCTTCTAAAATTCTTTGAGTATAATCTTTAGCAAAAATACTTAAGGAACCACCAGCTTGCTCAAATGCCAAAAAGAAAAAGATACTGGCAACCATTAATACACCCACAACAAATAAGCGGTCTCTTACCACATTTGCAGGTGGTTCTGGCTCTTCATCTTCCTCGACTTGCGCCACTTCAACTGAAGGTGCTTTTTTAGGATCGTCACCAATTATTCCGAAAATTCTTTGTCCAAAGTAGAACTGTAACATCCCAAAAAACATAAATACACCGGCTAAACCAAATCCATAGTGCCATCCGATTTTTTCTCCTAAATAACCACATAACAATGAACCTAAGAAAGCTCCTGCGTTAATTCCCATGTAGAAAATAGTGTAACCAGCATCTTTTTTAGAGCTGGTATCAGGATAAAGCTGGCCAACCATAGAGGAAATGTTCGGTTTAAACATACCGTTTCCTAAAATCATTAAACCTAAACCAACAAAGAAAAAGTTTTGATCAAAGCCTTCCAAAGCCATCGAAGCGTGTCCCAAAGTCATCAACAAAGCACCAATAAGAATCGCTTTTTTGAAACCTGTAAGTTTATCGGCAATCATTCCACCGATTAAAGGAGTGGCATATACCAACATGGTGTACCAGCCGTAAAGACTCATCGCCTCCGCATTTGTCCATCCCCAACCGCCTTTGGTTATTTCCGAAACTAAGAATACTACTAATAACGCACGCATTCCGTAATAACTGAAACGCTCCCACATTTCAGTAAAGAAAAGAATAAAAAGTGCTGCCGGATGTCCTAAAACTGTTTTAGTTTCCGCCCCCTGTTTCTGGAGGTGTTTTGTTAAATCCAAATCGTTCGCTTGCTCCATTATAAATTATGTTTGTATAGATTTTGCTTTTTTGCGTTGTAAAAGTAACTATTTTTTTTTAATTAAAGTTTCTCTAAAAGATAATTCGTCATTTTAGTGTATAATTGTTCACGGGTTTTACCTCCGTAAATGCTGTGATTTTTATCGGGATATATTAACCATTCAAAATCTTTGTTTAGATGCACTAGTTTGTTAATGAGTACCATAGCGTTTTGAACGTGTACATTGTCATCAGCTGTTCCGTGTATAATTAAATAATTTCCTTTCAATTTCTCCGCATGAGTAATTGGAGAGTTATTATCGTAGCCACTTGGGTTTTCTTGTGGTGTAGTCATGAATCGTTCGGTATAAACCGTGTCGTAAAAACGCCAAGAAGTAACTGGAGCTACTGCAATTGCAGTTTTAAAGACATCGTTTGCTTGAAATAAACAATTACTCGACATGAATCCACCATAGCTCCATCCCCAAATTCCAATGCGATTTTCATCAATATAGGATTCTTTTGCCAATTGTTGAGCAATAAAAATTTGGTCTTCTACTTCGTATTTACCTAATTCTTTTTGGGTTACTTTTTTAAATGCAGCACCTTTAAAACCAGTTCCTCTGCCATCTACGCACACAATTAGGTATCCTTTTTGTGCTAGCATAAAATGCCAATAATCATTAGAGTCGAACCATTTATCGGCAACTTGTTGAGATCCTGGTCCCGAATATTGATACATTAAGACAGGATGTTTTATATTAGGATTGAAATTTTTTGGTTTAATGATATAAGCGTTTAAATCATCGCCCACTTCATTTTTAAAAATAGTAAATTCTTTAGTTGGTAAATCATAATTTTTTAATTTGCTTTCCAACTTCGTATTATTTAAAATTTCCTTTATTTTTTTTCCCGACGAAGCTTCCATCAAAGTATAAGATGGCGCTTTTATAGTTGAAGAATGATTGTTGATGAAATATTTAAAATCAGGACTAAAGGTAGCTTTGTTTGTGCCTTTTTCAGTCGAAAGTTGTTTTTTGTTTTCTCCGTTTAATTCAATGCTGAATACGTCTCTCACTGTTGAGCCATTTTCTACGGATTGATAGTAAATAGTCTGGTTTTCGGGATTGTAACCGTAATAGTTTGTTACTTCCCAATTGCCAGATGTTACTTTGTTATTCAAGCTTCCATCGCTTTTGTAATGATAGATATGGTTAAAACCATCTTTTTCGCTTGTCCAAATAAAACTATGATCTTGTAAAAATGTTAGATTATCAGTCACATCAACATACGCGTCATCTATTTCGGTTAATACAGTGGATATTTTACCTGAATTGGCATTCACAAAATACAAATTCAATTGATTTTGATGACGATTTAAAGTTTGTACACTTAATGTGTTTTTGTCGTTAGTAAATTGTATACGAGGAATATAGTAATCTTTTTTAGCATCTAATGAGATGTTTTTAGTAGTCGCTTTTTCCAGATCGTATAAATGTAGACTTACTTTAGCGTTGTTTTCGCCTGCTTTCGGATATTTAAAAACCTGTTGTTTCGGATACAATTCGTCACCGTAAACATCCATTGAAAAAACGGGTACATCTGATTCATCAAACTTTATATAAGCCAGTTTTGTTCCATCTGCATTCCAATCAAACGCACGCACAAAAGCAAATTCTTCTTCATACACCCAATCGGTGATTCCGTTTATGATGCTATTCTTCTTTCCATCATTGGTGATTTGTGTCGTTTTTTTAGTTGCGACATCAAAAACATATAAATTATTTTCAAAAACATAAGCAACTTTAGAAGCATCTTTGTTTAGCAAAGGTTCTTGAATCGCATTGTTGTTGATTTTTGTCAATTTTTTTGTAGTGATATCATACAAATAATAAACAGAAGTAAACGATCTTCTATATATAGGATTGTAATTGGTCCCTATTAAAATTTTATCGTCTGTTTGATTGATTTGGTAAGTTGATATTTGTTTAATCTCTGGATGATCGAGCGCTGAAAACAACGTTTGAACTTTTTCTAAAGTAGTAAAATCATACGCATCGATAGAAAAGGATTGATTTTCGCGATTTCGATCCAAAACACTGTACTGATTTTTTGTGTGCAAGGTGTTCAATGCATTTAGCTGATCGGTTTGAAAAGTGCCATTCCAAATCTCTTCTACCTCAATGTTATGTTGTGCCTGTACGGTGCCGAGTGATGTCAAAATTAAACAGCCAAGAAAAAAAATGTTTTTCATTTTTAATGCAGTAAAAAATTAAAAGGGCAAATTACTTCTTTTTTTTGGTTGAAATCCTATTTTTAAAAAAATTATATAAACTACCCACCGAACAAAATGTATTCAAAAGCTTTAAAAAGCCTCAAAAAATAAGCTGTTTGTTTGATGAAAACGTTGCTTTATAAATGTTAAAAAAGCATAAACTTTAAAATATATTTTTGTAGTTTGCTGCAATTCAATAACTTTGCAATTGCAAAAAAATCTAACTATAGGCTTTAAATAGAAAAAAAGACTATATTTGCCTAGAACAATAATTAAATAATAAGTTATGTACACAGGTTTTTTACACCTACATTCATTTTTAGCTTACGCAGTATTACTTATACTGATCGTTGCTTCTGTAAATTCGATATTAGGTATGTCGTCTAACAGACAATTTAAAGATAGCGACCGTAAGATTGCGTTATTCGGTTTGATTTTTACGCATATTCAATTATTAGGCGGAATTGTTTTGTACTTTGTTTCCCAAAAAGGCTTTTCTATGTTGACAAGTGGAAATGCAATGGGAGATTCAGCAATGAGACTAACCGCATTAGAGCATCCGTTGATCAACATTATCGCAGTTGTTTTGATTACGATTGGTTTTTCTAAACACAAAAAAGCAACAACAGACAAAGCCAAATTCAAGTCAATAGGTATTATGTATGCTATAGGAACTATCTTGATTTTATCGAGACTTCCATGGAGCAGTTGGTTGTAATTGGTGCTCATTTTACCAAAAAAACAGTTTTTATGAAAAATAGAAACTATGTTTAACGAAATGAAATTTTATGAAAAGACAATATGGTTTAATTTTAGGTAGTTTGTTTGCTGTTCTAACACTTTTTAGCTTTGCAAAACTGAACACAAAACAAGAATCGAAAATTGAAAAAGAAGTCGTTTTAGGGAAAGAACTCGCTTACGCAGCAGTAAATTTAACTAAAGATTCATCCGATCTGAATGAAAGTAATATTGAAGTAGACAATGAATTAATTAAAATCAATAATGAATTGTTGGCTTTAGAGGAAGAAGTTGAAGTGGTTCATGATGAAACCGTTGCTTCTTATTATCACGACAAATTTAACGGTAGAAAAACAGCGAGTGGAACAGTTTTTAATAACAATGATTACACAGCTGCTCACAAAACACTTCCTTTTGGAACTGTGGTAAGAGTTACTAATTTAATCAATGAAGAATCGATTGTTGTAACAATAACCGATCGCGGACCTTTCATTAAAGGGCGTCAGATTGATTTGTCTAAACAAGCATTTATAGACCTTACAAAGGATATCAATAAAGGTGTTGTTAAAGTGAAAATCGAAATTTTACCTCAAGATTACCTAGAAAAGAAATCGGAGTTGCAAGAAGAGTTAGAAGCAATTGCAGTACTTCCAGAAAATTTTGATTTGAATGAATTTGCCTTATAAACCAATGGTTTAGCAATAATAAAAATTAAAACCTCATTTTGAATGAGGTTTTTTTTATGAAATATATGTCCCGTCCTGAAATAGCGATACAAAAAAGAAATCGTTATTATGGAAGAAAG
>CAYNIM010000041.1:0-23589 GCA_964397335.1 uncultured Flavobacterium sp.
CATGAGTTGTATAGAAAATGTTTGCGGATTATAATCGTGTCCGCTTATTTCCCAAGTTTCGATATTTCCTGTTGCCAAGTGGTCAAAATCTGCCATTCCCGAGAAATTGCCTTCCATATCCCCGGAAACCGTTACGCTAATTTCTCCCAGATCAAAACCACCGGAATTGTTGACATTGTTGTCATCTCCCCCACAAGCGACAAGGCTTGTAGATAATAACACCGTCATAAAAAAGATTGCTTTGTTCATTGTTTCGTTGTTTTTAATTTACTACTCCTTAATAATTTTTGCTGTTTTCTTTAAAATACCTTGGGTACGATCCCCCGCTCAAAGAAATATTTTTAACCATTTGTGTACCGGATTCGGTGCCATCTGTTACCCAAAGTTCACTTCCGTTTGTGTCGTCACTTGCACTAAAATAAAGTTTCCCATTAAGCTCGGTAAAATCATTCGGATTACTTCCTCCTGTCGGGTGAATGTCCTTGACCATCTCAAAGGTCTGTGCGTTTAGGCTTGCCGTAAGCAGTAGCGTTAAAATCATTGTAATTTTTTTCATTGTCTTAAACATTTAAAGTTTACAGGACAAAGTTAGGGGGAGAACCAAAAGCTTGTTTCGGGGGATTTACGGAAATTTCATCTAAGGGTTTTCCCTGAGGGATTATGTAAAAACATTATCTTGATATAAATTCGTTGATTACAACCGTACGCCTGTCCGACAGCTATTACTCTTTCTGGTTGTATTTAGTAGAAAAAGACAATAGCAGCGAATGGTACTTATTTCAATGTATTGCGTGTATTAGGTTTGCAAAACGATTTTTTGAAATTGGCAGCTGATGATGAATTGGGCAGAAAACTACAAGATTTAGATTTATTGTAAAATGGCAACAAATAAAACTGATAACGAGATTTTAAACTAAAAAATAATGCGTAATATTTAATTCGTAATTGATGTTTTTGTATATTTATGCATTATTTTTCGTACATTAGCAATATATTTACAATGCGTGAAATATATCACATTGTTTATAAAATAAGATATTTATGAGTAATATATCAGACATTAGTTTATTTTCGGATAAGGCAATTTTGGCGACAATAGGTTTGTTTGTACAACAAACCCGTATTAAGCAAAATCTAAATCAGCAGGAATTAGCCGATAAGGCAGCGGTGAGTAGATCTACCGTGAGTTTGTTGGAACGTGGCGAAAATATCTCTTTAATTAACTTACTAAAAATACTGCGAATTTTGGATGCGTTATATGTTTTGAAAGCGTTTGAAGCGAGGGAAGAAATCAGCCCGCTTCGTTTAGCCAAAGGAGAAAAAAAACTACGCAAAAGAGTGACGAAAAAAGATACTCCACAAGATGATAATTTGGATTTAGGATGGTAACTACAGCTTTTATAAATATTTATGGACAACGAGTAGGCGCAGTAGCATGGGATTCCGCTACCGAAATGGCTTCATTTGAATACGACCCTAAATTTAATTTGGAAAAATGGTCTATTGCACCTATCAAAATGCCGTCCAAAAACAGAATTTATAGTTTTCCAGAACATCGCAATAGCGAAACCTTTAAAGGTATGCCAGGACTTTTAGCCGATGCATTACCCGATCGATACGGAAAAGATTTAATCAATGCGTGGTTGGCAAGACAAGGGCGACCCGATGACAGTTTAAATCCTGTTGAACTCCTGTGTTTTATTGGGCGAAGAGGTATGGGTGCGTTAGAATTTGAACCTGTAATGGGTAAAGAATCACCGTCGTATGCTATTGAATTGAGTGATTTAATCGAAACGACGAAAGCCTTATTATCAAACAAGGAAAATTTTTCTATTCAAACTCAAAAAAATATGGAGGATGTGATGATGGATGTTCTAAAAATGGGAACATCTGCCGGAGGTGCACGTCCTAAAGCTATTATTGCCTACAATGAAAAAACAGGACAAATCAAATCGGGACAGACGATTGCGGACGAAGGTTTTGAGCATTGGTTGATTAAGTTTGATGAAGTGAGTGATGTACAATTCGGCGAATCAAAAGGATATGGACGAGTGGAAATGGCTTATTACAAAATGGCAACAGATTTTGGAATTGATATGATGGAATCACGATTGATTGAAGAAAATAATCGGGTGCACTTTATGACCAAACGCTTTGATCGCATAAAAGGAAATCAAAAACTGCACAGTCAAACATTGTGTGCCTTACAACACTATGATTTTGCAAATATCACATCCTACAGTTATGAGCAAATTTTTCAAACGATGCGTCAACTTCGGTTAACTTATGCAGAAGCAGAACAAATGTTTAAACGTATGGTATTTAATGTGATTGCAAGAAATTGTGACGATCATACTAAGAATTTTTCATTTCTGATGAATGCTGAGGGAATTTGGAAATTAGCACCGGCTTACGATGTTTGTTTTGCTTACAGACCCGATAGTAAATGGGTAAGTCAGCATAATTTAAGCATTAATGGCAAACGAAAGGAATTTACAAGAAAAGATTTGTTGACTATTGCAGCGCAAAATTCGATTCGAAATCCTGAAGGCATTATTAACTCCTGTTTAGAAGTTGTTGCAAACTGGAAAATGTATGCCGAAATGTATCAAGTTGATGAGAAAAAGGCACACGCAATCAATCAATTATTATTAAAGGAGTTAAAATGATCATATTTCATAGTATTATCGGCAAAAAAACGATTATTTAAAACTTAAAATCTATCATATTTATCAATTTATAATCTTGATTTTGTATCGTATTTGTATCATAAAACCATAACTTATTGATTATTATACATGGTTATTTTTGAAGAAGTGAAATAATCAGTGATTTTAATCGGTTAAATGATAATCAAAACCGCTGTAAATGTTATATTTACAGCGGTTTTTATCATATATGATGTACCATAATTGTACCGAAACTTAAAGGGAGAAGATTTTATCATCAGATGAAATTCTGATGAGTTTTTATTTAAGAACATAAGTCAATCAATTACATTATTTGATGATATATCTAGTAAAGTCTGTGCGTTGTTAAAAGAATGTTTGTCAAGAATATGATTAATGATCGCTTGTTGTTCCTCATTTAGTTTCAAAGATCTATAAATATCTGCGGAAATACCATTTACTATCTGGTCTTTATCTGCCAAAGTATTCAATTCAAAAATAGTATTTTGTTTATCAAGATTTTCGCTTAGCCATTCACTATGATTTTTAATATACATTTCTTTGAAGCAATCAGCTAAGTTGCCATACATAATTGATTCATAGTAATTCTCTTTTCCTGAGAGATAAGAAACATTATATCCGTAATATCTTGTCAATAACGTTAATTTTTCTTTGAAATAATCAAAATCATTTTGCTCAAAAAAATATCTTAATTTACTATTTAAAATTTCAGGATTAGGTTTTTCTTCCAACTCCTCTAGATTCTTTATATTTTCTTTAATTTTATTGTAACTTGCAATGTCTTTTGGGGAATTATATACAATTTCAGAGACTAATGTATCTCGATGTGTTTGGGCACTTAGTGTAGAAGAAAAAATTGAAACTAAAAAAGAAATTATTAGTACTTTCATTTATAATTATTTAATTGGTAAGAATTATTGAAACAAATATAAGTTGTAATTTAATAGTACAAGTCATTTCCGAAATATTATTACCTAGATAAATTAGCAGATTGTACAAAAAATAAAAGTCCGATATTTCTCTCAGACTTTTAGAGTAAAATAATTTATTGAAGTAATTTAATAACTTCGGTATTTTCTTGAAGCACTGCATGATCTAAAGCTGTTTTACCATTAGCATCTATCAAGGCTTTGTCTGCACCAGCATCTAGCAAAATTTTTACAATCTCGGCATTTCCAAATGTACTTGCAAACACTAAAGAAGAAGCTTTGTTGCCATTTACCTGATTCACATCGGCTTTTGCATTTACGAGTAACATTACCATATCTTTGTAGCCTTTAAAAATAGCTCCCATTAACGCATTATTACCCGACTTATCTTGAGCGTTTATAGCTGCACCATTTTCGATTAAAAATTTTGCAGCTTCTATATTGTTATTGTAAACTGCTAAAATTAAAGGTGTAAATCCTCTTTGATTTTCTTGATTGACATCAACTTTGTTTGCCACCAATGTTTTTAATTCATTTATATTATTAGTGCGCGCTGCACCAAAAATATCTTGTGCCTGAGTTGATATTGCGCCTAAAACAAACACAAATGATAAAACGTACTTTTTCATATTCTTCAATTTTAAAAATCAAGGGCTAATAAATTAACCCTTGAAAGGCTTTAATTATTTTTTGATATATTGTTCAACGTCAGCCATATTTGTATTTGTAGCTTTCATTAAACGAGTTCCATATTCGGTATTAGCTTGATAAAAATGAGCAATCATTTTATGAACAATCACTTTGTTTTTAACGGTATTCAAAGCACCAGATAAATTTTTAATTAAATTATCTTGATCTTTTTTAGAGAATGATACATATAAATCTCCTGCTTGTGCAAAATTGTTTTCTTTATCAATTTTAGCTTGAACTGTTGTAGTTCCTGTTAAAAATTCCGATTTAGAATATTTAAATTTAGTATCTTCCTTAACTTCTGGTTTATTTTCTGATGGTTGGTAGTTTACATCTCCAGTTTGTGGACGTAAAGACATATAACCATCTTGGTTGTAAGAAGTAACTTTGTTTCTTGATGTATTTACAGGAATTTGTTGAAAATTACCTGTTAAGCGATGGCGTTGCGTATCGAAATAAGAGAATAATCTACCTTGCAATAATTTATCTTCAGATGGTTCAATTCCAGGCACTAGTGTTCCAGGAGAGAAAGCTGCTTGCTCTACTTGTTGAAAATAATTTGTTGGATTTGTATTTAAAGTCATGGTACCAACTTTTACTTTTTCAGCTACTGATTCTGGCCATACTTTTGTTACATCTACTGGGTTGAAATCTAATTTATCAAAATCTTCTCTTTTCAACATTTGAACATATAAATCCCATTTAGGAAAGTTTCCCTTTTCAATTTCGTTGTATAAATCTAAAGTAGCATGCTCAATTGCAGTAGACTGAATTTTATTAGCTTCTTCTTGATTTAAATTACGTTCGCCTTGTTGAGAAACCCAAGTATATTTTACGTAAGTAACTTCGCCTTTCGCGTTCACCCATTTGTAAGCATGTACACCAGACCCGTTCATTTCACGATAATTTGCTGGAATTCCGTAATCAGAAAACAACCAAGTTAGCATGTGAGTTGATTCTGGTAAGTTAGCGAAGAAATCGAAAACACGATTTGGATCAGAAGCGCCGTTTGTTAATGGAGACGGTTTAAATGCGTGCACCATATCAGGGAATTTGATAGCATCTCGAATAAAGAAAACCGGTAAATTGTTACCTACCAAATCATAATTTCCTTGTTCGGTATAAAACTTAACAGCAAATCCACGCGGATCACGGTAGGTTTCAGGCGAACCTTGTTGGTGTGTAACTGTTGAGAAACGAACCATTAAAGGTGTTTTTTTACCAGCTGTTGATAAGAAATCAGCCATAGTTACATCAGAAAAATCTGCAGATACAACAAATTCACCAAAAGCACCAGCACCTCGTGCGTGAACTACACGTTCTGGAATACGCTCACGATCAAAAGCGGCTAACTTTTCAATTAAATGAATGTCTTCTAACAAAACCTGACCATTGTTTCCAATAGTTTTAGAGTTTTGATTATCTCCTACAGGTGTACCTGTATTCGTTGTTAAAGTTTGAGCAAATGAAACAGTAGTTGCTAAAACCAATGCCAATGCAATTGTTGTTCTTTTTAACATAAACTATAATTTAAATGTTTAAATAAATTTTCGAGACAAAAATAGATCAACATTTAAGTGTTTCTAAGACTTTACGAATGATTGTTTTTATACAACAATAAATAAAATTGATAGAAAACTAATTTTAAATTACAAAAAACAATATCTTGGAAGATTTTAGTTTAAAAAACAAAAAAACCCGACTTTCGTCGAGTTTTTTAACGCACTAATAAACTAAGATGTAAGGTTTATCGAATACGGTCAGCAGATTTCACGAGATCTTCGTCCTTCTTAATGGCTTTATTGGCAAATACCAACAAAAAGATAGATGCAAGAGGAAGAAACATCCCAATACCCTTCTCAGAAACTTGCGCTTCTCCGGATAAACTTAGCGACTGATACACAAATAATCCTAGTAATATAAAGTTCAATATGATATTCACTCTGTTCAACTTGATTTGTACTAATCTGCTGTCTTTTTTCTTGTAATTCAATATTGCAAAAACGCATAAAGCAGCCGATAATCCAAAAATCAATGTAAAAATCCCGTTATTCGCAGCATAATAATTTAATCCTTCAACAGTTTTCCACAACGGCAAAAATAAGGATAAAATTCCCGAAACAACAAAGGCTAATGCCATAAAAACAGTTTGTACTCGATAAATCATGATGCTTGTTTGATTTGCATGCAAAAATAGCACATTTTTTTTAAAAAAACCTAGTAGTTATTAAAAAAAATATTGTAATATTGCATCAGAAATGTCGTAACTTCTTCATTGTTCGAACTTTCATCCTTTAAAAAGATTTCTTTCTTTAGGTATCTGTTAGTATTAAGCCTTCTTCGTATTTTTATTCAGAATTCAGTTTAATCCCGAGCAGCCACTAAAGTTATCACAATAACTAATTTTAAATTAACAACGTCATATTTTATGTTTGACAAAATCGCATTACAAAAGCTCAAGTTACCTGAGCTCAAAGAGATTGGTAAGTCAATTGGCATCAAAAAATTAAACATTAAAAAAGATGATTTAATTGATACTATTCTAACTCTTCAATCAAAAAATACCGAAAATATCAGTACCGAATCACACGATACAGTTAGAAATAATATACCTTCAAATTCCTCTCAGGAAATTGATAAAAAATCAAAAAGAAGACGTATTCCCAACCCAACGGCCGATTTGCCTTCTGAAACGGATAGTAATATTACTCAAGAAGCTAAAAAAGAAGAGGTAAAGCCAGAACAACCAAAACCCCAGAATAAAAAGCATAAATATCAGAGAGAAACAAGCAATACTTCTAAAAGTGAGAAAACAGAATCTCATCAAGAAGAAGTGCCTGCAGAAACTGATACAAACAATAAACAGAGAAAACAGAAAAACGGTAACTATCGTGATCCGGAATATGAATTCGAAGGTATTATTGAATGTGAAGGTGTGCTTGAAGTTCCAAAAGACGGTGGTTCGCATGGTTATCTAAGGTCTTCAGATTACAATTACAGAAAATCTCCCGATGATATTTATATTTCTCAATCTCAGATTCGTCTGTTTGGATTAAAAAAAGGAGATACCATCAGAGGTGTTATTCGTCCACCAAAAGGTAATGAACAACATTTCCCTTTAGTTCGTATCACAAAAATTAATGGGCACGAACCAGAGGATGTACGCGATCGTCCTTCATTTGAACATTTAACCCCTCTTTTTCCAAAGGATAAATTTAATTTGTCTGGAAATAATTCAAGTCTGTCAACAAGAATAATTGATTTATTTGCGCCTATCGGAAAGGGACAACGTGGAATGATTGTGGCTCAACCTAAGACAGGTAAAACCATGATGCTGAAAGAAATTGCCAACGCAATTGCCGACAACCATCCAGAAGTTTATCAAATCGTTTTATTAATTGATGAACGTCCAGAAGAGGTTACTGATATGCAAAGAAATGTGCGTGCCGAAGTTGTAGCTTCTACTTTTGATGAAGAAGCACGCTACCACGTGGAATTGGCTGATATGGTTTTAGAAAAAGCTAAAAGATTAGTTGAATGTGGTCACGACGTAGTAATTTTATTAGATTCAATCACTAGATTGGCACGTGCATACAATACGGTACAACCTGCATCTGGACGCGTATTATCGGGTGGGGTAGACGCCAACGCACTGCAAAAACCAAAACGCTTCTTTGGAGCTGCAAGAAACATTGAAAACGGTGGCTCTTTAACTATAATTGCTACAGCACTGACTGATACTGGTTCTAAAATGGACGACGTTATCTTTGAAGAATTTAAAGGTACTGGTAATATGGAGTTGCAATTGGATAGAAAAATTGCTAACAAACGTATTTTCCCTGCAGTTGATTTAACTTCTTCTTCTACAAGAAGAGACGACTTGTTACAAGGTAGATTTGTATACGATAAAATGGTAGCTTTAAGAAATGTACTTGCAGATATGAATTCAGTGGAAGCCATTACATTTATCAAAGATAAAATTCAAGAAACGCGTTCTAATGATGAGTTTTTGAGCAATATGAATGGTTAATCTAAAATAGAGAGTGATGAAAAAAATCTTTTTACTATTGTTGTTGGTACTTTTTGTTTCAAACGTGCAAGCACAGCATTTTGGTGAACCTTGGACCTCTGAGCAATTAATGACAACTGCTACTTTGGCTAGTAAAATGAAAAGAAATCAAATGCAACAGACTATTGTAATCAATATTGGTCCGGATGCTTTGATTAAATATTCTCACCATATCGGCCCAACAAATAATCCTGAAAACCTAGAAAAATTAAAAGACTTTTTGGCAACTATTTCCAAAAACAAAGAAGTGGTCTTGTATTGCGGTTGTTGTCCTTTCGACATTTGTCCCAATATCCGTCCAGCATTTCAATTATTGATGGATGCTGGTTTTCTAAAAGGAAAATTGTTAGATATACCTAAAAATATAAAAACCGATTGGATTGCTAAGGGATATCCAGTTAAAGAATAAAATGATACTAAAGAAAAGAGTCCGAAATTGAATCGGACTCTTTTTTTATTCATTAGTTTTTGAAACATATCTAAACTTTTTTGAGGTAGTTTAGTGCTCCAAATTTTATTTTATACGTTCCATTAAACAAGTGTAAAAGCCATCATAACCTGATTGATGTGCAAGAATTTTTTCATCTTTTATGAATTTAAAGTTTTGACCAAATTTTGTTTTTAAAAATCGTTCAATTTGTTGTTCATTTTCTGATGGTAAAATAGAGCAAGTTGCGTAGACTAATTTTCCACCAACTTTGACCATTTTAGAATAATTATTTAAAACTTCTTCCTGTGTTTTTTTAATATTATCAATAAATTCTGGCTGCAATTTCCACTTACTATCAGGATTACGTTTTAAAACACCCAAACCAGAACATGGAGCATCTATCAATACACGATCTGCTTTATCGTGAAGTTTTTTAATCACTTTTGTAGAATCAATGATGCGGTATTCTATGTTAAAAACACCGTTTCGTTTTGCTCTTATTTTCAATTGTTTTTGTTTGCTTTCATACAAATCCATCGCAATAATGTGACCTTTATTTTGCATTTTAGCTGCAATATGTAAAGTTTTTCCACCCGCACCTGCACAAGCATCAACCACACGCATTCCAGGCTCTACATCTAGTAAAGGCACTACTTTTTGCGAAGAAGCATCTTGAACTTCAAACAGCCCTTCTCTAAACAAAGGAGTCATAAAAACATTGGCACGCTCTTTTAAAATTAATGCGTCTGGATATTTATCATCAAAATGGGTGGCGATATCTAAATCCATTAATGCAGCTCGAAGTTTTTGTTTTGTTGTCTTTAAAGTATTTACACGTAAGACAACTTGCGCTTGTTGATTTTGAGCAGCCAATTCTTTAGTCCAAAGTTCACTTCCTAATTCTTTCTCGCCCAATTCATCCATCCAATCTGGAATAGATTCTCTGTACTTTCTAATTTTATTTAACTCATCAAACTTACCTTTAATTCTTCGAACTGGTGTATTTTCAAAATACTTCCAATCGGGTAAACGTATGCCTCTTAAAACCGCCCAAACTGCAAAAACTCTCCACAGATCATCACGAGTAAAAGGTTCCTTTACTTCTGCAATTTCAGTATAAAGTCGTTTCCAACGAACAATATCATAAATGGTTTCAGCGACAAACTTTCGGTCTTTAGCTCCCCATCTTGGATCTTTTTTTAAGGCCTTTGCAACCTCTTTATCGGCATATTCGCCTTTGTTGAAAATGTTTGATAAAGAATCAATAACTGTAAAAACCAGATTTTTGTGTAAACGCATAACAATATTAAATAAAGATGCAAAGTTACAATATATAAACAGAAAATAGATTCTGCTTTCAATGATTTTGAAATTTTATATTTTGATGTAAATTCAGGGATTTTTAGTTCTTTGAAGAAGAAGTTGAATTTTATTTTTTCTTAACCTGAAATTCCGAAAGGCATTGCGTACCTTTGCATAAAATAATTTAAGATTATGATAAAAACCGTTATTTTTGATATGGACGGCGTAATAGTTGATACAGAACCGGTTCATAAATATGCTTATTTCAAACATTTTGAAGAACTTGAAATTGACGTTACTGAAGAATTATACGCTACATTTACTGGGAACTCAACTAAAAATGTATATCAAAAAATTAAAGAAAAATTTGGAATTAACAACGAAGTAGAGGAGTTGGTCCAACGTAAACGCTTTTTGTTTAATGATGCTTTTGATAGTAAACCAGATTTAGAATTGATTTCGGGGGTTGAGCAATTGATTAAAGATTTACACACCAACGAGTTAGAGTTGATTCTAGCTTCTTCTGCTTCGAAAAGTACTATTTCAAGGGTTTTTAATCGTTTTAATCTTGATGATTATTTTTCTTACAAGGTGAGTGGAGAAGATTTCCCTAAATCAAAGCCCGATCCAACAATTTTTTTACATGCGGCCTCGTTATCTAAAAATAAAAAAGAAGAGTGTATAATTATTGAAGACAGCACAAACGGTGTAAAAGCTGCATGTGCAGCTGGTATTTATTGCATGGGATATAACAGCGTAAACTCTAAACTACAAAATTTGGAAGGAGCAAACATTTTAATCAATGACTTTTTTAAGGTGAATGCACAATTTATTAAAGAACTGAAATAAAACTTGTTATAAATACAATCTGAAAAAACAAACTACCGCACGATTTCTTCTTGCGGTAATTTGTTTTTAGAGCCAAAATAAGATTCTATTATTTGATTCGTGATTTTATGTTTACTTCCAATTTATATATAACGGATTCGTTGTTTTGTGCGTTGTCTGCGTCTTCACACAGCGCAAAAGTGATGTCTTTTTTATTTTGATTGACAATTGTTAAACCCTCAAATTTATGAGTATCACTTATTTTTTGAGTGAAAAGGACCTTCATTTTCTTAAGGTCAATTGCTCCAATCATGCTGCCTTTTATTTCTCCATCATGATAGGTAGATTCTTCATCTTCGGCTGTTGCTATAAAAAACAGAGTGTTGTTGTGCAAGGTAGCAGCCGAAAAGCCAGAAGGCACGCCATTGATCGGTGGTAAATCAAATTCAAAATAATAAATATTAAAGTCATCCGTAAAATTTCTACCCTGAACAACAAACAGATAGTTCGCATTTTTTGGACCGTTTCCTCTATTTAAAAAATACCAATTATCGTTGTATTGTAACGCTGCTTCGATATTGAAATCTTCATCCGAAAGATCAGAAAAAGCTTTCATTTCACTGTATAAATCCGTTAAATCCATTGGAGTAGAATATTTAGAGAATTTATTGAAATAAAAAGCTGTATTTCTGTTTGGTTTAGATCCCGAACCAAAAGCGTACCAAGTATTGTCTACAATCGTAAAGGCTTCTAAATCATATTTATTATCTTTTTGTTGATGATGTTCAATTACTTTGTTGTCTAAACTATAAACCGCTAGAGAATCGTGTTCAATAAAGTAGTGGTAAAGTGCATTACCGGTGTCTGAAACTAAAATTAACTCATTATTTTCATAAGCAATTCCAGAAGCAGCAGCTATCCCCATGATTTTTAGCCAAGAGGAAAGTAAATATTTTTTCATTATTTCGAAATTTTTGACTAATTTAGAAAAAAAGAATCAGATGAAGAAAAGTTATTTTAAAGTCCCTAAAAAACTTAACCTTAAAGAAACATCAACTGTCTTTGAAACAGACAAAACTACCGAAGAAATAAAGGCTGAATTAAAAAAAGTCCGCAAAAAAATCAGTAAGATTCAAGACAAAATGTATGCACATGATAAGTATTCGGTTTTGATCTGTATACAAGGAATGGATACGGCTGGAAAAGACAGTATGATTCGGGAGATTTTTAAAGGATTTAATGCGAGAGGAGTAGTGGTAGAAAGCTTTAAAACACCCTCTTACAAAGAGTTACAGCACGATTACATGTGGAGACATTATATCAAATTACCCGAAAAGGGGAAATTTACTGTTTTTAACCGTACTCATTATGAGAATGTTTTAGTTACTAGAGTTCATCCACATTATTTAAACAATGAACGCAACCCTTACATTAACATTGATCAATTGACGGATGATTTTTGGAATAAACGAATGCAAAACATGGTGCAATTTGAACAACATCTGAGCGAAAATGGAATGATTGTGCTTAAATTCTTTTTGCATCTAAGTAAAGACGAACAAAAAAACCGATTATTGAAAAGGATTGTGAAACCTGAACATCAATGGAAATTCTCTCCTGGAGATTTACGAGAACGTGATTTATGGGATCGTTATCAATTTTGTTATGAAGAGGTTTTAAAAAACACCGATCATAAAGATGGAAAATGGTACATAGTGCCGAGTGACGATAAAGATTTAAGCCGATTGATTGTAGCAAAAATCATTTATCAAACATTAAAAAAATATACCGATATACAATACCCAGAGCCAGAAGAAGAAATTTTAGAACGCATTAGTGAATACAAAGCAAAATTACTTAATGAATAACATCTTAATAAATAAGTAATTAGAAATAGCTTGCGATAACTTATCTAAAATATGATCAATTACTACGTTGTTCTAGAAATTCCTAATTTCTCTGATGAAAAAGCTATAAAAAAGGCTTACAGATCATTATCAAAAAAATATCATCCAGATGTGAACAAAGATCAGGATGCGAAGCTGTATTTTCAAAAAATTAATGAAGCTTACACTTTTTTGATGAATGAAAATAAACGTTTGCTATTGAATCAATACTTAAAAACTGTAGGAAATTCTAATTACCAACCAAAAACCAAAAGCGAGCAATATGCTCATCATCAACAATCTTCAAAACCAATAATTTATCAATTTTCCTCAAATAAAAAAGTTTATTCATTGGGTGATTACATTTTGATACAATGGAATGTTGGAAATTGCAAATCAGTTTACCTCAATATCTTAGGTGAAGTTGAATCTGTTGGCTCTCACTATCTTCATGTGAAACATTTTGTGAAAGAGATTGAAGTTTTAATGACTTTAATCGGATTTGACAATCAAGAATACAAATATAAAATTCAACTAAAGTATGCCAACGAAAACCCTGTGCTTGAAGCGTTTCATGAAGTGCTATCTAAAAATCCAAATACAAAAATTGAGCATTTTAAGAAAGAAAGTTTTTTCTTAAAGAGAGGGCGCATCAGTAAAAACACTTTTCAGAACAGGCAGAAACTTTTAGCAATTTTTTTAGTTATTAGTCTGATACTTTATTACTTATCGATAGCAAAACTTGTTTTATTATTGATCATCCTATTTTTATTATTGATGAGTTATATACAAGCTTACAAACGAATTCACGATATAAAACATTTGAAATATTTTGCTAATCGACTATGGATTCCTTTTTATAATTTAATCTTTTTTAAAGAGTTATTTAAACATCCAAGTGAAAACGGCCCATCTGAATTTGGAATGATGCCTAAACAAGAAGAGATTTTGTTTAAAGATTGGCTAATAAAAGGAGTGAAAAGTAGTTTACAAAAACTTAATTTAATCGAAAGAATAAGTTTCACAGCTTTTATCTCAATCATAATACTCGGCTTTATTCAAACTTTTGGGAATGTAAAAGAGTCACCAGTAAGTTTAACTTCTCATTATATTGAAACTTCTCGCCCAAATAAAAGCGGTCAAATTTACCAATATTACTACTTGGTTTTTGATAAATACGAAGTTCAAGTAGATGAAAAAGTATATTATGCAATTGTTGAAAATAAAGACAATAGTACTTTTATGATTTCAAAAAACTCTAGCGGAAGTATCCAGCATATTACATTACACGACAAAAATTCTGAAACAGATCAAAGACTAAATTTTGGTATTTTAAGTTCTTCAAATCCAATTCTAATATTTGTTATGTTTCTTTTTATTGGTCAAATATATGCTTTTAGAACTTTGAAATCTCGAGAAGAAAAAACCTATTCTAATGGATTTATGATAATTTCTTTAGCAGTTTATCTATACGTTTTATGGTTGATGATTTAAAAAACAATACTTGTAATAAAACAATCACAAGTATTGATTTTTAAATACTTATAATTTTACAGCAGGTGGGACAAATAAAGAATAGTTCCCTTTATTTCTAATAAAATCACGAACAATACTTGAACTGATAAATGAAGTATCTGCCGAAGTTAATAGAAAAACTGTTTCAATTCCAGAAACCTGTCGATTTGCATGGGCAATGGCTTTCTCGAACTCAAAATCAGCAGGATTTCTAAGACCTCTCAATAAGAAATCTGCGTTTTTTTTCTTGCAAAAGTCCAAAGTTAAACCTTCATAACTTTCTACAACAATTTTACTATCATTTTTAAAGGTTTCTTGAATGAAATTTTTTCGTTGTTCAAGATCAAACATGTATTTTTTATCGGCATTAGAACCAATGGCTACAATAATTTGGTCAAACAATGGCATGGCACGTTTAATGATGTCTACATGTCCATTAGTAATAGGGTCAAATGAGCCCGGAAAAACAGCTATTTTCATTAAAAATCAGTTTTTTTTAAGGCTGTTTCTACAGCATTTTTGAATAATTCTTCGAGTGAAATACCTGCTTCTCTAGCTTGCTGCGGAAAAATGCTTTCTGCTGTCAATCCAGGTACTGTATTCATTTCCAATAAAAAAGGTTCACCGTCTACTAAAATAAATTCGGAACGTGAAAAACCATCCATATTCAAAATAGTATAAATTCTCTTCACTACATCTTCAACTTTTGCATGTTCTTCTTCAGAAATTCGCGCTGGAGTAATCTCACTAGATTTTCCTTCGTATTTGGCTTCATAATCAAAAAAATCGTTTTCAGAAACAATTTCAGTCATAGGTAGAACAGTAATTTCACCTTTGTATTTAAATACACCAACAGAAACTTCAGTTCCTTTTAGATAACTTTCAATAATAATTTCATTATCTTCATTATAGGCATTTTGAATTGCAGCTAAAAGTTGACTTTGTTCTTTTACCATTGTAATCCCAAAACTAGAACCAGATCTGTTTGGCTTTACAAAACATGGAAGTCCAACTCTCTTAATAATTTGATCTTCGTCTATAACATCTCCTGCATTTAAATAGTAGGAAATAGCCGTTTTAATACCATAAGGTTTTAAAACAGAAAGTAAGTCTCTTTTATTAAAAGTCAAGGCAGCTTGATAGAAATCGCATGAAGTTTGTGGAAGCTGTAGCAATTTAAAGTAAGCCTGCATCAAGCCATCTTCACCTGGACTACCGTGAATGGAATTGAAAACAACATCAAATTGGAGTTTTTGACCATCAACAAACGCAGAAAAATCATTTTTATCTATGGGAAATCGATTGTTTTGTTGATCAACATAAAACCAACCTTCTTTTAAAATATGAATTTTATATACGTTATATCGGTTCTTATTCAAGTGATTATAAACAACTTCACCACTTTTTAGAGAGATTTTATATTCGCTAGAATAACCTCCCATAATAATTGCTACATTTTTCATCTAATAATGTACATTAATATTTTATTTTTGTAAACAGTATTTTCATATATTAAACAAATTTAAAAAATAAGTTGTAACAATATCAATTTGTACAATAAATAAAATAGACTATGAGTTTTAAAACTTTTATTACAAGCAAAGGATTCATCATTACAGTAATTGCTGCTGCATTGATAGTTTTTGGATTAACTTTTGGAAGTCTAAAATACTTGAATACTTATACCCAACATGGAAAAGAAATTCAAGTTCCAAATTTAATAGAATTAAAAATAGAAGAGGCCAGAAATAGAATTGGCGATGGTTTTGAAATTATTGTTATTGATACGATAGATTTTAATCCTAAAATTGCTCCATTAACCATTTCTGAACAAGATCCAGTTGCGGGTTATCCAGTAAAACAGGGTAGAAAAATTTATGTTAAAATAAATGCTTCCGGTTATTCATCGGTTCGTTTACCAAATTTAGAAGGCAGAACTTTGCGTCATTCAATTGCTATTTTAGAGTCTTTACAACTTTTACAAGGAAGTACAACCTACCAAGAAGATTTCGCTAAAGATGTAGTTTTAAGTGTTCGTCAAGACGGAAGAATTTTGAGAGCCGGAGATAAAGTATTAAAAAACTCAAAAATAGATTTTGTTTTGGGTGATGGTTCGTTAAGCTATTTGCCAGCAATGGATACTTTAGGGGAGATGTACGAATCAATTGCACCAGCGATCGATTCTATTTTTTAATTAGAACAAATATATATGTCAGAAGATGTAGAAGCATTATATGAGCATTATCGTTTTGAAGCTGGAAAAGGACAATCACCATTACGGATTGATAAATTTCTGATGAATCTTATAGAAAATGCTACACGAAATAAAATACAAAAAGCAGCCGAAAACGGAAATATTTTTGTGAATGATGTACCCGTTAAAGCTAATTACAAGGTCAAAGCCAATGATGTAATTCGGGTTTTGATGGAAGAACCGCCTTTTGAAAACGAGATTATTCCAGAAGATATACCCTTAGATATTGTTTATGAAGATGATGATTTGCTGGTTGTAAATAAACCAGCAGGTTTGGTTGTGCATCCTGGTCACGGTAATTATACAGGTACTCTAGTCAACGCGTTGACGTATCATTTTGAAAATTTGCCACTAAACAGTTCTGAACGTCCAGGTTTGGTTCATAGAATAGACAAAGATACAACTGGACTGCTTGTTGTTGCTAAAACAGATTGGACGATGAGTGAATTGCAAAAACAATTCGCCGAAAAAACAACCGAACGCGAATATGTAGCAATCGTTTGGGGAAATGTAGTTGAAGAAGAAGGTACGATTGAAAGTTTTATTGGTCGACATAAAGTTGATCGAATGCAAATGGCGTCTTATCCAGACGATACTAATGGTGCCAAATATGCAGTGACCCATTACAAAGTTTTAGAAAGATTGGGATATGTTACCGTTGTTTCTTGTGTTTTAGAAACAGGTCGAACCCATCAAATTCGTGTGCACATGAAATCTATTGGTCATACTTTGTTTAACGACGAACGTTATGGCGGTCACCGTATTTTAAAAGGAACTACTTTTACAAAGTACAAACAGTTTGTTGAAAACTGCTTTAAAACCCTTCCTCGTCAAGCCTTACATGCCAAAACATTAGGATTTAGACATCCCGTTAAAGATGAATGGATGCGTTTTGAAACTCCTATACCTCAAGACATGTTAGAATGTATGGAAAAATGGCGTACCTATTCAAATAACTATGAATTAGAAGATTAGTTTTTGTTGTTGTAATCATTTAATTATAAATAGATTATAATTTACAATAAATTTAAAAATAGTGTTTTTTATAAATTAAACTTTTTTGGCACAGTTAATGATATTAGTTAATTAAGCAAAATAGATAATAAACATTTAAAAAATAATCATTATGAAAAAGATATTATTACTCGCAACAGTATTCGCAGGATTTGCAAGTTTGCAAAGCTGTACATTTGAAGAATATTATGAAGATAATTCAGAAATATCACAAGTTTCTGAAGTAACAGGCCATATTGATAGAATTGAAGATAACTATACAAATTCAGCTACTTGGGATTTTCAACCACCTATTTATGATAGCGATAATGTATTAGTGTATAGATGGGAAGGAAATGCATGGAGAATGTTACCGATTTCTTACTCTTTGAATAATGATGGTGATCAAATTTACTACGACTACGATTTTACTCGTTATGATGTAAAAGTATATGTTAGTACGAATTTTAATTTTGATCTATTATCGGGTTCAGAAATTAATGCATTTGTTAGAAATCAAACCTTAAGATTTGTAGTAATTCCGGGAGGCTTTGCAAAATCTGACTATAGTGACTACGATGCCACAATAAAGATGCTTGGGCTTGAAGATACCCCTATAAAATCACTGTCTCAAAAAAAATAATCAACTTTTTTATCAAACACCCCTAAAAAAAATAGGGGCGTTTTATTTTTGAAAAATATTTTTTTATAATTTTGCCCTATCTAATAACAGAAATTAATAGTTATGGCATCATTACGTTTCGAAGCTTTAAAGTTAGTAAGCAATCGCAAAGAAATACCCGTTACTGAATCGGGTAGAAAATCTGAAATTTTTGGTAGCAATGTTTTTAATGACAAAGCTATGCGTCAACACCTCACTCCTGAAGCGTATAAAGCTGTAAAAGCAGCCATAGACAAGGGAGTTAAAATTGACCGAAAAATGGCCGACTACATCGCGTTAGGGATGAAGGAATGGGCCATGAGTAAAGGAGTCACTCATTACACTCACTGGTTTCAACCACTTACCGGAACCACAGCCGAAAAACACGATGCCTTTTTTGAAACTTCTTACGATGGATCAGACCCGGTAGAAAAATTCAGTGGCTCTTTATTAGTTCAGCAAGAGCCAGACGCTTCTTCATTTCCAAACGGAGGAATTAGAAATACATTTGAAGCACGCGGATATACCGCTTGGGATCCAACTTCTCCAGCCTTTATTTTTGGAACAACACTTTGTATTCCAACGGTTTTTGTTTCTTATACAGGTGAAGCTTTAGACAACAAGGCACCTTTATTAAGAGCTTTGGCTGCTATTGATGACGCCGCTACAGAGGTGGCTCGTTTTTTCGATAAAAATGTTAAGAAAGTAACAGCTACTTTAGGTTGGGAACAAGAATACTTTTTAATTGATGAAGCTTTAGCAGCTTCGAGACCTGATATTTTACAAACCGGAAGAACATTAATCGGGCATGTATCTGCAAAAGGACAACAACTAGAAGATCATTATTTTGGTTCAATTCCTTCTAGAGTTTTAAATTACATGAGAGATTTAGAACACAAATGTATGCTGTTGGGAATCCCAGTTAAAACTCGACATAATGAAGTTGCGCCCAATCAATTTGAATTGGCACCTATTTTCGAAGAAACCAACCTTGCAGTAGATCACAACTCTTTATTAATGGATGTTATGCAAAAAGTTGCTAAACGCCATTATTTTAAAGTTCTTTTCCATGAAAAACCTTTCAAAGGTGTCAATGGATCTGGCAAGCACAACAACTGGTCTTTGGCAACAGATACAGGAGTGAATCTATTGTCTCCAGGAAAAACACCTACTAGTAATTTACAATTTTTAACTTTTTTCATCAACACAATAAAAGCTGTGGCTGATTACGAAGAGTTGATGAGAGCTTCCATTGCATCAGCATCAAATGATCATCGTTTGGGAGCCAATGAAGCACCACCAGCTATAATTTCAATATTTATAGGTCAGCAATTGACTAAAGTATTACAGGAATTAGAAGGTATACCGAACGGAAAATTATCACCAGAAGAAAAAACAGATTTAAAATTAAATGTAGTTGGAAAAATTCCAGATGTGTTGTTAGATAATACAGATAGAAATAGAACTTCACCGTTTGCTTTTACAGGAAACAAGTTTGAATTCCGTGCTGTAGGATCGACTGCGAACTGTGCTAATGCTATGACAACTTTAAATTCGATAGTTGCAAAACAACTTAATGATTTTAAAAATGAAGTCGAGAATTTAGTAGAAACAAAAGGTTTAAAGAAAGATGAAGCTATTTTTAATATACTTCGTGAGTATGTTAAAAGCACTAAAAACATCTTATTTGAAGGAGATGGTTACAGTAAAGAATGGGAAGAAGAAGCAGCCCGCAGAGGTCTTTCCAATTATAAAACTACTCCAGAAGCTTTAAAAGCGAAGATTTCTCAAAAATCTTTGGATTTGTTTTCAGCTGTAAATGTGATGAATCATACTGAAGTTAAAGCACGTTACGAAATTGAACTGGAAGAATACATCAAGAAAGTTCAAATTGAGGCACGAGTTTTAGGAGATATTGTTAGAAATCATATTATTCCAACAGTTTTTAAATACCAAAACTTATTAATTGAAAATATTAAAGGGTTTAAGGAGTTATTTGGAGATGATTATGAGCAATATGCAAGCGAACAAATTTTAATTCTGAAAAAAGTTTCAATGCATGTTAATGAATTGAATGCGAAGCTCCACGAAATGATGGACGAAAGAAAAAAAGTAAACATTCTTGAAAGTGTTGAAGCAAAAGCGAAAGCTTATTGTGATCATGTAAAACCATATTTCGACGAAATTCGTTATCATTCAGACAAACTAGAACTGATGGTAGATAACGAGCTTTGGACGCTCACTAAATATAGAGAATTACTTTTTACTAGATAATTCATTTTATACTTTTTCCCTTCTGCATTAAAAAGAAGGGAAAAGGTTTTTTTAATACAACACAGTATCAATCACTTGAAATTCTGTAACACCCTCTGGATTATAGTGATAGCGAATCAATACTTCACCAACAAAAGAATCGCTATAAAAATCTACTATCAACCATTTATGATTAATTACTGACAATCGATTTACTTTAGAAATTCCTCCTAAATCTTGTGGTAACAAGGGATTTCCGCCTTCTTGTCTGTTTAAAGCTGTAAAATCTTGAATTACTTGTGCCATAACATCTTCAACAGTAGTTGGCATAAATTCTTTACGAGCATTTTCGTTATTATCTATCGAAAAATAAGCGGCTTCTGTGTAAAGTTTTTTGTATAAATCTAATGAATCTTGCAACAAAGCTTGGTTAAATAACTCACTACTTTTTTCTTGTTTTTTATCACAAGAAGCTAGTAAAGAACCACATATCGCAATACTAAATAGAATTTTTTTTGAAATTTTCATGGGTAGTAATATCAATTTTTATAGGTTGATACTTGTTTAATGAATCTTCTGCAGATTTCAATTTTCTTTCTAAACTTTGAATTTCTTTGTCTTTATTTTTCAATATCTTAGTATCATTGGCATATTGAAAAATGTTGATGAGAAACGAAAACAAAAATAAATATAAATAAACTCTTTTCATTATAAATCTAAAATTAATTCATCATAAGCTAAAAAAACATTGTCTGGTAAACTGCTTTGAACTTCATCGTGAAAACCCAATTGAAAGCCTATATGTGTCAAATATGCTTTTTTGGGTTGTATCCGTTCAATATGTTGCAATGCCTCTTCTAAATTGTTGTGTGTTGGGTGCTCTTGTATTCTTAATGCGCTAATTACCAGAACGTCTAAGTTTTTTAAACGATCATAAGTAGCTTCATCTAAAGTTTTAACATCTGTCAAATAAGCAAAATTTTTCATTCTAAAACCTAGTATAGGAAGTGAACCATGATTGACCAATAGTGGTTGAATTTTTTTATTTTTAATTTTAAAATCAACATAAGGTTCAATTTCATTTATTTCAACGGAAGGTGCTCCTGGATATCTATTTTCCGTTTCAAAAATATAGTCAAACCGTCGTTTCAAACTGTCAATTACTCTTGGTTGACCATAAATTGGCATGGATTTACTTTCTATAAAACAATAAGGCCTAATATCATCTAAACCAGCGGTATGATCTGCATGTTCATGCGTAAAAAGAAGTGCGTCTAAACGTTCATTATCGATACGAAGCATCTGTTGTCTAAAATCGGGACCACAATCAATTCCTAAAGTAATATTCCCCCATTCTATTAAGATAGAAGATCGCAATCTTTTGTCCTTTGGATTATTGCTAAGGCAAACAGGATGTTTGATTCCTATCACAGGAATCCCTTGAGAAGTACCAGTGCCTAAAAAGTATATTTTCACAGAGATTCTTTTTTACAAAAATAGTATATTATAAATGATTTTTCGTATTTTTATCAACAAACAAAAACATTGCAATGAATAATTTTTTTAAGGAAGATTTGAAATTAGAAGGTGATCGAAATATTAAACATACACCGGCTATTTCAGACAAAACTTTACGAATTAACCTCAATAAAAACATCTATGGATCTTTCGCAGAAATAGGAGCAGGGCAGGAGACCGCACGTCATTTTTTTAGAGCAGGCGCAGCTTCTAGAACTATTGCCAAGGCCATGTCTGCATATGACAAACAATTTAGTGATGCAATCTATTCTGTAGAACCAGATGGACGTTACGTTACCGAAGGTCGGTTGAGAAAAATGTTGCAACATGAAGAAAAATTGATGGAAGAGCGACTGCTTCATGACGACAATCCAAATAGAATGTATTTTAGTTATGCCAATACGGTTGCCACTATTGATTTTGCAAAAAAATTCAAAGGTCATGGTTGGGTTGGTATTCGTTTTCAGAATGAACCAAATGGAGCTTATAGCGAGATTATTTTGCATATACAATTCAAGGAAAACGATGTTTTATTGCAACAACGTACATTAGGAACTTTAGGGGTGAATCTGATATACGGCGCTTTTTATCAATATAATGATCCTAAAAAATTGATTTATCATTTATACGATCATTTAGATAAAGATCAACTAGAAATTGATACGATTAATTTTTCAGGTCCTGCATTTGAAGCAGTTGATAACCGTCTTATGAGTTTGTTTTTGGTTAAAAACGGAATGGCAGAAGCTGTAATGTTTTCACCAAATGGACAAAATATCCTTCCTGCCAATGCACTCTTTAAAAAAAATGTTTTATTACTTAGGGGAAGTTTTAGACCGGTAACGATTGTAAATATAAATATGTATCAAAAATCATTAAATATGTTTTTGAATACAAATCAGTTATCAATTGATAAAACAGCTGTAGTTTTTGAAATCACTTTAAACAATCTTTTGGCTTCTGGTTCTGTGGATGAACAAGACTTTTTAGATCGTGCCGAATTGTTATGTGCTTTAGGACACACGGTGATGATTTCTAATTTTAAAGAATATTTTAAGGCTGTTGATTATATTTGGAACTATTCTCAGGAAAAAATTGCATTAACAATTGGACTTCCAAGTATTATTGAAATTTTTAATGCTCAGCATTATAGTGGGTTAAGTGGTGGTTTGTTTGAAGGATTGGGAAGATTATTCAAATATGGATTGGAAATTTATGTTTATCCTTTGTTAGACGAGAAGGAGAATATTATCTCAAGCAAGAATCTTAAATTGTATGATGAAGGTATTAAACCTATTTATGAATATTTTAAATCAAAAGGACAAATAATTGATATTGAAAATTTTGAACTTAAAAACTTAAAAATATTCTCTTATAAAGTACTTAAGAAACTTCAAGAAAACGATACTACTTGGGAAAAAGATGTTCCAGAAACAGTAGCTAAAATTATAAAAGAGCGCAAACTTTTTGGTTATCGTTAAAACTCATTTTTGTATCGAAATTTTGAGATCGTGATATAAAAGAAGCCGTCTCGATACAATATTTCGAGGCGGTTTTTTTATTTTTATTTT
>CAYNIM010000042.1:0-22394 GCA_964397335.1 uncultured Flavobacterium sp.
GCAATGTCTTGCATCGGTGTACCGACTTCTCTAGAAAGGGTAAGGTATTGTTCCAGCAATCCTTGCTTTTCATCCGTGCCGATAATGTCATCTTCGGTGAGGCGTTTTAGGCTTACAAAACCACTATCGTTCACGATACGCTCAAACTGCGCCACGGTTTCCATAAAATGGTGGATCGCTTCCTTATCCCTGATTTCTTTCGGGATCAACGTGCCTTTGCAAAGCGAACTAAAGTTACTCTGCATCCGCATCCGATCTTTGGTGGTTTTGGTTAGGAAGAGGTAGCAGTAATGGTTTAGAAACGGTCGCTCGTTGAAATGGCGTTGATAGGATTTAGCTAAAAAACTTTGATCTTCCTTTGCTAAATCAGGTGCGTAGTTCTCTTTGATGTACCAATCCTGTTTGTGGATAACCGTAAAATCTGGCAAGGTCTTGATCGCTTTATGCCAAGCAGAATGAATGGCTTCATATTCCGCAGATGCGACCGTGAACAGTTCGGGTAAACGCACTTCAAAACAGGCGGTAATGTCTGCATCTTTGGAAAGAATGCAATTGTTTTCTACAGCCAGCAAAGGAAATTTATTTTCCAATGTGGTCGTTTTTGATACATTTCTCATACGGCATTCGATTTAGGAGTGAATTTTAAATAGCGGTGTACAGGCTTGCGACAGATGATGTAGCGAGGATGCCTTTTTCTTGCTCCCACTTTCATTAATCCGTGTTCGCCGTATTTCCTGTTCAATGAAAAGGTTTGCCACACAATCAGTGATGCACCGCCTGCTCCCAGAAACAAGCAGATGTAGGAATTGACCCCAGCCATATACAGTATCATCACGAAGATGAGCGTACCTAGCAATCCACCTGCGAAAATGAAGAGGTATTGTGCTTTCAGTCCTTTAAACTCTACTGTTCTTCCAATCCCTTTATTGATGTTATAAATACTCATAGGACAAAGGATTACAGGAAGAATGAACGAAGGATGGTAGCCGCAACGATTAAAAAGATACAAGCTCCAAACCACGATGCTGCCGTTTTACTTGTGTCTGGGTCGCCCGAACTAAATTTGTTGTACACCTTAACACCTCCAATTAGCCCAACAACGGCACCGATGGCATAAATTAATTGAGTTGCAGGGTCGAAATAAGAGGTGACCATTTGGGTAGCTTCGGTGATACCTGCTGTACCGTTTCCTTGTGCGAATGCACCCATTCCTGATAGCATTGCAACGACTGCCATCAAAACTTTTTTTCTTTGTTTTTTCATAATTGAAACACATTAAATTGTTATTGTCTTCCCGCTTCTTGCGAGCTTCGTGACAAAGGTGTTTCAGAAATCAAAGCGTTCTAACAAAGTGGCAGTGAGAGGAATTGTTTGGCTGTGGGTGGCTGAATTGCTAAAGAAAATAGAGAGGTGTTGACAGGAAGAGAGAGGTTTTTACTATCTTCGTAAAATGAAATCCTTGTCGTACATATTAGCATTAATGGTTTTGGTCTTATCGACCTTGCCAAGCTTTATGGAAGATAAATGTTTTGACCTAGTGAATCAAACAACAAATAGTCAAGAACAAGATAGCGACGATTGCGGTATGGAATGTTGCTCGCCTTTTTCTAAATGCAATACCTGTACTGGATTTGTAATTACTTCCTTTTATGCTTTAACATCCAATTATGTCCAACAACCTAAAAAGAAATTAGGTGTAATAACAGCGTCAGCTGTTTCAGACTTCCTCTCTTCCATTTGGCAACCCCCTAAGATTAATTAATGTTTTTAGTGTCTTCGGCACAATAACAGATTACGGTGCTACAAACCGTCAATTCTCATTTTTCAAACATTAATGTTTTTTTATACAATGAAAAAAATAGTCTTTGTGTCATTTTTTATGACACTAAATCTCTGTGTATTTGCACAAAACACTTTAAATGCTGTTATTAGAAACAGTGAAAACAAAAATCTTTTGATTGGAGTGACAGCATCTATAAAAGGAACCTCGCTTGCCGCTACATCAAACGAAAACGGTCTCATCATAATAGAAAATATTCCTGATGGGATACAGGAAATACATTTTAGCTATATCGGTTTTAACGACTATATAGATACATTGGAATTTCCATTAGCTGACAACAGTCCTATTGAAATCTTACTCAAAGAAAGTTCAGAGGAGTTAGAGGAAGTTGTCATTTCATCCACAAGAAGCACAAGGAGTATACAAAATATCCCTACCCGTATTGAATTTATTGGAAGTGAAGAACTGGGCGAAAAAGGGAACATGAAACCGGGAGATATTCGTATGCTTTTAGCGGAAAGCACAGGTATTCACGTACAAACCACTTCGCCTACCAGTGCCAATGCAAGTATTCGTATTCAGGGACTTGATGGAAGATATACACAAATCCTGAAAGACGGTTTCCCCATTTATTCAGGTGCTTCAAGTGGATTGGGTTTGTTACAGATACCACCACTTGACCTCAAACAAGTAGAAGTCATCAAAGGCTCTACATCTACACTATATGGAGGCGGAGCAATAGCTGGACTGGTCAATCTGATTTCCAAAACGCCGACCTATGAGAGAGATTTAGGTTTTCACCTCAATGGAACATCCGGCAGGGGTTTGGATATAAACGGCTTTTATGGACAAAGGTTTAATAAAATTGGAACAACTATATTTGCTTCCCATAACCGTAACGCAGCTTATGATCCTGCTAAGAACGGACTATCCGCTATTCCACAATTCGAACGCTATGTACTGAATCCGAAGCTCTTCGTTTATTTCAATGAAAAGACGAAACTGAACTTCGGTATCAACACAACGATCGAGAGCCGTTTGGGAGGTGATATGCTTTACATCAAAGGAAATGGAGATAATACAAACCAATATTTTGAGGAAAATAAAACACAACGCTATTCCACACAATTTGTTTTCGACCATATCATCAATGAAAACAGTACTGTTCAAGTCAAAAATAGTGTAAGTTATTTTAACCGAAATACTACCATTCCAAACTATCAGTTTGAGGGAACACAAACAGCAAGTTTTACCGAAGCCAACTACACCAACAGTACTGAAAAATCGGAATGGGTCACAGGTATTAATATTTGGACGGATAATTTCAAAGAAAAGCAGATTATGGCATCTCCGTTGAGAGATTATAATCAGACTACATTCGGTGCTTTTGTACAAAATTCTTTTAATGCTACGGATTGGTTTCAATTGGAAACAGGTTTTAGAACGGATTATGTTGTGGATTATGGGGTGGTATTCTTACCGAGAGTTTCGGCTCTATTCCACATTGCCGAGGGCTTAACTTCACGAGTTGGTGGTGGATTTGGCTATAAAACACCTACCATTTTTACGGAAGAAAGCGAACGCCTACAATATCAAAATGTAATGCCCATTGACGACAAGACCAATAAATTGGAAAAAAGTTATGGAGCAAATGCAGACATCAATTACCGCACCTACATTGGGGAAGATTGGTCATTTAGCATAAATAAATTGTTCTTTTACACCTATTTGGATAATCCCTTGTTACTTGAAAACTCCTCGGCAAATCTGTATCAGTTTGTTAATTCTCCTGGCTACATCCATACCAAAGGAACAGAAACCAATATTAAAATTGGTTATGATGACCTGAAATTGTTTTTGGGTTATACCTATACAGATGCCCGATTACACCATAATGGAACGACTGTAGAAAGCCCTTTAACACCAAAACACCGCATTAATTCCATCCTGATGTATGAAATAGAAGACAAATGGAAAATTGGTCTGGAAGCCTATTATTTCAGTCGCCAAAAACTGAATAATGGAACTACGGGCAAAGATTACTTTATTACTGGATTTATGGCTGAAAAGATTTGGGAAAGATTTTCTCTGTACATCAACTTTGAAAACTTCCTCGACACCCGACAAACACGCTTTGACAGCATTTATACAGGAACAATAACCAATCCAGTTTTTAAAGACATTTATGCACCTTTGGACGGATTTGTGATTAACGGAGGAATAAAATTTAAGCTTTAAAATAAATGGAAAAAACCATATTCAATATAACTAAAATGGATTGCCCAAGCGAGGAGCAATTAATCCGTATGAAACTGCAAGACTTTGATACGGTAAAAGGATTGGAATTCGATATAGCCAATAGAAAATTAGACGTTTATCACGATGGAAACCCAGAGCCAATTTTTTTGGCTCTGGGAACACTGAATCTAAATACGACATTGGTTTCAACCGAAAAAAGTAATTTCGTTGTTGAAACAGATACAAGCAACAAGCAACGGAAATTACTTTGGATCGTATTGATTATCAACTTCCTGTTCTTTGGATTGGAAATGTTATTCGGTGTTTTTTCAGGCTCAATGGGGTTGGTAGCCGATAGTTTGGATATGCTTGCCGACAGTGTCGTTTACGCATTGGCATTAATCGCCGTGGGTGGAACAATCGCTTTAAAAAACAACATCGCCAGATTTGCAGGATACTTCCAAGTCTTACTGGCTATTATAGGTTTCGTTGAAGTAATCAGACGTTGTATGGGAATTGAAGCTATGCCCGATTTCAAGACAATGATTGTCGTTTCAGTTTTAGCATTGATTGCAAACGTATTTTGCCTTTATCTTTTACAAAAGAACAAAAGTAAAGAAGCGCATATGCAGGCTTCGATGATATTCACATCAAATGATGTCATTATCAATTCGGGAGTTATTGTTGCTGGTCTTTTAGTTAATTGGCTCAATTCAAGTTATCCAGATTTGATTATTGGAGCTATTGTATTTGTAATTGTAGCAAGAGGGGCTTACAGAATATTGAAGTTGGCAAAGTAAATGTAAAAATAAGTTGAGCCTGAAATTTAGTTTTTCAGGCTCAATTAAAATAATTCCGTTTCAGACAAACTCCCCAATATCAAAATCATCTAAATCATTGTTCCGCAAAGTGGAAGAACTGATTTCCGTTTCAGATGAGAGTGAGCTATCCAATAGCTTGGCAATTTTACTGGATGCACCCGCTATAGAATTTTCCAGCAGACTAAATAATTCGGTTCCCTGTATTTTCTGAACGATTGCTATCGCTGTTTCCTTTTGAGATGACTCCAGTTTTTCTTGCTGAAGCAACATCCCCACGGAGCTTAGTTCTTCAAAGGTAACCCCTTGGGCAAAACCATTATCGCCACCAGATATTCCGTACCTGTTCCATTCTTCTTCCTCTTCTTCAAAATCAGGTTGATTGCTAAAAACTTCATCCAGCTCTTCCTGCGGAATCTGAATACTCCTGTTTTCATTTTCGTCGTATTCAATGTCTAAATTATCGGGATTTACCTCTGGTTCCTCAATCTGGCGTTCATTGGCAGTGTTTGGCACTGAAAGGCGTTCTACGGGTTTGGGCTGTCCCATAATATCGGGCAGATCCGGATTGACTTTCTTTTGCGGAGGTTTTTGTTTTGACCTTTTCTTAATGATAATCTTATCCTGCAAAAGCAGGACAATGACGATCAGCAGGCATATTACTATTACAATTTCCATAACTATAAAATTGGTTTAAAACGTTCGTTGAAATAATCTGTAATATCGTCCCCGTACTCTCTAAAATGGTGTTCAAGAATGTTGTCGATATAAGAATAGAGTGTAGTCTTTTCTTCTCTTGTTAATTGTACTATACGTAACAACCTTTCGTGATATTCTGGACGAATGTAAACGACCTTTCCGTTTCGACCTGAAGGAAAACGATTGACCAGAAATGTCTCCTCATAATCCACCTTCTTTAGGGAGCTATTGCGGGCTTTTGGTTTTGTTTCCTTCTGTATTTTCTGTTGTTGAATAACTTCGGGTATAGTAACAGATTGATTACCACTCATGATATTCATGATTAATTCTTCATCAACATCGGGCTTATCAAAATCTTTTCTTCTCTTATCTGTTGACATACTTAACTATTTTAGAGATTAACAATTTTTAAAAATTCTTCAATAAATAAATCCAGTCTCGTTACTTTCATTAGTTGAGGTTCGGCAGGTAACAGACTTGACCGAAATACACTGTTCGGTGTATCGTCCGTCTCTTTTCTGAAACGTTTACTATCCATTATCCGAGAATTCATCACAGATAAATCGAGTTCGTTAATAACGCTTTGATAAGCCTCGTATATTCCTGTTTTCTCTCGACCATCTACCTGATTCCAAAACATCCACATTTTCTGATCTTCATTACTCTCCTCCGTTTCGGGCAAGCCAAGGAATGCTTTAGTAAAGCTCAGTGTACTTTCCATAACTAGACGGTCAGCACTAATTGGAGAAAAAATAAAATCCATTGTTCTTAAGGTCGTGAGCACACCTTTTGTATTAGCTGTTCCGGGAAGATCAAAAAAAGTTATATCAGGCTCTATTGCAGATTGATTTACGTATTCTAAAGCCTTTGACAAGGCATCCTCCGGTTTACAACTGATAATCGGATATGCTTTTTTATTGATACTTTGATACAACTTCATTGCAGCTCTTTTGTGGTAATCATTCTGCATAATAGTTTTCAAATCCCTTTCCCTCATATTGGCTAAGCTGTGTTGTGGGAAATCACAATCCATTACAAGGACATTAAAACCTAAACGATAATGCAATACACTTGAAAGTAATGCGGTCATAGTAGATTTTCCAACACCGCCTTTAGGCGTTGAAAAACTAATTTTTAAAGTTTTCTTTTTTGTTTCCATTATTTAAAGATTTATTGTTACACATTTTATTTGTTTGGCAGGTTTGAATATTGGTTTATTTAAATAGTACCTATTTCCTATATGCCTGTATTCCCCTTTTGGAAATTTTCTTGATTGTTATTTGCTTTTATTACCGCTTGGTGGGTAATCATTTTTAGCAACTGGAAAACCTTACAACTTGTAAATTGCTTTACCGCTTTTATGCTTTTACAGTTTTATGTTTTTAAAACCCTATGCTTTTATTCCAAAATTTCTGTACTAAAACCCAATTTATTTTTTATCCTCATTACATTTTTTACAACCTGCCCTAAAACTTTGATGCAAATAAAGCGATTGATTTATCCGGTAAATGATGTATGGCAGTATTTGGCGTTCAAAGGCAGTGTTTGGCACTCTGTTGTAGTGCAATCCTTTCGTAAAGAGCGCTTTACTTTGTAAGTAGATTTTTATTAACGGATTTATGCAAAATCAAATTGACAAAATGGACTTTAACAGCTACGGCATCAAGCCGTTTTTCCCTGTTAAATCCAATCCGTCCCGGAGGGCGGATTTTTGTGTTCACCGGAACACGGCAAGTTGTGTTTTGAGCATCTCGAAAAGATTTCCGATGCTCAAAACAACTTGCCCTGCCGGGGGCAGAAAACGTCCTCCGAAGTCGGCGTTTTGTATGAATTAAAAATGGATTAGTGATGAATGAAAACAGCAGAAAGCAGTTAAAAAAGGGCGGGCGTCCTCTAAAAAACGATCCCGCTAAAATCCGGTACACGATTTCCTTTAATGAGGAAGAGCATGCCCGTTTTCTTGACTTATTTGAAAAGTCCGGTATGCAGGTTAAGGCACATTTTATAACCTCTTGCATCTTCGATAAGACGATAAAATCTGTTAAAATGGACAAAGGAACAATTGATTTTTATATGCGATTGACTTCGTTTCACAGTCAATTTCGATCTATTGGCGTGAATTATAATCAGGTCGTAAAGCTATTGTATAAGAACTTTTCGGAGAAAAAGGCAGCAGCATATCTCTATAAATTGGAAAAACAGACGGTTGAAATGGTAGAATTGTTCAAAGAAGTTGTACAGATAACAGCAGAATTTGATAAAAAACACCTCAAAAAACAGCCGTAGAAATGATAGCAAAAATCGGAAGAAGTGAAAATTTATACGGTGCATTGGCGTACAATAATCTGAAAGTGGAGAAAGAAAACGGACAAATCCTGTTTACAAATAAAATAATTGAAACGTCGAACGGGCAATATTCCGTTGCACAATTAGCACAATCTTTCGCTCCTTATCTGTTGGCAAACCTCAATACCCAAAAACATACCTTGCATATTTCGCTCAATCCCGACCCGAAAGATACCGTAAGCGATGATACATATCGGGAAATGGCACAGCAGTATATGCGGGAAATGGGCTACGGCGAACAGCCTTTTGTAGTATTTAAACATACCGATATTGACCGTAGCCATATACATATTGTATCGGTCTGCGTGGACGAACAAGGCAAAAAGATTTCGGACAAGTTCGAGAAAATGCGGTCGATGAATGTGTGTCGTGAACTCGAAAAACAACACCATTTAATACCCGCTACGGACAAGGAACGCCAGCAGAGCGATAAGATTTTTAAACCTGTGGATTATAAAGCAGGCGACGTAAAAAGTCAGATTGCTTCCGTAGTTAGGCATCTGCCGAACTATTACAAATTTCAGACTTTGGGAGAATACAATGCTTTGCTTTCCCTGTTCAATATTACCACCGAGAAAGTGGAGGGAGAATTACACGGAAAGGCACAGCAGGGTTTATTGTACATTCCATTGAATGAGAAAGGCGAAAAAGCAGGACATCCGTTCAAGGCTTCGTTTTTCGGAAAGAACGCAGGGCTTCCGGCTTTGGAATTGCATTTTGCGAAATGCAAAACAACCCTGAAAGATACCGCAACCAAACAGACTTTAAAATCAGCCGTTACCATTGCCCTGCAATCAACGGTTGACGAATTGAGCTTTAAAAAACAGTTAGGCGAGCAAGGTATCAATGTAGTGATACGCAGAAACGATACCGGACGAATTTACGGTATGTCGTTCATTGACCACAACTCTAAAAGTGTTTGGAACGGTTCACGATTGGCAAAAGAACTTTCTGCCAATACCTTTAATGATTATTGGAACAATAATATCAAAGCGGAGATTAAAGAGCCAGTTGCACCCCTGCCAAAATTGTCCAAACCAACTGATACGGAGGATTTACCTGCGGAAGAACCACATCATTTGTTCGACTTCTTAAATACTGAAAAACACGAAGACGGTTTGATAGAAGCCTTTGGAGGTTTGCTCATACCTGAAGCACAGGGGGAAGATTACGAGGAACAGGATTTTGCTAATAGGATGAAGAAAAAGAAAAGAAGACTATAGTAAGTCATCTTTTGGAATTAAAATCTGCTTTTAAAACGATTTGTTAAATTGTATTTTAGCATTTGCTTAAATAAACGAATTAACTATATTTGCACTATGGGTAATAATTCTTGTATACGTCAACAAGCAGACATTGAACAAATAAACCGCTGTAAAGACCGGGTTTTAGAGCTTAACGATTCGTTTGATTATTTATCGAATGGGCTTGAATTGGCAGGAAATACCGTAAGACTTAAAATTCTCTTCCTACTTTACGAAGAAAAACGACTCTGTGTTTGTGATATGAGCGACGTTCTTGGAATGACAATCTCGGCAGTTTCACAACATTTACGAAAACTTAAAGACCGTAATCTAGTAGAAACAGACAGGGAGGCCCAAACTATTTTTTATTCATTGACCAAGGAATATGAAAAAATGCTGAAACCGTTTTTTAAAATACTTGACGAAAACAAAATTTTAGAAACATTATGAAAACTGACAAAAAACTAATCGGAGCAGGACTTTTAACAGCAATTGCAGCTTCATTGTGTTGTATTACTCCAGTCTTGGCTTTAGTAGCAGGAACAAGCGGACTTGCTTCTACTTTTTCTTGGCTCGAACCTTTCAGACCGTATTTTATCGGTTTGACAATTTTGGTTCTTGGTTTTGCTTGGTATCAAAAGTTGAAACCTAAAAAGCAAATTGACTGCAACTGTGAGACAGAAGAAAAACCAAAATTCATTCAGTCAAAAATGTTTTTAGGAATTGTAACAGCATTTGCAATCGTTATGCTTGCCTTTCCATACTATTCAAGCATTTTCTACCCAAAGAAAGAAAAGCAAATCATAGTAGTGGACAAATCCAATATTCAAAAAGTAAAATTTACGATTAGCGGAATGACTTGTGCGAGTTGCGAAGAACACGTAAATCACGAAGTAAATAAATTGACAGGAATAATAAGTTCAAACGCTTCATATGAAAATGGAAATGCAATCATAGAATTTGACAACTCAAAAACAAATATTTCTGAAATCGAAAAAGCAATAAACTCAACAGGATATTCTGTAACCGACAAAAAAGAAAATTAAAATGGAAATCAAATTACAATCAACAATAACTTGCCCCAACTGCGGACATAAGAAAGAAGAAACAATGCCGACAGACGCTTGCCAATATTTTTACGAATGTGAAAAATGCAAACAAGTTCTAAAACCAAAACAAGGCGACTGCTGTGTTTATTGTAGCTACGGAAGTGTTGCTTGTCCACCAATTCAGCAGGACAAAAAATGTTGCTGACGGGTATAAAACAAAAGAAGGTCGATATAACTAAAGTATTTTTATTTTACTACCTATAAATATTACTATATAAAAGGGGTATAGAAGCTATACCTCTTATGACCCAGCCGAACCCTGCCACTCACCGCCATCCACTACCACTTTTCCAAAGCCAATCTTTATAGTCTTTAAATTCACGCCCGAACATTAAAATTAAAAATAATGCAAGGAGAAGACGATTTAAGAGGTTTAGCCAAAATAATGGCTTTTATGAGAGCAGTTAGTATTCTATTAGTACTGATGCATCTTTATTGGTTTTGTTATGGTTTCTTTATGGAACGTGGCTGGACACTAGAAGTAATCAATAAAATATTAGGGAATTTTGACCGAACAGCCGGTTTGTTTTCGCATACTTTATATACCAAAGTATTTGCAATCGTGTTATTGGCTTTAAGCTGTTTGGGAACCAAAGGCGTGAAGAACGAGAAGATAACCTGGTCAAAGATTTACGTGGCTTTGGGAATTGGTTTTTTGCTGTTCTTTCTGAATACACCACTGTTAAAGTTGTCGCCCATCATTGGCACATTCTTTTATATACTGACTATCGGACTAGGTTATATTGCTTTGCTGATGGCTGGGGTTTGGATAAGCAGGTTATTGAAAAACAACCTGATGGATGATGTTTTCAATATGGAGAACGAAAGTTTTATGCAGGAAACCAAATTGATGGAAAATGAATATTCCGTAAACCTGCCTACTAAATTTTGGTACAATAAAAAGGAACACAAGGGCTGGATCAATATCGTAAATCCTTTCAGAGCAACGATTGTTTTGGGGACTCCGGGTTCTGGTAAATCGTATGCCGTCGTTAACAATTATATCAAGCAACAAATTGAAAAAGGTTTTTCGATGTATATCTACGATTTCAAGTTTGACGACCTTTCTACTATTGCTTATAATCATTTATTGAAACATCAGAATAAGTACGAAATAAAACCAAAGTTCTACGTCATCAACTTTGACGATCCACGCAAGAGCCATCGTTGCAATCCGCTCAATCCAGATTTTATGACTGACATATCCGATGCTTACGAAGCCGCTTACACGATTATGTTGAACCTCAACAGAAGCTGGATACAAAAACAAGGAGATTTCTTTGTCGAATCTCCAATTATTCTTTTAGCGGCTATCATCTGGTTTTTAAAAATTTACGAGAATGGTAAGTATTGCACCTTTCCACACGCCATTGAATTGCTGAATAAAAAGTATTCGGATGTATTTACCATTTTAACTTCGTATCCTGATTTGGAAAACTATCTTTCACCATTTATGGATGCTTGGCAAGGCGGAGCACAAGACCAGTTGCAGGGACAAATTGCATCGGCTAAAATCCCTTTGTCACGAATGATATCACCGCAGTTGTATTGGGTTATGACAGGCGATGATTTTTCATTGGACATCAACAACCCGAACGAGCCGAAGATTTTGTGCGTGGGTAACAATCCCGACCGTCAAAATATCTACTCCGCAGCTTTGGGCTTGTACAACTCCCGAATTGTCAAGCTCATCAATAAGAAAGGACAATTAAAGAGTTCGGTTATTATAGATGAGTTGCCCACGATTTATTTTAGAGGGTTGGACAATCTTATCGCAACGGCGAGAAGTAATAAGGTGGCTGTGTGCTTGGGCTTTCAGGACTTTTCGCAGTTGATACGTGATTACGGCGATAAAGAAGCTAAAGTTATTCAAAACACCGTAGGTAATGTATTCAGTGGACAGGTTGTAGGAGAAACGGCAAAAAGCCTTTCGGAACGTTTTGGAAAAGTATTACAGAAACGTCAAAGTATGACGATAAACCGTAATGATAAATCAACTTCTATTTCTACACAATTAGACAGCCTTATTCCGGCTTCCAAAATTTCAACCTTAACGCAGGGTATGTTTGTCGGTTCTGTATCGGATAATTTTGACGAGCGTATCGAACAAAAGATATTTCACGCAGAAATCGTGGTCGATAATGAAAAGGTAGCCGCCGAAACAAAAGCCTATCAAAAGATACCGCAAATCCTATCCTTTGTAGATGAGCAAGGCGAGGATAAAATGAAGCAGGAAATTGAAAGCAATTACCGTCAGATAAAATCAGATATTCTGCATATCGTCGAAAGTGAAATGGAACGGATTAAGAATGACCCGAACTTACAGCATTTGATACAGCAAGAGTAATAAAGGTACAAGTGGAAATTTTTAGTATAGACTAAAAAATATTGGCGATACTTCTTCTTAAATTTAGTATGGAGTGTCGCCAATATTGTTTTGAACAGTATGTAAAACAAATATTCAGAATGAAAAAGGATATTATATAAAATAGTAATTATTCAAAACAATGCAATGCCATTGCATTACTTTTTTACTAACTTTGCAAAAGAATATGAAAGTCTTTTTTTCCATATTGGCAATTTATATGATGGCGGTATTTTTAATGCCTTGTACCGATATGTATGAAAAGGAGAGTTTTCAAAACCATAACCATTCAGAAGAATTAGCCCATAAAGCAAGCCACGACCATCAGGAAAAACCTGATATGTGCAGTCCGTTTTGTTTATGCGGTTGTTGTGGAATGGTGTCGGGCATAGTGCTTCAATGGAATGTATATAACTTAGTTAAGAAGACCTTTGACTTGTCTAAGGCCAAAGTTTACTATAAATCTATCTTTATATCCCTCTATCTGGGAGAAATTTGGCAACCGCCAAAGATTAATGCATAATTTTTAATGTTTTAATGATTACAGCTTAATGCTAACAGCGTTAGCTTGGTTTTTAGGGTATTTATATTCCCTAAAAACATAATCATTATGATTTTATCATTATTTATCCATCATTAATCATCACAAAAAGTGTTAAATAACATTATAAAATTCTCTATAAAGAATAAGTTCATTATAGGATTAATGACCTTATTACTCATCATTTGGGGGGTATGGAGTGCCACGAAAATCCCCATTGATGCCCAACCTGACATTACAAACAATCAGGTTCAGATTATTACCCTGTCACCAACATTAGCAGGACAGGAGGTGGAGCAACTGGTTACATTTCCTGTAGAGCAAAGTATCGTCAATCTTCCCAAAGTAGAAGAAATAAGAAGTGTTTCGAGGTTTGGACTATCTGTTGTAACCGTAGTGTTTCAAGACAATGTCGATATTTATTTTGCAAGACAGTTGGTAAGCCAACAGCTGAAAGAAGCACAAGACCAGATACCTGATGGAGTTGGAACGCCTGAACTTGCTCCTGTCAGTACAGGTCTTGGCGAAGTGTACCAATACATTCTCCATCCCAAACAAGGAAGCGAAGATAAATATTCTGCAATGGATTTACGGACAATGCAGGATTGGATTGTCGCCAGACAACTTTACGGTACTCCGGGAATTGCAGAAGTTAATAGTTTCGGCGGTCTGCTCAAACAATACGAGGTATCCGTTGACCCTAACCGCATCAAAGCGATGGACGTCAGTATCTCCGATATTTTTACTGCACTCGAAAACAACAACCAAAATACCGGAGGCGCTTATATTGATAAGAAACCCAATGCATACTTCATTCGGGGAATTGGTTTAGTCACTTCACTGGAAGATGTAGGTAATATTGTTGTTAAAAATACGGAAAGTGTTCCGGTATTCATCAAAGATGTAGCAAAAGTACAATTTGGTCACGCTACCCGATACGGAGCAATGACCTATAACGGCGAAGTAGATGCTGTGGGAGGTATTGTAATGATGCTCAAGGGAGAAAACACTGCTACGGTCGTAAAAAACATCAAAGAAAAAATACCGGTTATCCAACAATCTCTACCCGATGATGTGGTCATAGAACCTTATTTGGATAGAATGAACCTGGTAGATAGAGCGATAAGTACTGTCGAAAAAAACCTAATTGAAGGTGCATTAATCGTAATATTTGTATTGATTATCTTCTTAGGGAATTTCAGGGCAGGTTTAATCGTCGCATCAGCTATACCGTTATCAATGCTTTTTGCATTGGGAATGATGAGGTTATTTGGCGTAAGTGCCAACCTGATGAGTTTGGGAGCTATTGATTTCGGATTGATAGTGGACGGTTCGCTGATCGTTGTTGAAGCCACAATGCACCATTTGGGCTTACGGAAATCCACTCAAAAACTTACGCAGGCAGAAATGGACGAGGAGGTGTATGAATCTGCAAGAAAAATCCGTACGAGTGCAGCATTTGGAGAAATCATTATCCTCATTGTTTATATTCCTATCCTTACTTTGGTCGGCATAGAAGGAAAAATGTTTACGCCAATGGCGCAGACCGTAAGTTTCGCCATTTTGGGAGCTTTGATTTTGTCCTTTACCTATATCCCGATGATGAGTGCCTTGTGTCTGTCTAAAAAACCGATTACCAAAAGGAATTTTTCAGACAAAATGATGGACTATCTTCAAGGGGTTTATAAGCCTTTGTTAGAAAAAGCCATTCGGATAAAATATGTGATTATTGCGGTTGCCGTCGGACTTTTTACCATTAGTATATTCCTTTTTTCACGGATGGGCGGAGAGTTCCTGCCAACATTGGGCGAGGGCGATTTTGCTTTCCATTGTATTTTGCCGCAAGGAACATCCTTAAGCCAAAGTCTGGAAACCTCAATGCAGGCATCTAAGATAATCAAGGAGTTTGACGAAGTAAAAATGGTTGTAGGAAAAACGGGGGCTGCCGAAGTACCGACAGACCCGATGCCGCCCGAAGCGACCGACCTGATGATTATTCTTAAACCACAGGACGAATGGAAAACAAAGAAATCGTATGACGAACTTTCCAATGAAATGATGGAGAAACTCGAAGTTATTCCCGGTGTATTCTTTGAAGCCAACCAGCCGATACAGATGAGGTTTAATGAACTGATGACGGGTATCAGGCAAGATGTAGCTGTGAAAATATTCGGAGAGAACCTCGACAGTTTGTTGATTTATGCCAATAAAGCCAATGCCATTATTCAAACGGTAGAGGGTGCAACCGCTCCGCAGGTAGAACGGATAGCAGGTCTTCCACAGATTAATATCGAATACGACCGTACCCGAATAGCCAACTATGGCTTGAATGTACAGGAGATAAACGATATTGTCAGTACTGCGTTTGCAGGTAAATCAGCAGGCGTGGTTTATGAAAATGAGCGTAGATTTGATTTGGTGGTACGGCTTGATGAAGAACACCGCAGTTCTATTGAGGATGTGAGCAATCTGTTTATTCCACTTCCAAACGGAGAGCAGGTTCCACTTTCGCAGGTTGCCAACATTGACTATAAATTAGGTCCTGCACAAATCAGCCGTGAAGGAGGAAAACGAAGGATATATGTCGGATTTAATGTACAAGGGCGGGATGTAGCAAGTGTTGTAGAAGAAATTCAGGATAAGTTGGCTGAACAGGTTAAGCTACCGACAGGATATTATTTTACCTATGGCGGTCAGTTTGAGAACCTCCAAAAAGCTACTGACAGATTACTGATTGCAGTACCTATCGCCCTGCTTTTGATTTTTATCTTATTGTACTTCACGTTTCATTCGTTCAAGGAAGCCGTTTTGGTCTATACAGCTATCCCGATGAGTGCCATTGGAGGTGTGTTTGCCCTATTGTTGAGGGATATGCCATTCAGCATATCAGCAGGTGTAGGGTTTATCGCTTTGTTTGGTGTTGCTGTTCTGAACGGGATTGTACTGATTTCCACATTCAACAGATTGGAAAAAGAGGGTTGGAACGAGATTATCCCGAGAATTATCGAGGGGGCTAAAACAAGACTAAGACCCGTATTAATGACAGCGTCGGTAGCAAGTTTAGGTTTCTTACCGATGGCATTGAGTACAAGTGCGGGTGCAGAAGTACAAAAACCGTTGGCAACGGTCGTTATCGGCGGATTGATGTCAGCAACGGCATTGACGTTATTCGTACTGCCTTTACTATACCTCGTATTTATGAGAAATCATAAGCCTACAAAAAATAATAAAATGAAAGCCATAACACCTATATTGTTACTGTTTACGTTCTTAGGCTTTTCTCAAACCAGTAATGCACAAAATCCTGTAAACGTAGATAGAGCTATCGAAATAGCTATGGAAAATAACCCTCAGCTCCGTTCCAAAAAATTGGAGATTCAATCTACCCAAAGTTTGAGTAAGACAGCATATGAGCTACCGAAAACCGATTTAAATTTCCAATATGGGAATACAGATGGATTTGAGTACAATGACGGTTTCCAAATTTCGCAGACTATACCCTTTCCAACACTTTTTGGGGTAAAGAAAAACCTTGTCAAAGAGCAAGTCAAAGGGCAGGAATGGTCAAAGGCTCTGACAGAAAATGAGCTAAGAAAGCAGGTAAGAACATATTATTATCAGTTAGCGTATCTGGAACATAATGCTTCGGTATTGAAGTATTTGGATAGTATTTATGCAGACTTTATCCGTGTGGCGGAGCTGCGTTATAAAACAGGAGATATAGGGCGGATAGAAGTCAGTACGGCTGTTACCAAAAAGGGGGAAATCAATATATTGCTCCAGCAAAATGAGGTCTTCAGGCAAAATGCCTATCAGAATCTTAAAAACCTGATGCAGACAAAGGAAGATTTTGCCATTGAACCCAAATCAGACTATGAACCATTACTTTTGACTTCTTTCATAGACAGTTCAGCTATTGAAAACCACCCAAGCATCCAGCTATTGTATCAGGAGGCTAAAATCGCTGAACAGAACAAGAAGTTGGAACGGGCAAACAGCCTGCCTGATTTTACGTTCGGTTATAATAATATATCGCTGATAGGAATGCATAGTAGAAACGGCGTGGAACAATTTTACGGCAGAGGACAGCGGTTCAGTTTTGTTGATGTAGGCATAACCATTCCACTCTTTACTACGACCAGAGCGAAAATCCGTTCCCTTGATTATCAAAAACAATCATTGGAACTGAATGCCCAATGGCAACAACAGCAGCTAAAAACGGAGTTGGCAAATGCCCTGAAACAATATGAACAGAATGTTTCACAGTTTACCTATTTCAAGGAGCAGGCACTTCCGAATGCTGATGAAATCATCAATGCGGCAAAGTTAGGGTACAGTACCGGAGATATTTCTTATGTGGAGTACCTCTTTGCCTTGCAGACAACAACCGATATTCAGCTTAATTATCTAAAGAGCATACAGCAAATCAATGAGGCTGTAACGCTTATTCATTCATTAATCAGCAAATAATACAAAATATGAAACGTATCATCAATAATATAGTTTTCAGCGTTTTTCTCCTCGTAGCAATCTTTGCTTTGAACGCCTGTACAAATAAACATACGGAGGACGACGGACATAATCACGGTAGCGAAGCAGCAGCAACAACGGACGAACACGAAGAAGAAAACGTTGCGGTACTGACCGATGAACAGATAAAAGCTGTAGGTATCGAAATCGGGATGATTGAACAGAAACAATTGTCCGCAACATTGAAAGCCAACGGTGGATTGAGAGTACCCAACAGCAACAAGGCAAATGCAACTTCAATGTTTGGCGGCGTTATCAAATCCCTCAATGTTGAGATAGGCGATTTCGTAAAAAAAGGTCAGGTCATCGCCACTATTTCCAATCCGGAATTCATACAATTACAGGAAGAATACCTAAGCATCAATAGCAGGATAGAATTTGCAGAGCAGGAAGTTGCAAGACAAAGAGAGCTGAACGAGGGAAATGCAGGTGCAAAGAAAAACCTGCAAAGTGCCACATCTGAATTGAACACGTTGAGAACACGAAAAGCATCGTTACAACAACAAATCCAAATGATGGGCATTAATCCGGCTTCCCTGTCAAATTCCAGCCTTAAATCCTCGTTGGTCGTTACAAGTCCGATAGGCGGTACGGTAAGTAACGTTTTTGCCAAAATCGGAAGCTATGTAGATGTGTCTTCGCCTATTGCCGAAATAATAGAGAACACAGCATTGCACTTGGATTTACAGGTTTATGAAAAAGATATTCCCCTAATCAAAATAGGTCAGAAAATAGATTTTGTCGTAACCAACAACCCCAATAAGACCCATTCTGCCGAAGTTTATAGTATAGGTTCATCTTTTAGCGGAGAGAGCAAAACCATTGCCGTTCACAGCAGAATTACCGGAGATAAAACAGGATTGATTGACGGAATGAGCATAACCGGAAATGTAAGTTTAGATGATGTATTAAGTACGGCTGTACCCAACGAAGCGGTTGTCAATGCAGACGGGAAATATTACATCTTTTTGGTCAAGGAGCAGGAAGAAGAACCGCACGACCATAAAGAAGATGAGGCTCACGACCACGGTTCGGAAAATGGAACTCAATTTACAAGAATGGAGGTCGTTAAAGGTGCTTCTCAATTGGGTTACACGGCGATAACGCCTGTAAATGAAATTCCACACGGTACACATATCGTGATAAAAGGTGCGTTTTTTGTGAATGCAAAAATGAATGATACCGGAGAACACGGTCACGCTCACTAAAATGGTATATAATGAAAAAAAGCATTGAACAAAAGCTGTTGTCAAAGAACACCAATCCGACCAGTATGCGGATATTGGTATATGATTTCTTGGAGCAACAGCAGACAGCGATGTCCTTATCTGAAATCGAAAGTCATTTCTATAAAGCAGACAGGGTTACGATTTACAGGACTTTGAAAACTTTCGAGGAAAAAGGCATTGTACACAGTATTCAGGAGAACACTACCGTTAAGTATATTTTGTGTCACGATGGGTGTGATGAAGAAACACACAAAGATTGGCACTTACATTTCTATTGTAAAATCTGTAAACAGACAACCTGTAAGGAGGATTTTATAATACCGCAGAATGGAAACCAAAATTACCGTATTGACGAAATAAAACTATTTGGTAAAGGTATTTGCGAGAACTGTTTAAAGGAGAGTTTGCAATAGCATTGCAGGCTCTTCCTGTGTATCTTTGTCATAAATATAAATGTGTTATGGATAACTATCTTAAAGAAACAAAAATCCTTGACTACTCAAACGTTTCTATACAAGAGCTATTGGAACAAAGAGGGTGGAAAGATTTGGGCAATGTTTCAAGAGTTAAAGCCATTTACAATTTTGTCAGGGATGAAATAAAATTTGGCTACAATGTTTCGGACGATATACCTGCATCAGAAATATTGCAGGATGGCTATGGACAGTGCAATACCAAAGCGACTTTGCTAATGACGTTATTAAGAGCAACGGGAATACCTAACCGCATTCACGGTTTTACCATTGACAAAGCCTTGCAAAAAGGAGCTATTACGGGTATTTGGTACAAACTTTCGCCTCAAAACATCTTACATAGCTGGGTAGAAGTATGGGTAAATGAACAGTGGTATTTTTTAGAAGGTGTGATTTTGGATAAACCCTATCTCACCAAATTGCAGGAGCAGAACAGCGATTGCAAAACCACATTTTGTGGTTTCGGGGTTTATACCGATAATTTTGAGAACCCACCGATTGAATGGAACCTCAACAATACGTTTATTCAGGGTAAGGGCATCAATCAGGACTTTGGCGTTTTTGATACACCCGATGAATTTTATTCTAAGCATCAGCAAAAGCTAAATGCGTTAAAGCGATTTGTTTTTCAGTATATCGTGAGGTATATAATGAATAATAACGTAGAAATAATAAGAAATAAAAGTGTAACGAACCTAAAAAATTAAAGGCTATGACAAATACAGACAAAAATCATAAGCATACGTATGATGCACAAGGCAAAATGACTTGTTGCACGCTGGAAGAAAAAATTTACACCGAAGCAGGTGCAAAAGAGCTGGTAAATGAAAAGCATCAACACGACCACGGCGATGATGAAGGACACGACCACAGTCATAGTGAGAGTAGTCCAATTAAAATGTTTTTGCCGAGTATAATATCATTGGTATTGTTGCTTGCTGCCATAGCATTTGATCATTGGCTTCCACAGCAATGGTTTACGGGTTGGGTAAGGATTATTTGGTATGTGGTTGCGTATGCTCCCGTTGGGTTTCCTGTATTGACAGATGCCGTGAAAAGCATCAGAAAAGGGGAAATCTTTTCAGAGTTCTTTTTAATGGGCATTGCCACCATCGGGGCATTTGCCATTGGCGAATATCCCGAGGGCGTTGCCGTGATGTTGTTTTATGCTGTTGGAGAAGTTTTTCAGACAATGGCGGTTTCCAGAGCCAAAGCAAATATCAAATCATTGCTCGACCAAAGACCTGATGAGGTAACGGTTTTAAGAAACGACCAACCCCTAACTGTAAAGGCGGAAACCGTGAATATCGGCGAAATAATACAATTGAAACCGGGAGAAAAATTAGGTTTGGACGGAGAATTATTGTCTGAAACGGCATCGTTCAACACCTCAGCACTCACAGGCGAAAGCAAACCCGACACCAAAGCCAAAGGCGAAACGGTTTTGGCAGGTATGATAAACCTTAATACCGTTGCACAAGTGCAGGTCACAACCGCATATATGGATAGTAAGTTGAGTAAAATTTTGGAATTGGTACAAAATGCTACTTCACAAAAAGCACCAACGGAATTATTTATCCGCAAGTTTGCGAAAATATATACCCCTATAGTGGTACTGTTAGCGGTCGCTATCTGTGTGCTGCCTTACTTTTTCGTAGCTGATTATGAGTTTAGGGATTGGTTGTACAGGGCTTTGGTATTCTTAGTTATTTCTTGTCCTTGTGCCTTAGTAATCAGTATTCCATTGGGTTATTTCGGTGGCATTGGAGCAGCGAGCAAAAACGGAATACTGTTCAAAGGAAGTAACTTTTTAGATAGCCTTTCCAATATCCAAAATGTGGTAATGGATAAAACGGGTACAATGACAGAGGGTGTTTTCAAGGTTCAAGAAGTGGTATTTGACAAAGCGTTCATTCAAGATGAAATTTTGCAATTGGTCAATGTATTGGAAAGCCACAGTACGCACCCCGTAGCGACAGCTATTCACGAATACGTGGGGGAACTGGATAATACAATCCGCTTAGAAAATACAGAGGAAATTGCTGGACACGGGCTGAAATCAACCGTAAATGGTAAAGACTTGTTGGTTGGAAATTTCAAGCTGATGAACAAGTTTGGAATACAATACGACTTAGATCCGAACAGCATCGTTTATACGACCATTGCCGTTGCTTACGATAACAAATTTGTCGGTTACATTACGATTGCCGACAGTATCAAAGAAGATGCAGAGAAAACCATCCGTTTATTGCATAAACTCAATGTGAAAGCAACTATGCTTAGCGGAGATAAAAGTACAGTGGTAAAGTATGTAGCGGAGCAGTTGGGGATAGATAATGCTTTTGGGGATTTATTGCCCGAAGATAAAGTAAACAGGGTTAAAGAAATTAAAGCCAAAGACGAAAGCGTTGCTTTCGTCGGCGACGGCGTGAACGATGCTCCCGTTGTGGCGTTGAGCGACGTAGGTATCGCAATGGGCGGTTTGGGAAGCGATGCCACTATTGAAACGGCAGATGTGGTCATACAAGACGATAAGCCGAGCAAAATCCCAATGGCAATCAATATTGGAAAAAAGACAAAGAAAATCGTTTGGCAAAATATCACATTGGCATTTGTGGTAAAAGGAATTGTATTGGTGCTTGGTGCAGGTGGATTGGCTACAATGTGGGAAGCCGTTTTTGCTGATGTGGGCGTGGCGTTATTGGCTATTCTTAATGCGGTACGAATACAGCGGATGAAATTTTAAAGGACGTCAATTTATAAGTATTGAAAAGAAAACAGAAAATACGCAAAAAGAAATATATAAAGGTATTCAACCGAAGCGACTTAATGTCTTTGGACATCAGTGACGACAACCTTGTTGATGTAAGAACCATTTATATAGGTTGAAGCATGCTTCTGAAAACCCCGTAACCGGGCGTATGGGTGTATTCGATATTATTGAGTGAAAGATTTAAAAGAACACTAGCAGGAAATGTAACTGACACTATAATGCTCATGGAATAAAAATAAATGGCGG
>CAYNIM010000043.1:0-22118 GCA_964397335.1 uncultured Flavobacterium sp.
TTTCTTCTTTTACACAATATATTTATCCTAAATAATAATCGAACTCAGGTTAATAATAAATAAACACCTTCGCATAAACCGGAAACTTTGAGTTGATTAAAATTTCCTTTGATTGATCGAACCCATCTAATCATCTACTTCTAAATATTCGTTATGTGAAAGATAATTTATTTCACCCAGATTTATAATAACTGTATCTACATTGTTATTTCGCTTATTAATTTATCTTAATATCAATAGACTATAAACATTTGTTTCTAAATTCATTTTATGTGAGCATAAAATTCAACTACTTGTTATTTTTGTATATTTGCTACCAAGCTGACGCATACCTACATTGAGATACGAAACAAAACAAGCTCTTAAATGTGCGTTATATTAAGTTTGTAATAAGCATAGATACAAAAAAATAAATGAATACTTTTATACTTACTGGTGCTCTATTTGGAGCTACTGCTATCATTTTAGGAGCATTTGGTGCACATGCGCTCAAGAAAATTTTCTCTGACGAACAATTAAAAAACTTTGAAACAGGTGTGAAATACCAAATGTATCATGCTATATTATTGGTTATCTTGGGACTAAATTTGGATTTTTTATCGAGATTTAACTCAGCAATTTATTACACTTTAACCCTTGGAATATTATTTTTTAGCTTTAGCATCTATGGTTTGTGTATCAGCAGTGCAATGAATAGAAAATTACGATTCCTAGGTCCTATCACACCTATTGGCGGTTTGTTACTTCTTTCTGGATGGATTTTAATATTTTTTAATGCAATTAAATAATTGTGCTTTTATTAACATTAATTTTTATAAATTTACACCCAACAAAATGACATAATTAAATGAAAAGATTTTTTGCACTTGCTTTTACGGCTGCTCTTTTTACTTCTTGTAACGACCAAGGGTACACTCTTAGTGGTGACGTAAAAGGTTTTGATGACGGAACTGTTGTTTACATCAACAGAATTGATGAAGCTATTGGATTTGTGAAATTGGATTCTACTTACATTCAGGATGGGACTTTTAAATTTAAAGGAGAAAATCTGGATATGGACTTGTATTTCATTGAGTTGGATACCATACAACAGTTTGCTTATCCATTTGTGATGGAAAAAGGAGCTATTAAATTCAGTTTTGATAGAAACAACCCAGATTCGGTAAAAGTAACAGGTACAAAAAACAATGATTTGATGAGTGCTTATAACCAAGAAGCGCATTCAATTCAACAAGAAATTAAAAAATATCAAGAAGATAATCAAGAACGATTTGTAGAAGCTCAAATGAGCGGAGATCAAGAAACCATGCAACAAATCATGGATGAACTGAATCGTTTACAAGATAAATTTTTAGATCAAAACATTAATTTCATCGAAAAAAATAAAGATTCGTATATTTCATTGTTGTTATTGACTCAATTGGCAATGACAGATGCGTTGACTTCACAAGAAATTAAAGACCATTTCAACGGTTTTGATTTAGAAATTAAAGAAACTGTAAAAGGTAAAGAATTTGCAGAGACTTTAAAAAAGATTGAAGAATCTGAAAAAGAACGTGAAAAAGTAGCAATTGGACAAAAAGCACCAAACTTCTCTGCACCAACTCCAGAAGGTACACCAGCTTTTTTGCACGATAATTTAGGTAAAGTTACCATTATCGATTTTTGGGCATCATGGTGTGGACCATGTCGTAAAGAAAATCCAAATGTGGTTGCACTTTACAACAAATACAAAGACAGTGGTTTAAAAATCATTGGTGTTTCTTTGGATAAAGAGCGTGAAAAATGGTTAAAAGCAATCGATGATGACCAATTAGATTGGTTGCAAATTTCGAACTTAAGCTTTTGGGATGATCCCATTGCTAAAGAATATTTCGTAGAAGCCATTCCAGCAACTTTTATCTTGGACGAAAATGGAATTATTGTAGCCAAAGATTTAAGAGGAAGTGAATTAGAAGACAAAGTGGCTGAACTTTTAAAATAATCAGCTTCACACTTTTAAAATTTAATAAAAAGTCGGTAAATTAGTACCGACTTTTATTTTTGAAAACACATAGGGCAATATGAAGAAATTTTGGTTTTTAGCATGTATGGTTATTGGAATTTCAGCTTGTGAAAAAGATGATATATGTGAAGGAGGAACTTCCGAAACACCTAATGTTGTTATTAATCTATACGACGGTTTCGATACAGAACAATTAAAAGTAGCTACAAAAATCGCGATGATTGCTCAAGGTTTTTCAGATACTATATTTTATAAAAACACCAATAAAATAGAAGTACCATTGCAAATCAATACCAATGAAACACAATGGTCGCTCCTACTCTACGTTCCACCAACAGTTTCAGGAAACGATACAATTATCAAGCAAAACGACGTGAGATTTAATTACGAAACTCACGAGTTCTATGTTTCTAAAGCCTGTGGCTATAAAGTGGATTTTTACAATTTTAATGCTAATTTAATTTCTAATGATTCCACAGGAAATTCGTGGATTCATAATATTTCAAACCTAACAAGAGAAATCACTTCTGATGATCATGCGCATATTAATCTTTATTATTAGTCTTTTAATAGGTGGTAGTAATTCGTTTGCTCAGGAAACACCTAAAAGTTATCCGGAAATTTACGGCTTACGTGTTGGAGGCGACTTAGTAAAAGTGAGTAGAAATTTTTGGGACAAAGACTACAAGGGTTTTGAAATTCATGCAGATTACAGATACAATAAAAGTTGGTATATAGCCGCAGAAGCAGGTTTTGAAGAACGCTTTAAATCGGATGATCAACTTTCATTTACTACTTCTGGTACCTTTCTTAAAATTGGTGCAGATAGAAACTTTCATCAAAACTGGTTAGACATGAACAACCTAATCTATGTTGGCGCTCGTTACGGACTTAGTTTGCATAATCAAACCTTACATAGTTTCCGTGTAAATACGGGCAGTGGTTATTTCAATGAAGATTTACAATATCCTGAGCTGAAATCGGATGGATTAAGTGCTCATTGGTTGGAATTAGTCTTTGGAATAAAAGCTGAAATTGTTGACAATTTGTTCTTGGGTTTAAACGTGAGATTCAATGCGCTTATAGCTCAAAAACAACCCGAAGGATTCGAAAATTTATACTATCCTGGTTACGGACAAAAATACAGCGGAAATATTGGCGCAGGATTTGGTTACACAGTAAGTTATTTGATTCCTATGAAGAAAAAAATCATTCTAAAAGATTAAAAACTCGCATCTAGCTGCAGTCACAAATTCTTCATAACAAGTCCTAAAATCACTAAAAAAATATGTACTTTTGAAAAAAAACTGAACCGATTGAAACCGCTTTTTTTTTACTTTATACTACTCCTCTTGAACTGTACTGTTGGTTATGCTCAACCTACAGAATCAGATGTAAAGACTATTAAATTACTTTATGCTGATTTTACAGATGCCAACGAATTCGAAATTCCTGGTGCAATGATAGCAACTGGCAATGTTCAAATTCAACACGATAGTATGTACATTTTTTGCAATAAAGCCTATCTTTTTGAGAAAGACAATTATGTGAAACTTTTTGGCGACGTTCGCATTGTTCAAGATGATACGCTTCAACTTACAAGCAAATATGCTGAATACAACGGCATGCAATCCATCGCTTTCGCATCTGGAAATGTTGTCATGACTTCGCCAGATTCCTCTTTGAAATCCGATAAAGTATATTACGATCGAAATTCTGGAATCGCATACTATAACGATCATGCCACCATCATCAATAAAAACAATACATTAGAATCAAAATCAGGAAAGTATTATTCCAGAGAATTAAAATACGAATTCAGAACTGCTGTGGTGATTACCAATCCTGAAACTGTAATACGTTCTAATCATGTGGATTATTTTGAAGACTCGGGGCATGCCTATCTCTTCAATCCATCGACTATTGACAACGAGGATGTACACATTTACACAGAAAATGGATTTTACGACACTCGATTAGGTGAAGGACGAATGATTCAAAATTCGTATATTTTGTATGATGACAGACGTATAGAAGCTGATGAGATCTATTATGATGAAAAAAAATCGTATGCCCAAGGTATAAACAACGTCAAAGTTACAGATACTGTAAACAACATGATTGCAACAAGTCATTTTGCAGAAGTTTTCAGGGAAAATGATTCGCTTTATATGACAAAAAAACCTCTTATCGAATACTTTACAGAACAAGACACTTCTTATTTTCATGCAAAAAACCTTCATGTGGTAGGGCCTGATAAAGAGCGTACTATAATTGGTTTTCCCGACGCAAGAGTTTTCAGAACTCCAGATATGAGCGGCAAGACAGACTCGCTTCATTACGATCAAAAAATTGGATTAATGCAAATGATTGGCAATCCTGTATTGTTCCAAGCTGAAAGTCAGCTCACTGGAGACGTTATCCACTTAATAAATGACGTGATTACCGAAAAACTAGATTCTTTAAAAGTTCTTAATAATGCTTTTGTAATAGAAAAAGACACACTTGGAAGTGGTTTTAACCAAGTGAAAGGCATTAATCTTTTCGGAAAATTCATCGATAACGAACTAACACTTATAGAGTTGATTCAAAATACTGAAATGGTTTATTATCTTTATGATGAAGAAGAATTAATTGGAATAGATAAAGGAAAGTGTAGTAAAATTATTCTGGAACTAGAAGATAATAAAATCAATACAATCACTCGACTAATTAATCCTGAAGGAATTACTTATCCTCCTGAAAAATTTCCAGAAGCAGAACGCTTATTAAGAGGCTTTAACTGGCGAGGCGAAGAGCGAATCTTTAGTGTGGAAGAACTCTTTGATGAAGAAGAATTACAACATGATCATACAGCAAAAGAAGAAGAAATAAACAATAAGCTACTAAAAGAACAACCGATGGAGACACTAGATGAAACCATTAATTTTAAAAGAAGTTCTGTAGCACCCAATCGCATAAAAACCCGAATACAAACTGAAAGAGAACCATGAGAAGAGATTTTTTTAAGTATCAAGCACAGACTACTTTACACCCTTTGGAAATTGAAATCAGTCACGCAAAAGGGAGTTACATCTATAGTAGCGATGGAAAGAAACATTTAGATTTCGTTGCTGGTGTATCAGCTTGTACTTTAGGACATCAACATCCAAGAGTTGTTAATGCGATAAAAGAACAACTAGATAAGTATTTACACGTCATGGTTTATGGAGAATATATTCAAAAACCAGCTGTTGAGTTTTGTAAACTTTTAGCAAGTGTACTTCCTCCTTCATTGAACAAAACTTATTTGGTCAACTCAGGAACCGAAGCTGTAGAAGGTGCATTAAAACTAGTTAAACGAGTAACCGGTCGTACACAAATAATTTCTTGCGTGAACGCATATCATGGTAATACTCAGGGATCTATGAGCGTTTTAGGAAACGAAGAACGCAAAAGAGCCTTTAGACCGCTTCTACCTGATGTAGACTTTATAACCTTCAACAATGAAGCTGATTTAGAACGTATTACTACAAAAACAGCAGGAATTATCTTAGAAACCATTCAAGGAAGTGCCGGTTTCATAACACCAGAAAATAATTTTTTACAAAAAGTACGTCAACGTTGTGATGAAGTTGGTGCTCTATTAATTTTAGATGAAATACAACCTGGCTTTGGACGAACTGGCAAACTTTTTGGTTTCCAGCATTATAATGTCGTTCCAGATGTTTTAGTCATAGGAAAAGGAATGGGTGGCGGTATGCCCGTTGGCGCATTTACCGCAGATGCAAAACATATGGATTTATTAGCACATGATCCAAAATGCGGACATATTACAACTTTTGGTGGTCATCCTGTAATTGCAGCTGCCTGCTTGGCGACCTTGCAAGAATTGATTGAAACCGATCTTATGGAACAAACCTTACAAAAAGAAAAATTGTTCCGTAAACTGTTAGTGCATCCCTTGATTGAAGAAATTCATGGTAAAGGATTAATGTTGGCACCAATGACTGCTTCAGAAGAAATTACCAACAAAGTAATTTTAAAATGTAAAGACAAAGGTTTGGTTTTGTTTTGGTTGATGTTTGAAGGAAGAGCCATTCGCATTACGCCGCCTTTGACTATTACTGAATCAGAAATCAAAGAAGGTTGTACTATTCTACTAGAAGCGCTTGATGAGGTACAATCTGAAATAGGTGGCTAGATTTTTATAACCTGAACTTGTCTTGACTTTTAACTTCAATCAAAAAAGTCAAAATGAGTTTTGATGTACTAAAATGAAAGTCCTTGAATACATTTAAGAAGCAAAAAAGTGATCAATAGTTCTTATCGACCACTTTCTTAAACAGATTTTCCATTTTATTTTACTGCTAATTTCGTTAATTGATTCAGATGATTTTGATACTGCACTTTTCCATTCTGTTTTTTAAACTCTTCTTTCTTTCGTGCAAGAAGATCCGCATCATTCCATTGTGCATTTTCAAGCTTCTCTTTAGTTTTAGTCAAAAGCTCATTAGAAATACTTTTAAATTCCTGTGCATCAATAACCCCTGCATGTTGACTTGCAATTAAAAGCACAGAAATATTTTCGAGATTCAAAGTATTCGACGGAACACTTCTCATTTCATCTAACAAAAAACGAAGGTCTTCAGCATTCGTATTTTTGAAATCCGAATCTTTAAAGAAGCGATAACTCGTCAATTCAAACAAATTGTTATAATAATCTGTATTGCCGTGTACCGTCTTGTAATGTCTAAAAAGCTCCATAAACTTGTCTGCGCTGCCTTTTGCAGATTCAAAATCACTTAGAAAGTTCAATTTGGGCGGAATTTGCCCCTTTTCACGGTTTTCGACCTCCAACTTCATTTCTTCTTTTGCTTCCAAGTTGTTGTCAACCGAAGCCTCATCACAAGAAGTTAACAATGCGACTCCTGTAAACGTCGCAACTAATAATTTACATAATTTCATAATCGTACTTATTAATTTATTAAACTAATTTTCATAGCACTTAGACTGTGCTACTGTTCCTTCAATTTCTGTAACTTCAGACACCTCCCAGGTGGAACCTTCCCCCGGTGTATAAACTACAAAAATACCATTTCCAGATGCTGTACCACTACAACATCCCACTCCTTCTTCATCAACAATTTGATAAAAAGTTCGTCCTTCTTCAAAACTTCCACATTCACAATTTCTAGTTTGTGAGTGCAGCATTCCTACTGTAATTAAACAGCATGTTACTAAAATTTCTTCATTTGTAATATTTTGTTAAAATTATTGATAGTCAAAACTATATAAAACTTTAGCATCAAAAAAAAAAAAAGTTAAGTTTAACTTTTATTTAACACATCTGTGTTTATTAATTTTATATTCAAATATTTATTATCACCCAATAAAGTCGTTTTCCATGACTTTTTAGGAGTTATTATAATTTTATAAGTGTGCAAAAGCTCGTAGCTTTTAAAAATAAATTTGTAGTTTTGCACTGCGTAAACAATACTAAATAAATGAGCCTACAACAGCCTATTTATCAGACCTTAGTATTGTTAACCTAAGTTCGATTATAAAATTGAGATTCATATTTCAATAAATGAGTAAGATACGAGCGTTTTTCAGGAAGAAATAGCGTGTTATTTCGAATAAAAAAGGCAAAGTAGGTTGCCATATATTGGGAAGTTTATAAAAAAAGCATATTATTACTTATAGCTCTAATAATCAGCGATATGAATCCAATAGAAGAATCGAACTCAGGTTGTTAATTAAATTGTTCATAATTATAACAGAGCATGCTGTATTTTACAGAAATTTGCGGTAAATTTAAATAAATAAAAAAGAGTCGCAAATGTTTGCAAACGACGAAGAAGATTTTTTTAGAATGTCCATTTCTAAGTTCGAGAATATGCTCAAGACCAACAAAGTTTGTTTTTTTGATTCAGAAGAGTTTGAAAACATCATTTTGCATTATCTCGACACTGGAAAACTAAACCTTTCTAAAAAGGCGTTGAAACTGGGATTGGATCAACACCCAAATTCTATTGGATTGAAATTAGTTCATGTGGAATTGTTGGTTTTTGAAAACAAATTCGATCAGGCTGAAAAATTACTGAATGAAATACAAGCGATTGACAGTAATAATGACGAAATTTATATACAACGTTCGAATATTTATTCAAAAAAAGGAGAACACCACAAAGCCATTGACAGTTTACAACTAGCCTTACAATATACGGATGATTACGCCGATGTTTATTCACTTTTAGGAATGGAATATTTGTATTTAGACGAATTGCAAGCTGCGAAAGATGCTTTTATCAATTGTTTGAAACACGATAGCTCCGATCATTCTTCACTTTTCAATGTGGTTTATTGTTATGATTTTTTAGATCAACATGAAGAAGCTATCAAGTTTCTGGAAACATTTATTGACGAAAATCCATATTCAGAAGTTGCTTGGCATCAATTAGGAAGACAATATTACACCTTAAAAAATTACACCAAAGCTGTTCAATCATTTGACTTTGCTTGTGTGGTTGACGAGCACTTTGTGGGTGCATATATAGAAAAAGGAAAAGCACTCGAAAAATTAAAGAATTTTAAAGAGGCAATAGATTGTTATAAATATACCATAAAATTTGACGAACCTACAGCCTATCTTTTTCACAGAATTGGTTTCTGTTTTGAAGCTTTAGGAAAAACATCAAAAGCACTTAAATACTATTTAAGATCCATTCAAGAAGATCCTTTGATGGACAAATCTTGGATCGCGATTAGTGATTTATATTTAAAGAAAAATAACTTTAGAAAAGCACTTCATTTTGTAAACAAAGCTTTAGAAATTGACGAACATAATCATCTTTATTGGCGACGTTTTGCTATCATTAATAGAGAATTAACGTTTCACGAAGAAGCAGCCATAGGTTTTGAAAAATCTATTGAACATGGAGATAACTTCCTGGACACTTGGTTGTTTTGGATAGATTCATTATCTCTTATAGGTGAATACAGCTCTGCAATTGAAAAATTATTAATTGCAAGAGATCTATTTAATGATCATTTTGAAATTGAATATCGTTTATCTGGAATGTATGGATTAACACAGCAAACAGAGAAATCTTTATATCATCTAACAATTGCGCTTTCTCTTAATTTTGAAAACAGAACCATTATCGAACGTCTATTTCCAAGTGTTTGGAACAGCGAACTGATTCAGAAGCACATTCAAAAATTTCATTTTGAAAAATAAGAAGCTCTTCATCTAACACAATAAACTGATAATTACTTATAAAAAAATAAAATTTACTTAATATATTCTTATATTTAATAAAAAAAGTCAGCGCTCACTAAAAGCTTTTTAACCTATAAAACTTGAAAATTATTAATTATTTAATACATAAAAATAGAATGCTAATAAAATAACCACTATATTTGCAGCTATTTTTAAAATATATGAATAAATTCCAAGAATTAGGATTAGACGAATTGCTACTTAAAGCAATTCAGGACTTAGGTTTTGAAAACCCTTCAGAGGTTCAAGAAAAAGCAATTCCCCTTTTATTGCAACAAGATACAGACATTGTTGCATTGGCGCAAACGGGTACGGGGAAAACAGCTGCTTTCGGGTTTCCTCTGATTCAAAAAATTGATCCAGAGAACAGAAGCACACAGGCATTAATCCTATCGCCTACAAGAGAATTGTGTTTACAAATCACCAATGAAATGAAGCAATATTCAAAGTATGTAAAAGGGTTACATACTGTTGCTGTATATGGTGGAGCAAGTATCACAGAGCAAGCACGCGATGTGAAAAAAGGAGCGCAAATTATTGTTGCAACTCCAGGACGTATGCAAGATATGATCAATAGAAATCTTGTAAACATCAGAAATATCCAAATTTGTATTTTGGACGAAGCTGATGAAATGTTAAACATGGGCTTTTATGAAGACATTACCTCTATTTTATCTGACACACCAGAAGATAAATTAACGTGGTTATTCTCAGCTACAATGCCTAAAGAAGTGTCTAGAATTGCTAAAGAATTCATGACAAACCCACAAGAAATCACAGTGGGACACAAAAATCAAGGATCCGAAAACGTAAGTCACGAATATTATTTGGTAGGCGCTCGCGACCGTTATCCTGCTTTGAAACGTATTGCAGATATGAACCCGGAAATTTTCTCGGTAATTTTCTGTAGAACTAAACGCGACACGCAAGCCGTTGCTGAAAAATTAATCGAAGACGGTTATAACGCTGCTGCTTTACACGGCGATTTATCTCAAGCTCAAAGAGATAGCGTAATGAAAGCTTTTAGAGGTCATCAAATTCAAATGTTGGTTGCAACCGACGTCGCCGCTCGTGGTATCGACGTAGTAGATATTACTCACGTAATTAACTATCAATTACCAGATGAAGTTGAAACCTACAACCACCGTTCTGGACGTACGGGACGTGCTGGAAAAACTGGTACTTCAATTGTAATTGTTACTCGTAGTGAAGTTCGTAAAATTCAACAAATTGAAAGAAACTTAAAAACGAAATTCATCGAGAAAAACATTCCAACTGGAATTGAAATTTGTGAAGTTCAATTAATGCACTTAGCAAATAAAGTTAAAAACATTAAAGTTTCCGACGAGATTGATCAGTATTTACCTAAAATCGAAGAATTATTAGGTGAATTCAGTAAAGAAGAACTAATCCGTAGAATGTTTGCAGTAGAATTCAACAGATTTGCTGAATACTACAAGAAAAACAAACAAATTGAATCTCCTAAATCATCATTCCAACGCGAGAAAGAATTTGGCGGTGGCGGTAATTCTGATGGTTCAGTTCGTTATTTCTTGAACTTAGGATCAAGAGACGACTTTGATTGGATGAGCTTGAAAGACTTCTTGAGAGATACTTTGGAATTAGGTCGTGACGACTTGTACAAAGTAGATGTAAAAGAAGGTTTCTCATTCTTTAACACCGATGCTGAACACAGTGGTCGTGTAATGGAAATCTTGAACAGTATTCACCACCAAGGACGTCAAGTTAATGTAGAAATCTCTTCAAATGAAGGAAGAGGACGTTCTTCAAGAAACGACGGTAGAAAAGGAGGTAAAAGAAGCGGAGGATTCGAAAAACGTCGCTCATACAATTCTGAAAGAGGCTCTGAAAACAGATTCGGAAGAAGACGTGACGATAGTGAACGACCTTTAAAAAACGAAAGAACTTCTAGAAGAGGTGACAGACCAAGAAGGTCAAAATAATTTTGTTAATTATTTTCAAATAAAGATATAAACTGTAAAATTTCTTGTACTTTTGAGCCAATTCGAAAAAAGACTATGAGAAATTTTACAGTTTTGTTTTTTTTAATCTACTCATTATTAGGATACTCTCAAGAAAAAAACATCAAGGGTGTACTTTTTAATGAATCCGATTTTACTTTGGTAGGTAATGCAGATATAATCAACCTATCCAATTTAAAATTTACTACTTCAAAAGCTGATGGTAGCTTTACAATTCTAGCAAATACCAATGACACTCTTCACATATCAGCAGAAGGTTTTCACAACTTTAAGATTAAAGTAAATCAACAATGGTTTGACGAAGGTGAACAACGCGTTTATATAAAAGACACTTCAACTGTTTTAGACGAAGTGGTTATCAATTCTTTACAATTAACCGGAATTTTATCGATTGATACTAAGTTAATTGCCTTAGCCGATTATCCTTACTATAGAGATTTAAGCGCTACTGGTTTTACCATGGCTTACAATACTGGAATCAATCCTTTACACGGCATCTATAATGCGGTAAAACGAAGAGATAATCAAAAGATCGCTTCAATTAAACAAGAAATTGATTTGATTGAACGAATGAAAACAAAATACGACCGAACTTTAGCTTCCGCTCTACTAAATATAAGTAAAAACGATATAATTACCATTTTACAAAGATGTAATCATTCCGAACGTTTTATATATACTGCAAACGATTATCAGATTTTTAATGCAGTAAATGAATGTTACAGCACTCATCAAATCTCCAAATAAAAAATGATTGCTTTCACAATCATTTAGAAGTTCAATAATCTCGGTGTTTTTTAAATACTCGAAAAGATAATAAACATTAAAACGAAGTAAGCTAATAAACTAAAAGCTCCTTTTAGTACTGATTTCAATTCAATTGTTTTCATATTGTTTTTTGATTTAATTTCGAGACAAAACTATTGAATTGAAATTATTGAAACATTGCTGAATCATTACGAAAACATGAAATGATAATCCTTAATAAATCAATCACTTAACTGTTTAATAAAGTCATCTTCGCTCCAAATTGGAATACCCAATTTTGTTGCTTTATCTAACTTTGCAGGTCCCATATCAGCACCGGCTACTACGATGGATGTCTTTCCAGTAATAGAACTACCGTTTTTACCGCCATAATCTTCGATTTTTTGCTTGATTTCATCCCTTGAAAAATGTTGAAACTTTCCTGAAACAACCAAAGTCATACCAGCAAACTTGTCAGAAACTTGGGTGCTTTCCTTGGCTTCGATTTCAAATTGCAAACCGTGATTTTTTAATCGCTCAATCAACAATAAATTGTGTTCGTTTTTAAAAAACGATCTTATACTCAAAGCAATTTTATCACCAATTTCGTCAACCGTTATCAAATCATGATAATCGGCAGCCATTAATGCATCAATGTTTTTATAATGTTCTGCAATTTTCTTTGCAACTGTTTCTCCAACAAAGCGAATCCCTAACGCAAAAAGCAAACGTTCAAAAGGAACGCTTTTAGACTGTTCAATGCCGTTTATCAAATTATCTGCAGATTTCTCTGCCATTCGTTCCAATGGAAGAATTTGTTCTTTTTTTAATTCATATAAATCAGCATAATTCAATATCAGACCGCTTTTATAAAGCAATGCAACAGTTTCACCGCCCAAACCATCGATATCCATAGCTTTTCTACTGATAAAATGCTCGATTCTACCAATAATTTGAGGAGGGCAATCATAAAAGTTTGGACAATAATGTTGAGCCTCACCTGGAGTACGAATTAATTCTGTGTTACATTCAGGACAATTTGTGATATAGACCGTTGGCTGACTTTCAATGGGGCGTTGACTTAAATCGATTGCAGTAATCTTAGGAATAATTTCACCACCTTTTTCAACAAAAACAACATCGTTTATTCTTACATCTAATTTTTCGATCTGATCTGCATTGTGTAAAGAAGCCCGTTTCACGATAGTTCCAGCCAACTGAACCGGTTTTAAATTTGCTACAGGTGTAATTGCACCCGTACGACCTACTTGGTAAGAAATGCTTTTTAAAATGGTGGTTGCTTGTTCGGCTTTAAATTTATAAGCAATTGCCCAACGAGGATTTTTCGCAGTAAAACCTAATTCTTCTTGTTGATGTAAATCATTGATTTTAATAACTACTCCGTCTGTTTCATAAGGTAAATCGTGACGATGAACATGCCAATAATCAATAAACTCTAAAACTTCTTCGATGTTTTTTACCAATTTTGATTGCGAAGGCACTTTAAATCCATATTCTCTTGCGGCTTCTAAGCTTTCGAAATGGGTTTGAAAAAAATCTCCAACTCCTGTGATGTTATACAACAAGCATTCCAACGGACGTTTTGCAACTTCGCCACTGTCTTGTAATTTTAAACTACCCGAAGCGGTGTTTCTAGGATTGGAATAAGGAGTCTCCCCTTTTTCGATTAATGCCTGATTCATTTTTTCAAAACCTTCAAGAGGTAGAACAATTTCTCCCCGAATATCGAATTTTGAAGGGTAATTTCCTTTTAATTTTAATGGAACAGAACGAATGGTTTTGATGTTATTTGTTACATCGTCTCCTTGAAAACCATCACCACGCGTCACAGCTCTTACCAATAAACCATCTTCGTAAGTAATCGAAATAGATGCTCCATCGTATTTTAGTTCGCAAACAAATTCAACAGCCACATTTCCTAAAACTCTTTGAATGCGCTGTTCCCAATCCAATAATTCTTCGCGAGAATAAGAGTTTTCCAAAGAATACATTCGATGTTGATGCATTACGGTTTCAAAATTTTTGGTGATATCACCTCCTACTCTTTGAGTTGGAGAATAAGCATCATAAAATTCTGGATGAGCTGCTTCTAAATCTTGTAATTGTTTGAGTTTGGTATCGAATTCAAAATCGGAAATAGTTGGATTATCCAAAACATAATAATTATAATTATGCTGATTTAATTCGTCGCGAAGTGCAGTAATTTGCTTTAAAACATCCATTGGATTGAGAATTATAAATCTGTAAAATTTATTATTTATTCAAAATATCTTTGATCTGATGATACAAGTCGCCTTGACTTAAAATTCCTCCTTGTTTAATCAGTTCAAAAACTTCTCCATTTCGATCAGGACCGAATTCTTTGTCGCCGTATCGAATTTCAACTTCTGGGCTTAAAATATGATCACTCAACCACTCCAAACCATCTTTCTGAAGAAAATCAACTTCATTATTCAGTGACTTAAGTACAATGGTATCAATATTTTTATCATCAAAATGGAACAAAAAAATATGACTTTTAGAAAAGTGTTCTATGAATTGTGCCGATTTTAAAACTCCTTCCCAAACCAAATCAGAAAAAATATCGATCTCTTGCTCAGCAACCTCTGGACTATTTTGTTTTAACAAATCCCATTCTTCTTTATCAATTTGTTGCGAAGCCAAAAAATTGGTGAATTCTGTGTGTAATTCCTCTAACTGTTCTTTTGTAAGACGTGCGTATTTCATGATTTTTATGCTTTTCAACAAAAATACAATCTTTCAATGAAAAACACTTGGTTTGGTTAAAACAATTTCAACCCTACAAAGAGATTCGTAGCTATGTATAATGGGCGTATTTTAATTTTTTTTTGACAAAAAATGTGATACAAAACATAAATAGTTTTTAAACATCGCTTAAAAACTATTTATCAATTCTGTCTATTATTTTTTATTACTTATTTATCAACCTTTTCACCGCTGTGCCTTCCTTTGTTTTTATGTGCAATAGATAAACACCAATTGCCATATTTTCTACATTTAACTGTATTTCAGCCTCCTTATTAAACGTTTGTGTGCTCAACTGCTTGCCTGTAACATCATAAATAGCCACTTGCTCTACAAACATATTTTCATTATTGGTAATGTTAACTACATTTGTTGCCGGGTTGGGATATAGATTGAACTTCTGTGACAAAACTTCATCCACACTTAAAGCAATTACTTCAGGAGGTACGGACTTTAAAGCCGTTATTTTGATGTTGTCGTATTTATTGATTATCTGAATGGTACTGGTAGAATTTCGTGTACTAACATCGACAAGGAGTGCCGAAGGTTTAAAATCCTGCATCAAATTGGTTGAAGTACTTTGACTTAAAAAATCACCTGAAACCACAGTACCAAAATAAGGAAACTCAAAATATATTTTTTTGTTATTATAATCTAAATAAGCAATGAGTTTGACCCAAGTATTAAATGGCAAAAGAGCTTGTTCATTATTTTTATCTATTTTAAAAAAATCAACTGCACCAATCTGACTACCCCCAGTGTGGTATCTAACATCAATAATTCCGTGAATTGCCAAAAATCGAAAACTGAACAATCGATCGTATTTACTAGGAGAATAAGTTAATGTAATTGTATTATAATCCGGATTATTTCGGTAAAAGTGTTTAGTCCCTGTAAAATAATCAATCTCAAATTTAACAACATTATACCCTGATGTTCGCTGATTTATAAGTGCATCTAGCCCAGTCTTCTTTGCTGTTAATACTTCTTTTTGTGGAGGTGTGGCACTTGACAGCAACAATACTTTGCCTTTACCAGATTCATTGATTATCGTGAAAAAACTATTACTTTTACTACCATAATTTGGTTGTAAATTACATTCAGTCAACCAGCCATCTTGCCCGGGAATCAATCCATCAGGGTCGGTACCTAAGTTGCCTAAAGTAAAACTATCAAAGTCTTCATCGTAAAGTACCTGACTATGCGTCGTATTTAAAAACAACAGGGATAGTATAAAAAATACATATTTTTTCATGGTATTTATTTTTAAAAGTTTAAAGGCTGTCTAAAAAGTTCAATAATCTATTTAGCGGTCATTCCGAGATCCCGATCCCGATAGCTATAGGGAAAGAAATCTTTAACAATCAACCATTTGAGATTCTTCAAAGATGTTGTCGCTGCATACGGTCAAATCTATGAATCTTCCACATAATAACATCGTTAATTTCTTCTTTTCATTATTAATTTTGAACTACTAATACCACCAAATATAACAACAACTATTTTTAAAACAACTTTAAATTTGAATTATATATAAAATAAAGCTTTTTTAACTGTTTTTGCTTTTATATGAAAAGTAAATCAAATGATGATACCTCATCTGTGAAACTTCTCCAATTCACTATGCTCATCAAATAAAAAAACTTACCCACTTCCTTTCTTGTAAAAATCCTTTCTTTTTGCATCCTCTTTTTTAGTAATTTAGCAGCCAATAAACAAAGCTTGATTGATGAAACAATTTTAGCTGATCAAGCGGTCAAACAGACAATGTGTACGCAATAATAGATATAGAAACAACTGGAGGACAATATAACAAAGAGGGTGTAACCGAAATAGCCGTTTATAAGTTTGATGGTACTGAAATTGTAGATCAGTTCATCAGCCTTGTCAATCCTGAAATTCCGATTCAACCTTTTGTGGTAAAGCTCACAGGAATCAACAATGCAATGCTTCGTTTAGCTCCTAAATTTCACGAAGTTGCTAAACGCATTATTGAAATTACAGAAGGTTGCACCATTGTGGCACATAATGCTTCTTTCGACTATAGAATATTACGTTTGGAATTTGATCGATTGGGTTATGATTACCAAAGAGCTTCATTATGTACAGTGGAACTTTCGAAACTACTTTTGCCCGAAGCTACTTCCTACAGTTTAGGAAAATTAGTCCGTTCGTTAGGTATTCCTATTGCAGATCGACACAGAGCAAATGGTGATGCAATGGCTACTTTGAAACTTTTCAAATTAATTTTAGGAAAAGACAAAGAAAAAAAAATAGTCAAACAACTGATTAAAAATGGATTACACAACGGCATTTCACCTAAATTGTTTGATATTTTAGAAAACCTACCTACCACAATCGGTATTTTTTATATACACGATTCCAAAGGAAATATCATTTATATTGGTAAAGGAAATAACATCCGAAAAAAAGTAGGACAATTATTTACGGCTACAACAAAAACTGCCAAAAGAATTCAAAAAGACGTTTATACTGTAACTTTTGAAGAAACAGGAAATGAATTGATTTCATGGATCAAAGAACGAGAAGAATTAACACACAACAAACCAACTTTAAATGCTGCACAACGTAGATCTCCATTTGCTTGGTCAGTATATCAAATAAAAAATGATTTGGGCTATTGGACTTTGAAAATTGACAAAGTTGATCAAAGAAAAAAACCGCTGCAATCATTTAAAAACCAAAAAAATGCACTTCATTTTGTAAATAATTTATACGCAAATAACGAAGTAATTGAAGAAGTTCAAAATCAAATTGACAATCAGGAAACGGTTACCTATCCAATCGAAATGCACAATCAACTTTTCGAAGCAATGCTAACAAATGAAAAAGTGCGTTGGCAAAATCTAATTATTGTTTTAAAAGGTAGAAACGTGAATGAAAAAAGTGCAATCGTCATTAAAGATGGTGTATTTAAAGGATATTGTTTTTTCGATTTAAATTATCAAATCCACAATGCAGACGTTTTAGATAAAATATTAATTCCACTCACCTTTACAAAAGACACCATAAACATTATAAAGTATTATCTTTACGCAAAAAAGGATTTTAAAGTCTTAAACTTTTAAAAACACATTGTTTTTTAATGAACAATTCGAATCGTCAGAAAAATTTTCTTATATTTATAGTTGGCCCAACTGCCATCGGAAAAACCGCTCGTTCTATTGAAATTGCTAAACATTTTGGCTGTGAGATTGTATCGTGCGATAGTCGTCAATTTTTCAAAGAAATGACGATCGGAACTGCAGTTCCTTCATCAGAGGAACTTGCACAAATACCGCATCATTTTATTCAAAATAAATCCATACACGAAACTTATAATGTAGGCGATTACGAAAGAGAAGTGATTCCATATTTAGATTCTCTTTTTCTAAAAAACAAGATTCAAATTGTAGTTGGTGGCTCGGGATTATATGTCGATGCCATTGCCAAAGGTTTTGATTATTTTCCAGAAGTTTCTCAAGAGATAAAAGATGAAATTGATGCAATTTATCTACAAAACGGCATAGAAGGATTAAGTTATTTACTTGAAAAACACGACGCTGAGTATTTTTCATTTCTAACAAATAATAACCCTCAAACCTTGGCTAACCCACAAAGAATGAAACGTTTTATAGCCGTTTGCTTAGCATCTGGTAAACCTTATTCATCTTTTTTAGATCAAGAAAAACACCAACGCAACTTCACTCCTATTTATATTGGTTTAGAAGCTCCAAGAGCTATTATGTATGAACGCATCAACCAAAGAGTTGATCAAATGGTACACAATGGACTACTAAACGAAGTGAAAAATTTAAAGGAATTTAAAAATCTAAACGCTCTTCAAACTGTCGGTTACAGAGAGTTTTTCGACTTTTTAGACGGTCAGATTCCTTTAGAAACTGCTATAGAAGAAGTCAAAAAAAACACTCGAAGATTTGCTAAAAGACAATTGACTTGGTTTAAACGAAACGAAGAAACAATGTGGTTTGACTTTCAAGAATCCACAAAAAACATTATCGCATCAATTGAACAAAAAATCCATGATTAAAAAACAATCCAATTATTTCCATAATCGACAGATTTATATTTCACAATGCGGATCTCATTCTCGACTAAACATCACGGAATTAAGTAACTTATTCCAACAAACAGCGGCTTTACATTCTGCAAGTTGGAACATGAGTTATTTTGACATGCAGCAACATCATCAAGCATGGGTTTTGAGCAGAATGCGAATTGAATTAGAAGTTTTACCCACTTGGCACGAAGAGGTAGAAATTGAAACCTGGATAGAAAGTTTAAAAGGGATGCGTTCGATCAGAAATTTTGAAATGAAGCATCAAGGAAAAATTGTGGCTAAAGCTAGTAGTTTATGGGTGGTACTTAACACCCAAAGACGCAGACCGGAACCGTTGGCAATTCCATATGATGATTTAAAACAATTCCCAGAAAGAAAAGCTTTCCCAAACGCTTTGAATAAAATAGAACTGAAGCACGAAGCTAAAGAAATTAGCTCGAAAACTATTTTATATTCTGATTTAGATATTGTGGGTCATGTAAATAATGTAAAATATGTGGAATGGTGTTTAGACCAACTTCCAAAAAATCTATTAGAGCAAAACAAAATTCAAGGTATTGATCTGAACTACCTTGGAGAAGTACACTATCAAGACAATATTACTATTCACAGCTATTCAGAAAGCAACAAGATTTATTTTTATGTAAAACGAGAAGCCGAAACTTGTTTTGCCATGATGATAGAATGTAAAGAGAAATAATCTTATTCTTTTTATAGGTTTGCTGTTTAGAATTTTTTAGCCCCTTTTATTTCATATTCCTCGATTGGAACTCGAAAAATTATCAATGTATTAATTGTTGGTAAATGTAAGTTTAGGACTTACAATTTAACTAATTTATCGTATATTTGTACAAACAATTTTATGATTTAAATAATTCTTATAAATAATGTCAAAATCTAAGATTATCTACACCCTTACAGACGAAGCGCCTATGTTGGCGACTTATTCGTTTTTACCAATTGTACAAGCTTTTTGTTCAGCAGCGAATGTTGAAGTGGAAACCAGAGACATTTCATTAGCAGGACGTGTTTTAGCAAATTTCCCTCAATTTTTGAAAGAGAATCAAAAAATTAATGATGCCTTAGCTGAATTGGGAGAAATGGCAAAAACTCCTGAAGCAAACATTATTAAATTACCTAATATTTCAGCATCTATTCCACAATTAAACGCTACGATTGAAGAATTGCAGGCACACGGATATGCTGTTCCAAACTATCCAGCAAATCCTCAAACAGAGGAAGAGAAAGAAATCAAAGCTACCTATGCGAAAGTGTTAGGATCGGCTGTAAATCCTGTTTTACGTGAAGGAAACTCTGACCGTCGAGCACCAAAACCTGTAAAAAATTATGCGAAAAAACATCCGCATTCTATGGGAGCTTGGTCGGCAGATTCTAAAACAAAAGTAGCTCATATGACAGCTGGCGATTTCTATGGAACTGAAAAATCAGTGACAGTAGCAAACGATTCACAATTTAAAATTGAATTTGTTGGAAAAGATGGTGCTGTAAAAGAATTGAAAAGCTTAGCTCCTTTAAAAGCAGGTGAAGTTATCGATTCATCTGTAATGAATTTAAATGCATTAAAATCCTTTGTTAAACAAACTAAAGAAGAAGCAAAAGCCGAAGGCGTATTGTTGTCTGCACACTTAAAAGCAACTATGATGAAGGTTTCGGATCCTATCATTTTTGGTGCTATAGTTTCTGTTTACTTTGAGGAAGTTTTCACTAAATATGCAGATTTATTTACAGAATTAGGAATCAACCCTAACAATGGTTTAGGAGAATTATACGCTAAAATCGCTGGTCATGCTCAAGAATCAGAAATAAAATCTGCTATTGATGCTGCAATTACTAATGGTCCGGATTTAGCAATGGTTAATTCAGATAAAGGAATTACAAATTTACACGTTCCATCAGACGTAATCGTTGATGCTTCAATGCCAGCGATGATCCGTACTTCTGGACAAATGTGGAATAAATCTGGAAATCAACAAGATACTTTTGCAATCATTCCAGATCGTTCGTATGCGGGTGTATATCAAGCTACTATCGAAGATTGTAAAGAAAACGGAGCTTTTGATCCTACAACTATGGGTTCAGTTCCTAACGTTGGATTAATGGCTCAAAAAGCAGAAGAATACGGTTCGCACGATAAAACTTTTCAAGTTGAAGCCGACGGTGTCATCCGTGTAACAGACGCTGAAGGAAATGTTTTTATGGAGCAAACTATGGAGGCTGGAGACATCTTCCGCATGTGTCAAACTAAAGATGCACCTATTAAAGATTGGGTAAAACTAGCTGTTAATCGTGCAAGATTATCTGAAACACCTGCGGTATTCTGGTTAGATGAAAACCGTGCACACGATAGAGAAATCATCAAAAAAGTAGAAAAATACTTAGGTGATTATGACACCAATGGTTTAGACATTTTTGTTATGAACCCAGTGGAAGCTACAAAATTCTCATTAGACAGAATCCGCCAAGGATTAGATACCATTTCAGTTACTGGAAACGTTTTACGTGATTATCTTACAGACTTATTCCCTATTTTAGAATTGGGTACTTCAGCAAAAATGTTATCCATTGTTCCATTGATGAACGGTGGTGGATTGTTTGAAACAGGTGCTGGTGGTTCTGCACCAAAACACATTGAACAATTTATCCAAGAAGGATACTTACGTTGGGATTCATTAGGAGAATTTTTAGCACTTCAAGCTTCTTTAGAGCATTTGTCTCAAACTCAAAATAATGAGAAAGCACAAATTTTAGCAGATACTTTAGATGAAGCCAATGCTAAATTCTTGGATACAGATAAATCTCCGGGCAGAAAATTAGGAACTATAGACAACCGAGGTTCACATTTTTACTTAGCAATGTATTGGGCTGAAGCTTTGGCTAAACAAACCAAAGACAGTGAATTAAATTCAAAATTCGCTCCAATTGCTGAAGCGATGAAATCTAATGAAGAGAAAATCAATAGTGAATTGATTGGAGCACAAAACAAAGCGCAAGAAATAAAAGGATATTATCAACCAGATACTTCTTTAACTTCTGCAGCTATGCGTCCGTCAGCTACTTTAAATCATATTATTGATTCTATCTAAACAAATCAGTATAAATAAAAAAAGGTCGGTAATTCCGACCTTTTTTATTACATAATATCTTTAATTTATAACTTGTCCCGTCCTGAAATAGCGATACAAAAAAGAAATCGTTATTATGGAAGAAAGA
>CAYNIM010000044.1:0-20572 GCA_964397335.1 uncultured Flavobacterium sp.
AATTTTACAAAAATGTCGCTTAACTTAAACTGTAATTTTTATTTGCATATCCACTTTTTCTTTTGGATGAACCTGGTTCGTATTTACATTCGTCTGCACAAAGTGAATTATTAAAAGAATTACACTCAGTATCATCTAAAAATACAATAATTTATTGTACACATTCACAATATTTATTGAATCCAGAATTAATTAAATTAGGAAGTATAAAAATAGCTGAAAAGAAAGATTCTGTGGCTACTTTGAAAAATTTTGGAGAATATAAGACAAAAAATGATAGAGGTGCATTATCCCCAATTTACCAAGCGTTAAATCTAAATTTCACAAACGACTTTATTGGTAAAATAATAATAACAGAGGGTATAACTGACTTTTATTTTTTTGGAATGTTACACAAGCATACAAAACTTATAAAAAATAATGTAAAGATTATTCCAAGTTCTGGTGCAAGTCAATCAACTACTCTATTATCAGTAACAATAGCTTTTAGTGATAATTTCCTATTATTACTTGATAATGATAAAGCTGGAAAAAGTGCTGAAAAAAGCTATAAAAAAGAATTTGGCGATTCTATTGCTAATCACTTTCATTTTTATAAAGATTCTAAAGAAGATTTTGTTTTAGAAGACTTTATGTGTAAAAACGATCAAAAAAAGCTTTTAGAATTAACTAAATCAGATGATCTCAAAAGAGCTATGAGTTTCCTATATTATGACTATAAAGATTTTCAAAATGAATTCTTTTCAAAATTGAGTAAAGAAACACTTAGTAACTTAGAATCAACTTTAGAAAGAATAAACTCAATATAGTACTGCGTGTAATAACTAAGCTTTAGCTTCGCTCTGTTCGGGCAGAGCCCTCGGGTCGTCTTGCCCGCAGGGCATGAAACCTTTAGGTTCACCGAATACAAAAATAAATAGAATGCATGAGGTAGATGAATTAATAATCACTGAATTCCAAAACAAATAATAAAAAATGAAGTAAAGCCCGTTGAACCCTTCGATAAACTCAGGGCAGGCCCACCGTAGGAAGCTTATTACGTATTATGGAGTTTTCAAAGTGTAGTTTTAAGATATACTAGCAGTAATTTTACGATTACTGCTTTTTTTGTGTTGGTTTCTACTTTTTTATACTGTTTTTCGAAGCAAAAAAGCACAAGTTCCCTTACCCGTAAAAGTTAATTCACAGGCGTAAGTTTATTTTCGATAAGATAGGCTTTCGGTGGTCCTCTTTGCCCAAAAACATACAAGGTGATCAGATTACCAACTTTACAACAATAGCATTTTTTATGTTGCGTTTTGGGTTCAATTATTGGGCGTACAACATTTAACTCTTTTTGTAATTGTTGAAGTTTGCCACGTTTCCAACTGCTACTTACTATTCCGTAATGGCGGATGCGTACAAAACGTTTGGGTAAAATATGTAAGCTAAATCGTCTTGCAAATTCTTCGTTTTTTAAGGTGAGTTGCTTGGTTTTACTGCCGTCTTTATAATCTTTATAATTAATAGTAACCTCGTGATCGGTTACGTTCTTTATTCGATGATTGCTTATCGCAACCTTGTGCGTATATCTGCCTAAATATTCAATCACTTGCTTTGGCCCACCAAAAGGTCGTTTGGCATAAACCACCCAATTCTTTTCAAACAAACCTTGTAAGAGTTGAGCATCCGCTAATTTTTCCTTGCGCAACAACGCTACATATTTGGCCCGAAAAACCTTACTCAAAGCTTTTACTGCAAACAAATATTTATCGGTTTTTATCTTGCGTTTCCAATTGCCATTTCTATCAATTCCACCGCCAGGAACAATGCAATGTAAATGCGGATGCAAACTCAAATTTTGTCCCCAAGTATGCAAAATGGCGATCATTCCCAATTGCAATCCTTCTGTTTTTCCAAATTGAGACATTGTAGCCCAAGTTGCTTCAAATAATATGCGATACATAATTTGCGGATGTGAAATCGCTACAGCATTGAGCGTATCGGGCAAGGTAAACACCAAATGATAATACGAACAAGGCAATAAATCTTGTTCTCGAGCCTGAATCCATTCTTCGCGTTTGTGCCCTTTCCATACTCGGACCAATCGCCTTTACGATTTCCGTATGTATGGGATGGCTTTCAGAGTACGCTCACACAGTGGCTCACTAGGTACGTCAGTGTGTATCTCTGGCTACCAGTTTCAGATCTGTTCAGTTCCATGCTTGCAAGGATACAATCACTCATATTGGATATTGAGATGCTCGCCGATCCGAGTTATATCCCCGATACCAGTAATACCGTGTACATCATATTTATGATCATCGGCATTATCGGATACTTTACGATACCTACCGTAACAGGTTGGATTATTCAGGCCGGAGGTGCAGGAAACTTTACACGAAATGTAAATCAGACAGCAATGAAAGCCGGAAATGTAGCAAGTGCCGGAGCAGGTTCTGCCGCAGGTAATATAGGTGGTCAGGTAGTTGGAGAAACTGCAAATAGTCTTTCAGAACGTTTCGGTAAAGTATTGCAAAAACGGCAAAGCATATCGATCAATAGAAATGATACATCAACTTCTATTTCTACACAATTAGACAGTTTGATCCCAGCTTCTAAAATTTCTACACTCACACAAGGTATGTTTGTCGGTGCTGTTTCGGATAACTTTGAGGAACGTATCGATCAAAAAATCTTTCATGCTGAAATAGTTGTCGATAATGATAAGGTTGCCGCAGAAACCAAAGCTTATCAAAAGATACCAGGAATTTTATTCTTTGTTGATGAAAATGGGACAGACAATATGAAGCAAGAAATAGAAAACAATTATAAACAGATAAAACAGGACATCGTTCAGATTGTAGAAAAGGAATTAGAACGTATCAAAAATGATCCTGACTTACAGCATTTGGTGCAGAAATAAAACTGAATCCAACATTTATTGGAAAGTTGATACAGCTAGCAAGGATAAGTGTTAACCGTTACATCCGATGGTGAAACTGAACAGCAGATGAAACAGACAATTCCTGAAATAAAGAAATCAATACCTAAGTATTATAGGGTTTGATAATATAATTATCGTTCCTTACGCACATATTTATAAAAAAAAAGGATTCTTATAAAAAAATAGTATAAATTTGCACTGAGATGAAGTTGATTATAACTAGGGTATATGTCTAACTTACTAAAGATATTCTTAAGTATATGCTTACTGGGATTTTTTCTAATTCCAGGAGAGGCTTTGGCATGCTCATCTCATAAAACCGAAATCGTTAAAAAAGATAAGTCTTGTTGCGATCATTCTTCTGATCATCAAAGTAAACAGGCTTGTAAAAAGAACTGTTGCAAAGATAGCGAGGGCGATTCCGGTTGTTCAGGAGCTTGTGATGCAAAATCCTGTCACAATTCTTCTCCTACACACTGCATTCAGAATCTTAAATATTCTCATAACATTTTCTTTTTTGAGAACGAAAAATCATACTCATTCTATAAACAACCCTATTATTCTTCAGGGGTTTATTCCATTTGGCAACCGCCTAAAATAGGTTAAAACTATGGCTTGATAGCCACAGGTAGGTCTTGTCGAGAACTAAATACAGTTTTCGACACTCATCTTATATCTTAATTATCTAAAATTTTCAAAATGAAATCATTATCAAAAATAGTGATGGTAATCGTCGTATTACTATCATCCATGAACAGTTTTGCGCAAATCAAAAATGCGAAAACAGAAACCGTAAAAATATATGGCAATTGCGATATGTGTAAAGCCAATATCGAAAAAGCTGGTAACGTGAACAAAGTAGCCAACGTAGAATGGAATGAAGATACTAAAATGGCTACGTTTACTTATGATGCTAATAAAACGAATCAAGATGAAATACTTAAACGTATTGCTTTAGCAGGGTACGACAGTGACAACTTCTTAGCTCCTGATGATGTATATACCAAATTGCCTGAATGTTGCCAAAATGATCGAGTGGCTAAGCCAGTTGTAAAAGCTAAAGATGCGGATATGCTGATGCATAATGAGCATAAAGGCCATAACGATATGAACCAAACAAAAGTTACTGCCGCTCAAGAGGGACAACAGTTAAAAGCTGTTTTCGATAATTATTACTTGGTAAAAGATGCGTTGGTGAAAACCGATGCAGGTAATTCATTTGCAAAGGCCGCTGAACTGGTAAAAGCAATTAAAGCGGTAGAAATGACAAAACTTTCAAACGAAGAACATGCCGTTTGGATGAAGGCATTGAAAGATTTAACGGACAATGCTGGAAATGTTGCCGCAACCAAAGATATTTCAAAACAAAGGGAAGCCTTTGCATTGCTGTCTAAATATATGTATGAGTTAACCAAAGTATCAAAGCAAGAAACACCTGTTTACTATCAGCATTGCCCAATGTATAATAGTGGTAAAGGTGCAAATTGGTTAAGCAAGGAAGAAGCGGTTAAAAACCCATATTACGGCAATAAGATGCTGACATGTGGAAATATTATTGAAACTATCAAATAATTAATCACAATATGAAGATTATTTTATACGCTTTGATGATTTTAGCTACACTAACTTCTTGTAGCGGAAACTCCAATGAAACCTCGAAAAAGAAAGAGCAAAACGTAACGGATAGCAATCCAAATGTTTTTAACAAAGGGGATATCGTGCCTAATGATTTGGTTTGCATGGTAAATAATGAATACATGGGTAAGAAGCAATTCGAAGTAGAGTTTGAAGGAAAGACATATTATGGTTGTTGCCAAATGTGTAAAGAACGTATACCTAAGGATGAATCGGTTCGTGTCGCAATTGACCCTTTTTCAAAAAAGCATGTAGATAAAGCAGCTGCGCTGATAGCTATTACGGGTAATAATGGAGAGGTTTCCTATTTTGAAAATAAAGCAACATTTACAAATTATATAAAACAGTTTTAACAATTAACAAAAGTCATGACAATGAAACATTTATTTTTAGGCTTAATCGCCTCTTCAGTACTCGCTTTAACAGCATGTAATGGAAATACAGAGAAAAAAACCGCAAGTACAGAGCAAACTTCTGCTCCTGTAACTGAAACGACACCTTCAGCTAACAGTACAGAAAACCCTGAACAGGGCAATTTTTCTGAATTGTTTTCTCACTACCAACATCTCACATTTGCATTGTCGTCAGATAATGATAAAGAAGCCGCTAATGCATCCAAAGGAATGCTAGAAGCCCTTTCAAAAATCAAGTCAGATGGATTCAGTGCCGAAGACAAGGCAACCTATAAAGATATTGCTTCGGACATTAAAGAACATGCAGAACATATTGCTGACAATATTGGCAATATCGCTCACCAACGTGAGCATTTAGTGATACTGAGCAAGGATTTCTACAATATAGCAAAGACATTTACTACCGAAAAGCCTTTATATAAAGTCTTTTGCCCGATGTATAATGACAACAAAGGAGCTTATTGGCTGAGTGATAGTAAGGAAATCAAAAACCCATACTATGGAGCGGAGATGCTTACCTGTGGAGAAGTTCAAGAAGAGTTAATGTAAGATCAAGGATTTTTTAGCATGCAGGTTTCAATGATAATCTGTATGCTAAATTAATATGTCAAAACTGTATATGTATGTTTAATAATATTATTAAATACTTTCTTAATAATAGATTGATTACCATTCTATTGCTGATTGTATTAATCACTTGGGGACTAATTACAGCCCCCTTTAATTGGCATCAAAACCTTTTGCCAAGCGATCCCGTTTCGGTAGACGCTATTCCAGACATCGGCGACAACCAGCAGATTGTAGCAACAGAATGGATGGGAAGGTCTCCCAAAGATATCCAGGAACAGATCACTTATCCCCTAACGACATCCCTTCTGGGAATTCCTGGAGTAAAAACAATTCGAAGCAATTCTATGTTCGGAATGTCATTCCTTTATATCATATTCGAGGAAGATGTCGAATTTTATTGGAGCCGTTCCCGAATATTAGAAAAACTAAATTCATTACCTGCGGGCACACTTCCAACCGGAGTTATACCTTCACTGGGGCCGGATGCTACAGCATTGGGGCAGGTTTATTGGTACACCTTAGAGGGACGTAATCCTGAAACCGGTGAACCAACCGGTGGTTGGGACCCCGAGGAACTGCGTACAGTTCAGGATTTCTACGTCAAGTATAACTTAGCAGCATCAGAAGGGGTTTCCGAAGTGGCCTCCATTGGAGGATTTGTGAAGGAATACCAAGTCGATATCAATCCTGACGCTATGCGTGCCTATAATGTGTCCGTAATGGATATTATGTCTGCCATCCAGAATAGCAACCTTGATATCGGTGCAGAAACGATCGAGATTAACAAGGCAGAATATTTAGTGCGTGGATTAGGCTATATTAAAAGTGTCAAAGATCTGGAAGATGCGGTGGTAACCGTACGGAACAATGTACCAGTCAAAATAAAAGATGTAGGAATTGTAAACTTAGGGCCATCCACACGACGTGGAGGATTGGATAAGGAAGGTGTTGAGGCCGTGGGAGGTGTGGTAGTTGCTCGGTACGGAGCAAACCCTATGGAAGTTATAAATAATGTTAAGGCAAAAATCAAACAAATGGAAGCAGGTCTTCCTCAAAAAACATTAGCGGATGGTACAATTTCCAAAGTAACGGTAGTTCCTTTCTATGACCGCTCAGGATTAATTCAGGAAACAATCGGAACTTTAGAAAATGCATTAGCTCATGAAATACTGATTTGTATTATCGTTGTCATCGTATTGGTCATCAATCTACGCGCATCTATCTTGATCTCAAGTATCCTACCAATTGGTGTGTTAGTCACATTCATTATCATGCGGCAAATGGGTGTAGAGGCAAATATCGTGGCTCTTTCGGGGATAGCGATTGCTATCGGGGTTATGGTCGATGTTGGGATCGTCTTTATAGAAAGTATCCTCAGGTATATGGATGAAGAACGTGCTAAGGGTATTGAAAGCCGTGGAAAAGCATTTATAAGCTTAATTACCAAAGCTGTATCCGAAGTGTCGGGAGCACTGTCTACCGCTATGCTGACTACAATCATCAGTTTTTTACCTGTCTTTATGATGGAAGCACAAGAAGGCAAACTGTTTAAACCTTTGGCTTATACTAAGACTTTTGCTTTAACTTCAGCTTTTATACTGGGAATCATTGTATTACCTACCCTTGCTTATTATGTTTATTCAATCAGATTAAATAGCAAAAAGTTGCGACAAGTTGCGAATTATTTCTTAGTGGCAGCAGGTATTGGACTTTGGATATATTCGGGTGTTTCTGTAGCATTTGCATTGACCTTGATCGGAATAAATAATCTATTTACACCGAATTGGAAAGGAGAAAAATTTGCTAACTACATCAATGTAGCAATTACGCTTTTTGTAGCGATGTATTACTTGACGGTAGAATGGTTACCGCTCGGTACGCAAGCCAGTATGCCACTAAACTTTGTGTTCGTTTTCCTCTCAATCGGAATAATCTTGGGCATGTTATGGGTATTGGTAATTTACTACGAACAGATTTTGCGTTGGTCACTTGCCAATCGGTGGAAGTTTATGGCCATTCCACTTATAACCTTAGTATTCGGATTGTTGTCTTGGATGGGTACGGAAAGAAGCTTCGGCTTTGTAGCAAAAGGATTCGAAACTATCGGATGGAAGTCGTTTAAGGAAACTACTTTCTGGCAGAAATCAACCGAAACGTTCCCAGGAATTGGAGAGGAATTTATGCCAAGTTTAAATGAAGGCTCTTTCTTGCTAATGCCGACAAGTATGCCACATACTGGCATTGAACAAAACCTGCAATTTATCCGAACCTTGGACAAACGTATTCAAAATATCCCAGAGGTTGAAATCACAGTCGGTAAATGGGGACGTGTAAACTCTGCTCTTGACCCAGCACCGACCCAAATGTTTGAAAACACGATCAATTATATGCCGGAATATATTTTAGATAAAAATGGGCATCGAGAGCGTTTTAAAACAAATAAAGATGGACACTTTGAACTGATTAATGGAGATACGTATCATCTTGATCAGGGATTTAGGCAAATTCCACGAGATAGTCTAATAGCAGACAAGAGTGGTAAGTTTTTTCGACAATGGCGTCCTGAAATCAAAACGGCAGATGACATTTGGCAGGAAATAGTTAATGTTTCTCATTTACCTGGTTTGACTTCTGCACCAAAACTACAGCCCATAGAAGCTAGAATGGTGATGCTATCCACTGGTATGAGGGCTCCTATGGGGTTAAAGGTGTCTGGTCCCGATCTTGAGTCGATAGAAGCAGGAGGAAAAGCTTTGGAAACTGCTTTGAAAGATATTCCATCAATCATGCCATCCACTGTCTTCTATGACCGTGCAGTAGGCGCACCTTATATTGAATTGCATCTAAACCGAGATAAAATGGCTAGGTATGGTATTACCGTAGCAGACCTTCAAGAAGTGATTAGTGCAGCCATAGGCGGTATGTCATTGACGAGTACAGTTGAAGGCAGGGAGCGTTTTCCAGTTCGTTTACGATATCCCCGTGAATTAAGAGATGATCCTGATGCCTTACGGAAAATAATCATACCTACAGCTACGGGTATACAAATACCGTTGGGTGATGTTGTGGACATTGAATACGCGAAGGGATCTCAAATGATTCAAAGTGAAAATACCTTTTTGATAGGCTACGTCATATTTGACAAAATAAGTGGAAAAGCTGAAGTAGAGGTTGTGCGTGAAGCGGATAATCTCTTACAGGAAAAAATGGCTTCTGGAGAATTGACTCTGCCAAAGGGAGTGACTTATGTTTTTGCAGGTAATTATGAGCAACAAGAACGTGCTGCGAAACGCCTGTTACTCATTGTGCCGATGAGTTTATTGGCCATTTTGCTAATTCTATACTTCCAATTCCGAACAATTACTGCTTCCTTAATACATTTTTCAGGTGTATTTGTAGCGCTTGCAGGAGGTTTTATATTGTTATGGCTCTACGGACAGCCGTGGTTCATGGATTTTTCCGTTGGTGGCATGAACATGAGGGATCTATTTCAAATGCATAGTGTCAACCTTAGTATAGCCGTCTGGGTAGGGTTTATCGCGTTGTTTGGATTAGCGACGAGCGATGGTGTTTTGATGGGAACATACATACACGATACTTTTGTCGCCCGAAATCCAAGATCAAAAGAAGAGATTAGGGAAGCTGTTATATATGCTGGATTAAAACGTGTGAGACCCGCAGCAATGACGACTGCTACCGCATTAATTGCACTTCTACCAGTATTGACCTCTACTGGAAAGGGAGCAGAAATAATGATACCGATGGCGATCCCAACATTTGGAGGAATGTTGATTCAATCCATGACCATGTTTGTGGTTCCTGTATTTCAATGCTGGTGGAGAGAATCGGTCATTAGAAAGGAAAACAGGTCTAAAAATAAAAATCAAATAACTGATGAAAACGAATAACACACATATATATATAGTTACGATCCTGTTTGTAGGGCTAGGTTTCTTTTCGAATGCTTTCGCTCAGGAGCAAACGAAAGATTCACTATCACACTACATAAAGGTCGCGATAGAAAATAACCCGGGCGTAAAATCGCAAAGCTTAGCACATGAGGCCTTCCTTGAAAAGATCCCGCAAGCGGGAGCTTTTCAGGATCCGGAACTATCTTTGGAAGCATACACCATGCCTATGGACATTGTTGGTGGCCGCTCCATTGGGAATGTCAGTTTGATGCAGATGTTTCCTTGGTTTGGTACAAGAAAAGCAGCCCGGACAGAAGCAAGGCACATGGCCAATATGCAAGATCAGCAATATCGGGAAGCAGTGAATAACTTGATTCTGCAAGTCAGTATTCAATGGTATACAATGCAAAAACTGAACGAGCAGCTACACAATAATGAAGAAAATAAAAAAATCTTAGATCAATTGGAACAATTGGTTTTAAGGAAGTTTTCTGCGCCATCTAACACCGCCCAGCCAAATGCAACTCCGACCGTTACCAGTAAGGCTGCTTCCTCACCTTCTACATCCACCACCTCATCAAGTATGGGTGGAATGAATATGGGAAGTAGTTCCACAAGTGCTTCGGCTACTAACCCCAGCATGAATATGTCGTCCGGGGCTGGAATGGGTGGAATTACGGGTGGTTCAGGCTCAGGTATGTCGGAAGTACTCCGGATTCAATTGGAGATTGCTGAAATTGAAAACAATATTGAAAGCCTTTATTCTCAAATCAAAGCTGAAAAAGCAAAATTCAACGCATTGTTAAATAGAGAGGCCACTGAAGAAGTTGTGTTGGGTAAGGAGATTCAAAAAGTAGGCTTCTTATACAGCGAACAAGAAGCGTTGGCCATTATTGAGCAAAACAACCCTATGCTTGGAATGATTTCGGAAGAAGGTTTGGCTTTCAAAGCTAAAGCTGAGATGGATAGAAAAATGAGTTATCCCATGATTGGTATCGGTGTTGAATATATGGTTGTTGGGAAAACCAATAACATAATGCTTGCAATGGAAGGTATGAATGGAAAAGATATGATTATGCCCATGGTTTCCGTGAGCTTGCCACTCTTCCGTAAAAAGTACAACGCTCAACAAAAGGAAAGCGAACTATGGCGAAAATCAAGTGAAGAAAACTTTAAAAACACCTTCAACATCCTAAAAAGCGAGTATTATAGCTTCAAAAGCCAATTGGATGATGCAGAACGGGTGGTGAAATTATATGACAAGCAGACAACTCTTGCCCAAACGACTTATAACTTAATTGTAAAAGAGTTTATAACTGGCAAAAGTGATCTAACAAATGTCATTCAGGTACAGCGACAATTGTTGGACTATCAACTTAAAAAAGCAGAAGCTATTGCGAATTATAACACGATGGTTGTGTCAATTAAGAAATTATTAGCAGACAATAAATAACGAAACTATTCAAAATTATTAGTAATGAATAAACTGAAAAATATACTTAGAAATAAGGTAGTAACTTACGGAGCTATTCTGCTGGCTGGATTACTACTCGGCTGGGCAATATTTGGGGGCAATGAGTCCCATGATCATGGTCATGATCTTGAAATGGAGGTAACTGAGGACGGAGCTACCGTATGGACATGCTCTATGCACCCACAGATCAAGATGGATAAACCGGGTAAATGTCCGCTATGTGCGATGGACTTGATCCCCTTGAAAACATCTGGAGGAGGAGATGATGTCGTTGACGATGATGCGATTCAGATGTCAAAAGAGGCTATCGCATTGGCAAATATCCAAACTTCCATGGTTGGGCATCAGGACGCTGTCAAGGATGTACAATTGTACGGCACCATTCAAGTGGATGAACGCTTACAGCAATCCCAGACTTCCCACGTCAATGGCCGTATTGAGAATCTATATGTAACCTTTACCGGTGAGTCGGTTAAGGAAGGTCAATTAATAGCCAGGATTTATTCCCCTGATTTATTGACAGCACAACAGGAACTGCTGGAAGCAGCAAAATTGCAAGATATGCAACCCTTATTACTTGATGCAGCTAAAGAAAAGCTGCGTTTATGGAAAGTGTCAGAAGAGCAGATAGATAAAATTCTACAATCCAACAGCGTTTCACCGTATGTAAACATCCACGCAAATACAGGTGGCGTGGTCATAGCGAAAAATGTGAACCAAGGCGATTATATCAGCCAAGGAAGTGTGTTATACACCATTTCAAACCTTTCAAGATTATGGGCGATTTTTGATGCTTATGAAACCGACTTACCGTTCTTGAAAGTTGGAGATGAGTTGGAATATACCTTACAGAGCATGCCTGGAAAAGTATATAAAGGAAAGATAGCTTTTATCAATCCAATTATTGATGCCAATTCGAGAACAGCAAAGATTAGAGTTGAAGCCGATAACAGGGACCGTAATCTCAAGCCGGAAATGTATGCAACAGCACAAATTACTGCTCCTTTAAAAGGGTACGGTAAGGAGATAGTAATTCCAAAATCAGCGGTATTGTGGACAGGAAAGCGTTCAATCGTGTATGTAAAGCAACCAAATACGTCAACACCCGCCTTTAAACTTCGGGAGGTTGTATTAGGACCCTCATTGGGTGACCAATACGTCATCATGTCGGGATTGGAAAATGGTGAGGAGATTGTAACAAACGGTGCTTTTACGGTAGATGCGAGTGCTCAGCTGGAAGGCAAAGTCAGCATGATGAACAATGACCAGTCACCGATACAAACCGAACATGATGATATCGAAAGTAGCGTTGTTAAAACACATGACATGTTAAAAGTCTCCGGAAATTGTGAGATGTGCAAAAGCCGAATCGAAAAAGCAGCGAAAGGTGTTAAAGGAGTGATTTCAGCAAATTGGGACGTAAAAGCCAAAATCATCCATTTGGATTTCAATTCAAAAGTCACCTCTAAGGGTGCCATAAGCAAAGCCATTGCCAATGTCGGTCATGACACCGAATTGGACAAGGCTTCTAAAGCGGCTTATGATAATTTACCTAGCTGTTGTTTGTATGATCGTTAAATCTAAACTAATTCTTATGGTTTTGCTAGCTGTTTTAATATTAATTCAGCTAGTAAGACCTCAAAAGAATACAGCAGCCATTCCAGCGGGAAAAGTGTTTGTTGATACTTTTAAAGTTAGTGAACAGGTTAATGCTATTCTGGCTGTTTCTTGTTATGATTGTCACAGTAATAAAACGGAGTACCCTTGGTATAGTGAGATTCAACCTATGGCTTGGTTCATGGATAAGCATATAAAAGATGGAAAGGAAAAGTTGAATTTTGATGAATTACCTTCTTATGGATCTCGGAAACTTAATTCAAAATTTACGCAAATAATTACGCAAATTGAACAAGATAAAATGCCATTAACCTCTTATTTGTGGATGCATGAGGGGGCTAGTTTGAGTCTGGCAGATAAGAAGCTGTTGGTTGATTACTTTAATTCATTAACAGATAATGAGTAAATTTAGGGTATTTATTGAACAAGTAGAGCCTTCTACTCACCTGTTGAATTCACCACAAATGAAACATTTTTAAAACTATTATTATGAAAAAATACACATGCCCAATGCACCCCCAAGTACTCAAAGATGAACCGGGGAAATGTCCATTATGTGGAATGGCTTTAGTTCCCTTTGGAAAAACTAGTGGTCACAATCACAGCCATCATAAACACGGGGAACATCAGGGTTCAGCAGACCAACATGATAAACATGAAGGTCATCATACACCTGATTTCCTGAAAAGATTTTGGATAAGTTTAATTATTACCATACCTATTCTTGCGCTTTCACACATGATCCAAGAGTGGTTTGGATTCAATCTGAAATTTACTGGTGACAAATACGTGCTTTTTGCCCTTGGGACTTTGATTTATCTGTATGGTGGTATGCCGTTCTTAAAAGGGATGATTGGAGAAATTAAGGCAAAAGCCATTGGGATGATGACCCTAGTAGCAATTGCTATTTCAGTGGCTTATTTTTACTCTACGGCAGTAGTATTTGGTCTTCAGGGTATGGATTTCTATTGGGAACTGGCAACGCTGATCGTCATTATGTTGCTTGGCCACTGGTTGGAAATGCGTTCGCAAATGGCAGCATCCAGAGCTCTTCAAACTTTGGTAGCGCTTTTGCCAAATGAAGTAACGGTGGAACGAGACGGTGAAGCTGTGAAAATAAAGTTGGAAGAATTGGTTAACAACGATATTGTTATTATCAAACCGGGAGAGAAAGTACCAGCAGATGGAGATGTTATTGATGGGCTTTCTTATGTAAACGAAAGTATGCTTACAGGGGAAAGTGTTCCAGTGAAAAAGGAAGCCAAATCAACGGTTATAGCTGGAGCCATAAACGGGGATGGAGCGCTAAAAATAAAAGCGACAGGAGTCGGAAAAGACACCTATCTAAACAAGGTGATCAATCTTGTGCAAGATGCGCAAAGTGCAAAGTCGAATACACAAAACCTGGCAGATAAAGTTGCCAAATGGCTTACTTTTATTGCAATTGGAGTCGGTGTAGGAACATTTGTTTATTGGTATAATTCAAGTGGAGATATGGCATTCGCATTAGAAAGAATGGTAACTGTAATGGTCACTGCATGTCCCCATGCTTTAGGAGTAGCGATTCCTTTAGTAGTCGCTATTTCGACTACGCTATCAGCAACCAATGGACTACTTATACGGAACCGGACAGCATTTGAAATTACTCGTAATTTAACAACCATTATTTTTGATAAAACGGGGACATTGACAGAGGGTTCTCATGCTGTGCAAAGAGTCATTCCTTTAGACAGTTTTACCGAAGATGAGATCATCCAATATGCCGCCGCTGTGCAGCAAAACTCTGAGCACCACATTGCAAAGGGGATGATAAAACTTCTCAAAGAAAAAGAGCTTCAATTATGGAAGTCTGATCATTTCCAATACATGCAGGGAATAGGTGTTAAAGGCACGGTAAATGGGAAAGAAGTTGTAGCTGCTGGGCCAAATTATTTTACGGAAAACAAAATTGAGAAACCAACGATCCCTTCGGAAATTGATCAGGACACAGAAACTATAAACTATGTATTCATTGAAGGTAAGGTGATCGGTATCATTACCCTTGCAGATCGTATAAGAGAAGGATCCCGAGATGCCATACGTCAACTTAAAGGAATGGGAATAAAATCATTTCTTCTAACCGGTGATAATGAAAAAATTGCGGCATCGGTTTCCAATAAATTAGGAATGGATGGATTTTTAGCGAATGTCCTGCCACATCATAAACAGGAAAAAGTAAAAGAATTTCAAGCGAAAGGTGAAATTGTTGCTATGACTGGTGACGGGGTCAATGATGCACCTGCATTGGCACAGGCTAATGTCGGAATCGCTGTGGGATCCGGAACAGATGTGGCTGCCGAAACAGCTGATATCATTCTAGTAAACAGTGATCCTAGAGATGTTGTCAAAATGATAGATTTTGGAAAGCGAACCTACAGAAAAATGATACAAAATCTGATATGGGCAGTAGGTTATAATGTCATCGCAATTCCACTGGCAGCAGGTATTCTGTATCCGAATTTCATGTTAAGTCCAGCTATGGGAGCTGTTTTAATGAGCGCTAGTACCATCGTTGTAGCATTTAATGCAACCTTACTAAAACTGAATAGGAAATAGAAGATTAAAATTATAACTCGAAATGGAAAATACCGTATCGCAAATAATGGTAACCAAAAGTGATGGACGTATCGTGTCTTTTGATCCGAATAAGATCATAAGAGTTCTACGCAAAGTGGGAGCTGAAGAACAGAATATCTCCTTGATTTTACAGCAAACGTATAAAATACTTTATGAAGGTATCCCAACAAAAAAAATCTACAAATCTGTATTTAATAACCTAAAGAGGATGGATAAATCCATCGCAGGGAGATATAACCTTAAGAATGCAATCTTTGCATTAGGTCCTTCGGGGTTTCCCTTTGAAAAATATGTCGGTTCGCTTTTTATTGCAGAAGGGTATTCCGTAAAAACAGGAGTTTCCGTATCAGGCCAATGTGTGGAGCATGAGGTGGATGTAATTGCAGAAAATATATCGGAACTGAATATGATGGAATGTAAGTTTCATTCGACAAACAAGATATATTGTAGTATACAGCACTCGTTATATGTTCGTGCGAGATTTTGGGATATAGAAAATATTTGGAAAGAAGAAAGTTTCGATTCGTCAAAGATTTTTTTTGGATGGCTCGTGACCAACACTAGATTTTCTACAGATGCTATTACCTATGGTACCTGTTCTAATTTAAAGATGATGTCTTGGGATTTTCCACTTAATAATGGTTTGAGAGACAGAATTGACAAATTGGGATTGCATCCGATTACAGCCATAGTGTCGTTGTTAAAAAAAGAGAAACAAAAGCTTCTGGACATGGGTGTTGTTCTTTGTAGAAGCCTGAATGCCGATATATTAAAGAGTCTGGGTATTGACGAAAGTAGAATACCCGATATTATGAAGGAGTCTACTAATTTATGCAGAAAAAATAAATATAACACAGATTAAGTCAAAGGGTTTGTTAAGTATTAATAAAAAACATTCAAATGAAAATTAAAATATACACATTGCTATCAGCATTCATGTTGATGCATCTAGGTATTCATGCTCAAACAGGGCATTTACCAGAGGATAAAGATCAAAAGGTTATTCCTGTTCTTCCCAAAAAAGATATCAAGGGAGGGAAAGTCGTAAAGTATGATCTTTATGTAAAAGACACATTGGTAAACTATGCGGGCAAAGAAAAAAGAGCGATTGCTGTTAATGGGCAAATACCAATGCCTACACTCACCTTTACAGAAGGAGATACGGCTGAAATTGTGGTTCATAACCAATTAAAGGAAAGCACCTCGTTACACTGGCACGGAATATTCCTGCCTAACAAAGAAGACGGAGTGCCTTGGCTTACACAAAAGCCAATCGAGGCAGGTGCTACATATACCTATCGTTTTCCGATTATCCAGCATGGAACTCATTGGTATCATTCTCATTCTGGTTTACAAGAACAGATTGGAATGTATGGCAGTCTCATTTTGAAGAAAAGAGACGATGATAAAACCTTTAGAAAAGGAATCGATGATTTGCCTACTGTTCCCATCATTTTAAGCGAATGGACCAACCTTAATCCTAATAACATCAATCGGATGTTGCATAATGCCAATGATTGGGCGGCTATTAAAAAAAATGCAACACAATCTTATGCGGAAGCAATTAAAGAGGGACATTTTAAAACAAAACTGACCAACGAATGGAAACGTATGTTGGCGATGGACGTTAGTGATGTGTATTATGATAAAATATTAATTAACGGAAATCATTCCACAGATTTGAAAACAGTTGATGGACGAGCACTAAAAGCAGGCGATAAAGTGCGGTTGCGAGTTTCAAATGGCGGAGCATCATCCTATTTTTGGTTACGATATGCTGGGGGTAAAATAACAGTTGTAGCAAATGACGGAAATGATGTTGAACCTGTTGAAGTAGATCGATTAATTATAGCTGTGTCTGAAACTTACGATATTGTAGTCACCATTCCAGAAGATGGTGTTGCTTATGAATTTTTAGCCACTACGGAAGATAGAACGCAATCGGCAAGTTACTACGTAGGTAATGGTATCAAACAACTCATTTCGCCACTGCCAAAATTGAAATATTTTGAAGGGATGAAGATGATGAACGATATGATGAAGATGAACGGTGATCTAGATGATATGGGGATGAAGATGAGTCTGAACAAAATGGATATGAATGTGGTCATGTACCCTGAAATTACTGGGGAGGCTAAAGAAGATCATAGCCAACATAACATGGAGAATAATGCCAATCGTTACGATGCAAATGCCTTAGGAGAAATCAAAACGTTGAATTATGCAATGTTGGAATCACCATATAATACTGAACTTCCCAAGGATGCACCGATCAAAGAATTAAAATTTACCCTAACGGGAAATATGAACCGTTATGTATGGAGCATGGATAATAAAATTCTTTCAGAAGTTGATAAAATCCCAGTAAAAAAAGGAGAAATTCTTAGAATTACGATTCATAACAATTCAATGATGCGTCATCCCATGCACCTCCACGGATTTGATTTTAGGGTTATTAACGGTAAGGGAGAAAAATCGCCTTTGAAAAATGTATTGGACATTATGCCGATGGAAACGGATACTATAGAGTTTTTAGCCAACGAAGAAGGCGATTGGTTTTTCCATTGCCATATTCTTTATCATATGATGGCAGGAATGAACAGGGTGTTTGAAGTTGGAGATTACAAAAATCCCTATTTACCCGATAAAGCAAAAGCCTATAAAGAACTGCAAAGGGAAAGTAATATGCCGCACTTTATGGTACAAAATGATTTTGCAACCAATGGTAACGATGGAGAAGCGATGCTTCAAAATGCACGGTGGAGTTTAGGTACAGAATGGCGTTTAGGCTACAATGATATGCACGGTTATGAAGTTGAAACACATTTAGGAAGATACATCGGAAAAATGCAATGGTTTATGCCATTTATAGGTTTTGACTGGCGTTACCGTAAAATGGGTATAGATGAACACGAAACCAATTTATTCGGACAGAAAAATGAAAAAGACACACGCAGAGCCATCAGTTTAGGTTTTATGTATACTTTGCCAATGTTGGTAAACTTTCAGGCAGAAGTCTATCACGATGGTATTGTACGCCTGTCATTAATGCGTGAAGACATTCCGATTTCAAAAAGACTAAGAGGTGGTTTTATGGTCAATACAGATTTTGAGTATATGGCAGAGCTTAGGTATATTATCAATAAAAACATTGGCATTCGTACTCACTACGATAGCGATATGGGTTTTGGAGCTGGGCTTGCGTTGACATATTAAAGGGTATTAGCTGGATGATGCCTAAATCTGACAGATTTAGGCATCTCTATTAGTAAACCAAATTTTAAGACTTCAAAATGAATAAATTTTATACACAAACACTTTTTAAGCTGGAAACAGAAATCGACGAATTAGAAATTGAAGCTGATTGCCCAATCCAAAGGATAGAAACCGCTATACATATAATTATTGAATGTTTATCAGAATTAAAGAAAAACATTCTGAAAAGTGGGTTTAAAAACACAGAAGAAGAAATCCATTATTTCAAACATCAAAAACCTGTCATTGTTTCAAAACTAATTTATTACAATGCTATCTATAAAATAGAAAGTAAAAATCCAAATGAAACAAAGTCTGCAAAGAAATACTTCAATACCGAATTGAAGAAACTCAAAAGATTTTTTGACAATAATCTTGAATTTTATAAATATTACCGTACTAACAATACCTTTATTGATAACCAACTATTTGTTCGGGGAAAGTATGATATTAAGCTAAATTTAGATACCATCTATTTTGAAACAGACCATTCCTTTTCTACCATTGCCGATTACAAAGTAGCTAAGATATCGGCAAACGATTTAATACAAGTTTATCTTGAAGACCAGCTAAATAACAAACATTATAAGAAAGCAAATAGTATATCTCCTTTGAGCTGGACGGGAAGTAAAACAGCATTAACCGAGTTGATTTATGCACTCTACGCACAAGGTGTATTCAACAACGGAAATACCGATATAAAACTAATTGCCAAAACATTTGAAAGCACATTTAATATTGATTTCGGCGATTTCTACCATACGTTTATGGAATTGAAAGCCCGTAAAATTAACCGAACGAAATTCCTTGACAATTTACGGGATGCCTTAATTAAGAAAATGGATGAAGAGGACGAAATATAATAAACTTTCTTATAACACCCCTCGTGGCAGATGAAGACCTTTTGTCCGTACAATACTTTCTGAAACCTTTGGGGCTTCTTTCTGCTTTTCGGATGGTTCTTCTTTCGTTTCGGGTTTGATGGATAACTGTATCTTACGCTCCACAGATGCCAGTTCCGTTTTAAGTTCGCTCAATCGAATTTCTTTAGTCCACGTACCGTTAATTACTTCGTGAATAACAGGTAAATCTTTTTGTATTTCGGCTATTTTCTTTTGCTCCTGTTCAACATAAACAGGTAGTTTTTCCAATGCGTTCAGGAAATTCATTGATGCCAATTTTTCATCTTTGGCTACGATACCATTGTTATAGGTGTATTTGATATTTAATAATAATAATACGTACTGCAGCTAATAACTAAGCTTTCGTCTTGCCCGGAGGGCACGAGATGAAAGCCCGTTGAACGGAACCGGAGTAGCTTATTACGTATTATGGAGTTTTCGAAGTGCAGCTTTAAGATATACTAGCAGTAATTTTAGGAGTAAATACAGGTATCCCGTAAACTTTCCTTCTTTTATTTGTTACACTATTTACCAATCGTTGAACTAAATTATATTTTGTAATTTAATCCAAAAATAAATACTATGGATTTAAATGATTTTACACACGCATTAGATCAATATGTTTTTGAAGAATGGATTGATATACCTTTTGATTTTGAGCATAAAGTCCAAATTATTGCTTTGTATTTTTTTAAAAATGAAATTCCTTTTAAATATGCCTGTAGTTTTGCACAGCTGATAATTGATATAGAAACTAAATTAGAATTTGATTATACATTGGTATATGAACCATTTAATATTTTAGATAATGGAACTGATGACGATTGGATGCCAGAATATAATCCCAAAGTGAATTTTGAGAGTTTTGAAATTATAATAGACGGAGAAAAAAGAATAGATATTTCCTACACTGAGAATTTACATTTTAAAGAATTTTTAAAAAAGGTTAAGGAACAGGATTTGCCATCAAATTAGTTTGATAAGGATATGCAAAATCCTTGTAATTGTCACCTTGAAGCCAAAGTGCATGATGCTCATTGTTTAGAACTACGGGCATTCTTTTTTTATTGTTATGAATTTCGGCCATTAACTCATTTGCTTCTGTTGTAAGAATGGTATAAGTTAGCATTGAGTAACCTGACTGTGGATTTTTCCAAGTAGAATACAAACCTGCAAAAGCAAAAATTTCATCTTTAGTACTGTTTTAGCCCCCTAAAAAGTCGGACAGGATTATAGTTAAATAAATATAATAA
>CAYNIM010000045.1:0-18843 GCA_964397335.1 uncultured Flavobacterium sp.
TTCTTTCTTCCATAATAACGATTTCTTTTTTGTATCGCTATTTCAGGACGGGACAGAATATGTATAAAAAAAGCTGTCTAAAAGGACAGCTTTTTTTCTATTGTTCATTAAAGTACATTTCTTTAAAACTAATGTTTCTACCGTGTTCGGTTCTTTTATGAAATACATCTGGAATGATTTCTGTTGGTTTTGAAAAACCGCAGGCTCCGATGAATTCACCAAAAGCTTTCATAGTGTTTTTGTGGAATGTAGCAACACGAACTGATTTGTCGGTTACGTCCATCCCTTCATAAAGTAATGGGTCTTGAGTAGCGATACCAACCGGACAACGTCCACTGTCGCACATTAAAGCTTGAATACAACCTAGAGCAAACATCATTCCTCGAGCAGAGTAACATGCATCTGCACCTAAAGCCATAGTTTTAGCTAAATCAAAAGCAGAAATTACTTTTCCAGCTGCAATTAGTTTTACGTGTTGTCTAATATTGTATTGTTTTAATGTTTTATCTGCAAAAACTAATGCGTCAGATAGCGCCATTCCCATATAATCTATAAACTCTAACGGTGCTGCTCCTGTACCACCTTCAGCTCCATCAATAGTGATAAAGTCAGGATAAATACCAGTTTCGCTAAACGCTTGAATCATAGAAGTGAATTCATCTTTACGTCCAATACAAATTTTGAATCCAACAGGTTTACCACCGCTCAATTTACGTAGTTTTCCTATGAAATGAGCTAATTCAGTTGCATTGCTAAATGCTGAATGTGAAGAAGGTGAGTGAACAGTTGTATATGGTTTTACATTTCGTATCTCAGAAACTTCAATAGTATTCTTTTCAGCAGGTAACAATCCTCCATGTCCTGGTTTAGCACCCTGAGAAAGTTTTAATTCAATCATCTTAACCTCTGGATATTGAGAACGTTCGCTGAATAACTCTTCGTTAAAAAAGCCGTGCTCGTCTCTACAACCAAAATAACCAGTACCAATTTGCCAAATTAAATCACCACCAGATCTGTGATAAGGTGAAATTCCACCTTCTCCGGTATTGTGAGCAAATCCACCTAATTTTGCACCTTTATTTAGAGAGCTAATCGCTTTTTTACTCAAAGCACCATAACTCATCGCACTAATATTGTAAATACTAGCACTATATGGTTGCGAACATTGCTCGTTTCCAATTAATGTTCTAAAATTAAAATCAGAAAGTGTTTTTGGATAGGCCGAGTGTGCAGCCCATTCGTAGCCAAGGCGATTTGGATCGTCTTGCATTCCAAAAGAAATCGTTTGTTTTTCGTTTTTTGCACGTTGATAAACAATCGAGCGCTCACGACGATTGAAAGGTTTTCCATCCAATTCACCCTCCCAAAAGTACTGACGAAGTTCTGGACGAATCTCTTCAAGAATATATCTCAAGCGTCCTATAATTGGGTAGTTTTTACGAATAGTGTGCTTCGTTTGAAAAGCATCTTTAAAAGCTAAGTAAAATAAAATTGCGGGAACAATTAAAATTACATAGCTCCATTCTCTAAAGAAAACCAAATACAGTGTAGTAGCCAAATAGGTGATAACAAACGCCCAAATTACTTGTCTAAGTACAAATCGATTTAAAAATTTTTGGTGTAACATAGCTTTTTAAATACAATAATTCTTTGTTGTTGTATAATTCTTTTTTTTAATTATCTAAATTCTTTAAAATATTTACATTCAATAGTGCTTTATGAGGCTAGTGTATTAGTTAATTCGTAAATTACACCTTCTATTTTTCGATAATCTTAAAGGAAGATAACGGTGCAAAGGTATAAAAAGTATTGAACAATTATCTTAATTTCCACTTAATATTACACCCTAAGCTTGGTTTTTGTAACTCGTTGATTATTCGATTGTAAAGCAGTCCATCGATGGCGTTTCTCAAGTCTGAACCACTCACAACGACCCCATTGTTGGGGCGAGAATCGTCTAATTGACCCCGATACACCAAGCGGTTGTTTGCATTAAATAAATAAAAATCTGGAGTGCAAGCAGCATCGTAGGCCTTAGCTATTTCTTGAGTCTCATCGTAGAGATAAGGAAAATGGAATCGATGTTTGTAGGCAAATTCGGTCATCAATTCTGGGGCATCTTCGGGATATTGACTTACATCGTTGCTAGAAATGGCTACAAAGCTGATTCCTTCCACTCGGTAATCATTTGAAATCCGAACAATCTCCTCAATCACATGATGAACAAATGGACAATGGTTACAAATGAAAAAAATTAAAGTGCCTTTTTTTCCTTTAACGTCTTCAAGACTTTTAAATTTTTGAGTAACACTGTCCCATAGCATAAAATTGGGAGCCACAGTGCCTAATGCCAACATAGTGGACGGTGTACGAGCCATATATTTTTTCTATAAAATTACGTAAAAATAATGAATTTATAATACTCACATCTTAAAGTTCTTAGTTTCCTTTTGGGAGATCTTTTTAATTCAAAAAATCAAGTTAAAAAAAATAAGACGATTTGGTCGCTGATAATCTGTTCCTTAAATTATGAAATGAACAAATTGGATTTTACTCGTTTTTTAGGCTCACAGCACGGTATTTATTGATGAAAAATTGAAACAAGAAACCACAAAAGATCACTAATAATACTCCCAACGGATTCAACCATAAATAGCTTACAGATTGTTTTTCAAAAATAAATTCGAAATAAAAATATATGATAAAAATTTGTGTAAGCAAAGCTGCCCAAAATGTAGCTTTTGCTTTAATGTATTTAAAAAAGAAAGCAATTAAGAAAATACCTAAGACTGTTCCGTAAAAAATGGAACCGATGATATTGACTAATTGAATTAGATTTTCAAATAGAGTAATTACACAAGCAGCTAATATACAGATGATTCCCCAAAATATTACTAAGTATTTTGTCGTTTTTAAATAATGTGCTTCAGATCTATTTGGATTATAGGTTTTGTAAAGATCTATGGCTGAACTTGATGCAACTGCATAAAGACCAGAAGCAGAACTTGACATGGCTGCCGAGAAAATCATTGCCAGTAAAAACCCAATCACTCCATGTGGTAAGTGATTTAAAATAAAGTAGATAAAAACATAATCTTTATCGTTTAATTCGGCTTTTGTATCAACTTTTGCGATAATGGTTTTAGCTTCTTCGCGTAATTCGCCTTCAAAATCGTTAAGAGCGACTAATTTCTCTTCTAAAAGTTCGTTGTCAAATCCTTGATTTAATTGTCCGGCGTAGATTTGGGTTACTTCTTTTTTTTCATCTAAAAGTTGAGCTAACTCTAATTCTAATTCTTGATATTCTTCACGATATTCTGATTGCAATACTTTTTCGGTGTTGACCGGATTAAAATGCAATGGTGCTTGATAAAAATGGAAAAAGATAAAAACCATTACACCTACTAAAAGTATGAAAAACTGCATTGGAACTTTAAGTGCTCCGTTCATCAGTAATCCCATTTGCGTTTCTTTAATACTTTTTCCAGATAAATACCTTCCTACTTGAGATTGATCGGTACCAAAATAAGCCAGCATGAGAAAAAAACCTGCAGTTAATCCGCTCCAAACTGTATATCGTTCGTTGAAATCAGTAGAGAAATTCAATAATTCTAATTTTCCTTCGATTTTAGCAACGTCAAATACATTAATGAAGTTGACATCTTCTGGCAAGCGAAATAAAATGATGAAAAAGGTGAGAAACATTCCTGCCATTATGACAAATGCTTGTTGTTTTTGTGTGATATTGAGTGCTTTAGTTCCTCCGAAATAGGTGTAAAATATAATAACGATTCCAATTGCTATAATGATGTAGGTCAAATCCCAATTTAAAATAGACGAGAGAATAATTGCCGGAGCATAAATAGTAATACCTGTACCAATACTTCTTTGAATCAAAAATATAACAGAAGCTAGGGTACGTGTACTTAAATCAAAACGCTGTTCTAAAAATTCGTATGCAGTATATACTTTAAGGCGATGAAATACAGGAATAAAAACCATGCAAATCACAATCATTGCTAGAGGTAAACCAAAGTAAAATTGCACAAACCCCATACCGTCGTGATAGGCTTGACCAGGTGTAGATAGAAATGTAATTGCACTTGCCTGAGTGGCCATTACCGACAATCCCACAGTGAACCAGTTGGTCGTTTGGTTTGCCAAAATATATTCTTCTATATTTTTACTTCCTTTTGTTTTATATGTCCCGTAAAGCACTATAAATAAAAGTGTTCCTAGGAGAATGATCCAGTCTACTAATTCCATTTCAAGCGAAAAATTACATGATAAAATAAAAAATAACTAAATATAACAAGTTGACCAAAAGCACGATGGTGTAACTTTTTCGCCATTTAATATGTTTGAAATCATTCATCATTTTTTAATTCTATTAAGTTAACAAATAGTTCTAAAGCACCGGTGTTTCCTGCAGGAAGTTGTCTAAAAAAACTCAATCCTGTATAAATATAATAACCTTTTCCGTACGAAGCAACCACTAAACCGCCTTTTGCAGGATTTTCGTTGGGATCGTTGGAACTGAAAACTGGTTTGAATTGTTCCGAATAGCTGTCGGCGTAATACAATCCTTGCTCTTGTATCCAATTTTGAAAGTTTTTCTGAGAAATCTTAAACGGTTTATTCAGTAACCTATCATTTGGGAAAAGGAATTGAACGGGTGCGTTTTCATCTGTCACTCTTGTTTTTCCGATTTTTAAATCAAACGGCGCAATGTTTTCTGTTTTTAGATTGATATTAGTCAGATATTGCACAATAACTGTTCCGCCATTTTTAGTATAATCAAATAACCATTGGTTTTTAACTGCCAATTCATCCTCGGTATTAAATGCGCGAATGCCCAAAATAATGGTTTCATATTTTGATAAATCTTCTTTTTTTATGGATTTTAGATCGATTAAATCTACTTGATAACCTAGGTTTTGAAGCACCTGTGGAATTTCATCGCCAGCACCCATAATGTAACCTAGGTGCTGTTTTTTTAGTAGAGATTTATCAAAAGAGATTACTTTGGTTTCAGCTGGTCTTATATAATAACTCAAAGGAATATGTTGGTAATCAATCCATTTAGTTTCTCCTGTATAAGTACTTTTAGAATGGTTTTCTTGAACACCTACTGAAAATTGATTTTCGCTTCTTAATAGACGAGGAATTTCTATTTCTTTGTTTTGTTCATTTGCATTTATTGTAAATGGAACTTCTCCGTAGATTTCCCTAGTTGTTTTCCAACCTTCAATAAATCTGTTTAAGGTCAGTTTTACATTTATTGTTTCGTTTGAATAATTACTCACCAAGACAGAAGCTTTCTGTGCTTGTTCATTTGAAATATAAACAGGCTGCTTGAATTGCGCTGAAATTCTTCGTATTACATGAAAAGGTTCATAAATTTCTCCCTTTACCACATCTTTGTAACGGTATTGAATTTTTATAGGAAAAGAGAAATATATTTTATTGATTTCAATCCCAATGGATTGCGTGTTTTTTTGCTGAAACTGACCTTCGAAATCACCGAAAGTCTGAATGGATTTAAAACCGGTTAAATTTTTATCTGTAAATTCAGTGGAAAAATAATCGTAAAAAACCTCATGATGATTTAAAAGTCGATCGATGGTTTTTGTTTGATTGTTGATTTGAATGTCTTTTAAAGTGATATATCTTTTAGCTCTATTTGCAACTTCAACTCGTACTTCAACTTTTTCGTTTGGTGTGGTGTAAGGTTGGTTTGCTGTAAAATCTAAAAACAATCCGGCACAGCTTTTAATCAGTTCTTTAACCTCGTTTTGTTTACGCTCTTTCCAGATGCTTTCGGGCAATTTATCAATTTCTGAATATATAATAGTCAACAAATCAATGGATTTAGATGGATTTTTAAAATCGTATTCGTTGAGTAATTGTGTAACTAAAGGTTGAATTTTTTGTCCGCCTTCAATTCTGTTCCAAGAAGTATCAATTCCTTCAAATAAATTAGATGATTTTAAATTTTCTCCATCAACTAATTCTACATAATCAATTTCGTCTCCACGAGAAGACAAATCACCAAAGCCTTGCGACTGATGCTGGCTGCGGCTCAGCGATGCAATTTCCTGATTGTTTTTCCCTAAATGATGATAAAAAACACCGATATTCAACGGGATATATTTTGATTTATCGGCCTTTTCAAATGCTTGTTTACTTCCAAAAAAGAACCAAGAAACATTGAAAAATAATCGTTTAGGTTGCCAAGTTTTTAAATAATTATTGTTCTCAATTTGGTACGAAGCATCGTTTGCTAGTGCGAAAGCTTGTTTTGAAAGTTGTGCCGATGCGGTGTGATGTCCGTGAGTTGTTCCTTCACTTCGGTGATCAAAGCGATTGATGATCACATCGGGTTGTTCTTTTCGAATCATGTACACCATTTGTTGTAAAAGGGCTTCTTTGTCCCATTTATCAAAGGTTTCTTGTGGGTTTTTGGAATATCCAAAATCGTCTGCTGTCGAAAAAAATTGATGACCTCGGTCGATTTCTCGAGCATTCCACAATTCATGAGTTCTGATAATTCCTAAGTCGGCACCCAACTCGTTGCTGATTAAATTTTGGCCACCGTTTCCTCGGGTCAGCGACAAATAATTTGTGTGCGCTTTATCGTGATGTGTTAAATAAGTAATTAAGCGTGTGTTTTCATCATCTGGATGTGCTGCAACATACATGGCACTTGCTAACACATTGAGTTTTTCCATTTTGAAATAAATTTCGGATGGAGTAGGGGTTTGAGGTTTTTGTGCTATTAGGTTTTGCACAAAAAATAGACAAAAAATACAGAAAATATAGTTTTTCATTTTTCATTTTTTTAAGCAATCCAGCTTGACTTACTACCGCGAATGGGTTGTAATTTGCGTTAGGGATTGCAGTAGAAATCCTTTTTGAGAGGAACGAACAAAAAGATTGTAACGGAAAGCCCGACCGTAGGGAACGCCCAATCAAAAAACGAATGCAATTTAGTCATTTTCTTCTAATCCCATAGTGGGTTAAAACTTAAAATTTCCTAAATACTTCATTACATTATCTCTACAGATTTCTGCAAGAATAAGTTGTTTGGATAGGATATTTTCTCGTCATTATCTGTGATTAAAATTGTGTGAAATGCCTTGATATCGTCAATTTTTGCTTCAATAGGGAAATCTTTGTCGTGGATTTTAATACGATCGCCAATGTTGTATGGGAAACCAAAAAACATAATCATACCGGCAGTGAAATTACTTAAAACCGACCATTGAGCAAACAAAGCAACTCCAATAAATGTGATGGCTGCTCCCATAAAACCAAACAGGCTTTTAGTATCGACACCCCATAATATAATAAGGAAGGTAAAGAAAAGGATATTTAAAAAAGTGTTGATGTATTTAATGATGAGTTTGCTGCGATTTTCTGCTTTCTCTGAATAATCTGCAACTTTTGATATGATTTTGGAGATTAAAATCCGAATGATGTAAAGTAAGGCTATAATAACGATTGTGCCTATGATTTTTCCGTAATAATTTGATAATTCAAGAGTTTCAAACATTTTTTAGAGTTGCATTAAGTTTTTGTATAATTTTTCCATTGGCATTCCTACAACATTGGTATAAGAGCCATTGATTTTTTCGATTCCAATTAAGCCAATCCATTCTTGAATACCGTAGGCACCAGCTTTGTCAAAAGGTTTGTAATGATCGATGTAATAGTCGATTTCATCATCGGTCAGTGCACCAAAGGTTACTTCGGTACTATCGTAAAAGAGTTTTTTATCTTTAAGTGTTTTGATGCAAACCGCGCTGATGACTTGGTGGATGTTTCCTGAAAGTTTTTTTAGCATGGTTTGAGCCTCTGTTTTGCTTGCCGGTTTTTCTAAAGCCACATTATCTAGCCAAACAATCGTGTCGCAAGTTATTATTAAATCGTTTTTAGTCAGAGGATTGGATGCGTCTGCTTTGCGTTCGGCCAGGTATAGTGCGATTTCTTTCCCTTTCAAATGAGCAGGGAAAGTTTCGTCAATATCGGTAGAACAAACTTTAAAATCTAAACCTAAATCTGTTAATAATTGCTTTCTTCGAGGTGAACCTGATGCTAAAATTATGTTGTAAGGACTCAGTTTCTCTTTGAGATTCATTTCATTTTAAATTAAAAAATAAAACTACTACAGAAAATATAGTTAACCAAATGATTGCGTTTAAAATATTGTTGGTAAAAGTGAAATCTCTTGTTGTTTGAGCGTTCCATAGTTTGAACAGGTAAAAGAGGTAGGGTAGAACAACAGCAACTGCAATATAACCAATTAGATAAGTGAGATTGGTGTGCATTAAACAAAAGATAATAATTAACATTAAAGGAAGCAACGACAAATAGGTAGTGCGTTTGGCGCCTTTTTCTCGACCATGAAGTGTTGCTAAGGATTTTCTTTTGTATTTTATATCTAACTCCATGAATTTTAGGTCGATAACAATGGTTTTAACAAAATAAAGAACAAAAAGTAAAGTGCATATTTGTAATGAAATATTAAGCATCTGTTGTTTTTCTGCATTATTTTCGTGTTCAAATACATTCAGTGAAGGCATCAAATCCACCAAAACCATTGAAAAGAGAGGAAAGGTGATGATGAGGGAATAAATAATGTTGTCAAACAATAAAACTTTTCTCCATTGTGTGACATAGAGATAGATGATGGCTGCCAATGTGAGGAAAAAACCGAAATAATAGGTTTTTTCAATGGCATTTGCAATAAAAAAACTAATACCGATTCCAATTACGTTTACGGCAAGGTATATATAATAGGATTTTTCTATGTTTTTTTCTATGTTTTTTGTGGGAAATTCTTCTTGAAGTACAACTCTATAAAGTAAAATGCCACCATACATAACAATTCCTAAAGCAATCAGAAACAAGAAATAATAGAGTTTTGAAAGTCCTAAATCTAGAATGTTGTTTTCGAATAAAACAAAACGGAATATTAAAACCGAAATAATAATCTGTAGGATTATTTGTGCTTGATCTTTCATTAAAACTTTCATAACTTATCTATTTTATTAATTGTTAATCAAATTTTGCTTCGAAATGCTCAAGCCACCGTGCTTGAACTTTCATCACTTGCTCAATCACATCTCGTACGGCTCCTTTGCCACCATTGATGTGAGAGATGTATTTACTTATTTGTTTTATTTCAGGTGCCGCATCTTGAGGGCAAGTAGGCAAACCTGCTTTTTGCATAACCCAATAATCTGGTAAATCATCACCCATGTATAAAACCTGTTCAGGCTTGATGTTGTTTACATGAAGATATTCTTCAAAAACGGCCACTTTGTCTGATACGCCTAAATGAACGTCAAATACTCCTAAATTTCTAAGTCGAACGCGAACTCCTTCGCTGGAACCACCAGAAATGACACATACATTGTATCCTTTATCAACAGCGGCTTTTAGTGCATATCCGTCTCTAATATTCATTGTTCTTAACAAAGCACCTTCTTGAGTAACTTGAATGGTTCCATCGGTCAAAACTCCATCAACATCAAAAATAAAGGTGTTGACTTCGTTCATGTATTCTTTATAACTTTTAGACATTTTGTATGGATTCTGTAATTGTTTTATAAATGTTTTTATAGGTTTCGTTTTTTAAAAAATCCTGATGTGTTTTCAGGGTCACTTCGTCGTGTCGGATTGCTGGTCCGGTTTGAGCTTTTAGAGGAGGTAATGTTTTAATTTTTGCCGCCGTTTCTTCTATCAATGGATGTAAAACTTCAAACGGCACCTTGTTTTCCTCACATATTTCATTGCCAATGGTGTACATATGATTTGTGAAATTGCTCACAAAAACAGCAGCAACATGTAAACTTCTTCTTTGCTCTGACGAAATTTTATAGACTTTTTCCGACATTTGACTGGCAAGCGCTTTTAGTTCATTCCAGTCGTTCTCGTTGTTTGTTTCTAAGCAAAGAGGAATGTTTTGAAAATTCACTTCACGACTTTTTGAAAAAGTCTGTAAAGGATAAAAAACTCCTCTGCGGTCGTGAGTTTTCAAGACTTCCATTGATGTGGTTCCTGAAGTATGTACGATTAATTTATTTTTATAAGGAATCGCTTCAGCAACTTCTTTAATAGCATCATCAGCAACAGAAATAATTGTCAAATCTGCAACTTGTAGTTGCTCTATCTGTGTTACTATTTGATCAGGAGCTAATAAACCCTCTGCATTCTTTTTGTTTCTAACTAATACTTGTTGTAATTTGTAATTAGGTAATGTGTTGATCTTCTGTATAAAATGAAAAGCAACATTCCCAAATCCTATGATGTTTATTGTTTTCATACTTTCTAAAACTACATTTTGATGCAGTTTTTTATGCTAAATTTATAAAATATTGTGATACAAACAAGAATTGAATAAAAAAAAACATTTATTTTTTGTTTGAAATCTTTTAGTTTCAGATATTTAATAATAAGTTTATAACAGCATGAATACGGCTAAACCTGCAAATACAATTATTTGTAACCATTTTAATAGTAAATTAAAGGAATGGTTTTCTCTGAGAAAATTTGTCAGTTTGGATGCTAAAAGTGCGTATAAACTAAAAACAACTAAAGCTTGTGAAAATGAAATAAATCCTAAAGTATAGACTTGTGTTTTAATATTGTCTGCGTTTGAATTTATAAATGTTGGAAAAAGCGCCAAGAAAAACAACATGACTTTTGGATTTAGAAGATTCATAATCAAACCTTGAAGTGCGTTTTTCCAAACATGAATACTACTTTGTTCTTGGGTCTTGAGTCGAAATGAACTTTCAGATTTAAAAACGTTATAGGCAAGCCAAAGCAAATATAAAGCACCAAGAACTTTGATGCTATTATACATTGTAGGGCTTTTAACGATAAGGGTTGAAATCCCAAAAGCAAGTAATGTACTATGAAAAATCAATCCACAACTTAGCCCTATAGCTGCGGCAATTCCGTGTTGTTTTCCTTTAGTTATGCTAGTTGAAAGCACGTACATAACATCCGGGCCGGGTGCAATAGTTAGTGCTAAACTTGCAAAGAAAAAGGAAATTACGGTTTCCGTATTCATTAATTTCTATTTAGTATCGCTTGATTGATTGATTTAATCAAATCTGGTCCTTCATAAATGAATCCAGTGTAAATTTGCACTAAATCTGCACCAGCATCTAATTTCTCAATAGCGTCTGCTGCAGTATGAATACCTCCGACACCAATGATAGGAAATGATTTATTACTGTTTTGAGCTAAAAAACGAATCACTTCAGTTGAACGTTTCGTCAAAGGTTTTCCAGAAAGTCCGCCCGTTTCGTTTTTGTTTTTTGATTTTAAGCCATCTCGAGAAAGTGTAGTGTTGGTTGCAATTACTCCTGCAATTTTAGTCGTATCAACAATCTCAATGATGTCTAGAAGTTGTTCATTGGTCAAATCCGGTGCGATTTTTAATAAGATAGGTTTCGGATTTGATTTTTCAAGATTTTTGGTCTGTAAGGTTGATAAGAGTTCCATCAATGGTTCTTTGTCTTGCAAAGCACGTAAATTTGGAGTGTTTGGAGAACTTACATTCACAACAAAATAGTCAACGTAATCAAACAATGCATCGAAACACAACAAGTAGTCATTAACCGCTTCTTCATTAGGCGTAGCTTTGTTTTTTCCGATATTTCCTCCGATTAAAACTCCTTTATTTTTCTTTAAACGCTCAACTGCCAATTCAATACCACCGTTGTTAAACCCCATTCGATTAATAATTCCTGAATCTTCCTTTAAGCGAAAAAGTCTTTTTGGTGGATTTCCATCTTGTGGTTTTGGAGTGATTGTACCAATTTCAATGAATCCAAATCCAAAGGAATCCAATTCGTTGTAGATTTTAGCATCTTTGTCTAATCCTGCAGCTAAACCCACTGGGTTTTTAAATTTCAAACCAAAAACCTCACGTTCTAATCTTACGTCGTTTATTTGATATTTAGATTTAATAAGTCCAGCTACACCTGGAATTTTATGCATGATTTTAATCATTGAAAAAGTAAAATGATGAACTTTTTCTGGATCAAATTTGAAAAATAACGGACGAATTATTGAACGATACATAGTGAAATGAGTTTAAAACGCTGCAAAAATAATCTATTTATAGGGAATTTAAAAGAGAAAAACTTAATCTGTCACTTTCATTAGTTGAACTCTAAAGATTGAAGCTTTTATGACTGAAATTATAAGAAAAAGGTTGTTTAAATACTTGCTTTAAACAACCTTGATCTATTATTCCGCTTTTATGGTCTCTACTGATTTATCAATTTTATTGATTAATCCCATCAATACTTTTCCTGGACCAACTTCAGTAAAAGATGTTGCGCCATCTGCTATCATTTGTTGTACCGATTGTGTCCAACGTACTGGAGCTGTTAATTGAGTGATCAAGTTGGCTTTAATTTCCACTGGATCAGAAACAGCGCTTGCGGTTACGTTTTGGTAAACCGGACAAATAGGAGTAGAGAAGTTTGTTGCTTCAATCGCTGCTGCCAATTCTTCACGGGCAGGTTCCATCATCGGTGAGTGGAAAGCGCCACCAACAGGTAAAATTAAAGCGCGTCTGGCACCTGCTTCTTTCATTTTTTCACAGGCTAGTTCAACAGCCTTGGTTTCTCCTGAAATAACTAATTGTCCAGGGCAATTATAATTTGCAGCTACAACAACACCGTCGATTGAAGCGCAAATGTCTTCTACAACTTTATCTTCTAAATTCAAAACAGCAGCCATAGTTGAAGGTGTGATTTCGCAAGCTTTTTGCATGGCTAGAGCTCTTTTAGAAACTAACTTTAAGCCGTCTTCAAAAGATAAAGCTCCATTTGCAACCAATGCAGAAAATTCACCTAGCGAATGACCTGCAACCATTTCGGGTTTGAAATCAGCTAGCGTTTTAGCTAAAATTACCGAGTGTAAAAATACAGCTGGTTGCGTAACTTTTGTTTGCTTTAGTTCTTCATCTGTACCGTTGAACATAATATCGGTGATATTGAAACCTAATATCTCATTGGCTTTGTCAAACATTTCTTTGGCAACAGCAGAAGTTTCATATAAGTCTTTGCCCATTCCTGAGAATTGAGCACCTTGTCCTGGAAATACGTATGCTTTCATTTTATTAGTAATAGTTTATTAAGTGCAAATGTAAGAAATATTGAGCAATAAAAAAGCCCGTTGTAAAAACGGGCTTTGATTAATGTAGCTTGTTTATTGTAAAACTTTAGCTCTGTTGTCTTTGATTTTGGCATTATTATAGATAGTGCCATATACTTGACTTTGCACAATATTACGATTGTTCGTGCTTACTCTTTGTCTGTATGTTTCATAGTTTGGTAAGTCTACTGCTGGAGTAATTTTTTTGGTTTGAACCATATATACACCATTACTACCGTCGATTAGTTTAGAAACTTCATTGATTTCTTTTCCAAAAGCATTTCCTACAACTAATGGTTCTTGGAAACCGTTTACTAGTGGATTAGCAGCAGTCACGTCAATTGCATTGATTACACCAATCGAAGCATTTTTAGCAACTTCTTCCAAAGTATTTCCTGACATTTTTGCGCGTAGTAAATTAGCTTTCTTCTGATTCATTAAAGTTGATTCAACTAGAGGACGTGCTTCAGTTGCAGTCATTAAATCAGAATCGTTGATCGAGCTTAATTTGATGATCAAGTGACCGTCGGCAGTATCAAATTTTCTAACATCACCAACTTTTGTGTGTTTGTTATATGCCCAACGAATAGCTTCAGTATTTGAACCAACACCTGGCAATTGATCTGCGAAAGCATTGATTTTAGCAGCTGGATGAGCAATTAAATTTTGTTCGCTAGCAACTTTAGAAAATTCGCTGTTGTTTTCTACTGTTTGTTGGAATTTTGTAGCAGTCGCAAATAATTGGTCTTCTGTTGCAGTAGAAGCTTCAATTCTTTTTGCAATGGTTGCTAATTGAACACCTTCTTTTTCGTTGATTTTGTCAACTTTTAGAACGTGGAAACCAAAATCTGTTTCAACCACTCCTAATTTACCTACAGGATTATTGAAAATATATTCATCAAACTGAGGAACCATTTGGTTTTTGCTGATGTTTTCATATTTTCCACCGTTGTTGCTAGAACCTGGATCGGTAGAGTTTTCGCTTGCTAGTGATGCAAAATCAGCACCATTTTGAAGCTGTCTTAATAGGTTGTCAGCTTTTTCTTTAGCTTCTTCTTTTGAAAGTGTAACTGTCGGATCTACATTCATTGCTCCTTGGTAAGAAATCAAGATGTGTGATGCGTCTACACTTTCTGTATGCATTCTTTTGGTTATCAATCTAGAAACTGCGTAGTAATCATTGAACTTATAAGGACCGTAGATAGTACCTGGCGCCAAATTGTATAATTGTTCTGCATGTTCTGTTGGTAATTGTTCTTTTGCATAGAAAGTAGAATCAAACGGAACGTCTGAGTTCATATCTACATAAGTTCTTAAGTCTGTAGCTTTTGCAAATCCAGAAATGGTGTCATTTACTCCAGTGCTTTGATTGAAAACAATAGTTGGTTGCAATAAATCTTCTAAAGATTTTTTAGTAACTTGTTCATCTTTAATTGATGGTTTGTTTTCAATAAACACATATTCAACTTCTCTTGAAGGTGTAGTTTTGAATTGCTTAGGATATTTTTTTACATAAGCATTAATTTCTTCATCGGTAACTTTTACTTCCTCGTCGTTGATGGTATTGTAAGGAATGGTCACATAATCAAAAGATACTTTAGCAGCATCTTTTTTGTAGGCCATTTTAGCTTCAGCAGAGGTAGTAACCATTGCACCTTTTATCATGGTGTAGTAAACCTGTTCTTTAGCATAATTTTCTAACTCTTGTTCGTAAGCAATCCAGTTGTTCCATTCTTGAGGACCTGCAGCTTGCATTTGTGCCAAGAAAGCATTGAATTTGTTAATATCAAATTGGCCCAATTCATTTTGAAACTGTGGGTTTTGAGCAAAGTTAGGATCGGTTTTAATAACGTTAATTATTTGGTCTTTACCTAAACGCAAACCTGCTTTGTCAAATTGTTCTGTTAATAAAATTGAACGAATTTCATTGTTCCAAACTTGCTCATAAGCCGCAGAACCCGACATGCGGTTATTTTGTTCAAGATTAAAAACCTTCATTCTATATTCTTCGGTGGCTATACTAACTCCGTTTACTTCTCCAACATTGCGAGAACTAACGCTTAGACCACCACTCAACAAGTCTCCTGCGACAAATGCTAAAATACAAAATCCGATAACTCCTACAAGTAGGCCGGATCTTTCTCTAATTTTTTGTAAAACTGCCATTTTTTATTATGTGAAATTCTTTTCAGTCAGCGAAAATACAATAATCTATTTAATAAAAAAAAATAATAGAAAAAAAATTGTTGTATTCGCTTGTAGATCCTAAATCCATTTGATCGCAGAAATTGCAAGTGTTTTCTTTTTATAAAAGAATGATGATTTTAACTAAGAATTTTATTTGATAAATAAGTAGTATGTGATTTGTGAGTTAATTACATCAAAGACAAATCGTTATTTAATACTTCTTTAAATTGCTAGTTTGAAAATAGTGTTTTTCAGGATTTAATAAGTGGAATAGAATTCAATTTGAAGTTCGATGAAATTTATCCTATTTCTGTAAATGAGTCTTCTGCTTTAAATCTATGAAATCAAGTTTCTAAATTAAGCTGACATAAATCCAGACAGAATATTTGATGAATTTTAATTGTAGTAGGAACAAAGAGGGAATCTTGGTGAGTTATAACAAAAACTCACCAATTGATTTAATTTTATTGAGTTGTAGGCTTCTGTTTATTTTTTAGGAAAGCGTTTTAAGCTTCTTAATCGGAAAACAAACATAAAAATAGCCATAACTGCCAAGGCTAAGCTTAATATATAGGATTCATTGTTATTAAAAGATCTAAAGGCATCTACTAAAAAGAAGATACCAAAGGCTAAGTAAACGAAGGCAATGATTTTATAAATTTTCATTTTTTATATCTTTATATTCAGCACGGTTTTGTTGTGCATCGATGATTCTAAAATTTTGATCGAAATCTATTCCAATGCCGTCAAAAAAGCTTTTATTGGCATCGGTGACTTTGAAATAATATTCTGTAAAAAACCAGTTGCTTTTTTGATCGTAATACAATTGCTGAGTTTCCATTATTTTTCCGTCGTGAGAAGTTATTTTTACATTGCCTCTTAAGTCAATGATTCCAGTTTTTGAGTATGAAGTTGCCTGATCTGCTTCTACAAAGTTTTTATTTTTATTTTCATCGAAAATAGTAACTTCAACTCCCTCTGGAAAATGATTAAATGGATATTTTGCTGCATTGTAATCCATCATTTTTACAGCAAATAATTCTGCTTTAATCATTGCAGAATCTGTATATTTAACCCAAGCCGAGTCAGCTTCACCGGAAGGATAAAGCTCGTTTTTACTTAAGTTCTGAAGGTCTTTTAATTCATTGCTACAAGACCAAAAGACAAAAGAAATGACAGCGATATGTGCAAAATATCTTTTCAATTAATCAAACTTTCTTCTTTGAAACCAGAAATCGTTGAAAGACAATCCAACGTTGATGCCGTAATAATTCTCTTTAATCAATCCGCTGTTGGTATTTCCTCTTTGGCCGTATTCAAAGCCAATGTTGATGTTAGAGTTGTAGCGACCCACAGGTAAACCAAAACCAATATTTGCATTGTAACCTTTAATGGCCTCATTGTTTATAACCAGTCCGGTGTCTTCGTAATTAATACCAGCTCTATAGGTCATGCGTTCAAGATAGCTTGTAAAAGAGTTGTATTTTGGAGTGTAAAAACCGCCGATACCTATTTTGTAATAGTCGTTGTAGGTAGCGTTGTCGTAGTTGTAAAAATTATTGTATTTAGAAGTTTCAGAAGCAGTGTATTCAGCTCCTACGAACCATTTAAGATTATTTCCAATTCCAACTCCTAATGAATAGTTCATCGGTAAAAGCATTTTTTGTCCTTCTTTGGAAGTTGTTTTACTGTCAATTGCTAAAATTTGTCCGTTAGGTATAGTTTCAACAGTTTCAACAGTCTGAGTTAAATCGTTGCTCAATTCTAATTCAGGACTAAATGTAACAGTCGAAAATAAAGTCAATTTATTATTTAACGGCTGTTTATAATTAACGGCTGCATTGAAAGTGAAACCACTATAATAGTTATGGTCTATAGCACGTGTTCCTCGTGGAATTGGCATTCCTTGACCATTGTCTGCGATGAACTTAGTCAAATTAGTTTCTGTATCACCAAATAGATAAGCCCCTTGAACGCCAATATTGAAGTTCTTATTAATTTTATAGCTAAGACCTAAGAATGTACGGTTTAATCCGCCTTCACCAATATATTGGCTAATTTCTGTCATTCCATTCACTGTTCCGCTGTTTTGTACATTATAACCTACAAAAGAATAGGGCATGATTCCAAAAGCGACTCCAAACTTTCCAATGGGAAAAGCCACATTTAAGTAATCAAACGATCCACTATTGGCTTTTTCGGATGAATGAACATTTTTTAAATTGTTTACTTTGTATGAAGCTCCAAATGAAAAAGTGGTACCCATTAAATCAGCATACGAAGCGGGATTCAATGTATTTAAGTGCAAACTATCGCTAAAAACAGCTAAGGCGCCCATTGTTTTGATTTCGTTTGAACCTTTGAAGTGTTTGTCACCATAACCATAAAAGGAGTAAGGCGATGCAGTACCCTGTTGTGCTAGGGCGTTGGCAGCTACTAAAAATGTAGCTCCGAATATTATTTTCTTAATCATTCGATACGATGTGTTGATGCAACAAATATAAACTTTCTAATAAGAAGTTTGGATTGGCAAAGATGCTATTTTTTAGACGGTTTACCAAAAATTCGGAATTTCCGCCTGTTAAAATTACTGTTAAATTCTCGTCCTGATGTTTGAAATGTTCTATAAAAGCTTCGATTTCAGCAATTATACCGTTCAAAACACCTGATTGTATAGAGCCAGAAGTAGTGCTTCCTACGAATGGATGTAGCTCTGAAATTTTCTCCAAAGGTAAATTAGAGGTGTAATCATTCAAGCTTTTGTATCTGAGAGCAATACCAGGAGAAATTGCACCTCCATGGTATTGATTTTGGCTGTTTATAAAATCGTAAGTGATACAAGTTCCAGCATCGATGACCAAGCGATTTTGATCAGGATACTTCAAAACAGCTCCAGAAACCAACACAATTCGATCGATACCTAAAGTATGTGGAGTAGCGTACAAGTTTTGAAAAGGTAGAGGCGTTGTGTGGGATATGATGTGTAATTGACCAAGCTTTTCTAAGCTTTTAATGGTTTTATCAGATAAATTAACCACCGACGATAGGATGATTTCGATCTTTTCCGTCGTATTTTGAATCTCTTTCTTTATATTTCTTACCAACTTGTCGTTGCTTGTGAGTATAAAATGTTGCAATGTACCTTTTTCATACACAGCTACTTTTGTTCTCGTATTACCTACGTCAATACAAATAGTCATAATTTTGCATTCTATAAGTTACAAAAGTACTTAATTTTTTTTTGAAAAAGATTAGGATATATTTAAAAAAAGCCATTATATTTGCAATCGCTTTTGAGGGGTAGATTACTTCTTAAAAAGGTACCTTAGCTCAGTTGGTAGAGCAACGGACTGAAAATCCGTGTGTCCCTGGTTCGATTCCTGGAGGTACCACAAAAACACAGAGTTTAATTACTCGGTACCTTAGCTCAGTTGGTAGAGCAACGGACTGAAAATCCGTGTGTCCCTGGTT
>CAYNIM010000045.1:18943-19114 GCA_964397335.1 uncultured Flavobacterium sp.
CGATTCCTGGAGGTACCACAAAAAAAGCACTTCTCTTTTGAAGTGCTTTTTTTATTTATAAATTGTCCCTTCCTGAAATAGCGATACAAAAAAGAAATCGTTATTATGGAAGAAAGAAAAAATATGTAAAACGCACTCAACGCGATTATAGTATGTCTTTTAAGTTGAGTG
>CAYNIM010000046.1:0-18392 GCA_964397335.1 uncultured Flavobacterium sp.
CACTATCAAAAATTAGCTGCATAAAAAAAAGACTGCCCTTTTTGGACAGCCTCTTACTTATTATTAATATTGGTCTAATAAGTATTTTACCAAATCGGTAGTTGTTACAATTCCTACAACTTCCTCTTTTTCTACTACCGGAAGTGAGTGAAAACTTTGTTCAGCCAAAATTTCCGCAACTTCTTTAATATTTGTGTCGGCAGTTACTGTTACTGGATTGTTCACCATGATATCTTTTAGTTCATAAGCGTCGTAAATAGCGTTTAAAGCATCGGGATGTGTATCACCAGCGCTGTAACCAATTTTCAACACATCGTTTTTACTGATTACGCCTACCAATTTTGTGCCTTCAACCACAGGAATATGGCGAATTCCGTACTCATTGAACATTTGATTAACTTCACTGATTTTTTTTGTAGGGTTTACTACAATTACAGCCTTTGCCATAATTTGCGATACGGGAACTCTTTGTCTCATATTTATTGTATTTAGGATTATTATTTGAGACAAATTTCTTTAGAAATTTCCGCAATAATCATGACAAATGTTCTTGTAAATCAAATGTTTTTTTCGTAACTTAATATGTTTGTTTCTTGATAAAAAGTCGCCAAAAAAACCTTTATTGGTTCTTCAATAAGATTGCAGCTTCTTTTGCAAAGTATGTAGAAATTAAAATTGCTCCTGCACGCTTGATACACATCAATTGTTCCATCATGATTTTATCGTGATCTAACCAACCTTTTTCAGCTGCAGCTTTAATCATTGCATATTCACCCGACACGTGATAAACTGCAACCGGCACATTTACATTGTCTTTAACTTCACGAACGATGTCTAAGTAAGCAGTACCTGGTTTAACCATTACCATATCAGCACCTTCTTCTACATCCCAAATTGCTTCTTTAATCGCTTCGATGCGGTTGGCGTAATCCATTTGATAGGTCTTTTTGTCTTTCGGAACTACTTCTCCGGTTTCTTTTGGTGCAGAGTCTAATGCATCACGGAATGGTCCGTAGAATGCAGAGGCATATTTTGCTGAATAACTCATAATACCCACGTTTACAAATCCAGCTTTATCTAAACCTTCGCGTAAGCGTAAAATACGTCCGTCCATCATATCAGAAGGAGCTACAAAATCGGCACCGGCTTCGGCGTGCGAAACCGCCATTTTTACTAAAGCATCTACGGTGGAATCGTTTTCCACTTCTCCGTTTTTAATGATACCGTCGTGTCCGTACATGGAATACGGATCTAAAGCGACATCTGGCATGACAATCATTTCAGGAACTGCTGCTTTAATGGCACGTATCGCACGTTGCATCAATCCATCTGAATTCCAAGCTTCTTTTCCGGTATTGTCTTTTAAATCGTCGCTAACTTTTACGTAAATATTTATCGCACGAATACCCAAATCGAACAATTCTTGAACTTCTTTGACCGTTAAATCAATAGATCGACGGAAAATGCCAGGCATTGATGGAATTTCAATTTCTTGATTTTCGCCCTCAACGATAAACATCGGGAACATAAAATCTGCCGGACTTAAACTTGTTTCACGAACCAAACTTCTGATTGATTCGTTTTGTCTTAATCTTCTACCTCTGTGTAATGGGAACATAGTTTTTTTGTTTAGCTGATAGCTATTAGCCGTTAGCTTTTAGCTTTCGAGCGTTGATATTAATTTATTGAGCATCTTTTTTATTTCTTCAATTTTAAAAAATAGACCTGATGCTGTTTCATTATCCATATAGTCTAAATCTTTAGATAAAATTATCTGGTATTCTATTTCATTTGCGGAACCGAACGCAATATATAAAAATCTACAAAAATCTTTATCGCTTTTTCTACCTGCACCTTCAACAATATTTGTTGGAATTGAAGAAGAAGATCTTCTCATTTGACCTGTCAAACCAAATAATTCTTCTTTAGGAAACAGTTTTGTAACCTTGTAAATGTCTAAAACGAACTGATGTGATTTCTGCCAAACGGTGTATTTCTTATAATCTCTCATTTTCAAAAAAGCTAAAGGCTAGGAGCTAAAAGCTTACAGCCAATTCACCGGTTCTTTCAACACTTTTACCAACTTTTCTTCTTCACTTCCTGGCTCAGGATGATAATCATAAACCCATTGAACATTTGGTGGCAGACTCATTAAAATCGATTCGATACGTCCGTTGGTTTTCAATCCAAAAATAGTTCCTCTGTCGTGTACTAAATTGAATTCTACATAACGACCACGACGGATTTCTTGCCATGTTCTATTTTCAGTTGTATAAGGTAAATCTTTGCGTTTTTCTACAATTGGAACATAACTTTCTAAAAAGCTATTTCCTACTTCGGTAACAAAATTATACCAGTCTTCCATAGACATTTCTGGCGTTTCTTGTAAGTGGTCAAAGAATAAACCACCTATTCCTCGTGCTTCATTTCGGTGTGCGTTCCAGAAATATTCGTCACATATTTGTTTGTATTTTGGATAAAATTCTGGATTGTGTTTGTCACAAGCTGTTTTACAAACTTGATGAAAATGAGTTGCATCTTCTTCAAATAAATAATACGGTGTCAAATCTTGACCGCCGCCAAACCAAGAACCAACTTTAGCTCCTGTTTTGTCGTACATTTCAAAATATCTCCAATTGGCATGAACGGTTGGCACCATTGGGTTTTTAGGATGAATAACCAAACTCAATCCGCAAGCAAAAAAATCAACATCGCCTACATTAAACGCCTTTTGCATAGCTTCTGGTAAATGTCCGTGAACTGCAGAAATATTAACTCCTCCTTTTTCAAAAATAGCACCATTTTCAATTACTCGAGTTCTTCCACCACCACCTTCTGGGCGTTCCCATAAATCTTGATGGAATTTTGCAACGCCATCTACTTCTTCTAACTTATTGGTAATCGTATCTTGTAATTGTTGGATGTATTGATAAAATTTATCTTTCATGTTCTGTTAATCTATAATTATAAGATTTGCTTTTTTACAACCTATTTATTTTGCTCGCAATTTGAAACGAAAACATTTTACTTTCTTTTTGAATAAATTGATAAAGGTTTTTTGCTCGTTCTTTTATAATTGCGTTGGGTTTTTTGTTGTCTGAAGCAACTAAAATATCTGCAAAATGTTCAATTTGTTCCCAAGGCCATTGTAAATCAATGAATTTTTGAAAAAAATTAGCTTCTTCTATATTCAAAACATCTTCTTTTGTGAAACCTGTTTCTTCAAGAGTGTTCCAAAAAACGTCTTCCTTCCAGTTTTCGGGCACAAAAGTAATCCCTGACAGTTTTTGTAAAATGGCATTTAAACGTTGTTCGGTTTCGTCTTTTTTACTTGTAAGCATTGTTATAAAATATAAAAACAGTTTACGTAAAGGTAAACTGTTTTTTTGTTAACTATTTGTTATATTCCTTTACGGCTTCGATAAATGCTTTAGCGTGATCAACCGGAATGTGAGGTAAAATCCCGTGTCCTAAATTTACGATGTATTTGTCTTTACCAAATTTATCAATCATTTCGTGAACCATTTTTTTGATGGTTGGAATAGGAGACATCAATCGTGAAGGATCGAAGTTTCCTTGTAGTGTAATATTTCCTCCAGACAGATAACGTGCATTTCTTGGTGAACATGTCCAATCTACACCTAGCGCCGAAGCTCTTGATTTAGCCATATCGCCTAATGCAAACCAACAACCTTTACCAAAAACAATTACTGGAGCTTCGTCTGCCAAAGCTTCTACAATCTGATTGATATATTTCCAAGAGAATTCTTGATAATCAACTGGAGATAACATTCCTCCCCAAGAGTCGAAAATCTGAACTGCATCAACACCAGCTTTTACTTTTTCTTTTAAGTATAAAATGGTAGTGTCGGTAATCTTTTGTAATAGTGCGTGAGCAGCTTCGGGATGCGCAAAACAGAATCCTTTTGCTGTATCAAACGCTTTCGAGCCTTTTCCTTCTACAGCATAACAGAAAATTGTCCATGGCGAACCAGCAAAACCAATCAAAGGAACTTCGTCGTTCAACATTTCTTTGGTGATTTTAATGGCGTCCATTACGTAACCCAATGTTTCTTCAATGTTTGGAACGATAACTTGTTCTACATCAGCTGCCGAACGAATTGGATTAGGTACCCAAGGTCCGATGTTTTCTTTCATTTCTACATCAATATTCATTGCTTGTGGAACTACTAAGATATCCGAAAACAAAATCGCAGCATCTGGTTTGACAATACGTATAGGTTGAACGGTGATTTCCGCAGCAATTTCAGGCATTCTACAACGTGTAAAGAAGTCGTATTTGTCGCGTAATGCACGGAATTCAGGCAAGTAGCGTCCAGCTTGACGCATCATCCATACTGGTGGTCTTTCAACCGACTCGCCCTTTAAAGCTCTTAAAAATAAATCGTTTTTTAACATATTTCAAAAGTTAAAAGTTAACAGCCTTCATTGGTCTGTTATAACTAAATTTTATAATAATTAATACATTGAATAATCACATTCTCTACCGTTTGCTGGTTCGCAATCACAATGTTTTTTGTGATGTCTTGCAGCGCGTCGGCGGTAGTGGTTCCGATACAAAAGCACATTTGGTTGCCAATGCTATTTTCTTTTAAATAGCTACGAATTCCCGAAGGACTAAAAAACAATAATGCATCTGTAGTTGTTTCGATTTTTACAGGAGATTCATCGTTTTTATAGACCAAATATTCCTCAAACTTTATTTTCTTTTCATGTAAGGCATCGGGTAAAACGTTGCTCCTTAAATTTCCGACGAAAAAGGCAATATGCTCTTCTGAAAATTTCTTCTGAATAATGGGTGCCAATCGATGGGCATATTCTTCCATTTCCAAAACACTAAAACCGTTTTCTTCTAAAAGTTGCTTTGTTTTTAAACCCACGCAAACCGCAGGGATTTTTTTTAATACACTCACTTTTTCATTTTTAAGTACACTTTTCACAGCATTTTGTGAAGTGAACAACAATAGAGTAGGAGTGCCTTCTAATTGAAAAGGCAGTAATGATATTTTGATAAAATCTGCTTCAATCAATGAGAAACCAGCATTCAGAAGAAAGTTCTTTTGATTGCTTTGAAGTTTTTTTGTTGATAATATACAGGTTTTTTTATTCAAATTTTATATTTCGTTTATGCTGTCATTCCGACAAAGGAGGGTTCGAGGGCTTTGCTTGAACAGGCGAAGCAATCTCTTTTTTAGATTCTTCATTCCGTTTCACTCCATTCAGCAATGACAATACTGATTTTTTTTTGCAAAAATATAAGTTCTATATTGTTTCATAAGCGGCATTGTAAATAACCGACTTATGAAATAAGGACTTAAATAATTGAGAAAAAGCATTATATTAAATAGATAGAATCCATTGCAAACATTGCAACTAATAATAAAAGGATAATTAATAATACAAGCTTTATTCTACTTTTTAGTTTATCTTTTTCTTCTTTTCTGTATAACCAAATAAAATACGCTATTGTACCTACTAAACAGATAGTAGCAAGAATCTGATTTCCAAAATTCATTAATAGATTGTTCATATTAATTGAAATGTTCGTGTAGTTTTTTTAACTACGGGTTAATAATGAATTTAGTTATTTGTACTTTTTATCAGCTAATGTTTTAGGTATTATTCGATAATTTTTTATTGAAACAGGACAATCCGTCCAATCAGCCTACGGTTATATCACTTTTACAAGGCTAAACGAAGTTCATTCATCAAAGCTTCTCCACCATTCTCTAAAATTTCCTTTGCAGCAAAAAAGCCTAGTTTTTTCCATTCTCCAATAGGAACATCTTTCTGAATTTCAAACTTTTTAGAACCGTCTAAAGACAATAAAACGCCTTTAAAATGCAAAGTATCATCGTGTTCATTGTACTTTACAATAGCGCCAATCGGTGCAGTACAACCACCTTCTAAAGTGCGTAAAAACTGACGTTCGATATACGTTGTGATTTCTGATTCTACATCATTTAAATGAGCCAAGGCATCCAGAGAAAAATCATCGTCGTGCATGGCTACAACCAACATTGCGCCTTGAGCAGGAGCAGGAATCATCCAATCGAGATTAATAAATTCGGATGGTTTTAGGTTGATACGTTCTAAGCCAGCTGCAGCAAAAATCGCTCCGTTCCAGTCGTTGTCTTTTAGCTTTTGTAAACGCGTATTTACGTTTCCGCGTAAATCATCAACTTGGTGAGAAGGATATTTATTTAACCATTGTGCCTTTCTTCGAAGCGATCCTGTGGCTATAGTTCCTTTGCTGCTTAAAAAATCGGTTGATCCTTTATGAACTAAAAGATCTAGTACATTGGCACGTTTTAAAACAGCTGCCTGAACAATTCCTTGTGGTAAAGCAGTTGGTACATCCTTCATGGAATGCACAGCAATATCTACTTTTCCAGAAATCATAGCAACGTCTAAAGTTTTAGTGAAAATGCCTGTGATTCCCAATTCGTACAAAGGTTTATCTAGGATGATGTCTCCATCAGATTTTACGGGAACTATTTCTGTTTTATAGCCTAAATCATTTAATTTTTGAGAAACGGTCGTTGCCTGCCACATTGCTAATTCGCTGTCGCGGGTACCAATTCGTATAACTTTACTCATTGCATAAGGTTTCAAGTTGAAAAACTTTCTCGATCCATTCGATACTTTCGTTCACTTCTGTGTTTTCATCTTTGAGATGGTTGGCAAAGTGCGTTGTAATTTTTTGGATAATGCGGCTGGTAATAATATCGGCCTGCTCTTCGTCAAAGTTTTCTATTTTCTTTTTTTGATATTTTAATTCGTTTTCTTTGATTTCCTCCAATTTTGCTTTCAGCGCATGGATGGTCGGTGCAAATTTTCTAGCTTGAGTCCAAGTAATGAATTCTTCTTTGATTTCTTCGATAATTTGCATCGCCTGAGGTACGTATTGTTTACGTTTTTCTAAGGTATCGTCTGTCATTTGAGATAATTGATCCAAATGAACAAGTTGTACTCCAGGTATTTCTAATACGTCGTCGTTTACGTTTTTAGGAATCGATAAGTCTAAAATCAATAATGGCTTTTTAAGATTCAATAACTCTTTGTCGATTGTTGGATTCTGTGCTCCGGTAGCTACAATCAACACATCGGTTTTTTGAATTTCGGCTTGTAGATCGGCATAATCTTTTACGATTAGGTTGAATTTACCAGCGATTTTTAGTGCTTTATCTTTAGTTCGATTGATTAAAGTGATTTGATTATTCTTAGTATGTTTTACTAAGTTTTCACAAGTATTTCGACCTATTTTTCCTGTTCCGAATAGCAATATGTTTTTTCCGTTGATATCGGGAACATTATTTAGAATATATTGAACCGAAGCAAAAGATACTGAAGTAGCACCTGTACTGATTTCGGTTTCGTTTTTAATTCGCTTACTTGCCTGAATAACTGAATTTACTAAACGCTCAAAGTAATTGTTTGTCAAATCTTTTTCGCGAGCAGTTAAAAAACCAGTTTTAACTTGAGAAATGATTTCAAAATCACCTAAAATCTGACTGTCCATTCCAGTTCCGACTTTAAATAAATGTCCAACAGCCTCGTTATTTTTGTGTACATAGGCAACACGCTGAAAGTCATCAACCGTGCCGTTGCTGTGTTTGCATAATAAGGAAATCAATTGGAAAGGATGCTCTGCAAAACCATAAAGTTCAGTTCTGTTGCAAGTAGAAATCGCCATTAAAGAATCGATTCCTTCTGCTTTTGCTTGATCCATCAAATCGTTCTTTGATTGATCGGATAGGCTGAACTTCCCTCGGGTTTGTGCATCTGCCTTTTTATAATTTAATCCAACCACATAAAAATGCTTGGATTTTGCTTTAGTGTTTTGTTCCATTCTTATCATTGATCATAAAACGATACAAATTTACTTTCAATTCCTGAATAAAAATAACGCTTAAAGGACTAAATATACCTCTCAGTTTTTTTTGCGGTGTTTTTTGGTTATTATTAATATAAAATCTTATATTTGCGTATGTTACGTTAGGTTGCACTTGTTGAGTTTAGAATAATTCTAAATAAGAGATGCCAATAAATTTTATTTATACAATTATAAAATAACGCTATGAGAACCCAAGATTTCGAAATATTAGAAGATGATTTTATTTGTACAAGAATTAAAAATGATACTGATAATGTGCAAATTATACAAAGAGATATTAATAGTAGCGATGTTATTCAGTTTCATTTTATATTGAAAGGAAAGGGAAAGTTCTTGTTCAACGAGGGAAATTATAATTTAAATATTCAGGAAGAAAATGGGCTTACACTTTATAATCCTCAAAAAAATCTTCCCATGAATTTGGAAATTACGCCTAATACTTGGGTGATCTCAATCATTATTTCGATTAAAAAATTTCACAGTTTATTTTCTACTGAAGCCGAATTTATTCCTTTTTTAAACAAAGAAAATATCGATCGGAAACATTATGCCCAACATCCAATTACTCCCTCAATGTCGGTGGTTTTGTATCAATTGATGCATTTTAACTTGCATTCATCTGTAAAAGGACTTTATTATAAAGCAAAAGTTTACGAGTTGTTGAGTTTGTTGTTTAATAAACCAGAAGATACGGATGATGAAAGTTGTCCTTTTAAAACGGATGAGGAAGAAACAATGCGCATTCAACAAGCAAAAGATATTTTAGTGAAAAATATGGCTGAGCCTCCAACTTTACAGGAGTTGGCTGATGAAGTTGGGATCAATATCAAAAAACTTAAACAAGGATTTAAACAAGTTTATGGCGATACTGCTTATGGTTTTTTGTTTGATTACAAAATGGAGTATGCTAGAAAATTATTAGAAAGCGGCACTTTTAACGTAAATGAAGTTGCAAGTAAAATTGGATACAGTACTGCAAGTCATTTTATTACTGCTTTTAAGAAAAAATATGGAACTACTCCGAAGAAATATTTAATGTCGTTAGAAGTGGATTATAGTTAAAAATAGAATGAACTTAAAAAGAAAAGCTGCTCATTTTGAGCAGCTTTTTTTAGTTTATTGATTTCTAAAAATGAGTTGATTGTCAATTTCATCCAGCAAAATAATGCTGTCGGTTTTTACACTTCCTCCAAGAATTTGTTTAGACAATTCATTAAGAACTTCTTTTTGGATGACGCGTTTCACTGGTCTGGCACCAAAATGTGGATCAAACCCTTTGTGTGCCAAATACGCAATAGCCTCTGGGGTTGCATCCATGGTGATGTGCTGATTTGATAACATTTTGAAAATTCCTTTTAATTGGATTTTTACAATCTGCTCGATATTCTCTTCACTTAATGGTGTAAACATTACGATTTCATCAATACGATTTAAAAATTCTGGACGAACCATTGTTTTTAATTGTTCCATCACTTGGTTTTTGGCTATTTCAACTGCAATCTCGATGGGTTGTGCATCAAAAGCTTCTTGAATCAAATGACTTCCCATATTAGATGTCATAATGATGATAGTGTTTTTAAAATCAGCTGTTCTTCCTTTATTATCTGTCAATCTGCCTTCATCTAAAACTTGAAGTAAAATATTGAAAGTATCGGGATGTGCTTTTTCAATTTCGTCTAATAAAATTACAGAATAAGGTCTTCTTCTTACTGCTTCTGTCAATTGACCACCTTCATCATAACCTACGTATCCTGGAGGTGCACCTACTAATCTACTTACGGAATGGCGCTCAGAGTATTCACTCATGTCGATTCGAGTCATCGCATTTTCATCGTCAAATAAATATTCGGCTAAAGCTTTCGCTAATTCGGTTTTGCCCACTCCAGTTGTTCCCAAGAAAAGGAACGAACCAATCGGTTTTTTAGGATCTTGTAAACCTGATCTACTTCTACGAACTGCATCAGAGATAGCTCCAATTGCTTCATGTTGTCCAACAACACGTTTATGTAATTCGTCTTCTAAACGCAAAAGTTTTTCACGTTCAGATTGTATCATTTTAGTCACTGGTACTCCCGTCCATTTCGCAACAACTTCCGCAATATCTTCATAAGTAACCTCTTCTTTAATCAGCGCGTTTTCTTTTTGATTTTCTTCCAATTCTTGTTGTAGACGTTCTAATTCTTTTTTGGCTTCTTGAATTTTTCCATAACGAATTTCTGCAACCTTTCCGTAATCTCCATTTCTTTCTGCACGATCGGCTTCTAATTTATACTCTTCAATTTCGCTTTTAATATTTTGAACGCTGTCTACCACATCTTTTTCTGTTTTCCATTTGGTAAACACTTGATTGCGTTCCTCTTTTAAATTAGCGATTTCAATTCCAAGTATTTTCAGCTTGTTCTCGTCATTTTCTCGTTTAATTGCTTCAATTTCGATTTCTAATTGCATGATTTTTCTATCAAGAACGTCCAATTCTTCTGGTTTGGAATTGATTTCCATACGTAATTTTGAAGCTGCCTCGTCGATTAAATCTATCGCTTTGTCTGGCAAAAAACGGTTAGTTATGTAGCGCTGAGATAATTCAACCGCACCAATAATCGCTTCGTCTTTAATACGAACTTTATGATGCGTCTCGTATTTATCTTTGATTCCTCGTAAAATCGAAATAGCACTTTCGGTATCTGGTTCTTCTACAACTACTTTTTGAAAACGGCGTTCCAAAGCTTTGTCTTTTTCAAAGTATTTTTGATATTCATCCAAAGTGGTTGCTCCAACGGCTCTAAGTTCTCCACGTGCCAAGGCTGGTTTCAAAATATTTGCTGCATCCATAGCGCCTTCGCCACCTCCAGCACCAACTAAAGTATGAATTTCATCAATAAATAAAATGATTTGTCCATCGGATTCTGTAACTTCTTTGACTACAGATTTTAGACGTTCTTCAAATTCTCCCTTGTATTTCGCACCAGCAATTAACGAACCCATATCTAATGAGAAAATTAACTTATCTTTTAAGTTTTCAGGTACATCCCCTTGAACAATACGATGTGCAAGTCCTTCAGCAATGGCAGTTTTTCCCACACCAGGTTCGCCAATCAGCATTGGATTGTTTTTTGATCGACGCGTTAAAATCTGTAATACACGACGGATTTCTTCATCACGACCAATTACCGGATCTAATTTACCGTCGTTAGCCAATTGGTTAAGGTTATTGGCGTATTTACTCAAAGCATTGTAGGTTTCTTCAGCTGAAGCAGAAGTAACTCGAGCTCCTTTTCTAAGTTCTTGAATAGCGGCTTGAATGTCTTTTTCAGAAACTCCCTGATCTTTTAATATCTGAGCTGCTTTTGATTTGGATTTAAAAATGGCTAGAAATAAATGTTCTACAGAAACATATTCATCGTTCATTTTTTTAGCAATGATCTGAGCTTCATTGAGCATTGTTCCAGCTTCACGAGACAGACCAATTTGACCGCCCGAAACTTTTGGAAACGATTCAATTACAGCGTCTAATGTTTGTTTAAATATTTCGATGTTTACGTTTACTTTCTTCAAAATAAAAGGTGTAACGTTTTCATCTACTTCAAGTAAAGCTTTGAAAATATGTTCGCATTCTAGTTGTTGTTGCCCGTTTGCTTGCACCAAAACCTGTGCTTGCTGCAGAGCTTCCTGAGATTTTGTAGTAAATAAATTCGGATTCATAGTTATATCTTGTGTTGTTGTTTTTTAAATTTATACATCAATTAGTATTCAAACCATATGCCTAGTTTAAAATGATGTCAAAATGACTGCTTTTCAATGTGTTGACTGTATTTTTAGTGTCAAAATGTCATTTGCGTTGATTTCTATAAAAGATATCATACTGTTTTGTATCTTTGGATAAGATAAAGTTACAAAGATGAACTGGAATAGAATTGAAAACGAACAACAGATTGAATCGATCAAGGAAAATTCGCAACATAAATTGCAATTGATTTTTAAGCATAGTACACGTTGTATCATTAGTAAAATGGCACTAAAAAGTTTTGAGGAGGGTTTTTCATTAAAAGACCATATTGAACTACATTTCCTTGATTTGATTGCAAACAGGAGCCTTTCTAATAAAATAGCTGATGATTTTGAAATTACACATCAGTCACCACAAATTCTATTGATTAAAAATGGAGTAGTGGTTTATAACGAATCCCACGAAGGAATTAATGTGGAGGTTTTGAAGGGTTTTGTCTAAAATGAGCCAATGAAAAAGCCAGCTCTGTTTTGAGTTGGCTTTTTTGTTTTACACTGCTATTAATCTTAAACACTGCAGAGTTTCTCTCTAGTTAGTAGGCTGCATCTGCTGTAAAAGTGGTTTAAACAGTTGAAAATTATTAAATCCTTATTAGTGTTCAGAAACAACCAAACCCAACTTTAATTAGTTGGGTTTACATTTTGTTTATTTTGATAATAGCTTTGTTGCGAAGCAAATTCATTTGCCGTTTCCACTTTTTTATAAGCTTCAACAATCTTTTTAACCAGACGGTGGCGTACGATGTCTTTATCATCCAAAAACACAAAACCGATTCCTTCTACATCAGTTAGAATTCGTAAAGCTTCTCGTAAACCAGAAGTTACTTTTCGAGGTAAATCTACCTGACCAGGATCGCCTGTGATGATAAATTTTGCATTTTTTCCCATACGAGTCAAAAACATCTTCATTTGTGAATGAGTGGTGTTTTGTGCTTCGTCTAAAATAACAAAAGCATTGTCTAGCGTTCGTCCGCGCATAAATGCCAAAGGAGCAATTTGTATAATTCCTTTTTGAAGATAGTCGTCAAGAGTCGAAGGAGGAAGCATATCGCGTAACGCATCATAGAGTGGCTGCATATATGGATCCAATTTTTCTTTCATATCTCCAGGTAAGAAACCCAAGTTTTCACCAGCTTCTACGGCAGGTCGGGTTAAAATAATCCGTTTTACTTGTTTTTCTTTCAAGGCTTTTACAGCCAAGGCCACTCCAGTATATGTTTTTCCAGTTCCCGCAGGACCAATCGCGAATACCATGTCGTTTTTAAAAACCAACTCTACTAACTTTTGTTGATTGGGTGTGGTGGCTTTTATTAGTTTTCCACCGATTCCGTGAACAAGTATTTCATCAGAACGTTCCATTCGTTGAGGAGCGTCGTCCATAATCAATCGTTCAATAATGTTTTCATTGAGTTGATTGTATTTATCGTAATACTTCAAGATTCGCTCGAACCGACTTTCAAATTGATCCAAAAGTTCGCTTTCACCGTAAATTTTCATGGTAGTTCCGCGCGCAACAATCCTTAGTTTTGGATAAAGCTTCTTTATGATTTCTAGATGCAAATCCCTTGGACCCCAAAAGTCTTTTGGAGTGATATGTTCTAATTCAATGATTCTTTCGTTCAAAAGCTATTAAATTTAATTAAAAAAAATTAGTTTTGTATAGTTCAAATCTAATAAAAATATTTAGAAAAATCTAATAAAAAAAATTAATGTCAATTATTACGTTAACAACGGATTACGGTATTAAAGATCATTTTGTGGCTTCAGTTAAAGGGAGAGTTTTATCAGCTTTGTCGGCTGTTAAAATCGTTGACATTTCACATTGCATCGATTTGTATAATGTTGCCGCGGCAAGTTATGTGCTGTTTGGTGCTTATAAAGACTTCCCAAAGAACACTATTCATTGGGTTCTGGTAGAAGCTGAAATGTACGATCAAGAGTCTTTTTTGTTAGCTAGAATTAATGGGCATTATTTTTTGACAGCAAACAATGGCGTCATTTCTTTATTGACAACCGAAGAAGATGAAATCGAAATCGTTGATTTGGAAATCCCACAATTTTGTTCAAATACTGTTGCTCTATACTTATATGTTACGCAACAAATTATCGCTGGAAGTTCCCTTCAACAATTGGGCAATAAAATTGTGTTTGAAGATTATGAAATAAAAAAAGAACTTGTGCCTATCGCTAATGAAAATGAAATTATTGGTGCAATTATTTATGAAGACCACTACGGAAATGCAGTGACCAATATTTCTGAAAAACTGTTTCAAGAAGTGAAAAGAAACCGAAAATTCAGAATAGAAGCAAGTCGATATCACTTTAAAAGAATCAGTGACTTTTATTCAGATTCTGGAACAGATTTACAAAGATTAGCTTCGGATAAGTTTGTAATTTTTAATGATTCGGGCTTTTTGCAAATCTCGATTTACAAATCTTATCCAGGATCGGTGGGAAGCGTTAGAACGTTGATGGGCTTGAGTTATAGAGATGTGATTAAAGTTGAATTTTTTGATTAAAAAAATAATAAGATGTTTGTAAGAATAGTAAAGATGAGTTTTCACGAAGAAAAAATTCTGGATTTTTTGACGAACTTTCATAGTGTAAAAGAGAAGATTAGAAATTATCCTGGAAATAATTTTCTTGAATTGTATCAAGACAAAAATAATCCTTGTGTGTTTTTTACCTATTCTATTTGGAACGAGGAATCCGATCTTGAAAATTATAGACATTCCGAACTTTTTAAAGAAGTCTGGACATTTACAAAAGCTTTGTTCAATGATAAGCCACAGGCTTGGAGTGTTGATAAATTGGTCACTTTGCCTTAAATTGCTATAAATTTTGGTAATTGTGCTTTGAAAGAAGTACTTTTGAACTTTAAAAAACTAAAAAAATAAATGAAAGCAATTTTAGTTAGAGAAATAAAAACCTTTTTTGGTTCGCTAACCGGTTATTTGGTTATTGCGGTTTTTTTGGTTTTAACCGGTTTGTTCTTGTGGGTCTTTGACGGAACATACAACATTTTACAAAGTGGATACAATGATTTGAATCCATTTTTTCAATTGGCTCCTTTAGTACTTTTGTTATTGATTCCTGCGGTGACCATGAAAAGTATATCTGATGAGCGTCGACAAGGAACTATTGAGCTTCTAGTAACCAAGCCATTGAGTTTGACCCAAATTGTAGTTGGAAAGTTTTTAGGTGCTTTTCTATTAACTGTAGTTGCTTTATTACCAACACTTCTGTATGTTTTTATATTAAATCCTTATGGTAATCCTCCTGGGAATTTGGATTTAGGAAGTACATTAGGCTCGTATTTGGGACTGCTTTTTTTAGTGGCTGCCTATACCGGAATCGGAGTTTTTTGTTCTTCATTATCTGAAAATCAGATTGTAGCTTTTATACTTTCTGTTTTGATTTGTTTTGTGATGTACTTGGGATTTGATCAGGTTGCAGAGGTGTTTAAGTCTACATTAATTGAAAAATTTGGTGTGAACTATCATTATAAAAGTATAAGTCGAGGGGTTTTAGATACGCGCGATTTAATCTATTTTGGTTCAATTACCACTTTCTTTTTAGCAGCTACGGTGTTTAACCTTAAAAACATTCGTAAATAATGAAAAATACAAAGAATTTAAAAGCGTTTTTAGGTTTAATCTTAGGATTAATAGCTTTGAATGTGGCTGGCAATTATTTTTTCAAGCGATTTGATTTAACCGAAGACAAACGATTTACTCTTTCTGAAACAACTAAAGAAATTCTGAAACAAGTTAGTGAACCTTTGTTTATAGATGTATTTCTTGAAGGAAATTTCCCAGCAGAGTTTAGAAAACTTCAAACAGAAACAAAACAGTTGCTAGAGGAGTTTCAGGCCTACAATAGTAACGTTAGTTTTCTTTTCATTGATCCCATGTCAGTGGAAAATCAGCAACAGAAGTTAGCTGATCAACTTTTTTACAGCGGGATGAAACCTGTAAATATCACTGTGAATGATCGAGGTAAACAATCTCAAGAAATGGTTTTCCCTTGGGCTGTAGCTTCTAAAGGCGAGGAGCAAGCAAAAATTCAATTATTAAAAAATTCTTTCGGAGCAAGTACAGAAGAGAAAATTGCCGTTTCGGTGCAGCATCTCGAATATGCGGTTGCCGAAGCCATACACAGTGTGACTACTGAAAAATCTAAGAAAATAGCTGTAATTAAAGGGATTGGTGAACCTAATGATATTTACATTGCTGATTTTTTGACAACATTGAGAACCAATTATTTCATTGCGCCTTTTACATTAGACAGTGTTGCTGTTAATCCACAAAAAACATTGAAAGACTTGCAGTCTTATGACCTAGCAATTATTGCCAAGCCAAGCCGAACTTTCGATGAAAACCAAATTCAGGTTTTAGATCAATTTGTAATGAACGGTGGAGCCACATTATGGATGTTGGACTATGTTCAGGCTGAAATGGATAGTTTACAAAGTGGCAACGGAGAAATGTTGACTTATGGCTTGGATTTAAATTTAGGCGAAATGCTGTTTAAATATGGTGTCCGCATTAATCCAGATTTAGTAAAAGACGAAATGGGATCGCCTATAAAACTCGCCATAGGACGTCAAGGAAGCGAGACAGTTTATGAAACGTTTAATTGGAAATTTGCTCCTTTTGCTGTAAGTATGTCAGATCATCCGATCGTAAAAAATATGGATGGTGTGAGATTTGATTTTGCGAACAGTATCGACACTTTAAAAAATGAGATTAAAAAAACAGTTTTATTAACGTCTTCACCATATGCATCTAAAGTAGGTGTGCCAAGTGTTGTAAATTTAATAAATACAGTTAACGAGCGAATCGACCCTGCAACCTCTCAGCAAATACCACCAATTCCATTGGCTGTTTTGTTAGAAGGAGCGTTTACTTCTGTTTATAAAAACAGAATAGTGCCATTTAAAACAGGCGAGTATCTTTTTGAGGGAAAACCTGCAAAAATGATTGTGATTTCAGATGGTGATATTGCAAAAAACCAATTGGATCAAAATTATGAACCGCTGGAATTGGGTTATGATAAATGGACCAATACCATGTATGCTAATAAAGAATTTTTGATGAATGCTGTGAATTATTTGTTAGATGATAACGGTTTAATTCACCTAAGAACCAAAGAGGTGAAGTTGCCATTATTAGACAAAGAAAAAGTTTATGCCGACTATGATAGAATCAGAACAATTGTAATGGTATTACCCTTGGCGGTTTTAGCAATTTTCGGATTTTTATTTACTTATTTACGCAAAAAGAAATACACAAAATAAAGGAGTTGCCATTTGTTAGTTTTTTCGCAACTTAACAGTTTTTTTTATGCCTACAAGGTTGGGCAGACTTTGCTTGAATTCATAAATTAACTAAATTAAAGCTTTTTAGAAGTGTTGAAAAATAAAGTTTTTTATTCGCATAAAATAAAATATATTTGTACAAACAGCCATTGTATGGCATTAATAAAAAGAAACAGATGAAATTTATTGTATCGAGCTCGTATTTATTGAAGCAATTGCAAGTGTTGGGAAGCGTTATCAATGCAACAAACACTCTGCATATCCTCGACAATTTCTTATTTGAACTTAATCACAATCAGCTAAAAGTGTCAGCATCGGACTTGGAAACTACCATGTCGGCTGTTTTGGAAATCGAATCAACCAGCGAAGGTGCTATTGCAGTTCCTGCTCGTTTATTATTAGAAACGCTAAAAACTTTTCCAGAACAACCTTTGACTTTTACTGTAAAGGAGAATGCTACAATTGAAATAAGCTCCGATTTAGGGAAATATGTTTTGGGTTATTTTCCAGGAGATGAATTTCCAAAAGCAGAACAATTAGAAGACCCTTCAAAAACCGAAATCAGTGCAGAAATTTTACAAACGGCTATCAGTAAAACGATTTTTGCTGCAGGTAATGATGATTTACGTCCAGTAATGTCTGGGGTTTATTTTCAATTTGCACCTACAGGGGTTATTTTTGTTGCAACAGACGCTCATAAATTAGTGAAATATTCACGAACAGACGTAACAAGTACTTCAGAGTCTAACTTTATTATGCCAAAAAAACCATTGAATATTCTAAAGAATATTTTGGCGACTTCTGATGCTGTTGTAACTATTGAATACAATGCTTCAAATGCAATGTTTAGCTTTGAAGGTTATAATTTGATTTGTCGTTTAATAGATGGAAAATATCCAAATTACGAGGCGGTGATTCCAAAAGAAAATCCAAATAAATTATTGATGTCGCGTACGCAATTTCTAAGTTCTGTACGTCGTGTGTCGATTTATGCCAATAAAACTACTCATCAAATTCGATTGAAAATTGCTGGAACAGAGTTGAATATTTCTGCAGAAGACATCGATTACTCTAATAAAGCAGATGAAAGATTAACTTGTGATTATCAGGGAGATGATATGCAAATTGGTTTTAATTCTCGCTTTTTGATTGAAATGTTGACAAATTTACATTCAGACGAGATTCAATTAGAAATGTCGCTGCCAAATCGTGCTGGAATTTTAACGCCTGTTGATGGTTTAGATGAAGGAGAAACCGTTACAATGTTAGTAATGCCAGTAATGTTGAATAATTAAGTTATTCAGGCTTTACAATATATAAAAAGAAGCCGTCTCAATACCGAGGCGGCTTTTTTTTGTATTTTTTTTAGAA
>CAYNIM010000047.1:0-17567 GCA_964397335.1 uncultured Flavobacterium sp.
GCCTTAAAACCTCGTTCTGTTGATACAAAAGACTTATTTCCCCTTTCTTGGTAGTTGCAGTATTAACGTCTAATTTACCTATATCTCCCGTTTTATACCGGAGTTCCGCAACACGGATAAAGTCTACATAAATACTATCAAGATACTTTAAAACCAAAGCATTATGCTCCAAATATTCCAACTGATAATAATAGGTTCTTACCTGTTTTTTCAGTTCGTTTTCTGTCAGAGCCTTCGCCCACTGCTGACCTTTTACCTGCTCTTTGACAAGATTTTTCTTTGCCCCAAAGAGTGTCGGAAAGGGAATGGTCTGTGAAATTTGGAAACCGTCATTATATTCAAATCCCTCATTATTCCCGTATTGGAAGTTTACATCGGTCTTCGGTAGTTCATACGCCGTCTTGCTAAGGCTTTGAGCAGATTGAATATCCATATTTTTGGAACGTAGCTGAGGGTTGGTCTCCACAGCTACTTCAATAACTCTATCTACACTCATCGGAGTTTGTGCCTTACCGTTTTGAGAAAAACCCAAGAACACAAACAGCAACAGCACGGGTGCTATGGCTTTCGTTTTACTATTTTTCGGAGGTTTTTGGTTTCTCATAAATAAGAGGTACAGCAATGGCAGGACGAACAATGTCAGGGCAGTTGCCGAAATCAGTCCACCGATAACCACGGTTGCCAACGGTTTTTGTACTTCTGCACCTGCACTTGTACTCAACGCCATTGGTAAAAAACCTAAACTTGCCACAGATGCCGTCATCAATACAGGTCTAAGCCTTGTTTTAGCTCCCTCGATAATTCTCGGAATAATCTCGTTCCAACCCTCTTTTTCCAGTCTATTGAACGTGGCAATCAGTACAATCCCATTCAGAACAGCAACACCAAACAGGGCGATAAATCCGACACCTGCTGATATGCTGAATGGCATATCCCGCAATAACAGGGCAAATACGCCTCCAATGGCACTCATCGGGATAGCTGTATATACCAAAACGGCTTCCTTAAACGAATGGAATGTGAAATACAACAGGATAAAAATCAAAAGCAATGCGATAGGTACAGCAATCAGCAATCTGTCGGTAGCTTTTTGGAGGTTCTCAAACTGACCACCATAAGTAAAATAATAACCTGTCGGTAGCTTAATCTGTTCAGCCAATTTATCCTGAATTTCATTGACAACGCTGGCTACATCCCGCCCCTGTACGTTGAAGCCGACATATATCCTGCGTTTACCGCCTTCACGGCTGATTTGTGCGGGCCCTAATTTGTAATCAATGTTTGCAACCTGTGAAAGCGGTATTTGGTCGCCGTTTGGTAGTGGGATAAACAGATTGCTCACATCCTCAATGGAACTGCGGTGGGCTTCATCAAGCCGTACCACCAAATCAAATCTTCGTTCGTTTTCATAAATCACACCTGCTGATTTACCTGCGAACGCAGTGCTGACAATATCGTTTATTTCCTGTACATTCAAGCCGTAATTGGCTATTCGGGTACGGTCATATTCGATATTGATTTGGGGAAGACCTGCTACCCGTTCTACCTGCGGAGCAGTCGCACCTTCTACTGTTTGAATAATAGCATTCGCTTTATTGGCATAAACCAACAAACTGTCGAGGTCTTCTCCGAATATCTTAACGGCTACATCCTGCCTGATACCTGTCATCAGTTCATTAAACCGCATCTGTATCGGCTGATTGGCTTCAAAGAATACACCGGGAATAACTTCAAGTTTCTCCATCATTTCATTGGAAAGCTCGTCATAGGATTTTTTTGTTTTCCATTCGTCCTGCGGTTTTAGGATAATCATCAGGTCAGTGGCTTCGGGAGGCATCGGGTCTGTCGGTACTTCGGCAGCACCAGTCTTGCCTACGACCATTCTCACTTCGTCAAATTCCTTGATTATCCTTGATGCCTGCATAGAGGTTTCCAGACTTTGGCTTAACGATGTTCCTTGTGGCAGGATACAGTGGAAAGCAAAATCGCCCTCGCCCAATTTTGGCAGGAACTCTCCGCCCATCCGTGAAAAAAAGAATATACTTATGGTAAACAGCCCAACGGCAACCGCAATAACCACATATTTTATCCGAATGGCTTTTTCTAACAATGGTTTATAAATCCCTTGAAGATAGTCCATCATTTTGTCTGAAAAATTCTTTTTGGTAATCGGCTTTTTAGACAAACACAAAGCACTCATCATCGGGATATAGGTAAAGGACAAAATCAATGCTCCCAAAATGGCAAAACTTACAGTCTGTGCCATTGGCGTAAACATTTTACCCTCTATACCAACCAAAGTAAGGATAGGGATATAGACAATGAGGATGATAACTTCGCCAAATGCGGCACTCGTACGGATTTTCCGTGCAGATTCATATACCTCTTCGTCCATTTCTGTCTGCGTAAGTTTTTGTGTGGATTTTCGCAAGCCCAAATGATGCATTGTCGCTTCAACAACAATTAGGGAACCATCTATTACCAATCCGAAATCAATAGCCCCCATACTCATCAGGTTGGCACTTACACCAAACAACCGCATCATTCCCAACGCAAAAAGCATAGATAGCGGTATGGCTGAGGCTACAATCAGTCCTGCTCTGAAATTCCCCAGGAATAGAATTAATACAAAAATAACAATCAGTGCGCCCTCAATGAGGTTCTTTTGAACCGTACTTATCGCTCTATCAACCAAATCCATTCTATCTAAAAATGGTTCTATGACTACGTCTTCGGGTAGAGATTGTTGGATAACCGGTATTTTTTCTTTGATACTTTTTACAACTTCAGAGGTGTTTTCTCCCTTCAACATCATTACAATCCCACCCACGGCATCTACTTCGCCATTATAGGTCAATGCTCCGTACCGGGTAGCGTGACCAAATTGTACTTCTGCCACATCTTTGATAAATACCGGAACGCTACCTGTATTTTTAACGACGATATTCCCTACATCTTCCAATGAATTAACCAGACCAATCCCGCGAATAAAGTAAGCATTGGGCTTCTTATCGATATATGCACCTCCGGTATTTTGGTTGTTGTTTTCGAGGGCGGTAAAAATATCGGAAATACTAACGTCCATTGCCTTGATGCGGTTTGGGTCGATAGAAACTTCGTACTGTTTAAGCAAACCACCGAAACTATTGACTTCTGCAATTCCCGGAGTACCGTAAAGTTGTCTGGCAACAATCCAGTCCTGCATTGTCCGCAAATCCATTGCGGAATATTTGTCTTCACTGCCTTCTTTGGGATGAAGAATATATTGGTACACTTCGCCAAGACCTGTACTGACAGGAGCAAGTTCAGGTGTTCCAATCCCGTCAGGTATCTGGTCTTGTGCTTCTTTCAGCTGTTGGCTTACTAACTGTCGTGCAAAATAAATATCGACATTATCTTGAAAGACAACGGTTACAACAGATAATCCAAATCTTGAAACACTTCTTATCTCTTCTACTTTTGGAAGATTAACGATACTTTGCTCTACGGGAAATGTTACTAATTGTTCTACTTCTTGTCCTGCCAATGTAGGCGACAGGGTAATAATCTGAACCTGATTGTTTGTAATGTCAGGTTGGGCATCAATGGGGATTTGCTTGGCACTCCATACCCCCCAAATGATGAGAAACAAGGTCATTATACCAATGACAAGCTTGTTCTGAATACTAAATTTTATGATTTTATCTAACATTATTTATCAGTTAATTGAATAAATGAACGACTAATTACGGTGCATCAGCACCGTAACTATTTTGTTTCCGCTTTTGCGGAATTTCAATATTTCATTAACTGATTTTTGGCGGTTTCCAAACACTTCCGTAATAGTTGGAAGCCAAAGAGAAATTAAAAACTGGAATTTTAAGATTTGAAGCAATAGGATTATTTACCTTTATACTTAGCAAATCAAAGGTTATATTAACAGGAGTATTACAACAACTACAAATACAAAAAGGACTGCAAAAATCGTTGTGGTCTGTATCGTTATTGTGCGTTTGGGTGATTTCTGTTTTTGAAGTATTGGGTGTATTCATACCGAGCGCATCAGTACAAGGCATTAGCGATAATGCCAAGAAATAAACACTGAATATGACTAAAAAATACTTCATTCGGTTGCGAAGTTAATTAAAAAAATTCAAAACGCTGTTATTTTGGATGGGAAAAAGTGGCTCTTTTGGTTTTTTGAGCGTTGGCTTTGTGTGTCGGGAAAAAACAAATGTGCCACTTGTGCGGTGGCAGAAAAACAAAAAAATGTGTGTTGGGCAAAAATTAAATCTTTGTGTTTCGTCATTGTTGGCTCTTGATGGTGTCGTCCGTTACCATTGCTTACAACGTTTTGCAGCTACCCGAAGGTGGCGATTTCGAAGCACTACACTTTCAATAAAGCACAAACTTTGATAGAAGCATAAAGCTTGATTTAACCACTGAACCGCCACTTTTGGGTAGGTGCTGTTATAGCACGTTTTTTTATCCAATTTTATCAGATTTTGTTCTGTTACAAGGTTCACAAAGTAATTGAATATTCCTATAAGTGTTAGAACCTCCTTTTACGAATGGAATAATATGATCAAACTCGAGCCGTTCATTACTCCCACATTCTCTGCATTTTCCATTATCTCTATTCCAAACAAGGTCTTTTACTTGCTGTGAAATATGTCTGTTTTGCAATCCACTCGATACCATAGTTGATTTCGGAAACCTTACAGTATCAAGATTCGCAATATCTGCACCTTGCTCTAAGGCTCGACCAATTTCACCCTCTTTAAATTTGTCAAACTGGTCATAACTCAAATTGAATAATCCTTGTAAATCTACATTATGAAGAGCTTCTTCCTTGCTTATGTTATTGTCAAAATAAATTTTCTCAAACTGTCGATGCAAAATGTCCTCCACCTCTTGGTATCTATTGCTATAAAAGTCTCCTTCTTTTATTTTGAAGTACTTTTTCAGTAGCTCGACATTATACTTTTCGTTGTCAGAAACTATATGGTCGTTCAAAATTAAATTGATATAGACGATTAACAAGTCAATAAGTTCGTCCTTTATATCTTCTATTTTTTTGATTTTATGCTCGTCAAGAACTTTTTTTATATTTCCTCTGTCAAGTTCGTTGTTGTATATGAGTTCAGCAATGTCAATTACATAATCGCTAAAACTTTCAATGGACAGGATTATTCCGAATGCTTCGTGAAGTTCTAAATCATTTTTTGGTAGTGCTGTCGCCATATTAATAATCGTTTCGTTAGTTAAAATGTGCTATAACGTCCCGGCCGCTCAGAGAAGTGGCGTTCCATACTACTCTTTACGCTCGAAGTGATATTCCAAATATAACCTAAAAAGCTTAATTCGAAGCGATTATTTGCCATTTTTCTGAACGGCCCGTTATAGGTAGTAATTTTTTCATTAACTAAACTGAAATCTAAAAATTACGGAGTAGGACACTCTCCAATTTTAAACCCACTCATCACGTTATTGTTCCTTTTTAGAATTGCGTTTAGGTAACCAGCTAGACGTCTGTTCTGAAAAGGTAGGTTTGATTTTTCTGTTGAGATAATGACTTTCATCCATCCCCATAACGGAAAAGCTAACTTCTAAAACCCACAATTAAATTCGCTGAAGTAAACTAAACTTAGATCCTGTAGACTTGACTTTCACAATTTTATTCGTTAGCTTTAAGTAAAATCTGTATAACGCCCAGCGTTACAAACACTCCGCGGAGATGTTTGCACGACTTGTTCGTAACAGATTTTAAAATCTAAAATTTCATTTTTGATTTCCGTTATTGGTATGGATGAAAAACAAAAAAAAGAAAAATCTAAACCGTACAATAACGTGTGAGTGTCCGATGAAGAGTGGACTATTACCTATAACGTTTCCTCGGCTCGGCGTTCGGCCAACTTTTTAAATTAAATTTAGACACGAAGATAAAACTTTTTTCTTAGCAAAAACATTAAATCGAAGCGATTAACTTGGCTGACGCTGAACCGAGTGTTAGCAACTGGGCATTATGAATTAAAGTAAATCATTAATGCTACTCCAATTACTGATAAAATACTAGCAATGATTATTCCCCATTTTTGCCAATTAAAAGTTTTTTGACTTAGCTCATCATCGTTCTTTTTGTTATCAATACTATTACTTTTACCAATATTTAATTGACCACTATTATTGACATTATTTGCTTCAATTTTATCTCCCATTATAAATTCGTTTTTTATGTTTCGAGTAATTGAATTTTTAGCTGATTGAGATTCGTTTTTTAAGGTAACAAATGGTACTTCATACTTAATATTCATATCTCGGTTTTGAGAAACTAATTGGGCAAGCTCCTCAATATCATTTACTTTGATTGTTTCTGGTTCAAAATTTTTAAATTCATTTTCAGATGTATCTTTAAAAAAATCAAATAAAGATTTAAATAATTCGTCTAAATCTTGCAAAAGCAAACCCAAACAAAGGAAGTTACTGTTTGTCTCGCTACGAAAGCTGATGTATTTATTTTTATACTTAAAAATTTCGGGCAAATCTTCTTCTGAAAAATTCTCTTTAAAGGCGGAAATTTCATCTATATTGTTATTCCAAATGCTTGAATATTCTTCATCCCCTGACCAGATACCTAATTCAAGTAATTTGTTGGTTATTGGTTTATAAATATCTTCTGTTATAGGAGTAAATTTTTCCTTTATTTTACTTTGTAATTTATCATATTCTTGCTTGTCTTTATAGTTGTTTCTTGGTGATAATTGTTTTCTTTGTTTATCGAGTTCTTTTAATTCCTCACATAATGGAAGATAGTCATTTATTAATGTTTCTTTTCTTTCATTAAGAAAGTCTATAAATTCAAAAATGGCTTTTATCTTATTGGGTATCATTATAATTAACTTTTAATTTAACAAAGTTAAGATTTTTACCTATTCCCTTTCGCTCGATTATGCGTTTTACACAACATTTCGCAGTTTTTGATGTCAGTCGCTCCGCCTTTGCTCCACGCTGTAACGTGGTCGGCATCCATATCTTTTAAACTCCAAATTTTGGTTTTATTAGAATCGTGTCCGATAGCACAAAGTGAACAGTTTGAAATTCCTTTTTCTTCTGCTTCGGAAGTTTGTTTGGCGTAAACAGATTTTTTGGTTGCTTCATCAAAAACTCGAACATCTAATAGCTGTGTGGCGGTGGAACCACCAAGAATAAATTCAAAAACGCCACGTCTATTTTTTACATAAGGGTCAGCGTAAAGTTCCCGCACTTGTTCGGAAACTTTTTGGGGATTGTAAGGCTGTTTTCTGTATGTTTCGTATAATCTTCCCCATTCCAAACCTCTCATTTCAGTTTCAACGTCTGTAAAAACTGCCGAAATCCAATCAATTACGCTATTAAAATAGTTTTTGAGTTCGTTTATGTTATCATCAAAACGGTGTTGGCTCATATAATCGCCTACGTTTTCTTTGCTTACCCATTCCAACGCACGTTCTAAAAAATCTTGACGGTTGGCACTTCCCGAAACATAAGCACTCCATTTTTGAATATTGGCATTTTGGGAGTTTGAAAATTCTTCTTTTCCAAGTGTTACAAAAGGACCAGAATAAACAGCGTTTAAAAGTTCTTGACTATTTAGCGGAACTCCTGCAATGTTGATAGTTCTAAACCATTCTTTAATTTCGGTTTCTGTTCCTTCACATTCGTAAATCAAAAGTTTTGTATTCAATATTTTTTCTTGCTTGTCTTTAGCGATTCCACTAAAATATTGCTCCATTCCGTTTTCGTCTTTTATAGCGAATTTGTTAGTTACGAAACGTCCAAAACTTGTAATTCTTTGTTGTCCGTCTAAAACCTCAAAATTGTCATCACTTACTTTGTTAAAATAGATTAAACCAAGCGGATAACCTTTTAATATTGATTCAATTACAGCTACATCACGCTTTCCGTCTGCGTAAATATAATTTCGTTGATATTCGGGTTGGATAGTTAACTTTCCCGACAATCCAAAAAGCCCTTTTCCTTCTAATTCGTTGTAAACAAATCCATCACATATATCTTTTACCGTTATTTTTGTTTGTAGAGTTGTTTTCATTTTATGATTTTTTATGCTGGATAATTATTCTGAAATATGTATATCGTTCTCCGTTATTTATTGAGCACATGTGATTACCTATTCGATGTTCATTTTTATTAATTATAAGTTCATCATCTTCAAAAATTGGGTATCTATTTAATGCATTGATGATTTCAAATTGGTCAGGATTATATTTGTTTAAAAAACTAATTGGAACTCCCATTGCTCCTGTATAATCGCTCGGAATTGCATCTGTAAAAGGAACTTCAATGGCATCATAATTATCGTATTTCACATATTCCTTACCTTTTACATTTTTATGTTTACTAAATTTAATATTGTCCTGCATACTCATTAATGGCAATCGTTCATGTCGTCTGCCATGCTGAAGATTTGTGTACCAACCTGTACCTGCGACACTAATCATTTTTCTACCATTTTCACCCATTTCCACTTCCGTTCCTTTTAATTTATATTCGTCAGGAACATAAAATGTCATGTTTTTACCATTTACTCTCTGATTAAATCTATAACCAGTCCATAATTTATTGTCTTTTATTAATGGAAAAACTTCTTGATAGGTGATAGCGTTCATATTCCCAATTATAACAAATTGCTTATCTGCTTCAACAATCCAAGCTAAAAATTCACGGAATAATGAAAAAGGAGGGTTAGTTATTATAATGTCCGCCTCATCTCTTAATTTGATTATCTCTTCACTTCTAAAATCCCCATCTCCATTAAGATATGTCCATTCTAAATCTTCTACATCAATTTTTCCATCACCGGTTTTGTCATGTGTTAATGTGAATATCTTACCGTTTGTCACTGTTTTTCTTTCGTCAAATTGAGGGTCTGATGTTTCAAATAAGGTTGGTTGATACCCGCTCTTAATTTTTTTGCTATCAGGTGCGTAGCTTGTGCTAATTAATTTCTTAAGACCAAATCTTTCAAAATTTTGAGCGAAAAACTTTGTGAAATTACTCCATTCAGGATCATCACAAGGTAAGAGAATCGTTTTATCTCGGAATACGTCAGAGTCGTATTCCAAGTATGCATTCATCTCTCTTTCAATATCAAAATATTGTGTGTAAAATTCGTCTTTTTTCGCCTTGTTTGCATTTCTTAAATGCTTGTTCTTTGCTGTATTATCCGCCATTTGCCGTTACCGATTTACGGCAACAAGTCAAAACGGACTTATTTAATGCAGAAAATGTTAGTTTACCGCTATTCCGCTAGCCTTGTTGCTAACTCTCTTATTTGCCATAAAAAAATAAGTTTATATGACACAATCTGTCAACTAACCCAAGGTTTTGTGGCTTTTATTTCTTTTTCAAATATAGCAAAATTTTATTATTAGTCAATGAAAAAAATAAAATTTCACAAATCATCAAACGGACTTTTTATATTCTCAATTTTCTTTTTAGAAACATGCGTGTAAATTTCAGTAGTTCTGCTACTGTTGTGACCTAAAAGCTCTTGGATGTAGCGTAAATCTGTGCCCGTTTCTAATAAATGCGTGGCGTAACTATGACGGAGCCAATGCAGGGTTGCCGGTTTTTTGATGTTAGCCTTTTTTAGGGCTGATTTTAAAACTTGCTGAAGACTTTCTCCACTGTATTGTGTACCTGCTACCTGCCCTTCAAACATCCAAACTTTTGGCTTATATGCTTTATAATAATCTTCAAGCATCACTAATATCTTAGGAGATAGCGGAACAATTCTGTCTTTTTTGCCTTTGCTTTGAAATACGTGAAGTGTTAGCCGTTCCCGATTAATGTCTTTAAATGTTATGTTTAAAAGTTCCGAACGTCTTAATCCGCATGCATAAATCAAACTTAACATCGTACGATGCTTTAAATTTCCGTGTGCTTCTAAAATTAATTTCACTTCTTCTTTACTTAAAACTCTCGGCAATTTTCTTTCTGTTTTTGGACGATGAATGAGGTTTACATCAATCTCTTTGTTATCAACTACACGGTAAAATAATTTTAAACCATTTACAAATTGATTTTGATAGGTAGCGGAAAGTTTACGTTTTAAAATATATTCATTATTGAAATGGATAATGTCTTTATTCGATATTTCATCTGCTTTCCTGCGCTTGAAGAATTGAAAAAAAATGCTTACACATTCGGTATAAGTCTTAATTGTATTTTCACTATATCGTTTGGACTTTAACCAATGGGTAAACGTTTCAATATTTGTAATTGTATCCAGCAATAATCCTTCTTCAAACTTCAGTGGAAGATTATACATTTTGCGGTATTTGTTGTTGTCTGGTAAATGCCAGACTTTTAACGAACGACTCCATTGACGACCGCTTAACTTTTTAAAACGATTTATCAACTCTATTTGATTGGGAAATTTAACCGCAATCCTTTTTTTTCCATGATGATTAATGAAATATGCTTTGTACATAATCTAGGTGGTTTTGTAATGTAAAAGATCAGAATAATGATTTTTACCAGATTTAGATTACTAATTTAAGGATTTTTACCATAAAAACAAAAGGTAGATGTTTTTTGTAAGGCAGATTCAGATGTGCTACCATCATCAAAGACTTTACTATGTGTTTTTAATGTACTTTTCTCAAACTTTTAATCACAATATATTTTATTAAAATGCTGTGTAAAGACGAGATATTGTGCGTATCAAAATAGGAGGGAAGCGCCTTAAAATGATTGAAAATCAGGTATAAAACAGATAAGAAATGAGTATTCCAGCTACAATTCCAACAAAATCAGCAAATAAACCCGCGCCGGCAGCATACCTTGTCTTTTTAATTCCAACAGAACCAAAGTAAACTGCTAATACATAAAAGGTTGTATCTGTAGCTCCTTGGAATGTAGCTGCCATTTTAGCGACAAAAGAGTCCACACCGTGAGTTGTAAATGTTTCTAACATAAGTCCGCGCGCTGCTGCTCCACTGAATGGCTTCATAAATGCCACGGGTAGTGCTTCTACAAACTCCGTGTGCATAACTCCAATGAAATGTAAACCGTAGATTATCCCCTCAAAAAGCATTTCCATAGCTCCAGAAGCTCTAAAAACACCTACTGCTACTAAAATAGCAACAAGATAAGGGACAATTTTTATAGCTACATCAAAACCTCCTTTAGCTCCATCTATGAATACTTCGTAAACATTTATTTTTTTGCGAACACCAAGATATAGAAAAATGATAATTATAGAAAAAAGAAGTAGATTTCCCCCTACATTTGAAACCACCTCAACTTTGTCAGGATTTCTGTGTAGCCAATATAGAAGTCCTAATATTAAGGCTGTCATAGAGCCAATATAGGCAATAACAACTTTGTTGAATAGATTTATTTTTTGTTTTATCGCTACTGCTATAAGTCCAGCTAAAGAGGAGAAGAAAGTTGTAAATAATATCGGTAAAAACACATCTGAGGGTGAGGTAGAACCTGCAGTACTACGGTAAGCTAAAATACTTACTGGAATTATAGTTAGCCCCGAAGTATTAAGCACTAAAAACATAATTTGAGCATTGGATGCAGTGTCTTTTTTGGGATTTAACTTTTGCAATTCTCCCATTGCTTTTAGGCCTAAAGGTGTAGCTGCATTATCAAGTCCGAGCATATTGGCACTAAAGTTCATCATCATTGCTCCCACAGCAGGGTGATCTTTTGGAACTTCAGGGAAAATTTTTTGAAATAGGGGAGCCACTAATTTTGATAAGTGATGAATCGCACCTCCTTTTTCGCCGATTTCCATAAATCCCATCCATAAACACAAGGCTCCTGTGAGAAACAGAGCTATTTTAAAAGCTGTTTCAGCATTATCAAATAAGGCATCTACCATTTCTTTGATGATGAGTGTATCACCTAAAAAAAGGAGTTTACCTACTCCCACAAGGAGAGCCGTAAAAAATAGACCAATCCATAAACGGTTTAATAACATAGTTGCTAATATCCAAAAAAAAAGAGTAAATTTTGAATCTAATCAGATTAGATATTCACAAAGTTATTAATACAGAGTATCTAAATGATGAAGTTTTGGTGGATGAAGCGATTCAAAAATATACTTTACACTGTCTGAATCTTGAAGAGATAATTCTTTATTTGTAAGATTTAGGATATTAAATTGGAAAGACTCTTTTTTAGGGGTGTCGTAAATTATTTTCAGTGTTGACGATCTATTTTTTTTATGAATAATTTCATATTTTCCAGCTTCTCCGTTTTTACTGCCTAATAAAATCAGTTCTTGCTCGATAAAAGTGTAGTTAGAAAAGAAGATAAAGCATTGTCGATAATCATCTAAATACGATATTCTGTCAGGATTTGAAGTGTTTTTCAGAATCCAAACTTTAGCATTGTTGTTGTGCAATAGATAAGTTGGAAATACGTCTTTCAGTTCACTTTTTTGAATACAACTCGTTAGATTAAAAAAAAAGAAAATGTAGATAAGTTTTTTCAAAACATTAGTTGTTTTTCAAGGATTCGTTCATAAATTTCTTCAGTTGCAAGTTTCTTAAGTTCAGGATTGTCAAATTTACCATGTAAATCTCCAATGGCTTCAACAAAATGATACTTTCCATTTTCATAACGTAAAAGTACATCGTAACGGTCAAATTTATTGTTTCCTAAATCGTCAAAAATAGCAACAACCAAGTCGTCAATCTCATTTTCTTGTGGAATTCGTTCTACGAGATATCCGATAATTCCGTTCATCAGGACAAGTTTCCCATTTTCTCTAACAAAAATTAAGAGTCTTCGGTATGGATAATTATTCACTCCTGCTTTAATTTGTAGTAAAAACGCATCGTTTATTTTTCGTTTGTGATTATACGAGAAAAATTTAAAAAACTGGGCGCTACAAGGTGTTCCGTCTTCATTGACACCCACTTCATAATTGGGATTGCAAAGGTGTGTTTCAATTAATAATTCATAGAATATTTTATCATCGAACCCTTGTATGCTAAATAAATCTGCCTCGGCTTGGTTCAGGTCAATTGCACTTTCTGAAGTATCAGTTTTGTCTTGAGAAACGTTTTTATCATCTGTCAAAAGTGATTCTTTTTCATGTTTTTCATTTGTTTGTGAACCTTCAGATTGATTACAAGCAAGTAAGAAAAATGTTAAAATAAAAACCCAAAATCCTTTCATAGTTGCTCAATTTTGCCGCCAAAAGTAATTGATTCTGTCACCTTTGGGCTTCCTTTATAATTAATAGAACCGCCACTAAATATTGTTGCATCCAAGGTTTCGATTGGTGCACAAATAATTTCTCCACCCATGCTTACTTTTGCTATAACGTGTTTTGTTTTTAGTGACACAGAAGCAATTGTTCCACCTGCATTGATTCGTGGTTGGAAGTTTTTTGCTTCACCATTGATTCGGATAGAGCCACCTTTGGTGATATGCGCTTCTACAAAATCGGCATATACTTGATTTATCAAAACCTTACTACCATTTTCGGCATAATATTTTACAGGCTCGTCAAAGTTTCCTGCACTTTCAACTGTTAATATTACGCCTCTTCTTGCTTCGATTGAAGCAATTGGTTTGTTATAATTGAGTGTTAATTGAAGTGGGATTTCTTTGACAAAACTACCTTGATATTTGATGGTTAGGGTTTTGTTTTTATACGAAAATTCGAGATTATCAATGTTTGCTTCATCGCCATGAGATGTTGCCACTGCTAAATTGTTGTCGGAATTTATAATATGTGTGGTAAAATTACCAATTAGCACAAGTTTTTCAAAAGGTTTAATTTCTTGATTGGCAGACTTTTGACTATTCGAATAAAATCCGATAAACAAGGAAATAATTATAGATAGATAAATTTTCATTTTATTCATTAAATACTAAAACACTTTGAAGGAGGGCAGCTTCCAAAGCGTCAAAATTAATGTTTGTTTCAATATTGTTTTCATGGAACCAATGAATCATACGTTCTGTTGGCATATTTCCAACCAATTCATCTTCTGCCATTGGGCAACCACCATATCCTTTTAAAGCGCCGTCAAATCTGCGACAACCTGCATCATAAGCAACTTTTACTTTTTCAGCATACGTGTCAATCGTTGTGTGTAGATGAACGCCCAATTCAATTGTAGAATTTTCAAATTCGGGTAAAACATCATTTAAAATTTCGGAAATAAGTGGAGCATCGGCAACCCCAACCGTGTCAGATAAGGATAAAATTTCAACACCAAATTCATTGTTAATTCTTTGCGCCCATTTCAAAACAATATCTGTATTCCACGGATCCCCATAAGGGTTTCCAAATCCCATGGAAAGATAAATAACCATTTGTTTTTTATTTTTATGGGCAAGATTGTTGATTTTTTCAACGCGTTTTAAACTTCCTTCAATGGATGTGTTTGTATTTCGTTGTTGAAATGTTTCTGAAATAGAAAACGGATATCCTAAATAGGTAATTTCCTCAAATGAACAAGCGTCTGATGCACCTCTTTCGTTTGCAATGATTGCTAATAATTTTGTGTCTGTATTTGAGAGATCAAGTTGATTTAAAACTTCTGCTGTGTCAATTAGTTGCGGAATTGCCTTTGGAGAAACGAAGCTACCAAAATCGATTGTGTCAAATCCGACTTTCAAAAGTTTATTAATGTATTTTGCCTTTACTTCTGTAGGAATAAAATTGTTAATTCCTTGCATTGCATCTCGTGGGCATTCAATTAATTTTAGCTTTTTCATGGTTCTAAATATACAAAAAATAATTAAGGTTTTATAAGTGCTTGATTGATTTTTTTTACAAGCGAAGGTCCTTCATAAATGAATCCTGTGAAAATCTGTACAAGCGTTGCACCAGCGTCTATCTTTTCAAGTGCATCTTTCGCTGAATGGATTCCTCCAACCCCGATAATAGGGAATGAACCATTTGATTTTGTGTGAAGATAACGAATTACTTCTGTTGAACGTTTGGTTAATGGTTTCCCTGACAATCCGCCTGCTCCAATTTTTTCAATGTTTTTTGTTTTTAAGTCTGCTCTGCTAATTGTTGTGTTTGTAGCAATAATTCCTTCAATTTTTGTTTCTCGAACAATTTCTACAATATCGTCAAGTTGTTCATCTGTTAAATCGGGCGCAATTTTTAACAATATCGGTCGCTGAATTTCTTTTGTTTGATTGATATCCTTCAAAGTTTGGAGCAGTTGTTTTAATGGTTCTTTGTCCTGCAATTCCCGAAGATTTGGTGTGTTTGGAGAACTTACATTAACGACAAAATAATCTACATGTGGATGGAGTGCATTAAAGCTCTTTACGTAATCCTCGGTTGCATTTTCATTGGGCGTAATTTTATTTTTGCCAATATTTCCGCCGATAATTAAATTCGTTTTCTTTTGTTTTAGTTTCTCAACGAGAGACTCAACGCCATCATTGTTAAATCCCATTCGGTTAATAATTGCTTCGTCTTCCACTAAGCGGAACAATCTTTTTTTTGGATTTCCTTCTTGCGGAACAGGAGTGACAGTACCCAATTCTATAAATCCGAATCCACAATACTCCAATTCGTTTAATAAAATACCGTTTTTGTCAAATCCAGCAGCGATACCAACGGGGTTTTTAAATGTTAAACCAAATACATTTCTTTCAAGACTTTTATCTTCTATAACAAACATTTTTTTCCAAACTGCTTTCATCCTGGGAAAGCGTAGTGTATAGCGGATTAGTTTAAATGTAAAATGATGAATCTTTTCAGGGTCAAAAAGAAAAAAGAAACGTTTTATTATAGAATACATTTTTGAAAGTTTTAGACAAAAGTAAAATAAAAAAGGTGAGAGTTACTCACCTTTAATAAAATATGATTTTTTCTGATATTAAAATTTCGAACGACTGTTAAAACCTCTACCAGGTCGATACTTATAATTGGCGATATTATAAGTTACTGTAATGTTAAAATAAAGATAAGCATCTTTGTCTTCATCATTTCCTCTTTGTTGTCCTGCTGTAAACCAATCATGATTTGCTTTTGCAGGGTTAGCAGCATACACAGCTTCATCTCCTATATTTGTTTGTAGCGCAATAGGATCATAATAAACTGTGCTTACGTCGTCTAAATAATCAGTAAACGTTTTTGTATAAGAAAGTTCAAATCCTAATCTCCAACCAGCTGCCAAACCAAATCGGTATCCGATACCAACTGGAATACCAAAGTTGAAAAGTCCATATTCTTTTGCTCCGTCTGGCAATCCTTGCCCTTCGGTTTTTAAGGGACGGAGGTTTGTCCACTTACCATTAAGATTTGCTTGAGGGATAAATAAGAAACCATTAACACCACCGAAAAGATATAGTAAATCTGCGTGTTCTCTTGCATTAGCAGCATTAGCCATTGACCCACTAATATTTTCTTTAGCGAATATGATAAATTCGAGACGTTGACCCAAGTCTAAAGCATGTGTACGGAAAGAAAGGTTTCTGCTGTTACGTATAATCTCTTGAGTGTATTCATCTTTTCCGCTAAACTGTGCATAAGCAAGTGTACTTGTATATGCAAACCTAGGGGAAAATCTCAGACGATATCCAATACCTCCTGTATAACGAATACTTTTAAAGTCTAAATCTACAGGGGAATTATTTGTTCCAGCTTTATCCAAACCACCAACATCACCTAAGAATCCAGTAGCACCTATGTTAAAAAAAAATTCGTGCTTGTGCTGTTTCCAATAAGGTGATTTATCAAAATTAGAGACTTTATATTGTGAATAAAGACTCCCCGTCGTGAATAAGACAATTGATATGAATAATATTTTAAACATTAAGTTAATTATTAAAGGTATGTCTTTTTGATACAAAAGTATAAAAGTAAAGTAATATTTCAAATTAAAAAAATAACTTTATTTAAAAGTTAGATACTTAACCTAAATTTTATATTATTGTAATAAAACTAACAAATTTCTAACCACTTTGCTATCTCATTTCTTTAAAAATTAAGGGATTAATTAAACTTTCCGCCTATCATTTTGGTTTTAGCCAACGGATAGGGCTTTTGTTAAACTGTTCTTTAATTTTCTATTGCCACATAGTTTTTTTCAACAAAACTACCATTAACTCTATAGTTTTGAATATAAGTGTCTTTACAACAACCATCACTATCTAATGAGACAAAATCATTGATGATATGAGACGTTGAGTCATTTAAAAATACTCTCCATTCAAAGTTTATGTCTAACGCTTTGTTTGAAGATAAAAGATAATCCAAGCTGTCGCTATAAACTGAAGATTCTGGGACAGATAAAGGAATGCTATCAACTTTATTTGTTCCATTAAAATACAAAATATGTGGAGTTTTTACGTTACTTAAATGATAGTTAGAAATTCTAATCGAGTTGATGTTAGTTGATTCTTGCGGGCACTTGCAACATGAAAACACAATAAATAATAAAGGTATAATCATCACATAAACAAGCCCATTTGTAATTTTTTTCTTTTTCATAATTTTTCATAATTTTTTATATGTTGTTGTTGTTGTTGTTGTTGTTGTTGTTGTTGTTGTTGTTGTTGTTGTTGTTGTTGTTGTTGTTGTTGTT
>CAYNIM010000048.1:0-16453 GCA_964397335.1 uncultured Flavobacterium sp.
AATGAACTAAATTATAATCAACTGAAAATCAAATTGTTTTAACAAGACACTTATGATTTAATTACTTTAACCCTCCGAAATCCACTTGTAAAGAAGTGGATTTTTTTATGGTATCTAACAAGAAATAACTATATTTGAACAAAGTAAAAAAATACTAATGAAAACTTTATTTTACAATATAAAGGAGCTTTTTCAAACGCGAGAAAACAACACCTCCATTTTGAAAGGAGCTGAAATGAAAGATTTGCCCTCTATAAAAAACGCATTTTTACTGATTGAAAACGATAGAATTGTAGACTACGGTCAGATGGAGAATGCCCCTACACAATTTGATAAATCTATAGATGTTTCAGGACGTATGATTGTTCCCGCTTGGATAGACAGCCACACACACATTGTTTATGCTGGAAACAGAGAACAGGAATTTGTGGATCGAATCAACGGTTTAAGTTATGATGAAATTTACCAACGAGGCGGTGGAATTTTAAATTCGGTTGAAAGACTTCGTTCTGCATCAGAAGAAGAGCTTTATCACGATGCATCCCTAAGATTACAAGAATTAATTTCACAAGGAACAGGAGTCATCGAGATAAAGTCTGGATATGGTTTGGATGCAGAATCTGAATTAAAAATGCTTCGTGTTATTAGGCGATTAAAAGACACTTTTGATACTGCTATCAAAGCTACTTTTTTGGGTGCACATGCTGTTCCTAAAGAATTTAAAAATAAACAGAGCGATTTTGTTGACGAAATTTGCGAGAAAATGTTACCTGAAATTGCAAAAACTGGATTGGCCGATTATGTAGATGCATTTTTGGAAACCGGCTATTTTTCAACTGAAGAAACACAGAAAATAGTACAAGCTGCTTCAAAATTCGGCTTAAAATCAAAAATACATGTCAATCAATTTACTGCTATTGGTGGAATTAAAATGTGTGTTGATGAAAAGGTTTTAACTGTAGATCATTTAGAAATAGTAACAGACGAAGACATCGAAGCTATGAAAAAAGGAACAACAATTCCGGTAGCTTTGCCTACTTGCTCCTACTTCTTGTCGATCCCCTACACACCAGCAAGAAAACTTTTGGATGCTGATTTACCATTAGTCATTGCTTCTGACTACAATCCAGGAACTACACCAAGCGGAAATATGAATTTTGTGGTTGCAACAGCATGCATCAAGATGAAATTAACACCTGAAGAAGCCATCAATGCAGCAACTCTGAACGCTGCCTATGCTTTAGAATTAGAAAACGATTACGGAAGCATCACCAAAGGAAAAAAGGCTTCATTTTTCATAACAAAGCCAATACATTCAATTTATGCTATACCTTATAATTTTGGAAGTAATTTAATTGAAGAGGTTTACCTCAACGGAACTAAGCAATAAAAACACACCGGAATAATTAAATTAGTCCGGTGTGAAAAAATAGTTATGAAAAAGATTTTATACATCGACTCACATCGATTTATATTTACCTAATACAAATTTACGAAATAAAAAATTAATTTTCAACAACATAAAAGCGAGTAACGATGTTAATTATTTCTAATCTAAATTGCAAGTCTTGATTTTATTGAGTTTTTAATACTTTTAAAAATGAAAAATTTTAAATATTTTAACACAACTGAACTTAATAATTTTTTAGCCATCCGCAAAGGAGAAGCTAAATTAGGCGAAAAAATCACAATTCCCACATCGAATATTCTGGATTTAGCTCAACTTCTTAAAGAAAACAATGCAAAATATGTAGTTTATGGCATCAAAGAATTTGCTGGTGTTAAAGCTAATTTTGGAGTCATTGGAAAAACCCATAGTTGGGAAGCTTTTTTGAACTCATTTCTCAACATCCAAAACTCAAAATTTTTAAAAGGAAAAAAAATTCTAATCTTGGGGTGTCTAGACTATGACCACTATGCCGATGAAATAGCCAACTGCGATCCGAATAATAAAGAAGAGCGAAAACGCCTGAACCAAATTGTTGAAGAAATTGATAAAGAAGTAACCTATCTCAATACTTTAATCCATCAATCCGAAAAGAAACCTATTGTAATTGGTGGCGGTCACAACAATTCATACGGTAACATTAAGGGCTTAGCTTTGGCAAAAAACAAAGCTATAAACGTAATTAATTTTGATGCACACACCGACTTTAGAGCTTTAGAAGGCAGACACAGTGGCAATGGTTTTTCTTACGCTTTTAACGAAGGTTTTTTAAAAGACTACTGTGCTTTTGGTGTTCATGAAAACTATTTAAACAAATGGATGATTGAACAATTTGAAACACATTCTGATCGATTGAAAATGTATACTTTTGAAGAAATGAAAGTGCGTTTCGAGAAAGACTTCCCTTCTGCAATGAACCGTGCTTTTGCACAAATAAAAACAAACAAATACGGAATTGAAATCGATGTAGATGCAATAGAAAACATAGCCAGTAGCGCCATGACACCCAACGGTTTCTCAACTACAGAAGCTCGACAATTTGTTTCGTTGTTAGCCAATCATTCCAACGCAAGCTATTTACATCTTTGTGAAGGATATAGTGATCGGAGTTCAATGCCTGTAAACATGCTTGGAAAATTACTTTCCTACCTCGTTTCGGATTTTATTAAAGCGCAGAATAACTGTAAAAAATAAGTAAACAATTTCATGCAGCTATCTGTCATCATACTGAATTACAATGTAAAACACTTTTTAGAAACATGTCTTAAAAGTGTTCAAAAAGCACTACAAAACATTGATAGTGAAATCATCGTTGTAGACAATGCCTCAACAGATGGTTCTAAAGAAATGATGACAAAACACTTTCCTGAAATTTTATATTTATTTCAGAATGAGAACTTAGGATTTCCAAAAGGCAATAATATTGGAGTGGCTCATGCAAAAGGCGAATTTATTTGTATTCTCAACCCAGACACCATCGTAGCTGAAGATTGCTTTGAAGTATTATTAGAAGAATACAAAAAACTTGACAACCCAGGAATTATCGGTTGTAAATTGATAGATGGATCTGGAGAATTTCTAGCTGAAAGTAAACGTGGCACACCAACTCCATGGGTAGCTTTAACCAAAGTTTTAGGATTGTACAAAATCTTTCCGAAGAACCAATTATTCAACCGTTATTACGCGCAGCATCTTGAAGAAAATCAATCGGGAAAAACTGACATACTAGTAGGTGCCTTCATGCTTTTAAAAAAAGAGTTATACATAGAAATAGGTGGCTTTGATGAAGGCTGTTTTATGTATTCTGACGACATTGACTTATCCTACTCTATCCTTAAAAAAGGTTATAATAATTATTACATACCAAAAACAACTGTTATTCATTTTAAAGGAGAGAGCACTCTTAAAGACGGTACTTATATGACGCGTTTCAAAGACGCCATGCAATTTTTCTATGCCAAACATTTTAAATCTTCTTGGTTTTTTGATGTGTTCATGAACCTTGGCATCTTTCTTTTTGCCTTTAAAAAAACCAAAGAACAATCAAAAGTAGAACACAAACCAGAACACTACATCTTGTTGAGCTCGAATAGTGAAATCTATCAATGCTTGCAAAACAAAATTCCAACAGCCATAGATACCGCCCTATTCTTGGAGGACATCTACATTTTAAATCAACCCAACAAAACAATCGAAATTTTAATAGACAACGAGCTTATTAGCTTTAAAGATTACATTCGTTTTATCGAACAAAACAAAAAAACGAACAAAATATTTAAAATCAGAGCACAAAAAAGCCCCTTTTTTATAGGAAGTAATCACAAAAACGACAAGGGAGAAGTTTTATTGTTTTAGCATTTTTATTGTTATATTACTTAACAGTTGATTAAAAAACCCATCACTTGATGATTTAAAACAAAACAGTTCCAGAAAAACACAAAATGAATTTTAAAAAGCAGCTGTAATCTGCAATTATTTTTATTTTATCGTTAGATTACACCTAAAAATTACTATTTTTGTAAAACTTTAATCTAAACACAATTCGTTATTAGAAATATGGCAAAGTTTGAATTAAAATTACCCAAGATGGGAGAAAGTGTTGCAGAAGCAACAATTACCAATTGGGTAAAAAACGTTGGAGATACTGTAGAACAAGACGAAACTATTGTTGAAGTAGCTACCGATAAAGTTGATAGTGAAGTACCGACAGAAGTAGCCGGGAAAATCGTTGAGATTTTGTTTCAAAAAGACGATGTTGTTCAAGTAGGACAAACTATTGCAATCATTGAGACTGAAGGTTCGGGAACTGAAGTTGCCGCAACATCAACAGCTGAAGTTACTCCTACTGTAGTAGCTGAGCAAGCTGTAGCTCAAGCTCAACAAGCAGTTGCTTCTCCTGATTTTAGTGAATCAGATAAATTTTTCTCTCCTTTAGTAAAAAGTATTGCTAAAGAAGAAGGGATTTCTGTTGCTGAATTAGAAACCATTAATGGAACAGGAAAAGACGGCCGTGTAACTAAAACAGATATTTTGGAGTACGTAAAAAATCGTGGTACAAAAACTACTGTTGCCGCCGCTCCACAACCACAACAACCTGTTGCCGCAAAAGCTGCTCCGGTTTCAGTAAACGGACAAGACGAAATCGTGGAAATGGATCGTATGAGAAAAATGATTGCACATCACATGGTTCAATCTATTCAGACTTCTGCCCACGTTCAATCTTTTATTGAAGTAGACGTAACCAATATCGTTAAATGGAGAACAAAAGTTAAAGATTTGTTTGAAAAACGCGAAGGTGAAAAACTTACTTTTACTCCTATCTTTATGGAAGCTGTAGCTAAAGCATTACGCGACTTCCCAATGATGAATATATCTGTAGACGGTGATTACATCGTTAAAAAGAAAAATGTTAACTTAGGTATGGCTGCTGCACTACCAAATGGAAACTTAATTGTTCCAGTTATCAAAAATGCAGATCAATTGAATCTTGTGGGTATGGCAAAAGCTGTAAATGATTTAGCCAACAGAGCAAGAAACGGAAAATTGAAACCAGACGACACTCAAGGTGGAACATATACAGTAACTAATGTTGGAACATTTGGTTCTGTTTTTGGAACTCCAATTATCAATCAGCCGCAAGTTGGAATTTTAGCTTTAGGTGCTATTAGAAAAGTACCTGCTGTTATTGAAACTCCAGATGGTGATTTTATTGGTATCTGTCACAAAATGTTCTTGTCTCACTCGTACGATCACAGAGTTGTTGATGGTTCTTTAGGTGGACAATTCGTACAAAGAGTTGCACAATACTTAGAAGCTTTTGACATCAATAGAGATGTTTAAAAATATACTTTCACAAAAAAACCGAAACTTTAAAGTTTCGGTTTTTTTTATAACTATTCCCAACTACGTTTTTTTTATTTTAAAGTTCATTCTATCAACAATCCAATGAATTATTGTAATCTTTTTTAAGGTGTCTGATTCCAGTTATAGACTGGTAAAAAATCACATTAAAAAACCGATCAAAACTCCTAATAAGATAGAAAGTAGTTTTGCGGAATTAAATTTATGCCCTTCGCTACTCTCAAATATAATTGTAGAGGAAATATGAAATAGAATACCAATAACAAAAGCTGATATTTCCGCATAATAATCTATCAGAAAAGGAATTGAATTAGATATCAAAGTGCCCAATGGTGTCATAAAAGCAAATAGAATCATAAACAAAAAAATGGCATTTCGATTCAAACCACCTTGGGTAAAAAACAATGTCAAAATCATAGAGATAGGAAAATGATGTACTGCAATTCCTACCGCTAAATGTTGATGCTGACTTATCGGCAAACCTTCAAAAAGTGCATGTAGACACAAACTTAAAAATAACAACCAAGGCAATGAATTCATTTTATCATTGATATGAACGTGACCGTGCTCGGCTCCCTTAGAGAAAAACTCCAGAACGATCTGAAAAACAATACCTAACATAATAAAAAGACCAATGGTTTTCATTCCGCCGTGACTGTGATCGTGGTGGCTGTGTGAATCATGTGAATGCATTGTAGAAGTCTGTAAAACATGTTCATAGACTTCGGGCAACAAATGAGAAACAGTCATTGTAAGCAAAAAAGAACCACTAAACGCCAAAAGTAATTTTATAACTCTTTTGTTCTTAGGTTGTATCCAAACTGCGACCAAATATCCTAAGATCACAGATATAAATGGGAGAAAATAAACTTGCATTATTTAAAAACCATTATTAATCGGTCTGATTCTTCTACATCAAACTTTTGCAAACGGTAATTCCCAAAGGCATCTAATAAATAAATTCCTACTTGGCCCATCATTGCTTCAAAGTCTTGTTTTGTAAAAGCACGAACACGCTCTGTAAAGTCATAAGCTGTTCCTTCATGTTCAAATTGAATATTTTTTAAAATCACTCCATCTTCTGACCATCTTTTGATATGAAAATCGATTCCTTCTACAGATTTATATTCTTCTGGCACCAAATTTTTAATTACTTTTTCAACATTCATGAAATCTAAGACTGCCAAGCCATAATCATTTAAACTATCGTGAATTACTTGAAGCGTTTTCAAATGATCTTCGTCATTTGGGAAATATCCAAAACTGGTAAACAAATTAAAAACAGCATCAAATTTCTCGTTCAAAGGCATTCTCATGTCTTTTACATCGAATCTCAACATTTCATTTTCATGTTTTTTTGCCGCCTGAATACTACTTTCGGAAAGATCGACACCTAAAACATCATAACCCAGTTGGTTCAAATAAACAGAATGCCTGCCTCTACCACACGCTAAATCCAGCACTTTTGAACCTTCAGGAAGATTGAGATATTGAGTAATATTATCGATAAACAATTGAGCTTCTTGATAATCTCTGTCTTTATATAAAATGGGATAAAAAGGTGTATTAAACCAATCCGCATACCAATTTTTTTTCGTTTCTTGCATAGTAGATTTATTCTGAATGCAAAAATACGCTATTTTTGCAAAACAACATCAAAATTATCGTTCCTGATAGAGGGGAATTATCTATGGAAAATTTTAAAATGGTTGCCAAAACCTTTTTTGGCTTTGAAGAAATATTAGCAACGGAATTAACAAAACTAGGTGCGCAACGTGTAGAACTAGGCACTCGAATGGTCAGCTTTTACGGTGATAAAGGTTTTATGTACAAAGCCAACTTATCACTAAGAACCGCTTTAAAAATCTTAAAACCCATCAAACAATTTAAGGTATTTAATGAAAAAAGCTTGTACCAAGGTATCAGAAGCATCAACTGGTCGGAATACTTAAAGACAAATCAATCTTTTGTTATCGACACCACCGTTTTTTCTGATCATTTCAATCATTCACAATTCGTCGCTTTAAAAAGTAAAGATGCTATTGTGGATCAATTTAAAGAAGAATTCAACGACCGCCCAAATATTGACAAAGATTATCCTGATTTACGAATCAATGTTCATATTCAAAACGACCTTTGTACGGTTTCATTAGATACTTCAGGCGCTTCGTTACATCATAGAGGATATCGAACAGCGACAAATATCGCTCCTATTAATGAAGTTTTAGCTGCGGGAATTTTATTACTCAGCGGTTGGGAAGGTCAAACCGATTTTTTAGATCCTATGTGTGGTTCTGGAACTTTTTTGGTCGAAGCGGCTATGATCGCCTGCAATATCCCACCAAATATCAACCGAAGAGAGTTTGCTTTTGAAAAATGGAACGATTGGGACAATGATCTGTTTGACAAAGTAGAAAGCTCGTTATTAAACAAAATCAAAGAGTTTCATTTCGATATTACTGGATATGACAAGGCACCTTCTGCAATATCAAAGGCTAAAGATAACGTACGAAATGCCAACTTGGAAGACTATATTAAAGTGGAACAAAAGAACTTTTTTGAAACAGAAAAAGAAACCGAACGTCCACTGCACGTAGTTTTCAATCCACCTTATGGCGAACGTTTAGATATAGATTTGGAACGTTTTTACAGAGAAATTGGCGACACATTAAAACAAAATTATCCAGGAACCGAAGCTTGGTTCATTACTGGAAATCTAGAAGCCTTAAAATTTGTTGGTCTTAAGCCTTCTAGAAAAATTAAATTATTCAACGGAAAATTAGAATCGCGTTTGGTTAAATATCAAATGTATGCCGGTAGTAAACGTACTAAATTTCAAAATAAAAATCATCATGAATAAAACCACCAAAGTATATTTAGTTCAATTTCTGTGCTTTGCTGCACTTTTTCTAACACTCCGCTTTCTGATTACTTATTTTGAATTGTTTTCGGGGATTTGGATACCTTTAGTGAGTGGTGTGATTACTATTTTTCTGGCTCCTCAGTTTAAAGTATTTAATATCGACGGAAAAGAAACTGTTTATATGGCATGGATTTTCAGTAAAAAAGGAAGACCTGTTAAATGGTTATAATGAGTTAAATTAAAAGTAGTAAATATTATTTTCATTCATCTAAGGAGAACCAACAACTTGATTTTTAATCTAAACCCTAATATTTTATATTGATTTGTCATTATAATTTGATGGTTTAATTTTTTTAGAAAAAACGCTATTGACTTCGATATAATTTGGAAAATATTTAGGTCTCCATTTTTATTGCTCTGATTTTATCCTTAGATTTGTGAGTTTGATAAGGAAAAATGGGGACATTAGTAATAAGTAAGAAAGAGAATAACACATATAAATATACGTACAACAACAGAAAAGGGAACATACTTATAACCAGTAGTAGTCATGAAACCAAAGCACACTGCATCAGTGAAATAAATGTATTAAAACGCAACTTCTCTAGTGTAGAATATTTGTGCTATAAAACACCTTCTGGAAAACTGTACTTCAAAATCAGTATAAATGGTCACTTGATTGGAAGCAGCAAAAAGTTTACAACTCCATTGTTAATGGAAAAAGGTATGAATGATTTCAAAACATATTTTTTAGAATCCGAAATCCTAGATTTTACCGAAGATGTTTTTGATTGTTTCCCTGAAATAATTTTTGAAGAATAAAAGTAATTATAAAGATCTAAATTATGAAAAAACTAATAGCAATTACATTTTTGGCACTCTTTTCAGTGGCGTCTTTCGCACAAGAACGTGGTATGAGAAACATTAAAGCTAGCGGCGTTTTTCAAGAAAAGAAACGTAGAGTTCAGCCTTATACCAAGCTGGTTGTAGAAGGCGAAATTATTGTTGAAATTCTGAATAACCCATTTAAAAATATTGTTCAAACCGAAGGTGATAGCAACTTACACCACTTGATACAAACAACTGTAGACAGCGGAACTTTAACTATAAAACGTCGCCCAGGATTTGTAATTCAAAATCAAACTGAACCATTAAAAATTAAATTAATGCTACAAGATTTATCAGAAATAACGATGACTGGTGAAAACGGTAGCATAACGAATATGGGAACCATTCAAGTACCCGAATTTAAAGTAACCAACACTGGAAATGGCAAATTAGAACTTCGTTTACGTACCGAGCAATTAACAATCAACACAGAAAATGATGCTTCTGTAACCATTGAAGGGAACGCAAATACCGTTAAAATTCATAGTAATAGTTCTGGTGATATTAATCTAGAAGAACTCTCGAACTTTTTCACAGAAGTAGTTTCTGACGGCAGTGGCGATATTTATACAAATACAGTAAACGGTATCGACGGGAGTTTAAATGGCAGGGGAAATCTTTACTATATTCTAACAAAAGTGATTAATTTAGAAGAAAACGGTTCTGGAAAGGCAATAAAAAAGAACGACTAAACAACTATATTCTAGTCACTTGAAAAATACATTAAAAAATAACACATAATTTATTTGGAGATGTATAAAAAAGCTGTAAATTTGCATCCGAATTAACAACCTAATGGCGAGGTAGCTCAGTCGGTTAGAGCGCAGGATTCATAACCCTGAGGTCACGGGTTCAACTCCCGTCTTCGCTACGAAATTTTGAAGTTAGTTAATTAACTTCTTAAATATGTTTTTCTAATTATAGAAATTTAAATAAAATACATCGCGGGATAGAGCAGTAGGCAGCTCGTTGGGCTCATAACCCAAAGGTCACAGGTTCGAGTCCTGTTCCCGCTACTAAGAAAACTTCAGACTTATCTGGAGTTTTTTTTATTTTCAATAAGGTAGGTTGGGCTCTTATCCGCCGAGGCACATCACAAAAGACAAATCTAACAAGCTTTGTCTTTTTTTATTGAAGATAGTCTTTTATTCAGGCTTTCAACGACTTTATACACCAAGTATTCAAAAAAATCCTTCATTTTTCACACAGAAGACCTCATAAATCTACATAAAAAAATCTTGTGTAACAAAAGTCACCCCCAAATCGAATTAAAAACCCGAAATTTGTATTTCAATCATTAAAATCATCTCTTATGTTTAGTAAAACCAATGCCATAGTTCCTCTTACAATCTTGATGTTAATTTTAGGAAAAAATGCAGCTGCTCAAAGCTATTTTTTTGAGCGTGTATATGACGAATCATTGGCGCAAGCAAGCTATGTGATTGGCGATTTTAATACACAGGAAGCTATTGTGATTGATGCACAACGCGATATTGATATTTACTTGGAAATTTCAAAAGAAAACAACCTTAAAATTACTAAAATTACCGAAACACATATTCATGCCGATTTTTTGAGTGGTTCGCGCGAATTAGCTTTAGCGACAAATGCAGAGTTGTTGTTATCGGACGAGGGTGGCGCCGATTGGCAATACGAATTTCCGCATACAGGACTAAAAGACGGCAGCATCATTCATATAGGTCAGGTGACATTGGAAGTCATGCACACGCCGGGACATACGCCCGAGAGTATTACTTTTTTGGTATCAGACAACAAAATGCCGATGACACCAAAGAGAGCGATTACCGGTGATTTTATTTTTGTTGGAGATGTGGGCAGGCCGGATTTGCTGGAAAAATCTGCAGGACAAATTGGTTCACAAGAAATTGGTGCGAAGCAATTGTATGCCTCCATCCAAAGGTTTTCAAAATTAGCTGATGATACAGAAATATGGCCAGGTCACGGCGCAGGTTCATTCTGTGGCAAAAGCCTGAGCAACATCCCACAATCTACCTTGAAAGACGAAAAGCAAAACAACCCAGCCTTTCAGTTTGTCCATGACGAGGAAAGTTTTATCCGATATATTTTAGACGGTCAACCAACACCTCCAAAATATTTTGCCAAAATGAAATCTCTCAATAAGATAAACCGTCCTTTGCTTGTTCAGGTTCCTATTCATCCGAATCTTACACAAATTGATTTGCAACAAGCCATCGACAATAATTTGCTCATTATCGATACACGAAAAAAAGAGCAAGTTGCTAAGGGCTATATTCCCAACAGCCTGCATATTGAAAACGGAAATTCTCTCTCAACTTGGGTGGGTTCGCTTACAGATTATCAACAGCAAATAGTGTTGATTACAACCGAAAATCAAACCGAAGAATTGACACGTAAACTAATGCGCATCGGCATGGATAATATTTATGGTTTTGTAACCGAATTGGACAAAATGACGATTCCTTTGGAAAAATACAACTTGATAAGCAGGCAAGATTTAAAAGAGAATTTGGGCAACAAAGCTGTTCAGATTATTGACGTGCGTACCGAAAATGAATATAAAAACGGACACATTAAAGGAGCTGAAAATATTGTACTGACCGCATTGGAAGATAATTTAGACAAAATTAATACCGAAAAAACGGTGGTTATTCACTGCCAAAGCGGTGTGCGTGCTGCCATGGCGTATTCATTACTAAAGAAATACGGTTTTGAGAATATCCTTAATTACTCGGGCGGTATTAACGAATGGAACGAAAACAATGAAGAATTAGTAAGGTAGTTGAGTTGCTTGGTTTTTTATAATCACGGTTGATAAACCTCTTTTATCATAGTCTTTTGTTCATTTCTCCGCTGGAATTGCGTAACGATTTCCTGTGGATCCCAATCATCTTCCTCTGTTTTTCCATGCCCCAAAGAGATGTAATCGAATACTTTTTGGTCATTTAAATAGTAAGCACAATTCCACATTTGTTGTAATTCGTGATTATACGGCACAAAAACCTGTGACTCAAAAGCATAAATGAGTTTTCCGTTTTCGGTAATATAATGTTCTTCATAGTGATGGGGATTTTGGTAATAAGTAATCCTCAACGATTGAATTTCGGCTGATAAATCGGTTGAAAACCAATATTCTGTAGGTGCATCAAAATTAGTGAGGGCAAAAAAAGCTTTGCTCTCCTTTTCGGAAAGTACTTGATGAATCTCTTGGATTCTCTGCTTTTCCTTCTCCCCTGCTTCTTGCGCAAAGGCAGCTACAGAAAACATAAAAAGACAGAAACGCAATACATACTTTGTCATTTTCATAGCTTATTAATGACTTAATTTAAATCCTTCAGGAAGTTCAAAAATAGAAGGTTTCACTTTAACAAACTCCACTTTATTAGCAACAACACCGCCTTCCATATTTCCTGTATGTGATTTGTTAACAATTTTCAGCGGTAATCCAGGAACGCGTTCCAAATAATCGTATTCGCCAAAAAATAATTGAGGTAAACTTTTGTCGTAACACACCCAAATTTCATTTTCGTTATCTACCTTAAAACAAGCCAAATGGCAAGTTCTTCCTTCAATTATTTGTACATCATCCGTTAATTCCAATTCCATATCATTACCCGAAATAATCACAGGTTCGGTGTCTTAATCATCACTAAATACGATTTTTGGTACAGTTGGCGAAGTAGCATAGGCTATTTTCTGTCCACCCGACGCAATTTCAGAAGGCAAATACACAAAGGAGGTGCTATCTTTAATGTCTATTATTTGAATATTTTCTGCAAATCCATATTCTTCAATTCGGAGATAATCCTTTGTTACATACGCCCGTAAGGCTGTATTGTTTCCATCAAACATTTCGGCAAGTAAATAACCGATTTCTTTGTCTTCGTTTTCAAATGTTACGATATATTCCACTTTGATGGCATCAATTTCGTTTTGAGCTTTTGCTTTTTGGCTGAAACAAAGACTCAAAATACAAATGCAATAGAAAATTCTACCTATTTTCATCATAATTTTAATGTTTGAATAAAATTCATTTTTCCTACGAAATTTACATATAATAATCAATACTTATCATCAAACCAGACGCTTGTACTGAAATCCGCATTTGCTGAATTTGACCATATTCTAAAGATCCTTCAATTTCCCAACCAGTCATTTCGCGCTTAAGATTCACGTTTTTGTTCATGTCAAATTCTTGTAACCTGAAAAAAGTTAAGGCAATAATAAGTCCGTTTGTTTCATTTAATTGGGGGAAAAATATATTTTCTTGGCCATGACCACATTGCTCACACGGACCAAAATCGGTATAAGTATAGCGCATTTTATTGGCAAATTCTAAGCTTAATCTATCGCAAAATTCGTCATTTTGTTTTTCAGCTTTTCGTGCCACAATTTCCGATAAACTTCGCAAATAATCAAGATTAATAAATTGGGAATCCTCAGAAATCTCAGGAGGTGGCAATGGAACCAAAAAAGCATCTGGCATATATCCTATTTCGACGCCGTTGGTGACTTTTAACCAATTGGCTTTCAGCACAAATTCGTCTAAATATTCCTTAGTTGTATTATCTTCTTTAGCAAACACCTTCACATCTACCGAATGATTTGGCAGTACTTCAAGTATTTGGAGTGCATCGCCATACGAAATAGTAGCCACAATTTGCGCACTCAAATGCGGTTGCTGGTAAAGCGCCCCGCCGTCTATGTTCCACAAATAATTTTTTTTATCATCAATGGATTTCGCATGCATACTTACGGAAATCAAAGCTAATAAGCATAGTATAACCTTCTGTTTTACACTCATATCCTGACTTGATTAAAATGTTGATAGAGAAATCGATGCAACACCAAAACTTTTCATAATAATTATTTTAAACAATCATTACAAATCTAAAATATAATCCTGAAGAATGACAAAGGAAGCTGAAGTTTAACATCCAAAATAACGGGTGGGAGCTTAACTTAACCTCCTTTGTTATCATAAGTTCACTTTATTACTTAAGAAATTTAAAAAACAACATCTTAAACTGTAATTTTAACTCAAATACCCTGCTGATAACAGAAGTTCAAACACATAATTACTGATAGTAAATATATTAGATTGTTATTCGATTCAAGACTTCCAGAAATATTTCGTTTTTTGTACGGTTGAAGCTACCAAATGGTCAGTCATCACTTTAACTACAAGCTGTTTATCTAAAAACTTCAAAAGAACACTTTAAATTAGATTTCTTTTTGTAATTTCATCCAAAATAAATTGACCATTGAATAGAAATCAAGCCTATGCAAATCAATAAAGTTGAATTAAGAAATTTAGAGTTAGAAGATTATATCGAGTTAAAAAATTCGATGCTTCAGGCTTATGAAGAAGGTGTAGAGGATCCTTATTGGAAAAAGGTAGAAATCAAGCGTTTGCTTAAAATTTTCCCTGAAGGTCAGTTAGTTATTGTAGTGGACGATGTGGTGGTTGGTGCTGCGCTTTCGTTGGTTGTTGATGAAAACCTTGCTTTGTCCAACCATAAATATAATGATATTGTGACCGACAGTAAGTTTTCTGCACATAATTCCGAAGGAGATGTTTTGTATGGAATTGATGTTTTTATTCATCCAAATTACAGAGGATTACGGTTGGGAAGAAGACTCTATGATGCCCGAAAAGAATTGTGCGAACAACTCAACCTGAAGTCCATTATTTTTGCAGGAAGAATTCCGAATTACCACAACTTTTCAAGTGAACTTACGCCCAAACAGTATTTGGAAAAAGTAAAAAACAAGGAAATACACGATCCCGTTATTTCTTTTCAATTGAATAATGATTTTCATATCAAACGCTTGTTACGCAACTACTTAGAAGGTGATTACGATTCAAAAGATTATGCTATCTTATTGGAATGGAGTAATATTTCCTATGAAAAGTCACCTGTTTTAATCAACGCAAAAAAAACAGTTGTACGTTTGGGATTGATCCAATGGCAAATGCGCCCTTTAAACAACTTGACTGAATTTTTCGACCAAGCTGAATTTTTTATCGATGCCGTTTCGGGTTATGAAAGTGATTTTGCAACCTTTCCCGAGTTATTCGTAGCACCGCTTATGGCAGATTACAACCACTTGTCCGAAGCTGAAGCAATGCGGGAACTGGCAAAATATACCGAACCTATCAGCAAGCGTTTTCAGGAACTGGCAATTCAATACAACATCAACATCATCACGGGAAGTATGCCTTTGGTAGAAGACGGAGTGCTATACAACGTGGGATTTCTGTGTAAACGTGACGGAACTTCAGAAATGTACCGAAAACTGCATATCACTCCAAATGAACGGCTTTATTGGGGAATGCAGGGCGGAGATACCATACAAACCTTTGATACCGATTGTGGAAAAATAGGAATTATCATTTGTTATGACATTGAGTTTCCAGAACTTACAAGAATTATGAGCGAAGACGGAATGGAAATTTTATTTGTCCCATACCTTACGGACACTCAAAATGGATATACCCGCGTGCGAAGTTGCGCTCAGGCACGTGCCATTGAAAATGAGTGTTATGTTGCCATCACAGGTTGCGTAGGAAACCTGCCCAACGTAAATAATATGGACATACAGTACGGACAAGCCGCAGTGCTGACTCCTTCGGATTTTGCGTTTCCAAATAATGGTGTGAAGGCTGAAGCAACTCCTAATACCGAAATGACCTTGATTGTAGATGTGGATTTACCGGCATTGAAAGAACTGCACGAATTGGGAAGCGTGCGCATTAAAAAAGATCGTAGATTGGATTTGTACCGATTAAGAAAGTTGAAATAAAAACAGAGCCAAAAGGCTCTGTTTTTTAATTAAGAATATAACTTAACCTGAAATTAATATAAGGTTTTAATTTATCGTCACCGCTATAAATTCTATTGATATTATAGTTATATACAATACCAGTAGAAAATTCGTAAACAAATTTAGAACTTGTGATATTTCTTCTCAAATTCCAGCCTGTACCTATTGTAAATAGTTCAGGTTCATAAAATCCCGAATTGGAAATATTTAATTCGGATGTCAAATATTCTAAATTTAACGAAAAGAAATTAGCTGAATTATAATCTGTATTTTTTCCTTTTGAATTTCTTTTATCCTTATTATAATAAAACCGAGGCTGTACCATAATATTGGGTTGCAATACAAAAATATTTTCATTAGTTCTGTATATAGAACCATTATATCCTATTGAAGATTTTACAGAAAATTTACTGTTAAAGTTTCTTTCATAAGATACGTCTATACCAATCAAGTCAACACCTGCTTCTAAATAATGCTTATTTTGGGCATTATTTAAATATGGCACTATTAAACATTGTTTTAGCCCCCTAAAAAGTCGGACAGGATTATAGTTAAATAAATATAAT
>CAYNIM010000049.1:0-14077 GCA_964397335.1 uncultured Flavobacterium sp.
GTACAAGGTGGTAAAAAAACCTTTTTGGAGAAATTAAACTATGGAAATGTATCTAAATGAAGGGAAATAAAACTTGCTTTAAACAAGTTTTGGTACTTATTTTTATTTTAACAACAACATAAATAGCATTAACAAAGGAAAGAGACCTACTTAGTAAGCCAATTTCAATTAGGGGAAGAAGTATTTTTAAAACATAATTATTTTAATGAGTTCCTGTTTTGACTTGAAGTACTTTTTTTTTTTTAAAACACCCATTGATGTTGAGCAACACAATTTAAAAAATAAAATCTAATGCTTGTTGTTGACTTAATACAACAACCTAACTTCTTTTAATCCGTAAAGTCTTAAATTACCGGATTGATCGGTTAGCATCAATCTGCCTTCGTGATCCACTCCATTAATAATTGCATTAAAGTAATTCCCATCTAGGGTTTCAAATGTACTTACAATATCTTTTTTAAATAACTTTGAATGATATCGCTCCTTCTCTTCTTGCCGCATCATTTCGATAATTGGAATTCGTTTCGAAAGCAAATCCACGATCTTAATCAACAATTCCTCTCGATCAATTGACACTTTATTTTGTTCTGTAATTGATGAAGCATGTTCAATACCATTAAAATTTATTGACTGTACATTAATACCAATTCCAATAATCGACTGAAAACCTCCATCAGATTTAATTGTATTTTCAATAAGAATTCCAGCAATTTTCTTGCCATCTGACAAAATGTCGTTCGGCCATTTGATGTAAATATTTGTTAAATTAAAAGACTCTAAAGCTTCCACTATAACATTAGAAACCAAAAAATTTAGAATGAACATATCCTCAACTCTGCTTGAGACCTCATTAACATAAACACTAAAGGTCAAGCTTTTAAAAGGTTCAGATAAAAAAACAGCTCCTCTTTGCCCCCTACCTGCAGTTTGATTTTCTGCCCATACTGCGGTGAAATCTTCTACTCTAGTTTCCTTTGATAATTGTTTTAAATAATCGTTCGTAGAAGTTGTGGCATTGAGTTTGATTATTTTCATATAAGCTGCATGTTGGAAATTTAGTACAAAAATAACACTAATAAACAATTCAATTTGATAAATTTGCATTTAATTAAGGACAAAACACATTCGATGAATAAAGATAAAAAAAACAATGAGGCTTTATTAGCTTTAATAATTGAAGGAATAGAAAACGTTAAAGGAGAAAACATCACCGTATTAGATTTAAGAGATATAGACAATACTGCTTGCGATTACTTTGTTATATGCGACGGTAATTCCAATACACAAGTATCTGCGATCTTGGGTTCGGTTCAACGAACAGTTTCAAAAGAAATACAAGACAAACCTTGGCACGTCGAGGGCACCGAACAAGCAACGTGGATTTTGATAGACTACATCAACATAGTTGTTCATGTTTTCCAAAAAGAGACCCGAGCATTTTATAACATCGAAGACCTTTGGGGCGACGCTAAGATCACCCAAATTACTTCCAATCAAACATCACAGTAAAAAATTATGGCAAATCCAGTTAAAAATAACAAACCAAAGTACAATCCTTGGTTCCTTTATGCGGGTATCATTTTCATCATTTTTGTAATTTCATTTTCTTCAGGAGGAGGAGGATTGGGTGAAGACAAACAAATCACCCTTTCGAAATTTTACGAATATTTAGAGCAAGGAGATGTAGAAAAAGTAATTTTCACCAATACCACAGCTAAAGTTTTTATTTCAGAAGATGCTCAGAACACCAATGAGGAGCACAAAACAACTTCTAAACCGTCAATTTTTAGTTCTAGAGATGATGTTCCGAATTACACTTTAGAAATCGCCAACAAAGATTTATTTGAAACCAAATTAAACGAAGCGCATCAATTAGGAAAGCTTGGAGAATTTTCGACAGAAAAGGAAAGCAATTGGTTCAATATTTTCATTTCGTTTTTACCTTTCTTACTTTTACCATTTATCTGGATCTTCTTAATGAGAAGAATGTCAGGTGGCGGTGGAGCTGGCGGAGGAGGACAAATTTTCTCAATTGGAAAATCCAGAGCAAAATTATTTGACGATAAAAATGAAATTAAAATAACCTTTAACGATGTAGCCGGATTACAAGGAGCTAAGGAAGAAATTCAAGAAATTGTTGAGTTTTTGAAAAAACCAGAAAAATACACCTCTATAGGAGGGAAAATTCCAAAAGGAGCTTTATTAGTAGGTCCTCCAGGAACTGGAAAAACCTTGTTAGCAAAAGCAGTTGCAGGCGAAGCAAAAGTACCTTTCTTTTCACTTTCTGGTTCAGATTTCGTTGAAATGTTTGTAGGCGTAGGAGCTTCAAGAGTTCGCGATCTTTTTAAACAAGCAAAAGAAAAAGCACCAGCAATTATTTTTATTGATGAAATTGACGCTATTGGTAGAGCTAGAGGTAAATCGAATTTTTCGGGTTCAAACGACGAAAGAGAAAATACGCTCAATCAACTATTAACAGAAATGGACGGTTTTGGAACCAATACCAATGTAATTGTTTTGGCAGCGACCAACCGTGCGGAAATATTAGACAAAGCCCTGATGAGAGCAGGACGTTTTGACCGTCAAATCTATGTTGATTTACCAGATGTAAACGAACGCAAAGAAATCTTTGAAGTACATTTAAAAAACATCAAGAAATCAGATAATTTAGACGTAGATTTTCTCTCTAAACAAACACCAGGTTTCTCTGGAGCCGATATTGCCAATGTATGTAACGAAGCAGCATTGACCGCAGCTCGTAAAGATAAAAAAGAAGTAGACAAACAAGACTTCTTAGACGCAGTGGATCGAATTGTGGGTGGACTAGAAAAGAAAAACAAAATCATTACACCAGAAGAGAAATACGCTATTGCTATTCACGAAGCTGGTCACGCTACAGTGTCTTGGCTAACTGAACACGCGGCGCCGTTAGTAAAAGTAACCATTGTTCCAAGAGGAATGAGTCTGGGTGCTGCCTGGTACTTACCAGAAGAACGCCAGATTGTACGAACAGAACAAATGCTCGACGAAATGTGTGCTACTATGGGTGGACGTGCAGCTGAAAAGGTTATTTTCGACAAAATTTCTACAGGTGCATTAAGTGATTTAGAAAAAGTTACAAAACAAGCCCGTGCAATGGTAACCATTTACGGATTGAATGACAACCTAGGAAATATCACATATTACGATTCATCAGGACAAAGTGAATACAATTTCTCTAAACCATATTCAGAAGAAACTGCGAAATTGATTGACAAAGAAATTTCTGAACTGATCGAAGGACAATACCAACGTGCTATACATTTATTGACCGAAAAAAAAGACAAGTTGATTCAATTAGCAAACTTACTTTGCGAAAAAGAAGTCATCTTTAGAGAAGACTTAGAAACAGTGTTTGGAAGACGTCCATTTGATAAAGAAGAAGAGATTGAGATTGTTCCAGAATCAGACACAGAAACGACATAAGTCAACACTGAAAGTATTCAAAAATGCCGGTTTGTAAAAAGCCGGTTTTTTTGTTTTAAAAAATGATCTCCATAATAAAAAACCGAAATAAAAGATCGTAATTGATCTTGTTTCTGTTGAAAAAAGTACATTAACCAACTTAAATCATTCGATCTTATTTAAATAAATTGCATTTTTAACAAAAATAAATCGCAAACCACCTTAAAATGAAGCTTTTAACCCTGAAATTAAAAAACTACTAATACCTTAACTGTTACATCAACTTTTTTTTTATCTTTGGATTTATGAATCCCCTTATGCAGTTTTATACAGCAGATGAATATATTTAGAAGAATTATTAGCAAGCTAACGCCTTCACAAAAGCCCGATGAGGATGAAGTAAGTAAGTATTTGCCTGAAAAAGAAATTCCTGTAGACGAACAATTTACTCATAACTTTAAAGTTAATGGAGGAAAATTTCTATATTGTGAAAATGAGGTGGAATTGGAAGAGAACTTCATTAGCATCTTACAAGAGAACGACTGGTTTGAGATGGAAGCTTTAACTTTCGAGAAAAGCCTGCAACGATTTTTGACTGAAAACAGATTATCGTTTAAGAATCCTATTAATCCCATTTTTTTTCTAACTAATTGCGAAGGATTAATTGCTCAGGATGGCTCTATTTTGTTCTCGTCAAAACAACTGCTGCATTACAAAGCTAACGAACTACCAAAGAACATAGTGGTTATTGCTACAACAAGTCAAATCACACGTACAAAAAGTGATGGACTGCGCAATATCAAAATTAGGTATTCTAACGAAATACCGACCAATATCACCACAATGCAGCACTTTAAAGACCGAAAACAAGACGATTTCTTACAATACGGAATAGAGGCAAAAAACTTTTACCTACTGCTCCTAGAAGATTTTTAAAAATGAATGAAGTTCTAAAAAGAACACTTTCAGGTGTTGTATATATTATACTTTTACTTGCTGCTCTTATATTTTCAGAGCAATCATTTTTACTGCTGTTTGGTTTGTTTTTTTTGATTGCAATTCACGAATTTTGCAAATTATACAACATCAAGAAAACGCATGGCTATTGCGCAGCACTCCTTGTTGCATCTAGTCTTTATTTTACACACAACACTCCATTTAACAGCATTTATCTATTAGGTCTTCTTTTCAGCATTTACCTCATCTATGATTTATTTAAGAACGACTTTACGAATACTCATCGATCCCCAAAGCAACTTCTACATTTGATTGGATATGTGGTTGTTCCGTTCTTAATTATAACACAACTACCTTTTAACAATAAAGTTTACCAACCTAATCTATTAATCTGTATTTTTGTAATGATTTGGTGCAATGACACCTTTGCTTATATTTGTGGAAGATTATTTGGTAAGCATAAATTATATGAAAAAATATCTCCTAAAAAAACCATTGAAGGTTTTATAGGTGGTTTGATTTTCACAGAGATAGCCGCATTTTTAGTTTATCTATATCTACCAGGTCAAAATTTCTCAATGTTCTTTTGGTTGGTAATCGGGTTGACTGTAAGTGCAATGGGAACACTTGGCGATTTGATTGAATCGAAATACAAACGTCAAGCAAACGTTAAAGATAGTGGAGCAATAATGCCTGGTCACGGTGGAATATTAGACCGTTTAGACAGCGTCTTGTTTGCAGCTCCCTTTTTATTTTTAATCTATAAAATCATTTATAATGTTTCATAAAGAAGGCGCAAAAATCATATTAATTACCTTGGCAGTTGCCGTTTTTGTTATTATTGGCGTAGAACATGTTTTTTCCACACCATGGTTGGTCAAGTTAATCCAAATCACTGCATTATTAGGATTGATTTTGGTTTTACAGTTTTTTAGAAATCCGAATAGACATCTGACGAACATTGATGATCATTTGATTTTGGCTCCGGTGGACGGAAAAGTAGTTGTAATTGAAGAGGTCTATGAGCCTGAATATTTTAAAGACCGAAGATTGATGGTTTCCATTTTTATGTCTCCTATTAACGTTCATGTCACAAGATATGCACTAAATGGCGTCGTGAAATACAGTAAATATCATCCCGGGAAATACTTAGTTGCTTGGCATCCCAAAGCAAGTGAAGAAAACGAACGTACAACTGTTGTAATTGACAATCCTGTTTATGGAGAAGTCATGTATCGACAAATTGCGGGCGCTTTGGCAAAACGGATTGTGAATTATGCAATTGTAGGAGATCGTGCAGTTCAAGGAGACGACGCAGGCTTTATCAAATTTGGATCAAGGGTAGATTTATATCTCCCTCTGGGTACAGAAATTGATGTGGTTTTGAACCAAAAAGCGAAGGGAAATAAAACTGTAATTTCCCATAAGTAAATGACTCAAGACCTAGAACGCTTGTTTCAAGAAGCCTATCAAAAAGCTTCAACCACAAAAACAAAGCTCCCGCCAGATGAGATGCTTCGGATTTATGCATATTACAAACAAGCTACTTCTGGTTACAGCCATCGTTTCGAGTTTCATCAAAGCGATTTGATTCGTGCGTTTAAGTTTAATGCTTGGAAACAAGTAAGTCATTTATCTAACAATGAAGCAAAAAAGCTATACATAGAATTAATTAACTCGTTAAATTTATAATAATCATATGAAAAAGAGCATTTTTTTTATCGCAGGACTTTCTTCATTTATGCTATTGAGCTGTAATGAAAAAAGTGAACAAGTAAAAGTAGATATACCAGAAGCAAAAACAACTGAAGCTGCTACATCTCAAGGTGACCCAACGACAGTTAAAGCAAAAGAAGGTGCTTTCCAAATGAAAGGACTTAATTATAGTTACAACGATCTTGCGCCTTATATGGATGGAATTACTGTAGAAACCCATTACGGTAAGCATCACTTGGGATATTGCAACAATCTGAACGACGCTATCAAAGGAACAGAATTGGAAACCAAATCTATCGAAGAGATCTTAAATGGTTTGGACATGAGCAACAGTAAATTGAGAAATAATGCTGGCGGCTATTATAACCACAACATCTTTTGGGAAATAATAGGACCTAATGCTGGTGGCACTCCAACAGGAAAGATTGCTGAGCTAATCGACAAAGATTTTGGAAGTTTTGAAAATTTTAAAACTCAATTTTCAGATGCTGCAAAAGGAGTATTTGGATCGGGTTGGGCTTGGTTAGTATATCAGAATGATGGTACTTTAAAAATTACTACAACCCCAAATCAAGACAATCCATTAATGCCTAATTCTGAAGTAAAAGGATTGCCTTTATTGAATCTTGACGTTTGGGAACATGCCTATTATTTATCATACAAAAATGAACGCCCTAAATATATTGATAGCTTTTGGCAATTGGTTGATTGGAGCAAAGTAGAATACAGACTCTCGTTAGTTAAATAAATTAATAAAAACCAATGTTAATGCATTGGTTTTTTTATGCTTAAAAATGAAATAAATGCTGTGAGCCTGCTACATAAAAAAATATCCTTATATTTGTATACACATTAACTTTATGAATTATGAAAATTTTAAAAGGAAGCTTAACCGTTTTAATCGCTTCATCTTTAATGATTAGCTGTAAACAAACTTCTAATGAGCAAACTGAAGCAAGTACTGAAAACACAAAAATAGAACAAGCTGTAAGTGAAGAAATTGCAGGAACTGTACAAAAAGCATCATTTCAAATAGAAGGTATGGCTTGCGCAATAGGATGTGCTAAAGTGATTGAAAAAAAACTAGTCGATCTAGACGGAGTTCAACTTGCAAGTGTAGACTTTGAAACTAAATCAGCGATTGTTGAGTTTGACGACGCAAAACAAAATACCGAAAGCATTGTAAAAACAGTTGAAACAATAGCGAATGGTGCATATAGCGTGGAGGAATTATCATTCACTGAAGAATAAAAATCACAAAAAAAAGGCTTCGAAAGAAGTCTTTTTTTTATTTAATTTGTCCACTCTAAAGTTTCCATCAACGTCATCATATCGTTTTCAATATATTTAGTAGCCGGATAAATTGAATCAAAGTTAGGTTTGGCATAAAAATACAAAGTTCCTACCACGAAATGTTTTAAACTATCTGTAACATAAAACTGTACGTTGGTTGCTGCATCACCTTCAACCCGATAAAACATCCCATAAACTTGTTTCTCTGGATGTTCGAAAACAGACTCTTTAATGTCGTCTGCCTTAATCGTGTGATTATAAGTTAATTTCTGAGCATCTTTTAGCAACAACATCAAGTTGTTTTCCACCGGTCTGTAGTTGATATAAACACTCGCTTTCATTAGAGGATAATCAATCTTAAAAGCGCCATCTTTGTCAACAACAATTTCTGACTTAGTATTTTTTTCGAACTTGAATCGATTGTTTTGTTCAGTGAAAAACTCATATTCAGCTTTGGGATAATCCAATCTTAAAAAAGCGTCGGGCTTGGGAGTTGTTGCTTCTTCACATGAAAAAAGCATTAAGAACAAACTTCCAAAGATTACCTTCTGTTTCAAACTATCAGCCATTTTTTTATTCATTTTCCTTACTTTCATCATCAGTCTTTTCAGTTAAAACGGTATGTCGTTAAGTTTATCGTAGTCTGATATTTTTGGCACTTCAAAATTTGCTAATTTATCAGCACCGGTGTGTTTCATAAATTTTGTCTTACTATCGACATCTTTTTTTGTGGATAAAAAAACAAATTCAGTTACTTGAATCTCGGTTGTGTGTTTGGTAATTCCTTCCTCATTTTGCCATTGTCTGGTTTTGATGCGTCCTTCCACATAAATTTTATCTCCTTTACTCAAATATCTTTCACAGAGTTCGGCTGCTTTGTTTCTAAAAACCAAATTGTGCCATTCTGTAGAAGTAATTTTTTCGTTGGTCGATTTGTTTATATAGACTTCATTGGTAGCAATTGAAAATCTAGCGACACAATTACCACCTTCAAAATAATGAATTTTCACATCATCACCCAAATGCCCAATAAGCATTACTTTGTTCAAAGTTCCGTACATAATCTTTTTTCGTTATGCTTCAAAAGTACTAATTTTTTTTCAGCTCGAAATATTCTTTTATGAAATTCCACAAAACAATAGGAAAAGCATATTTATCTAAGGAAGATTTATCAACAAAAAAAGCATCTGTTTTGAGTTCATTACTCTCAATTTCATAAAAATCTAAATGTAATTGTTGGTGTGATAATTTATGTTTGATACTATTTGAAGTAATTTTTTTTATGTTGTCATTAGGATACAAATTTTGCAATTGCTGCCAAGTTTTTTCTTCCTGATTGTTTTTAGTTTCTAATAGTGGAAATTGATACAGTTTTTCCCAAATGTCTTTAGATTGTCTTTGTTGTAGAGCAACTTTCTCCTGATTCTTAATAATCAAAAAATGAAAATATCGATTTTTAACAGATATCTTCTTGTTTTTTACAGGGAGTTTTGAAATTTCTCTGTTTTGAAAAGCATAACATTGTTCTTGGAACGGACACTTTTCACATTTTGGATTCACGGGCACACAGATGATAGCACCAAAATCCATCAGTGCCTGATTGAACAAATCTGGATGTTGTTTAGAGATTAATTCATTGACTAAATCTTGAAAAACCGATCGGGTTTTTGCAATAGAAGTATCATCAAAAATTCCAAAAAACCGCGACAAAAATCTAAATACATTTCCATCTACAACTCCTACAGGCTCTTTAAAAGCAAAGGAAGCAATTGCAGCTGCTGTATAGGGTCCAACGCCTTTAAGCTTAATGATTTCTCTGTATTGAGATGGAAAATGATTGTTTAGATCAAAGAAAATTGTCTTAGCAGAATGATGCAGATTTCGTGCTCTGGAATAATATCCTAAGCCTTGCCAAAGTTTTAAAACAGCATCTTCATCAGCAAGTGCTAAATTTTTTAATTCGGGAAAAGTATAGACAAACGCTTCGTAATAAGGCAAACCTTGCTCTACACGAGTTTGTTGTAAAATCACCTCAGACAACCAAATATGATAAGGATTAACTGTTTTTCGCCATGGAAGATCGCGTTGATGTTGTTTATACCATGAAAGCAGTTGAACTGTGAAATCCATTCGTTTTTTTCTCAGCAAATATAAGAAAATGCCAAATGAATCTACCACTCATCAAAGGTCCTTTCAAAAAAAACAATTAAAGAAAGAAAAACATCACAAATAGCAATTAATCAAATTAATCGCTTCAAAAAGAGGCTGTTTAATTTAAAATTCGTAACTTTGTAGTCAATTTACAAACAAAACAACTAATTATGTTAAAAATCAAGACGTATCGTCAAGAGAACAAACCTAATGAAAATGAAAAAGAAACCATCCTGAACTTTTTGTTCAAAAACTTAGAACAGTACGGCGATCCAAAACAGGATATTTTAAAATGTATGGACTACGCATTACAAGAAACTCCATCGTTTGGAGGTTTTATCTCAACTGCCACATTAAACGATACTGTAGTTGGTGCAGTTATCGTCAATCAAACTGGGATGAAAGACTACATTCCCGAAAACATTTTAGTCTATATTGCAACCGATAAAAATCAAAGAGGTAAAGGAATTGGCAAAGCATTAATGCAAAACGCCATTGAAAGTTCTGAAGGGAATATTGCTCTTCATGTAGAACCAGACAATCCCGCAAGAAAGCTTTATGAAAAGCTTGGCTTTACAAGCAAGTATCTGGAAATGAGATTAAACAAATAATCTTTATGGCAATCATAACGCTACACAGAGAGCGACTCCGATACAATTATGAACGATTGAATTATTTTTTTGATTCTAAAGACATCCAATGGTCTGTAGTTACGAAACTACTTTGTGGCAACGAACTTTTTCTTAAAGAAGTTTTAGCCTTGAAGCCTCGACAAGTTTGTGACTCTAGAGTAAGCAACCTAAAGGCAATCAAAAAGATAGATCCAAATATAGAAACACTTTATATTAAACCCACGCCTAAACGTTCTGTGAAATCAGTAGTGAAATATGCTGATATTAGCATGAATACAGAAATCAATACTATTAAAGCGCTTTCTGACGAAGCTGTTAAACAAGGAAAAACTCATAAGATTATCATAATGATTGAATTGGGTGAATTAAGAGAAGGTGTAATGCGCGAAGACTTCATCGAATTTTACGACAGCGTTTTTCAGTTAAAAAATATTGAAGTAGTAGGCATTGGTGCAAATTTATCTTGCTTATATGGTGTTTTACCTAGCACGGATAAACTAATACAACTCTCGCTTTACAAACAACTAATTGAGGCTAAGTTTAACAAGAAAATTCGCTATGTATCAGGCGGATCGTCTGTTACTATTCCACTTATTTTCAATAATCAGCTCCCAAGAGCAATCAATCATTTTAGAGTAGGTGAAACGCTTTTTCAAGGAACAGATGTTTACAATGAAAAACCAAGTCGCTTACTCAAACAAAATGTCTTTACACTTAAGGCAGAAATCATCGAGTTGATAGAAAAGCCTAAGGTACCGGAAGGTGATTTTGGCACAAATATGGAAGGCAAAACATTTGAATTTGACGAAAAAGAAATTGGAAAAAAGTCATTCCGAGCCATTTTGGATTTGGGTATTTTAGATGTAGACAAAGCACATCTATTTCCAAAAGACAAGAACATTAGCTTTTTTGGAGCCAGCTCTGACATGATAATTGTAGATCTACAATCAAATAACAAAAACTATAAGGTGGGCGACTATCTAGAGTTTACATTAAATTATATGGGTGCATTGCGTGCAATGAATTCATCTTACATTGAAAAATCAGTTGTATAAAGTCGCTTTAGTCTTCTAAAAAAAATCTAAAAAAGCATAGTGCATTAAATTTTAATGTTTTGTGATGTCATTATTACAATAAAATCAATATATTTGCACTCTCAAAAAATAGATATTTTTATTTTAAATTAATTATAAGAAATGACAAAAGCAGACATTGTAGCCAAAATTTCAGATAAATTAGGGCTTGAAAAAGGAGACGTACAGGCAACTGTAGAAAGTTTCATGGAGGAAGTAAAGACTTCGTTAGAAGGAGGCGAGAACGTGTATTTAAGAGGTTTTGGTAGTTTTATTGTTAAGACAAGAGCAGAGAAAACTGGTAGAAATATTTCTAAAAACACTACAATTAAAATCCCTGCACACAACATCCCAGCATTTAAACCAGCAAAAGTATTTGTTGAAGGTGTTAAAGCAAAGGTAATAGTTAAATAATTTAGTACTAATTTTAAATCACAAAATTATGCCAAGTGGTAAAAAAAGAAAAAGACATAAGGTAGCAACGCACAAACGTAAAAAAAGAGCAAGAGCTAACCGTCACAAAAAGAAAAAGTAGTTTAAAACTACTTTTTCTTTATTATTTTCAGGATTTCATTAAATTTGAAGTATCGACAGATTTATCTAGGATACTTTGGAAAATCCTTAAAAACAAGTTCTTTGAAAACATTCTTTTCACTACAAAAGAATATAGGTAACTACCTGTAAATGTTTAATCCATCTGTACTCCCCTTTTAGCTATAAAAAAGTTGAGCTAAAAAGAGAGATACGGATAAAAATGTACTCATGTGAACAAGGAGTTAATTATTAGGTCTAGTTCCAATACAGTAGATTTTGCTTTATTAAAAGATGGAAAATTAATTGAATTGCACCGCGACAGGGAAGACGAAAAAGGTTTTCAGGTGGGCGATATTTTTATTGCAAAAATACGCAAACCCGTTCCCGGACTCAATGCGGCATTTGTAAACATAGGCTCTGAAAAAGATGCTTTTTTACATTACCACGATTTGGGACCCAATTTAAAGTCGCTGATGAAATTCAGCAAACTTGTAAGCGCAGGTAAATTAAATGATTTCACTCTTAAAAAATTTTCCTTTGAACCCGAAATCGATAAAAGTGGTACTATCGGCGAAGTGCTGAGCGCCAATCAATCGGTTTTGGTACAAATAGTCAAAGAACCAATCTCTACGAAAGGTCCAAGAATTAGTTCAGAACTAAGTCTTGCCGGACGTTATTTAGTTTTGGTTCCTTTTTCTGAGAGAGTTTCAATTTCACAAAAAATTGATTCTAAACAAGAAAAAGATCGTCTTAAAAAGATGATGTTGTCTATAAAGCCCAAGGGCTTTGGCATTATTGTACGTACAGTAGCCGAAGGCAAAAAAGTATCGGAATTAGAAAAAGACTTAGAAAGCCTGTTAGACAAATGGACAGCACTTTGTAAGCGACTAAAAACAGCCCATCATCCGTCAAAGGTTTTTGGAGAAGTCAATAGAGCATCGTCTATTTTACGTGACGTGTTCAATGATTCTTTCACCGGAATCCATATAGACGACGAGGAGTTGTATCATCAAACTAAGGACTATCTGCAAGAAATAGCACCTACAAAAGTTTCCATCGTAAAACATTATAACAACAAAGAAGTACCGCTGTTTGAAAAATATCATATCGAACGGCAAATTAAAACATCATTCGGTAAAACAGTTTCTATGAGCAAAGGAGCCTACCTTATTATAGAACACACCGAAGCATTACATGTTATAGATGTCAACAGTGGAAACCGCTCAAATAAAGCTCATTCTCAAGAAGACACAGCTCTTGAAGTAAACATGATCGCTGCATCTGAAATTGCTAGACAATTGAGATTACGCGATATGGGAGGAATTATCGTAGTCGATTTTATCGATATGACTAATGCCGAAAATCGTAGAAAACTTTACGACACCCTTAAAGAAGAAATGAGTGATGATAAAGCAAAACACAAAATCTTGCCCCCTAGTAAATTTGGATTGATTCAAATTACTAGACAAAGAGTCAGACCTGAAGTGTCTATCAAAACCAAAGAAGAAAACCCTAACCCAAATGGGAAAGGTGAAATTGAGGCTCCAATCTTGGTTATTGATCAAATATCAGCTGACTTAGAAAGAATTTTGAAAGATCATAAAAATGTGGTCTTGAATGCGCATCCATTCGTAGCTGCGTATATCACAAAAGGTTTCCCATCTGTCAGAACCAAATGGTTTTTTGAACATAGAAAATGGGTAAAAATTATACCAAGAGACGCTTACACGTATTTAGAGTATCACTTCTTGGATAAAGAAGGAAATCAAATTGAATAAGAAAAAGCCGAATTTTTTTTAAAAAATTCGGCTTTTTAATTTGTAGTAAAATTTCCACAATTCCAAACACTTATCTATATGAATAAACTGTTTTGTTATAACAAAAGAGCAGTCCACTTTATAAACAAAAAATCAAATTAACAAAACACACACTTGTTTTTTACCATAATCTCCTACATAATATCAAATAGATCACACCTGCCATTTTGTAGAAAAAAATCACAATTTATTTACTTCAAAATACATATACTCCACTATTTTTCAGTAACTTCGACTTTGGATTAGATTTTGTTATAAATAAAATAAAAGACATCAAATGAGAAGATTAACAAATATTTTTTTACAGATTCTAGTGTTTTCACTATGCAGTTCGGCAGCTATGGCTCAAGAATTTAGTTTCGGTCCTAAGGTAGGATACAACAATGCAAAATTAGAAGGAAAAACTTTTAGAGATTTCCACGAAAACAATTCAATTAATGGATTTCATATCGGATTATTT
>CAYNIM010000050.1:0-13599 GCA_964397335.1 uncultured Flavobacterium sp.
TTATTATATTTATTTAACTATAATCCTGTCCGACTTTTTAGGGGGCTAAAACAACGTCACCTTATTTTTTCAATCTTTTCAAGAATGTGAAGGTAATAAGTCTGCCAAAAAATATAATTGTAATTGAACCAACAGTATTGATTAAAGTAGGATTATCAGTTGTGGTCGATTTCGTTATTACTAACTATATAGCTTATATCACAAATAGAATACTAATCCCGAAGTCAAAAAGTAATATTTGTTGCATTGTTTAACTATTTTATTGTTAATGAATTGAGTTATAACTTAAATAACAATTAGTTATTGCTATAAAAAAATTGGAAAGAGTTTATTATTATCAATAAAACACAAAGTTGAATTTTAATTTAGTCATTTATAGACTAAAAAAATTAAATTTTGTAGTAAAACTTTTTATTTACGATGGTTTATTCATTAAATAAGAAATTCATTTTAATGTGATTAAGAACAAAAATGTAAAAATAGAACTTCTTATTATTTGTAACGTCCTGAAAAAATGATACAGGATTAAACAAATAAAACTTTTTATTAAACAGTACAGATATTCGTATTTGTACTGTTTTTCTTTTTGTAAGATTTTGGTGTTAATTCGTGTTGTTGGTGCATTTGCGTAGGTGTTAAATAATGGTTTGACAAATGCGGTCTTAACTCATTATAACCCTTGTTTTTTGTTGTATCAAAATTTCTTGAACACATTTCTTTAAAATTTCATCGTCTTGGTCTGTTACAGAATTATTTCTAAAATTATTGAGTAAGTGAACAAAACGTGCGTCATCCTGTCTGTAAATCTTTTTTAATTCGATGTACAAAGGTTCTGCTTGACGCATCGCCCATGCATTGAAAAAATAAATACCATTGTAATACTTTTTTAAAACATTCCATTCATTAGATTTCACTACAGGCGGTAACTGCCATAAATCTCCAATAAATAAAATTTGGACACCACCAAATGGGCTTTGAGACCTACGCACATGTTGCAACATTTCATTCATAGCATCCAACAAATCAGCTCTCAACATTGAAACTTCATCAATAATGAGTAATTCAAGGTTTTTAAGTAAAATTTGTTTGGTTTTATTCATTTTAAAATGCCTTTTAATACTTGATTTGGTTTCAAAATAAAGATGCTCTACTTCATTTTTAAAATCATCAGCTGGTATAAAACTAGAAAAAGGCAATTGGAAAAAAGAGTGAATTGTCACACCACCTGCGTTCAATGCAGCAATTCCAGTAGGTGCCACAACCACTGTATTTTTATAAGTTGTTTGTAATATTTTTTTTTACAAAGTTGTCTTACCTGTTCCGGCTTTACCGGTTAAAAAAATATTGCGATTCGTATGCTGAATATACTGTAAAACAAGTTGTGCTTCTGCTGTCATGTGGTAAATATATCAAAGAAATTTTTGAACTGCAAATTAGACAAATGAAAATATAAAATTAAAACTAACTTTTTTAAAAAAATAAAATTTCATAATCTATTTAAGTTTTAAATAATCTAAATATTGAAAATTCAAAACATGATTTTTAAAAAACATCTCATTTATTTGCTGAATCTACCAATCTGTGTCTATTAATGATTTTATTTTCTATAAAAAACTCATATCATCAAACAATAATTTCATGAAAAGTAAAAATTTAAATTGCTCAAAAAAACCTGCAAGATTATACCTTGCAGGTTTAAAATCAAAATGAGGATTGTAACCCAACCCCTCTTTTTGTTTAATTAGTTCTACTATTTTGATAATCTTGTTCTAATCTATCAAACATAGCTTTATAACCAACTTCTTCTTTAACTTCCGAAAACATCGGCATCAGCTTCTTTGCAGCTTCTTTTACTTCTGCGTCTTGAACATATATTCTGTCCAAATATTCTTTTGCTTCCTCAAAAGAAATAAAAGAAGTAGATTGCCAATTATCTTCTAACCATTCGGTAAGGTTATTTCCGTTTTGTGTAGCGTTGATAAAATTATCCTGACCTATTTTTTTAAGAAAATCTTTTTCAGCAGGTTGTTCCTGTTGTTTTCTAACAATTTCTGTCAATTCTATATAATGGTCTTTTAATGCCTTATATTTATCACTGTTGAAAACATCAGAATCGGCTTTTTCTTGTGCAAAACAACTGAACCCGGAAAAAATTATCCCGAAAATCAAAAATACATTCTTCATAATTTAGGTTTTTAATCGTAACTATTTATAATACACTTATCATAATTTTCCTGACACGAAACAATTGCCACTTTATATGCAACCCGGGCATCTTCCATAGCTCTTTTTACTGCTTCTCCATCTATTTCTTCTGAAAAATAATCACTAAGAGCACCTTCCATTGAATCTGTATATTTATTTGTAGCATTCGTATTACAAGCTAATAGGTCATCTTTACAAGATGAATCTGAAGTATAGTATTTCAAACTTTCTTCGACCAAGAGTTCTGAGAACCTAATTTTATTGGATATAACTTCCTCATAAAAACCAATATTACTATCAAAATCGCTGGACATTAATATTTCTATTTCATCCCAGATTGTAATAGCTTCATCTACACTTAAAAAACTAGTGAAAGATAAATTATCTGAAATCCAAAAAATGAATTGTTCTTTTGTCTCAAAATCTGTAACCTCTTCCAGAGAATTTATTTTTGAAACAAATAGTTCTACTTTCGCTTCTAAATCTGTATGAGAAGCTGATTCAATATATTCATAAAAAATACTGTCAAATAATTCTTCTTCTCCTGCCGTAGAATTAGTAGTGTTCAAATTTTTTTGTTCTTGTAACGAGTTAATAATTTCTTCATCGTTACAAGAAACCAATCACATCATTAGTACTGCTGTGCCTAGCACACCAAATACTGCTAATTTTAATTTGTTCATTAGAATAATTATTTAAATATGCTGCCAACATAATTAACTTATTTTTAACCACAAAATAAATTTAGAACTTTAACATTTGGAAATTATAAAAAAACTTTCAAATAGACCATTTTTCTTTAAAAGAAAGATCTGCAAGATTTTTTTAGAAATTAAAATTATTTATCCTCTGTTTTTTCTTCTTTCTCAACTTTTTTACCTGTTTTTTCTTCGTATTGTTTGTTAAGTAAATTTAAGATTTCTTCTGTTAAATCATATTCTTCTTTAGCATATAATACAGAAGCAATATCGCCAGTTCCAAAAATATAATCGTAACCGTTGGTTTTAGCATAATCTTTAATGAAATCTTTCATTTGAGTTACCATAGAATCGCGTTCAACAGCACTTTCTTCTTGGAATTTACGCATGAAATTTTGTTCTTTTTCAGCCAAAGTAACTTGTCGACGTTCTAATTCAACCTGACGGTTTTGCGCCCATTCCATTCCTTTTGACTGAGCATTTTGTTGAAGATCTAAAACATCGCGCTGGAATTTTTTTGCATCGCGTTCTAATTCTTCTTGCATGCGATCAGACATCGATTTAAATTTTGATTCAAAATCTTTAAATTGCTGATAATCCTTCACCAGTTTTTCTGTATCGATATAAGCTGTTTTAAAAGTTTCTTTTTCAGAATTATTTTTTTCGTTCTCTGTTGCTGTTACTGCTGTTTCGTTTGTACAAGAAAGTAGACCCAAAGCTACAACAGCCAACATTATCATTTTTTTCATAGAAATAGATATTATTTAATTTAAGTAAAATATGTCACAAAAGTATTCAAAATAATTAAACACCATGACTTATAAAAAATTTATATTGTAAAAATAAAAATCATAAATTATAATTATTAAAACAATAGCTCAAATATTCGATTTAAGCGTGTTTTAAACAAAAGTAATATTTAGTGTTGTTTTAATTTTATTAATTAAAATAAACTTACTTTAAACCCGTTTTTTAAAAATATAGATGTGTGAAGAGTATTCTTTACTTCGTCTTGCTTTAAAATTAGATAAAAAACCAATTTTGATTGCTTTTAAAATATTTTTCTTCCCAGTTTTATATTGCTCAGATAAGAGAGCTACATAATAACTATCAAAATACATAGGTTCTATATGTATCAGTTCAAATTGATAAGGTTTAATTTTATTTGGTATACTTTTTTTACTGAAATGCCAAAGATGTCTAGGTACATCCCACGCAGCCCAAAATTCATTATAGTAAGTTGCATCATAAGATTTATAATTTGGAACTGCAATTACAAGTATACCATCTTCATTGAGCCTTTTGTTGAAGAAAGAAAAATAAGAATCCAAATCTTTCACATGTTCTAAAACATGCCAAAGTGTAATTACATCGAAAGTTTTATTTTCCTCTATTGATTCTATAGAAGTGTAAACTTCTATACTTTTTTGCTGAGCTATATTTCTTGCAGCAGTATTCGGTTCTACTCCTACTCCACTATTTCGTTTTGATTTAATTCCAAACTTCAAAAAATCTCCAGTACCACAACCAACGTCTAAAACATTTAATTTTTCTTTAGAATGAAAATTTCTAATCAACTTCCATTTTTTAGTAATTGTATATTCTTTGACTAATTGATAAATTTTTTCAAACCAATTTCTTTTCCCATCAGTATGAGAAATATAATTTTCGGAAGCATAATAAGAATCTAAATTATCCCAATCTTCAAAAACCGTTTGATACAATTCGTTTTCTGAATCATAAATTATTTCAAATTTTTTTTTGGAGACATTATAATCTTCAATTATTTTTCTCATTATAAAAAATATGTTTCACGTGGAACAATAGGAATTACAAAATATAATCAATTACAAAAAAAAATTAAATTTATCTACCCATATGAATTAATAAAATCGAAATATCAGACGGTGCTACTCCACTGATTCGTGAAGCTTGAGAAATAGTTGTTGGTCTGATTTTTTTTAATTTATCTTTTGCTTCAAATGACATAGATTTAATTTTATCGTAGTCAAAATTTTCCGGAATTCTTACATCTTCTAAGCGATTTAATTTATCGGCATTATTTTTTTCCTTTTCAATATAACCTGAATATTTAACTTGTATAAATGATTGATCGATTATTTCCTGATCCAATTCATTTTCTTTAATATATTCTTGAACTTTATTAAAGCGCAATATATCTTCGAATTCTAATTGCGGTCTCGAAAAAACTTTAAACATTTTATCTGCTTGTTTCATCGGAAAACTACCTTTCTCTTCCAAAATTGGATTTGCTTCAGCTGGTTGAACAGAGGTTTCTTTAAAGTAATGAACAAATTTTTCAGAGGCATCTTTTTTATGTTCCATTCTTCGTAAACGTTCTTCTGATGCTAAACCTAAACTATAAGATTTTGGTGTCAATCTTAAATCAGCATTATCCTGACGTAAAAGTGTTCGGTATTCAGCTCTAGAAGTAAACATTCTATAAGGTTCTTCCGTTCCTTTTGTAATTAAATCATCGATCAAAACACCAATATAAGCTTCGTTTCGTTTCAATACAAACGGTTCTTCATTCTTGATTTTTAAAGCAGCATTAATTCCTGCCATCAAACCTTGAGCAGCGGCTTCTTCATAACCTGTAGTACCATTAATTTGTCCAGCAAAAAACAAGCCATCTATGATCTTAGTTTCTAAAGTATGTTTTAATTGTGTTGGTGGAAAATAATCGTACTCGATTGCATAACCAGGTCTAAAAAACTTAACATTTTCAAATCCTACAACTGAACGTAAAGCTTTAAATTGAATTTCTTCTGGAAGTGAAGTTGAAAAACCGTTTACATAAACTTCAACAGTATTCCATCCTTCTGGTTCAACAAAAATTTGGTGACGATCTTTATCTGCAAATCGATTAATTTTATCTTCAATTGATGGACAATATCTAGGCCCGATACTTTTAATTCGACCTGCAAACATTGGCGATCTATCGAAACCTTCACGTAATAAATCATGAACAACATTTGAAGTGTACGTCATAAAACAAGAACGCTGTTTTGGTAAAGGTTTCGTACGATCTAAATACGAAAATTTCTGAGGGTTAATATCCCCAGCTTGTTCTTCCATCTTAGAATAATCCAATGAACGACCATCTACTCTGGGCGGTGTACCTGTTTTCATTCTTCCAGATTCGAAACCTAAACGATCTAAGTCTTCTGTAATTCCAAAAGCTGCACCTTCTCCTGCCCTACCTCCACCAAATTGTTTTTCTCCAATATGAATCAATCCATTTAAAAAAGTTCCATTGGTTAATATAACTGTCTTGGATTTAATTTCAATTCCAAGGTTAGTTTTCACTCCGATAATTTTATTCCCTTCAGTTAATAATCCTGAAACCATTTCTTGGTAAAAATCTAAATTTAGAGTTTGCTCTAACATAATTCTCCAACTTTCTGCAAAGCGCATACGATCACTTTGACATCTTGGTGACCACATAGCTGGTCCTTTTGATAAATTCAGCATACGAAATTGAATAGCGGATTCATCAGAAACAATTCCAGAATAACCACCCAATGCATCAATTTCACGAACGATTTGTCCTTTTGCAATTCCACCCATAGCAGGATTACAACTCATCTGAGCAATATTTTGAAGACTCATTGTAATCAATAAAGTTTTCATCCCCATATTTGCTGCTGCAGCTGCTGCTTCAGATCCAGCATGACCACCTCCAACAACAATCACATCATAAGTACCAAACATTGTAATTTATATTAATTGTTCCACGTGGAACGTTATTAAATAACTTCTTAAAATTATTGTTCCACGTGGAACATATTTATTTTTTCTTGTTCTTTAAGGCGCATTAATTTCGAATCTTCTTCTGTCTTATCTAAGTAACCACAATAGTGTAAAATTCCATGAGACATCACACGTAAAAGTTCGTCTTGAAAGGATACCTCGTATTCTTTGGTATTATCTAAAACACGTGTAATAGAAATAAAAATATCTCCAGAAATCATCTCCCCTTCACTATAATCAAAACTAATAATATCGGTTAAAGTATCGTGGTTTAAATATTGAACATTTAATTCATGAAGATAATCGTCATCACAAAAGATATAGTTTAATTCTCCTAATTGTTTTGATTCCGATTCGATAATAGAACGAATCCAAACTTCGTAATGCGCTTCGTTTTCTAATTTAAAATCGGTTTCATAATTGAATAATATCATAAATATATTTTATAAAAAAATGCTTACAAAGATACAACTAAACTGAAAGACAATAATTTAAAATAATGGTAATTTTTTAAATTTCTGAATACTAAAAAAATAACTGAAAGGATATTGTAGAATTGCAACCGATGTATAGATTCTAGAAACAATTATTAAAGCTGTTAGTATAGAATCTATAATTTTAAATTTCAGCCTATTAAAAATTTGTCACAAGTAAATGGAACATGTGCTGAAATTCGAAAAAACGATATTTATAGTTCTTTTTTGTATTTAATAGTTTGATTATTAAGATATTATATGAATAAAAAATAATAAACTATTTATAAGGTAGATTTTTGGAATAGTTTTCAACAGTATATTAATATAAATAAAAAAAATAATTTAATTTTTAAAAATTTATTTCTTCTATTATGCTTGTTAATATAGGTAATAACTTTTTGAGTTTTTACTTTGATTAGTGAGTTATCAAAACTTTTCCACAATATTAAGTAAACTTAAAGGTGTTAAAAATCATTTGTTTAGTTAAGAATTGTTGAGAATTATTTCTTGAAGTAAACACTCTTTTACTAATAACTATTTTTATGTTTTGATGTTGAAAACTGAAAAGTTGTTGTGGATTAGTTCAGCGTATTTTCTAACAATTTTTCACATAACCAATCGATTTATTTTTACTTAATCTTTTTGGTCAATTAAAAAAATTTATCTTTTCAGACTTATACACATTTTTTAACAATGTTATCAAAACGTTATCAACCTCTGTTATAACTTTTATTTCTTAGACTATTACTTTCTGATTTACTTTTATTTAAACTTACCTCCTACACTATCAGTTATTTTTTTAGGTTGAAACTTTAAGTTCAAAAGTTGGTATAAAAAAAATCCAACTAAGTTTTAGTTGGATTTACTTTTACTAAGTCGATTGAAAATAAATTTTATTATGAAAGTAATAACAGCTGACTTAAGACCCGATGAAGATTGAAAGGTTGAAGCTATGCCCGATATACCCTTTTTTGCGAGGTTTCCAGGACTTAATTGATTGGTAATACGTTCTACACTCAAACCCATCTTTCTAATTCTAATTTCGCGTTCTAATTTCAATATTTCCAAATCTTCGTCTATTTCTTCGAAAGTTGTATATTCTTTTTTCATCACTTAATTATTAAAAAATATATCTGAAAACTTTTTCAAGATTGGAATATCAATTAAAGATTTTCTAAACTTATAAAGCAATGCAACTAAAATGATATAAAGAGCACCGACTATTAAAAACCCTAAGGTAATACTCTCTAATTCTGTACCAATTGCATATGCTGCAGCAAATGATAGAAAAATAAGTGCAAGCGTTAGTAATAGAGTTATCCCAAAGATTCTAAACATCAAAGCCAAAGCTTTAGTAGATATTTTAAAACCAAGTAACTGATAATAATCTAAATTGGTTTCAATAAACTGCTTTGCTTCGGATTTGATGTCATTGATATGTTCTTTTATATCTTTATTATCAGACATAAAAAATTATTTTTGTTCAGATTTAGCTTGCTCAACTTTACTTCTAGTTTGATCTGCAGCGATCTTAGCATCAGCTTTTAATTGAGCCAATTTTTTTTCTAAAGTAGAAATTACTTCTTCTGATTTATTTTCCGCATTATCAATCAATGAATCGATGGAACTACTCAAGTTTGAAGATTTAGCTGAAACAAGACTTTTTACTTGATTTTTTAAATCCTCTAATTTATGTGAAACATCATCTCTCCCTTCTCTAAAACCTTTAGAGATTCTTCTACGAGTTTTGTCTCCTTGATCTGGAGCTAATAAAATTCCTGCAATTGCTCCTACTGCTGCACCGGCTAAAATTGCTACTAAGGTGTTTCCTGTTTTTTCCATAACTAATTTAATTTTAAAGATTATTAATGAAATAAAATTACAAATAAATAATGAAATAAACAATTAAAAAAATCTTAAATTTTGTAATAATTTTTTTAAAACAATTCATTTGCAAGGAAAAATGGCATTATTATCAAAAATTAATCAGAGTCTAAGTCAAAGGTTTCCGAAGGGTTTTCTGTATCGACATTATTAATCATATCATCTCCGGCAACTAATGTACAAACCAATGTATCTCCGGTGATATTAACCACTGTTCGAACCATATCTAGAATGCGATCAACAGGGAAAATAATAGCAATCCACGCTGGATTTAACCCTACAGATTCCATAATTATAATCAACATCACCAAACCAGCACTTGGAACCGGAGCTGCACCGATAGATGCTAAAGTTGCTGTTATTACGATGATTAACTGTTGCGACATCGTTAGGTCAATCATATGCATTTGTGCTAAAAAAACAACTGCAATTGCTTGATAAAGACTTGTTCCATCCATATTGATGGTCGCTCCTATTGGCAATACGAAGCTTGAAATTTTCTTATCAACTCCTAAGTTTTTTTCTATACATTCCATGGTTACAGGAAGTGTGGCCGCACTGCTTGAAGTTGAAAATGCTAATGCTTGTGCCGGACTGATTCCTTTTAGAAAGCTTTTATAAGTAATTTTTTTTGAAAATAGACTAGCTGCTAAAGGATAAAATACAAATATAAAAAGTAAAAGTCCTAATAAAACGGTAAGTGTATACCAAGATAATCCTTTAAAAATTTCGATTACCTTGCTTACATCATCGCCTGCCATTTTGCTTACGACTCCTGCAAGCAAAGCAAATACGAAAAACGGAGCTGCCTGCATGACAAAATCGACCATTTTGAGAAATACAGCTAAAAATCCATTGATAAATTGAATAACAGGTCCCGATTGTTCTTTGGGTATAAAAAGTAAAGCAACACTAAAAAAGATCCCAAAAAAGATAATTTGAAGCATCAACGTATTGTTTGACAATGAAAAGAAAAAGTTTTCTGGAACTATATCTACCAACATTTGTAACGGACCAGCTTCTTTCATTTGCTCGGCGGCTTCCATTCGCTTTTGCAAGTCTTGGTTAGATGTTGATTCATCTATATTTCCTTTTATTTGCTGTACTCTTTCTTTATGTTCGGGCATTTGATGATAATAAACACCATCTTTTATTTCATGACCTTGTGAAGTTGCCCAAAGTTCATAATTCAAACGATTTTCTATTAGACTGGCTTGATCAATACGTCCACCGGGATTGATGGTATTTACTAAAATTAATCCAACGCTTATGGCAAAAAAACTAGTCATTACAAAAATAAGTAGGGTTTTTCCGCCAAGTTTTCCTAGACTGACTGTATCGCCCAAATTTGAAATTCCACTGATAATGGATAATAAAACCAAAGGAACTGCAATGAGTTTTAATAAATTTATAAAAATTGCTCCAAATGGGTCAATCCAATCGATGGTAAACTGACTCCAACCCATAGAGCTGGAAATCAAAGCCCAAATGATACCTAAAACCATTCCAATAATGATCTTCCAATGCAATGCTAATTTCTTTTTTTCAGTATTTTTTTTGCTCATAATTCTAATTTGACCAGGCTAAGTTAAAGATTTTTTATAAAGCACTATTTTTTTTATCGTTATTTGCGTATTAAATACAAAGGTAGTATTCGCATTTAATAAAAATTATTATTTTGATATTCAATTATTTATATAGATATTTTTAGCGTCTAACAAAATAATTATAGCAAGCAGATTCTGCGGGAGTTATTAATAAAAAAATAAAAATACCTCTCAATTTGAGAGGTATTTTATAATGTTATTTACTTTCAATTTTAGCCCATGTGTCTCTAAGTCCTACGGTCTTATTGAAAACCAATTTTTCTTCTGTAGAATCTTTATCTACACAGAAATATCCCAATCTTTGAAATTGAAACTTATTTCCTTCTTGGGCTGTTTTTAAACTTGGTTCCAGATAACCAGTAATAACTTTTAAAGAATCTGGATTAATAAACTGTTTAAAATCTACGTCTTTATTTCCATCGGGATTTTCGTGAGTAAACAAACGATCGTAAATGCGGATTTCTGCTTCTAAAGCATGTGGAATTGAAACCCAATGGATCGTTCCTTTTACCTTTCTCTTTGAAGCTTCTGTACCACTACCCGATTTAGATTCAGGGTCGTAGGTTACATGAATTTCTTTGATGATCCCATTTTCATCTTTTACTACTTTTTCACCCTTAATGATGTAAGCATTTTTTAAACGTACTTCTTTTCCAAGGGTTAATCGGAAAAATTTTCTGTTTGCTTCTTCCAAAAAGTCTTCTCTTTCAATCAATAGCTCTCTCGAAAAAGGTACTTTTCTATAAGTAAGTTCTTCTGTTTCTGGATTATTTTCTGCATCTAACCACTCTTCTTGTCCTTCCGGATAGTTAGTGATGATTAGTTTTACAGGATCCAAAACAGCCATAACTCTGTCGGTAATTTTATTCAAATCTTCTCGAACACAAAACTCTAATAATGATACATCTATTAAATTGGTTCTTTTGGCAATACCAATTGTATCAGCAAAATTTCGGATTGCTGTTGGTGTATAACCTCTTCGACGCATACCAGAAATAGTACTCATACGTGGGTCGTCCCATCCTGAAACATGCTTTTCATTTACCAATTGCAATAGTTTTCTCTTAGAAACAACAGTGTGCGATAAATTTCTACGAGCAAATTCGCGCTGTTTAGGTCTTATTTTGTTTTCATCATAGATTTGATCCAAAAACCAATCGTATAATTCGCGGTGAGGCAAAAATTCTAAAGTACACAAAGAATGTGTAATTTGTTCGATATAATCGCTTTCACCGTGTGCCCAATCATACATTGGATAAATGTGCCAATCTGTACCTGTTCTGTGGTGAGATGTATTAATTATACGATACATGATCGGATCGCGCATTAGCATATTTGGCGAAGCCATATCAATTTTTGCACGTAGTATATAGGCTCCTTCTTCAAATTCGCCATTTTTCATTCGTTCAAATAAATCTAAATTTTCTTCAATCGAACGATTTCTATTTGGCGATTCAATTCCGGGTTCTGTTGGTGTACCTTTTTGTTGGGCAATTTCTTCAGGAGATAAATTGTCAACATAAGCTTTTCCTTTTTTAATCAGCTCCACTGCCCAATCGTATAATTGTTGAAAATAATCTGAAGCATATACTTCTTGATCCCATTCAAAACCTAGCCATTGTACGTCTGCTTTAATTGCATCTACAAATTCTTGTTCCTCTTTGGTTGGATTAGTATCGTCAAAACGCAAGTTAACTGGCGCATTGTATTTCAGGCCTAAACCAAAATTCAAACAAATGGAAGAAGCGTGTCCAATGTGCAAATAACCATTAGGCTCGGGCGGAAAACGGAAACGTAATTTTTCCGAAGGTAATCCGATTCCCAAATCTTCTTCGATGATTTGCTCTATGAAATTTAATGATTTTTCTTTTGTTGACATATTTCTGAATTAAAAACACAAATTTATCAAAAAATCCTGACATTTACAGTATGTTAATTGCTTTAAAATTTTGTAAATTTACCGATTGAATTTTTATGTTATGGGAATTATTCGACTCAAAAATATTCGGGTGTTTACCAACCATGGTTGTTTGGTTGAAGAAGCCAAAATTGGCTCGGATTACCGAGTAGATTTAGAGATTAGTGCCGATTTAGGAACTTCTGCAAAAACCGATGAATTAACAGATACGGTAGATTATGTACATCTGAATCAGATTGTGGTTAGAGAAATGGGAATTCGTTCCAGATTGTTAGAACATGTAGCCCAACGTACTATCGACAGTATTTTTGAAGAATTACCTATGGTTCACAGGGTTTTATTGGAAGTTGCAAAAATAAATCCACCCATCGGAGGCGATGTTGAACAAGTGAGCATTGTGATGGAAAAACATCGTTAGATGAAATTGAAATTTGTGAACAGATAAAATTTGAGTTCTAAACTTTTTTTATGGATCAATTATACACTAAGGCAGAAAAATTAAAGAAAAAAAAATACATAGATTTATTGTTTTCTGAAGGACATTCTGTTTCAAAATATCCGTTAAGATTGGTGTATGTTCCTGTTAAAGATTTGGAAGTTCCTTTACAAATGGGCGTATCTGTTTCAAAAAGATATTTTAAAAATGCGGTAGATCGCAATTATTTTAAAAGGGTTTTACGTGAATGTTATCGCTTAAATAAACATATTATTCTAAAAGATCTAGAGCAACCTTATGTGATGATGTTTTTTTATCAAACTAAACAGCGTTTATCCTACGGAGAAATTGAAGAAAAAACAAAAGAACTTTTTAGTAAATTATCAAAAAGGTTAGGTGATAAATAAATATGCTATTTTTAACTAAAAAATATGTAATTAAATTGCTTTTTATATAAATTAATGTGCTTTGTTTAATACATAAGTGTTTGTTCATGAAACTATAAAACGGTTTGTTTTTTCCTCGATTCTAAAAAAAATATAAATCAACCCGTAGTGCATTATTAAACGAGATTAATTTTTAGGTTGTTAATATTTCTGTC
>CAYNIM010000051.1:0-13519 GCA_964397335.1 uncultured Flavobacterium sp.
TAAACGGGAAGAGTTTTCTCTTTCTTCGATTGTAAACACTTCGTTCAATTTTTGACGCTATATCAAATCCTTTGATTTCTCTAAAAAGCTGATGTTCTGAGTCGATTGACTTATATTCTGCAAACATAATCAAACTAATCAATTCTAAATCAGATAGTTTTGGCTTTCTAGGTTTGAAATAAAAGTTCTCCACTTTGGATATTTTAATTAGTTCTTTTAAAATTAATTTGTAACTTGCTTCTAAGTTGATCATAATTGTATTTATTTGATAATCAATGTAATGTACTGATTTTTAATCTTTTGAGCAACTTTTTCTATAATGCACTACGGGTTTACTTAATAAATTTTCCGACTTTTTCTGCCAGCCATTCCAGAAACTCGCGGTCTTCTTCCGTAAAAGCGTTTAAGGTATTGGAGTCGATATCGATTTGTCCGATGTTTGTTCCGTTGACGAATATCGGTACTACAATCTCGGATTTTACATGGATGTTGCACGAGATATAATTGTCTTGTGCGGCAACATCGTCCACCACAAAAGTTTGATTGCTCTCTGCAACTTGTCCGCAAATACCTTTTCCAAATGGAATCTCTGTGTGATCGGTTGGAAGTCCGGCGAAGGGACCTAAATGCAAGGTTTTTTGATGATGATTGGCAAAGTAGAAGCCTACCCAATCATAATGAGGAACAGAATGTTGTAAAATTTCACAAGTCTTTTGTAACTTTTCCTCGGAACTGCTAGTGTCTTGAAAAAGTTTTACTAAAATTTTCTTAATTGTTTTTGTTTCTTCTTGGTTCATCGATTCTTTTCTGTAAATTTACAAAAATTTAAACCGAAGGAAGCTAATATGTTTCAACGATTTTTCTATAGTATTTTTTTGAGTTTAACGCTACTCTTTTCAAATTTAGGGTTGGCGCTCAATATCCACTATTGTGGTACATCTATAGAAAAGATTGCATTGGGGTTTGTAACTTCAATGTCTTGTAACGATGAGTTAGAAGAAGAGGCGTGTTGTTCAGAGACACCTTCAGAATCGGATTGTTGTAAAGACGAAATCATCAAGCAAGGCAACGATGAAGTGATTGCCAAGGTTTTTTCTTCTTATTTTTCTTCGGACTTTACTGTTCCTACCAACTATGAATTCCGACCATTAGTTGTTAACGAACAACAATTACTTAAAAAAATAGATGTTGCTTTTTATTGTGAAAGTAACGCCCCGCCCTTATATAAATTATACCATCAGTTTCTGTTTTATGCATAATTAGACATTTTCCCAAATTATTAGAGTACAAATGTTTAATTAAGTTATGCAATTTTATGAAATATATTTTATCGGTATTGTGCTTATTCGCTGCGCAATCCCTGCTTGCCCAAAATACTTATAAGGGCAAGGTTTTAAATACAGAGAATACACCTGTAGAATCCGCAAAAATCATTGTTAATGATAGTGTCATGGGAATTTCAGATTCTTTTGGAACTTTTGAAATCCGAATTGATCAACCAACAATAGCTGTAGTTTATGCCGAAGGTTACGAAACAAAAGAAGTAACTTTCAACAATCCACTCCAAGATTATTTTATCACTATTGAAGCTGAAGCTGATTTAAATGAAGTAATCATCAATACAAGAAGAAAAAGTACACAACGCTTGCAAGGAGCAAGCAATACACAAGTTATGAATAGCGGTGAATTACTAAAAGCAGCTTGTTGTAATCTTGCCGAATCTTTTGAAACCAATCCGTCAATCGATGTTAATTTTTCTGATGCCGTTTCAGGTTCTAAGCAAATCCGGATGTTGGGTTTGACCAGTCCTTATATTTTGATTGCTGAAGAGAATATTCCTAGTGTACGCGGAGCTTCTCAAGCATATGGTTTGTCGTTTACTCCTGGAACTTGGGTAGAAAGTATTCAGGTTACCAAAGGAGCAGGGAGTGTTGTTAATGGTTTTGAATCGATTTCCGGACAAATAAATACCGAGCTGATTAAACCGAGTGATGATATTCCGTTTTTCTTGAATTTGTACGGTTCTAACGATGCGCGTTTTGAAATAAATGCTCATGTTAATGAGAAATTGTCAGATAAATGGAGTTCTTCACTTTTTGTGCACGGAAATACACGTGTAAAAAAGAATGATATGAATCACGACGGATTTCTAGATAATCCACTCGGTAGCCAAATCAATTTGATGAATCGTTGGCAATATATGAATTTAGAAAAAGGGTGGGTTGCTTTCTTAACAGCACGTTATATGAAAGATGAAAAACAAACCGGAGAAATCGATTTTGATCAAAATATTCACAAGCTGGGTACTGATAAATGGGGTTCTGAAATCAATACTGATAAGTTTGATTTGAGCACAAAAATCGGCTATGTTTTCCCGGATCAACCATACAAAAGTTTTGGATGGCAAAATGCGTTTAGTTACCATCGTCAGAATTCTTATTTTGGTTTAAATCAGTTTGATATCACGCAAAGAAGTGTTTATTCTAACTTTTTATACAGTTCTATTATTAGTAACACCATGCATAAATTTTCTACCGGAGCAAGTTTTATGTATGATGATTATGATGAGTTTGTTCAAAATTATGGAGCAACTCATTACGATAGAACCGATACGAGTTATGGAGCTTTTTTGGAATATACTTACGACAATATGGGTGATTTATCGATGGTTCTTGGAATTCGTGCAGATAATTCGAATCGGTTAGGTGCTTTTATAACTCCTCGTATGCATTTGCGTTACAATCCTTGGGAGAAAACCACTCTGCGTGTTTCTGCCGGACGAGGCAAGCGCTTGGCTAATGTTTTTGCAGAAAATCAATACTTATTGGCAAGTTCTCGGAAATTTAATATTAAAAATGATGGAGGGAAAGCCTACGGGATGGATCCTGAAATTGCTTGGAATTACGGGTTGAGTATTTCTCAGGATTTCTTGTTCTTGAATAAGAATGCCAATATAACTCTTGATTTCTATCGTACCGATTTCCAAAACCAGATTGTTGTAGATTTAGATCAATCTGCTCGTAGCGTAAATCTATATAATTTAGAAGGAAAATCATTTGCGAATTCGTTTCAGGCTGAGTTAAATTACAACATCTTGAAACATTTGAATTTAAGAGCCGCGTACAAATATTATGATATTCAAACAACTTATGGCAATCAAACATTAGAACGACCTTTACAGGCAAAACATCGTTTGTTTGCAAACCTAGAGTTTTCGACGCATGAAAAGAATGGAAGTTACTGGAAATTCGATGCTACTTGGAATTGGTTAGGAAAACAGCGTTTACCTTATACGGGCGATAATTCAGAAAGCAATCAATTGGCTGATTATACCAATCCGTTTTCTACCATAAACGCTCAGGTAACGAAAGTGTTTTCTGATACCTTTGAAGTGTATGTTGGCGGAGAGAATATCAGTAACTATCGTCAACAACGTGTGATATTAGGAGCTGATGATCCTTTTGGTAATGAATTTGATAGTACGATTGTTTATGGTCCGATTTTTGGACAAATGTATTATGCGGGTTTACGTTTTAAAATTAAATAATATGGATTCTTACTTTTTCAGAGGAAGTTTGTCCAACGAATTATTTTAGTTAATTTAGTACATTATAATTAAAGAAGTTTATAAATCAAAAATAGAAAATAATGAGAAAATATATAGTATTGACATTAGCCGTTTTGGGTGTTGCTTTTTCAGGTCAAGCGCAAGAAAAGAAAAATAAAAACGCCAAGTTAGAAGTTGAGGTTAGAGGTAATTGCGATATGTGTAAAAAACGTATTGAGAAGGCAGCTTTTGGAGTTAAAGGTGTGAAAACAGCCAACTGGAATGCGGAAAATCAAAAGCTTTATTTGATTTTGGATGAAAATAAGACCGACGCAATTCAAATTCAAAAAGCAATTGCGGCAACAGGTCACGATACCAAAGAAGTGAAATCTACAGAAAATGATTACGAAGGTTTGCACTTTTGTTGTAAATACGAGCGCGACGAAGAATAGATGTAATGATTGATAATTTCTGAAAACGGCGGATCTTTAGATTCGTCGTTTTTTTATTGAATCAGAATTAAGTTGAAAGAAGCTGTATTATTTAAAAATCAACTTTTTCAGCTATTCCAAAACCTTCAATAAAACTTTGTAAAACTGTAGTTTCCTTATTAGTGTAAAAAAGATGTTTTCCAGGATTGTTGTCTTTCTTCAACAGGTTTTTTTCTTCCAAAATACGTTTTGTTTGTAAGGCAATTGCCTCTCCAGAATCTATGATATGTATGTTGCTTGGGACAATTTTACTAAGAATAGGGTATAAGTAGGGATAGTGTGTGCAACCAAGAACTAAGTAATCGATATTTTGTTCTAACATGGGAGAAATATACTGCTTCAAGAGTTGCAACATCTCGTCAGAATATAATTGTCCTGTTTCTATAAGCTGTACAATTCCGTGTCCGGCCTGGTTGATAAACACAGTCTGTGGGAACTGCAATAGAGCTTCGATATATTTAGGGCTTTCTAAGGTTCTTTGAGTTGCTAAAACACCTATTTTGCCAGTTTTAGATCGTAGAGCCGCAGGCTTAATTGCAGGCTCAATTCCTATGAAAGGTACATCGTAGCGTTCACGTAATTCGGTAACTACGTTTGTTGTTGCGGTATTGCAAGCAACAATGATTAATTTGGCTTGTTTATCTAAGAGCCATTCAACATTTTTTGTAGATAGTTCCAGCAGTTCTTCTTTGCTTTTTTGACCATAGGGTGCATGGGCGCTGTCACCTAAGAAAATAGTGTTTTCGTTAGGTAATAATTTATGAACGGCATGCCAAATGCTAGTGCCACCAATTCCAGAGTCAAATAATCCTATAGGTCTGCTGTCGTTGTTCATGATACAAAAATATAAAACTACCTAAATAGATTAGGTAGTTTTATGTTGAAAATTCTTCAATATTAAATGACAACTTTTAGTTGATCTTCAATTCTTTTTTTACGTCGGCCATAATGTTCGGCCCGTCTGCTAAGATTAAACCTCTACCAGTGGTTGAGTCGAATACGAATTTATAACCTTTTTCACGAGCTACTTTATGGATTGCTTGTTGTGCTTTTGTAAAGATAGGTTCGGTTAAGCTCAATTCTTTCTTTTCTAATTCTTGTTGAGCATTTTGTTGAAACATATAAAGTCTTTGCTCCATATCTTGCAATTCTTTTGCACGAGTTTCATTCAAAGCATCACCAGCTGTTGGCGCTTCTTTTTGGTATTGCTCGGCTTTTTGCATGTATTCATTTTGCATTTTTTGCAAATCGGTTCTTAGTTTTTCTTGCATCTTAACTAATTCATCTTGTGCAACCTTAGACTCAGGCATTGCTGGAATCAATTCTGAAACGTTAATATGAGCTACTTCTTGGGCTTGTGCCACATTCACTCCTACAATCATTATTGCTGCTAAAAATAGCTTTCTTAAATTTCTCATTTTAATATTTAATATTTAAATTCACTTATAAATTTGCTGCGAAGATAATAGATTATTTTCTATTTTCTGCGGTTTTCTATTTCTTTTAACCTTTGTTGTCTCGCTTCCTCAGCTTTTTGCTTTCGTTCTTCAGCCAATCGTTGACGTTCTTCTAAAAGTTTAGCTTTTCGTTCTTCTGCTTCTTTTATGCGTTCGTTTCGTATTCTTTCTGCTTCTTCTTTACGTTCTGCGATTGCTTTTAGGCGTTCTTCTCTTAATCGTTCACGTTCTTTTTTGTCTGCTTCTAGCTTTTCGTTACGTTCTCGTAGCATTTTTTCTCTAGGAGTCTCTCCGATTGGATTAGGTGCAACACTATCCGATAAGGCTTGTTCTTGTTCTTTCTGTTCTTCTAAAAGCTGTTGGCGATGTTCTAATTCATCTCGGCGGTAACGTTGACGTTCTCTTACATCCAATTGCTCTTCAATTGCTTCCAATTGCGCAATCTCTTTCTTAGACATTTTGGTTTTGTTACGCGATTGTTCCAATCTACGCAATACTTGATCGGAAATTTCATCAGCTCTGTTGATGTACATTACTGCTGTTTCGCTACTCGTAGCTTTATCAATCACCATGGTATAACGTTTCCTATCGGCTAATTCCTTTACTATCGTATTGATTTGATCTAATAATGGTTTCGCTAATGACAGTTTTTGCCTGAAATAATCACCATCTTGGCTGTTGTATTTTTCATTTTGAAATTCCAACAATTCCTTTTCTATGATTTGGATGTCTTCTTCCTTTTCTTCGATTAATTGTTGGGTTAATAAAGGACGTTCTACATTGAGCTGGTCTTTAAGATCTTTGATTTCTTTCTTTTTGCGTTCAATTACCAACTGCCAAGCTGCATCACGCTTTTGCATTTCTTTATTAGCTTCTTGATACTCGGGCATCTTACTCATAATGAATTTAGAGTCAATAATGGCAATACGCCCCCTTTGTGCAAAACTAACGTTGCACAAACAAATAAGTAAAATAGAAACTAATTTTTTCATAATAAAAAATCTTCAAAAATTATGCCATTAAAATTGTTGGCCTAAAATAAAGTGCGTTTGCCATCCACCTACATGTGTTTTTCCTGGTACTTTGTCGAAGCCATAACCAAAGTCGATTCCTAATAAACCAAACATTGGCATGTGTACACGGACTCCAGCTCCAGCAGAACGCTGTAATTTGAATGGGTTGTAGTTTCTAAAACCGTCATAAGCAGCCCCTGCGTCCACAAAAGTTAGTACATAAGCACTCATTTGACCTTTTAATGAAATAGGATAACGTAATTCTAAAGAGAATTTATTGTACACAGTACCACCAATTTCACTCTCACGTCCAATTCTTTCGTCATATTCAGTAGGAGTCAATTCGTTATCCTGGTATCCTCTAAGCGCGATGTTTTCTCTTCCGTCTAACGTATAGTTCATCATTCCACTTCCACCTAAGTAAAAGCGCTCAAACGGTATAATACCTCTATCTTGGTTGTAAGCTCCTAAGAAACCAAATTGAGCCTGAGTACGCAACACCAATTTGTCGAAGACGGTTGTGTACCAATCTGCTTTAAAATTGATTTTATAGTATTCTAACCAATTGAATTTTTTCTGATTTAATTTTTCTTCATCAACAGCAGCATTCCTGTAATCACTAACAGGCATTCCGTTTTTATCAATATAACTTCCTATTGGAATATCGGCACCAGTTTGTGGGTTTGTAGTTAGTGTTGTAGTCTTCAACTTATAAGCTTCCATATCTTCTAGTGCTTTATAATCCACATTGTTTACAAGCGAATATGGGAAAGTAAATTTACCTGAAACACTAAAATATGCTCCTGTTTGCGGATAGATAGACGGCATTATTCCTCCTCTATTATCGCGCGAAAGTTCAATGGTATAGGCTAAGTTTTTAGAAGATCCATTATTGAACGCGAACAAGTGGGTGTTGTAATTACGTAATTGATAATGTTGGAAACTTAATGAATGCGAAAGTACAAAATAGTCATCTGGAACAGACAAACGTTTTGCTATACCAAAAGTAGCCGATGAAATATTCAACTCTTGATTACGATCCACATCACCTGAAGTCCAATCGTAGTAACTTTGTCTTGTATGAGAAATCGAACCAAATAATGAAGTTGGACGACGTCCGCCAAACCATGGTTCAGAGAAACTTAAGCTGTAATTTTGGAAGTAGGAAGCTGCTTGTAATCTCAAAGACATCTTTTGAGCATCTCCCATTGGGAAAGGTTTGTATGCGTCTTTGTTGAATACATTACGAGCAGAAAAGTTGTTGAATGACAAGGCTAAAGTTCCAATGAAAGTACGACCTCCATATCCACCTTGCACTTCAACTTGAGATTGACCTTGTTCAACTACGTGGTATTCTACATCAACAGTTCCTTCCATATAATCTTGATTTTTTATTTCAGGACTTAATGCTGAACCGTCGAATATTCCCATGCTTCCCAAACGGCGTAAAGACTCCATAAGGTCTGCTTTTGCCCATTTTTTTCCAGGAACAGTGGTTAATTCTCTTAAAATAATATAATCGTGTGTTTTGTCGTTTCCAGACACTGTTACATTGTTAATGCGTGCTACAGGACCTTCCATGATTCGAATGTCAAAATCTATGGTATCTTGACGAGTTGCTCTTTCTACCAAATTTACTTGCGACCAAAGGTACCCAGAGTTTTGGTAATGGTTTTCGATGTTGATTGCATCAGGATTGGTGACATCTTTTACTCGTTTTTCTAGCATAACTCCGTTGTAAACATCGCCTTTTGCTATTGATAAAGTTCGACGTAAAAAGGCATCAGTAAATTGAGTGTTTCCAATAAAACGAATATCCCCAATGTAATATTTTTTTCCTTCTTCTAAAGTAATATCGATTGCAACATTGTTCGATTTTGGATTGTAGTTAACCGATTCGGAGATTATCCTTGCATCGCGATAACCTTTTTCTTTATATGCATCGATGATGTTTGCTAGATCGGTTTTATATTCGTTCTCGATGAATTTTGAAGGTTTGAAAATACGCACCGGATTTAACGGACTTTTCTTTTTGGTTTTTTTCATTGCCTTGCGAAGTTTCGCATCGGTAAACTGAGTGTTTCCATTAAAGTCGATATCAGAAATACGTACTTTTTTACCCTTGTCGATATCAATTATTAAGTCGGCCGATTTTTGATCGCTGTGTAATTTTGTTTCTACTGAAACTTTAGTGTTAAAATATCCTTCTTTACGGTATTTATTGGTCAAATAATTCTTAGTGGTAGTAATCAGGTTTTCATTGATGATTTTTCCCTCGACAATTTTGATAGACTTTTTCTTGTTACTTATTGTTGAATTATCGGGTAGTGCCAACTGTAAATCTTGTAAAATCTCTTCTTTTTTTGCCTTTTTTAAGCCAGTAACTTCTACGTTTTTTAGACGTGGCAACTCATTTAGATAGATTTCAAGATTGATGACATCGCCTTCGACTGAAGTTTGATATACAGAAATGTCATTGAAAAAAGTTGTTTTCCAGAGTTTTTTTATCGCGTCGGAAATTTCTTCTCCAGGAATATTGATGATTTGACCTCTTTCCAATCCGGCATAAGTAAATATAGTCATTTCATTGAAATGATAATTTCCAGTTACTTTAATCGTGCCTAAGCGGTATTGTTTTTGTGTGAAAGTAGTGTTGGTTTGCTCCGTGTTATTGGAAACACTTTGTTCTTGAGTTGCAATTGGTTCGTTTTGAGCACTTGCAACCGCAAAGCTAAACAATATTGGGAAAAGGTATTTTAATTTTTTGCGATGCATTATCTTACAAAATTACTTATTGATTTGTTCACTGGTTTTACCGTAGCGGCGCTCTCTGTTTTGGTACACATTTAAAGCTTCCAAAAGGTGTTGTTCAGAAAAATCAGGCCAAAGAACGTCTGTGAAATACAATTCTGCATAGGCAATTTGCCATAACAAAAAATTGCTAATCCGTTGTTCTCCACTGGTTCTGATCAACAAGTCCACATCAGGTAGATTATGGGTGTAAAGATGCTTATTTATAACCGATTCGTCAATAGCATCGATTGAAATTATATTATTTTTAACTTTGTCACACATGCATTTTGTCGCTTCAACCAGTTCATTTCGTGAGCCGTAGCTTAAGGCTAATGAAAGTGTTAATCGGGTGTTGTTTTTGGTTTTGTCTAAAACTTCTGTTAATTCTTTATGAACAGATTTTGGTAAAGCATCCAAACTTCCAATTGCATTTAGCTTTATGTTGTTATCTTGGAAGGTTTTTAACTCTTTTTTGAGTACTTTTACTAAAAGTTTCATAAGCATGTCTACTTCAAACTTTGGTCTGTTCCAGTTTTCAGTTGAAAACGCATATAAAGTTAGATAGGGTATCCCCAATCGAGCGCACTGTTCCACAATTCTTTTAACAGCAGTAACTCCATTTTCATGTCCAATGGTTCTTAAAAAACCTCTTTGTTTCGCCCATCGCCCATTACCGTCCATGATGATGGCAAGGTGTTGAGGTAGTTTGTCTGGATTTAGTGTTTGCTCTTTCATTTTATCTTGGTGCACAATAACAAGGGTTTTGTCCAAAAGTATAGGAAATATTTATTCCTGTGAAAACATACCAATCTTTGGAATTTGTATTCCCGAAAGCTTGGATACTAGTTGAAGGATTGGCAGGATTGCTTCCGTCTAAATTATCAGTTAACGCATAGCGAGCTCCAACTTCTGCACTAATAACTAATTTTCTGTTGATAAGTGCTTTAAAACCTAGAGTTATCGGTAGGGCAAGTCCGTATTCTTGCTCTTCTTTTTCTATTTGTTTCCAATGTTGATTGTAATAGGTTTCTGTGTAAGAAAAACCTGCAATTCCAGTATGTATATACGGCGTTAATGCAAACCAATCATTGTGTAAATCAAATTCAAAAAAATTGAATTCCAATCCGAACATTACTTCATTCAAATTATTTTTGGTTTCCAAGCCACGTTCTAATCTTAAGGGCATATCAGAGTCTGCATCATTTCCAGATATTGGTAAATGAGTATAATTGATTCGCCAAGAATGTCTCGGGCTTTTATTCCATCGATATTGAAAACCAAAGCCCATATCTGTAGGATTGATGTATTGTGTGGAACCAATATCTCCAATATAGTTAGAGGCACCAACAGTCACACCTAGCTCGTGAATCTGAGCCTGAGCAACGAAAGTACCCAATAATGCCGATATGATCAATAGTCTTCTTCTCATAATAAAGGTCAATTTGCAAATATACTAATGTAAACCAATAAATTCATAAATAAAATAGATTTTCCGCAAAACTGTTTTGCTATGCTGTTCTGCGCTCTCAAAATCACGGTTGGATTATCTTGAAATCGTAAATTAAATAAACTTCTTTCAAACTTCTACTTTTTAAGTTCCAATCAAAGTAATGCTTGTTACGATAGTACTTTCGATATAAGAATTCATTTTCTAATGGTAGTAACAATTTGTTTGAGGTAGCGATCAAAAGGTTAATTTCTTTTATCTTCACCCCAAAGGAGCTTACTTCTTAAGGTTTTTAGAAAAGTCACCGATGGAAACTCAACCATATTGACAGTGTGACTTGATAGGCTGATTTCTATATAAGATTCATTGCTGATCGTGGACGTTTCCGAATCCATAGAAAGTAAAAACTCAGGTTCTCTACTAGTCACTTTCATTCCAATCTTACTTCTGTCGTTAATTATCAACGGTCGTGTTGTTAGGTTGTGTGGGGCTATGGGTGTTATAACCAAGCAATTACTATCTGGTGTGATGATCGGGCCACCACAACTTAGATTATATCCTGTACTGCCCGTAGGTGTTGAAATAATGATGCCATCTGCCCAATAAGTCGCCAAATACTCATCGTTGATATACGTTTCCATCGTAATCATGGAGGTGGTATTTTTTCTAGCGATGGTAATCTCGTTCAAGGCAAAATTCACCGAAAAGTCTGCTGCTTTTTCTGTTGTTGGATCTAAAGTTAATAAGGTACGTCGGGATAATGTATATTGATTTGAAAACAACAATGGAATCAAAAAACCGATAGCGTCTTGTTGCACATTAGCTAAAAAACCCAAACGCCCCGTATTAACTCCAACAACTGGGATGTTTTTGCTTTTTACAAAATTTGCCGCACGAAGCATGGTACCATCACCGCCAATACTTACAAAAAAGGAGGTGTCGTCGTCGATGTCGCTATGCGAAGAAAAAGTTTCATAAGTGTAATCTAAGACGCGATTTTGTTGTAGTAATTCATAAAATTCATGTTCAAAAACCACGGTTGCATTGTTGGATTGTATGGCACGAACCAACTTTTCAACAATTTCCCTATAATGCGGTTTGTAATTTTGTGCGTAAATAGCAAATTTCATTTTCTAAATATTTAAATATTTATCAAGGTAAACTGAACGATCTTTTAACTCGTTGAGAAAAACATCTTGATTGTGTTCCGATACGATTTCATAACCAAAACGTCGAAATGTCTGAATTATTTCATTCATATTGGCAGAAGCCGCTTTTATGGTGATTTGGGCAAAGTCATTTTCAATTTTTGAAACAAAAATACCCAGAAGTTTACTGTTATTACTTTCTACAATCTGAGCGATTTCACTGATACTGTAGTCCATAAAATGTTTTTCAATAATCAATGTAGAGCCGTATTCCCTCAAAAAAGGCGTTTCTTTCAAAAGCTGAAAAAGATCTTCAAATAGATAATTTCCTACATATTCATTGGCGTTATCTAAAACCGCTAAAAGTGTGCAGTCAAATTGTGCAAACTTTTCTAAAACTTCAAACCAGTCCGCATCTTTTCTTACAAATTGTGGAGAAAGTGTATGACGAAAATCACCAACAGTTTCTGATGAAATTGTTTCCACATCATCAGCAGCCAGCGATCCCATATAAATTCCACCATCAACAACAGGAATATGACTGTGAGTGGTTTGGGCTAGTAATTCAGCAGCATCTTCAAGACGGGTATCAAACGAAACAGCAGTTGGCTTTTGTGATATCAAGTTCTGTATTTGTGTCATAAGAATTCTAATTCATTGCAAAATAATCAAATTTATCTGGAACATCGCTAATTTTGTTCGTATTTTTGTTGATAAAATTCTATTACAATGACTAAATTATCTGTTAATATCAATAAAATAGCGACTTTAAGGAATGCTCGAGGTGGGAATGTTCCAGATGTTTTAAAAGTAGCAGTAGATGTACAAAAATTTGGAGCTGATGGTGTTACAATTCATCCTAGACCAGATGAAAGACATATACGTTATCAGGACGCTCGTGATTTAGCACCTTTGGTTTATACTGAATATAATATTGAAGGAAATCCAAAGGATAATTTTATTGAGTTGGTATTGGAATGCCGCCCGACTCAAGTTACATTGGTTCCAGATGCCGTAGATGCAATTACATCAAATGCAGGTTGGGATACTATGAAGCATCAAACGTATCTGAAAGAGGTTATTTCAGAATTTAAAAAGTACAACATACGCACTTCTATTTTTGTTGATCCAGTTCTAGAGATGATTGAAGGTGCTAAAGCCACCGGTGCAGATCGCATTGAATTATATACTGAAGCATATGCTGATGGTTTTGCTGTTGGAGATCTTAAAGTTATTGAACCTTATGTAAAAGCAGCGGAATTATCAAATGAATTAGGACTTGGAATTAACGCAGGGCATGATTTAAGTTTAGATAACATTCGATTTTTTAAAGAAAATATTCCTGGTTTGTTAGAGGTTTCTATTGGGCATGCTCTCATAGCTGAAGCAATTTATTTGGGATTGGAAAATGTTGTAAGTCTATATAAACAAAAGTTGAGATAATGAATAGCGATTCAATTATATATGGAAAAGTAGAAGGCACGGGAAAACCGATGCTAGTTCTGTAAAAATTCAGAGATATCGGAGGACTTAGTAGTGAAAAGGTAATAAAATGGAAAATATTAAAGTAACCCGTAGTGCATTATAGAAAAAGTTGCTCAAAAGATTAAAAATCAGTATATT
>CAYNIM010000052.1:0-13418 GCA_964397335.1 uncultured Flavobacterium sp.
GTTTAATAAAAAGTTTTATTTGTTTAATCCTGTATCATTTTTTCAGGACGTTACAGTTTTTTATGAATCTGAATTATAGAAATTCTAATTGAACCTTATGAATCAATCTAATTAGACCAGTCGAAAATAGTGTTGTAAATCAGTAGTTTAATTTCTATTTAGCAAAGTTAGACTATTCTATGGCTTAAAGTCATTTTATTTTTAATACATTGATTTCTAGTTGTTAAATTGTATTTTTGTCTTCTGAATAGTAGGTTGAAGAAAAAACCATCTCCTTTTTTTATTACTTTTCCACATTAAACGTTAAGACCTTTTTCTACAAAACGAAAAAATAGTATCTTTACGCAAACTTTTATTAATAAAAAACACAACGTAAGTTGTTTTAAATATATGGCATGTACAAATTGTTCTACTAAATCGAACGGTTCAGGAGTTCCAAAAGGTTGTGGTAACAAAGGATCTTGCGGAACCGATAGTTGCAATAAACTCACGGTGTTTGACTGGTTGTCAAACATGCATTATCCTTCTGGATTTGAACCTTTTGATATCGTTGAAGTTCGTTTTAAAAACGGTAGAAAAGACTTTTATAAAAATGAAGAAAAATTACCACTTCAAATAGGAGATGTAATTGCAACTGAAGCTAGCCCAGGACATGATGTGGGAGTGGTTACTCTAACAGGTGAATTGGTTAAAGTGCAGATGAAAAAGAAAAATGTGGATTCGAAAGGCCCTTTTTTGAAAATTTATCGCAAAGCTTCACAAAGAGATATTGATATTTGGACAGAAGCACGACAACGCGAAGAACCGATGAAGGTTCGAGCAAGAGAAATTGCTGTCTTTTTAAGATTGGAAATGAAAATTTCTGATATCGAATTTCAAGGAGATGGTTCCAAAGCTACGTTCTATTATACTTCTAATGATCGTGTCGATTTTCGACAATTGATTAAAGAATTTGCGAGAGAGTTTAGTGTCCGAATCGAAATGAAACAAGTTGGTTTTAGACAAGAAGCTGCTCGTTTGGGCGGAATAGGTTCATGTGGACGCGAATTATGCTGTTCTACTTGGTTGACCGATTTCAGAAGCGTTAACACTGCGGCAGCTCGTTATCAACAACTTTCATTAAATCCACAAAAGCTCGCAGGACAATGTGGTAAATTGAAATGTTGTTTGAATTATGAACTGGATACTTACTTAGATGCCCTAAAAAATTTACCAGATACCGATACTCGTATTTCAACCAAAAAAGGAGATGCCGTTTGTCAGAAATTGGATATTTTCAAAGAAGTAATGTGGTTTGCATATACCGATAATATGGCAAATTGGTATAAGTTGGAAGTAGATCAAGTAAAAGAATTACTTGAAATGAATAAAAAAGGGGAAGCTGTTGAAGCTATTGAAGACTATGTTTTTGAGGATGAAAAAAGTGAAGTAAAATCGAATGCGGAAGTAATTGAAGATAGCTTGTCACGTTTTGATCAACCAAAAAGAAAGAGAAGACCGCAACGCAATAGAAAAAAACCAGTTGAAGCTTCTAATACAAGAACCAAGAAGCCAACGGAAGATAGAAAGCCGAAAAGACAACAAAAACAAAATACAAATACTGAGGCGAGTACAGAAAAGGCCCCTGTTGAAAGAAAACCTAGACCAGCAAATCAAAAAGAAGGAAATCAAGGTAGAGCTAGACAACAGCGCTCGAACAGAAATAATAACAGTGGTTCTAAACCAAAACGTAATCCAAATAATGACAAGAATCAATAAATTACGGTTCGGATTTATGGCATTATCTGCTTTAATATTTTCAACCTCTTGTACAGGAAATGATTTCTTTAATAGTTATCAATCAGTTCAGCAAGGTTGGGAAAAAGATGATGTAAAAGTTTACAACTTTGAAGTTACTGATACAGTTCAAGCTTATCAATCATACATCAATATTCGAACTAATAATGCATATGCATTCAGTAACTTGTTTCTTATTGTTAAAATGATTCCACCTCAAGGCGATGTGACTGTCGATACGTTACAGTACGAAATGGCGAAACCAGACGGAAATATGTTAGGTACTGGTTTTACAGATGTTAAAGAACATAAATTAGTTTGGAAGACACCTTTAAAATTCAATAATTTAGGGAATCATATTGTGGAGATTGAACATGCTATGCGGAGAGTCAATGAGGTTCAAGGAGAAGTTGTATTAAAGGGTGTGACCGAAATTGGGTTGCAAATTCAATAGAATTGAATTGATTATGAAAAAAGTAGAAAAACCGGAAAAGAAAAATAAAAGCCTTGGCAATAAACTGTTGCTTTGGTTTTGGATGCTATTTATCGGAGGTATTCTTGCAGTAGTAGCTGTGTTTGCTTGTGCAAATTGGGGTGTTTTTGGTCCGATGCCAACATTCGACGAATTAGAAAATCCATCGTCGAGTGTAGCAACAGAAATTATTTCTACAGACGGAAAAACGCTGGGTAAGTTTTATCTTGAAAACAGAGTGCCAGTAAAATATGAAGATCTACCGCAACATCTTGTAGATGCTTTAATTGCAACTGAAGACGAACGTTTTAGAGAACATTCTGGTATCGATGCCCGTGGAACCATGCGTGCGATTTTTAAAGCAGGTTCAAGCGGTGGAGCGAGTACGATTACACAGCAGTTAGCCAAAAACTTATTTCACGGTAGTTCAGGGTCGAGTAACACACTGCATCGTGTCATTCAGAAAATAAAAGAGTGGATTATTGCTGTTCGTTTGGAACGACAATATACAAAAAACGAAATTATAGCATATTATCTCAATACGGTTGATTTTGTTAGTAACGCATACGGTATACGCTCGGCATCGAATGTATACTTCAATAAAGAACCAAAAAATCTTACAGTTGAAGAAAGTGCTGTTTTGGTAGGAATGCTTCAAGCACCATCTAGATACAATCCGAACTTGAGAGCTGAACAATCTCAGGCCAGACGTAATGTGGTTTTAGGACAAATGGAAAGAAATGGATATTTGACCAAAGATGAAAAAGAACATTACCAATCTATTCCGTTGGTGGTTGATTTTACACCACAAACTCACACAAGAGGTTACGCAACGTATTTCCGTGAATACCTCAGAGATTACATGAGAAAATGGGTTAAGGAAAACCCTAAAAAAGACGGTTCTTTTTACGATATTTACCGTGATGGACTACGTATTTATACTACCATAGATTCCCGCATGCAAGAGTATGCAGAACAGGCTGTAGAAATGCATCTTTCTAATCTGCAAGATGAATTCTTTATTCAACAAAGAAATAATAAAAATGCACCTTTCATCCAATTAACTAAGGACGAAACAGAAAAGATCATTCAACGTGCTATGAGAAATTCAGAGCGTTGGAGACAAATGAGTGTCCAAGGAAAGTCCGAAGATGAGATTATTAAATCTTTTGATGTGAAAACCCAAATGGAAATTTTTACATGGAAGGGCGACAAAGACACATTAATGACTCCTAGGGATTCAATTATTTATTATAAACATTTCTTGCAATCAGGTATGATGGCGATGGAACCAATAACAGGAAATGTAAAAGCTTGGGTAGGAGGAATCGATTATAAACACTTTCAATACGATCACGTTGCGCAAAGTGCTCGACAAGTTGGTTCTACTTTTAAACCTTTTGTCTATGCAACAGCTATAGATCAATTGGGGATGAGTCCTTGTGATTATGTTTACGACGGACCTTTCACTATGCCAAGAGGTCGTTATGGAATATTGAAAGATTGGTCTCCAAAAAACTCTTCAGTAAATTATTACGGTACAGTTACAATGAAAAGAGCTTTGGCGCAGTCACTCAATACTGTTACGGCTAGGTTGATGGATCGAGTAGGACCAGAAGCTGTCATTGATATGTGTCGCGATTTAGGAATTAAATCCGATATTCCTAAATCTCCTGCAATCGCTTTGGGAGCTGTAGAAATCACGGTAAGCGATATGGTTGCAGCATACAGCACTTTTGCCAATCAAGGGGTGTACGTAAAACCAAGATTTATCAGCAAGATTACCGATAAAAGTGGTGTAGTACTATATGAATCGCGTATGGAAACTCGTGATGTAATGAACAGAGATATTGCCTATGCAATTGTTGAATTATTGAAAGGAGTTACAGACGGTGGTTCTGGTGGAAGATTGCGTTATACCGGCGCAGGAGGTGCAGGATATAACCGAATGACAGGATATCCATATGCATTTAAAAATCCGATTGCAGGGAAAACAGGAACTACACAAAATAACTCCGATGGTTGGTTTATTGGAATGGTACCGAATCTTGTTGCCGGCGTTTGGGTAGGTAACGAAGATAGAGGCGCTCACTTTAGATCTACTATTTATGGACAAGGAGCAACGATGGCATTACCAATCTGGGCATTGTTTATGAAGAAATGTTATGCAGACGAATCTTTGCGTGTTTCTCAAGAAGATTTTGAACGACCGTCTAACATAAGTGTGCTTGTAGATTGTTGGAAACGTGCTGAAACCGATACCGTTTTTGGTGCTGGAGATGCTTTAAATGGGACTAACGATAGTTTACCACCACCGCGACAAAGTCTTATCAACGAGTTTGATTTTTAATATTTTGAACGACTTCTTATTTTTGAAGTCGTTTTTTATTCATAGGAAATATGTTATATTTGATTGTGTCAACTAACACGATAAATTGAAAAAACGATTGACAATATATTGAAAGTCAAGAATTGTTGCTGTTGAAATAATGAAAGGTTTAAAGAAAAAGACTCATTTATTTCTTAAGTTATAGAAATACGTTAGCATGAATAATTAAGTCGTTTTTTTTTGTATTTTTATACCATTAATAATCTAAAAATTATGATTAATAAAAAGGTTGCAAATGCGCAAGAAGCATTAAAAGATGTGCAAGATCATCAAACGATTATGGTCGGCGGTTTTGGGTTGAGCGGGATACCTGAAAACTCTATTGCCGAATTGGTCAACAAAAACGTAAAAGGTCTTACCTGTATCTCAAACAATGCAGGCGTAGATGATTTTGGTTTAGGTTTGTTGCTTCAAAAGAGACAAGTTAAGAAAATGATTGCCTCTTATGTTGGAGAAAACGCAGAATTCGAGCGTCAGATGTTAAGCGGAGAATTGGAAGTGGAATTGACACCACAAGGAACTTTGGCAGAAAAGTGTCGTGCGGCACAAGCTGGAATTCCCGCATTTTTTACACCTGCAGGTTACGGAACAGAAGTTGCTGAAGGAAAAGAAACACGTGAATTTAACGGTAAAATGTATGTAATGGAAGAAGCTTACCAAGCAGATTTCGCTATTGTAAAAGCTTGGAAGGGAGATGAAGCGGGGAATCTTATTTTTAGAGGAACAGCACGCAACTTTAATGCTTGTATGGCAGGTGCGGGTAAGATTACAGTTGCAGAAGTAGAGGAATTAGTGCCTGCAGGTGAGTTGGATCCTAATCAAATTCACATTCCAGGAATTTATGTAAAGCGTATTTTCCAAGGTAGTAATTACGAGAAAAGAATTGAACAACGAACCGTACGAAAAAGAGATTAATTATGGCACTAGATAAAATTGGCATTGCAAAACGTATTGCAAAAGAGTTGAAAGATGGTTATTATGTGAATCTAGGAATTGGAATTCCTACTTTGGTAGCAAATTATGTTCCTGAGAATATGAGTGTTGAGTTTCAGTCTGAAAATGGTGTTTTAGGAATGGGACCTTTCCCTTTTGAAGGAGATGAAGATCCAGACATCATCAATGCAGGAAAACAAACGATTACAACTTTGCCTGGCGCAGCTTTTTTCGATTCAGCAATGAGTTTTGGAATGATACGTTCGCAACAAGTGGATCTAACAATACTTGGAGCAATGGAAGTCGCCGAAAATGGAGATATTGCCAACTGGAAGATTCCAGGAAAGATGGTTAAAGGAATGGGAGGAGCCATGGATTTAGTTGCTTCTGCAGAAAATATTATTGTAGCTATGATGCATGTCAATAAAGCGGGAGAATCTAAAATTCTGAAAAAATGTACCCTGCCGTTGACTGGAGTTGGCTGTGTAAAAAAGGTGGTTACCGAATTGGCTGTGTTAGAAGTTACCCCAAATGGATTTAAATTGCTTGAACGAGCTCCTGGTGTAACCGTAGACGAGATTATAAAAGCGACTGAGGCAAACTTAATCATCGAAGGAACTATTCCTGAAATGAGCTTTTAAAAAAATATGTTATGAAAAAGGAATCATCAGAAGATCAGTTTTCTGGAGAAGCAAATAAAGAAGCGCACGTTAAAAGCTTGTCTTTTGTGGTTCGCTTGGCTTGTGTTTTATTCAGTTTAATTGCAATTGTATACATCTGTATCATCGGAAAGTCAATACTTGTGCCTCTAGTAATTGGTTTTTTAATGGCAATGTTGATGTTGCCTTTTTCAAATTTTCAGGAACGCAAACTTAAATTTTCAAGGATTCTTTCGTCTTTACTTTCTGCTATTGTCTTTTCACTGATAATTTTGGGTGTTTTTTTTCTAATTGGAACGCAGGTAGTTCGTTTTCAAGAGGATTTGCCCGAGTTCAAAGATAAAATTATTTTATTGTTTGATGAGTTGCAAAGTTTTGTTTACAAAAGATTTGAAATTTCAGAAGAAGAGCAAATTCAATATTTAACCCAAAATGTCGAAGGCTTGTTGAAAAGAGGTTCTGGAGCTGTTGGTTCGATACTCGGTTTTATAAGTTCGCTTTCGGCCAGCGCAATGTTCACTTTCTTGGCGATTTTCTTCTTTTTATTGTATCGAAGTCATTTGGTGAAATTTGTTATTTGGTGTTTTCCTCCAAAAGAGGGTGATAAAGTTAAATATGTAGTTTCTGAAATTCAATCGGTTATAAAGCAATATATCTCAGCCTTGATGATTCAGGTAGTTTTGGTTTCCTTTTTAATGTTCATAGCCTATAGCATCATCGGAATAAAGCACGCTTTGTTATTTGCGATATTGTGTGGTGTTTTGAACTTGATACCTTATATAGGAGTGTTTTCGGCAACACTTTTGGCTGCCATAGTTACCTTAGCGACAGGGGAACCAATTCAGGCCTTATGGGTGATTGTAGCAGTGATTGTAGTTAACTCTATCGATGGAAATATCATTACTCCAAAGATCATTGGTTCTAGGGTATCTTTAAATTCCTTTGTAGTGCTTTTTGGAATTATAATAGCAGAGTCTATTTGGGGTATTGCTGGTATGTTTCTAGCGATTCCACTTTTGGCAATTTTCAAAATTGTTTTTGATAATGTAGAAGGAATGCGACCTTATGGATTTGTTTTAGGTGAAGATACAGCACCAACTCCGATGTTTGAAAAATATTACAAGCGTTATTTTAAGCGTAAAAAACCAACGGATGAGATGTTGCCTGAAGCTTTACAAACAGAAGAACAGAATAGAAACGAAACTTCGGAAAAAGATAAACTTGAGAATAAATAAAATATTAAAAGCCGCTTTTGCGGCTTTTAATATTTTGAGAAATAAAGTAAATTGAACGTGAAGCTTTATTTTATTATATGAACTTGATCAACGTTCAGGTCTTAATTTATCGCTGTACGTAATTTTATAGGGTTTATCTTCATTAGGATCACCTTTCATTACGTAGATAAATTTGTGCTTATTGGCTTTTTCTGGATGAATATAAATGGTTTTCCTTGTTGATTTATCGTAAATGCTAGTGATGCTTGTATTTACAATTCGCATGTTTTTTGCCAAAGCAGTTTGTAAGTCGGTCTTTACTTCGTCCTTAAATAGAGTTCCGTTATCATTTTTAACAGTAATTTGTTCTCCGTTAAAGCCTTGTGTGAAAAATAAAATAGAATAGTGTGGTTCTGTTGCCTTATATGCAACTAAGAAATCGTATTGAGTGTTTTCATTTACAGCTCTAAAATCATTTCTAATTTGTTCGGTATAGTAAATGTCATCGGTTTTATTTTCAGCTTCTTTCTTGTTGCTTTTTTCGGTTTCTGCTGTTGAAGTGGTAGAAGGTTTTACCGATTTACAAGAGTAAAACATCAAACCAAAAGCAGCTAAAACAATAACCTTATAATTTGTAATAAATTTCATCTAAACTAACTTGTTAATTATCTTTGTAAAAAATATCGTTCGACAGGCTGTGATATTTACAGCACAAATCGTACCAAATTTATAAATTGTTTCAGAGGTGGACAATAAAAAAGACTTGATTCTTAAAATCCACAATTTGTAGAACTTAAATGTAGAAATTAATGCACACTTTCGATGTAGTTATCGTGGGAGGAGGAGCCTCAGGATTTTTTACGGCGATTAATTTAGCCGAACAACGCCCCGATTTGCGTATTGCTATTTTAGAACGCAGCAACGAAGTGCTTTCAAAATTAAAAATATCTGGTGGCGGTCGTTGTAATGTAACCCACGCTTGCTTTTTGCCTAATCTACTTGTGAAATATTATCCACGAGGAGAACGAGAATTAAGAGGACCTTTCCATACTTTTTGCACCGGCGACGTGATGGAATGGTTTGAAAGTAGAGGAATTGATTTAAAGATTGAAGAAGATGGACGCGTGTTCCCAAAATCCGACAGTTCGCAAACTATTATTGATTGTTTTTTACAAGAAGCTTCGCAATTACAAATTAAAATAATAAAACAAACAATTGTTCAAAAAATCAAAAAATCAACAACTGACTGGAAAATAGAAACCTCAAATGAAACTTTTACCTGTAAACAATTAGTTATGGCTACGGGAAGTAACAATAAAATTTGGGATTTACTCCAAACGGTACAACATTCTGTCATAAACCCTGTCCCTTCTTTATTTACTTTCAATATAAAGGATGATCGTATCAAAGATCTAATGGGGGTTTCAACCGAAATGGTTACCGTAAAAGTTAAGGGAACTGCTTTAAAAGCAAGCGGGCCTTTGTTGATTACACATTGGGGAATGAGCGGTCCAGCAATTTTGAGACTTTCTGCATGGGGAGCTCGAGACTTGTTTGATAAAAATTATCATTTTCAAATAGTTATTAATTGGACTAGTGATTGTGTTTTTGATGAGGTTTTAGAAGCGTTGTTGAATAACAAACAACTGCATCCAAAAAAAACAATTTTCAAACATCCACATTATCAATTAACACAGCGTTTGTGGCAGCAATTGGTAAAGGCAGCTGGTATTTCTGAAACCACAATTTGGACAGATGTACCTAAGAAACAATTAGTACAATTAACAGAACAACTTACTCAATCACATTTTCAGGTAAACGGGAAAAGTACTTTTAAAGAAGAATTTGTTACTGCTGGAGGTGTGGATCTAAAGGAAGTTGATTTTAAAACTATGGAAAGTAAATTACATGATAATTTGTATTTTACAGGTGAAATTTTAAATATTGATGCAATAACTGGTGGTTTTAATTTTCAGAATGCGTGGACTACTGGTTTTTTGGCTGCACAAGCAATAGCAGGGAAATAGAAAAAATACACGTTCAGATAAAGATGAATCTTAACAAAATAAATAGCAAACAATGAAAACCTTAAATACATACACAACAACAGATTTTAAACTATTAGATACTAAAGGATCGTTCACATTTTCAGCACCAAGCAACATTGCTTTGGTAAAATATTGGGGTAAAAAAGACAATCAAATTCCAGCAAACCCATCGTTGAGCTTTACGTTAAATCATTGTAAAACGATTACAACTTTACAGTTTGAACCGAAGGCTGAAAAAAGTATTAGCTTTGATTTGTTATTTGAAGGACATCCTAAAGAATCATTCCGACCTAAAATTCAGTCCTATTTTGAACGCATTCAAGATTTGTGTCCGTACATTTTAGATTATCATTTTACGATTGATACAAAAAATACATTTCCACACAGTTCTGGGATAGCTTCGTCAGCTTCTGGAATGGCGGCCTTGTCAGCAAATCTAATTGCTTTAGAAAAAGTTATAAGTACAAATAAAAATCAGGAATTCTATACTGAAAAAACATCTTTATTAGCTCGATTGGGTTCAGGTAGCGCTTGCCGTAGTATTAAAGGGAATATCGTTGTTTGGGGAGAAACATCGAATATAGAAAATAGTTCCGATTTGTTTGGAGTTGAATTCCCTTATGAAGTACATCCTGTTTTCGAAAATTATCAAGATACAATTTTGTTGGTTGATAAAGGCGAAAAACAAGTGTCGAGCACAGTAGGACACGACTTGATGCATAATCATCCGTTTGCAACTAAAAGATTTGAACAAGCCCATGTAAACATCAACAAATTAAAAACTATTTTAAAATCGGGTGACTTACAGCAATTTATTGCGTTAGTTGAAAGTGAAGCTTTGACTTTACACGCAATGATGATGACATCGATGCCTTATTTCATTCTAATGAAACCAAACACTCTTGAGATTATTCAAGCGTTGTGGAATTTCCGTCAAGAAACCAAAATCCCAGTGTGTTTCACCTTAGATGCTGGAGCAAATGTTCATGTATTATATCCGAATCAATACAAAAAAGAAGTTCAAGATTTCATTGAAAAAGTACTATCAGTTTACTGTCAAAATAAGCAATTTATTCATGATGAAATGGGGTTTGGATCAAAAGAGTTGTAATTGTCGATTTATAGATTTTTTGTGGTAAATCTTCTATCTTTTATTAGACCTAAATCAACCTTGCTTAGGTATTATTATGTTTTTCTGAAACTATGTTTCACTAAATTTTATATGTGTCATGAATAAAATTTTGCATCAACTTGCATAAATTATTGTTTTCTATTCTTTTTTTTCTAAAAATTATAAGTGAGTTGACACTTTTTTACTCTCAAACTCTTGTTTGGTAATTCAACGGGCTTAATCGTATCGTATTGTTTGTCAGGCAGATGTATTATTTTTTATATTACTCATAAATTTGTGTTAAATAAAAGTTGTGAAAAACACAAAATATTCAAAATAAAACGTTAAGTTTACTTTATAATCATAATTATAAATATTCAGAAGAATGAAGAAAATTTACTTAACGTTTGTAGTATTTTTCTTGTCGATTGTAGTGTGGTCTCAAAACCATACGGTTACAATTGGAACAGGAACTAGCACCCAAGTTTATCCTTTGGGTAATTATTACGGATATGAAAGATCTGCCTCTCTTTATACCTCTACTGAAATAGGGTATTCAGGAAATGTATTGCAACTTATCTGGGATGCAAATACGGGAAACTTAGGAAGTCGTCCCATAAAAATATATTTGAAAGAGACAGCGCTCAACACATTAACATCAGAAGCTTGGAGTACAACAATTTCTGGCGCTGTATTGGTTTATGATAATTCAGTTGATCCAGTAAGTGGATTAAATACCTTTGTTACAACAAGTACTTTTAACTACTCGGGAACACAGAACTTATTAGTGTTGGTAGAGGCCAACTACGGAGGGTGGGGTGTTACTGGCATCTCAGGTAATAGTGTAAAGTACAGTAATGCGACAGGAAAGCATATGTATGTGAGAGCAGATAATTCTCCTCCAACTGGAAATACGAGTGTTACCAACAATAGACCAAATATTCAGATTGTTTTTCCTCCGTTACCTGATTGTTCTGGTACACCAAATGGGGGTTCGGTAACCCAAACCTCTCAACAATTATGTGTTAACACAACTCCACAACCAATTGATGTAATAAACCCTAATCCAGGATTTATTGGGTACGATTATCAGTGGGAAGAATCAGATGATAATGGAGTTTTAGATCCTTGGGCCAGTGTGACTGGAGGTACAGGACAAAATACACTATCTTATACACCCCCACTTTTCACAGGTACTACGAAATATTATCGTTTAAAAATCACTTGTGTGACTTCTAATCAATCTAGTTATTCTACATCGCACATGGTGTCTGCTCCACTTACACCAGATTCTGCAACTGGATTGACTTTCACTAATATTACTGATGGTGGTTTAACAGTTAGCTGGGCTCATGGTGGTGGAAATAGAAGAGCTTTGGTTGTTAATACAAGCAATGTTTTTACACCATTATTAGACGGGACTGGACCTGCATATGCACCTCCAATTAACTTATCATCTGGTGATTTGTTGTTGTGGGATGGCACTGGAACCACCAACTCTCTAAATATTACGGGGATGAACTGTAACACGACTTACTATTTTAGGATTTATGAATACATACGTTGTGGTTCAGGGCCTTCTTATGATTATTGGCATGCACTACCATTGGAAGGAAATGTAACTACTGTTGGGTTTGTAGATTCTCTTAACAGTGTTGCCTTGCCTGTTTCTTGTAACTTTAATGGATTTACAGGGTCTAATCTATCAACTGTTTTTCCTGGATGGGAAGAAAAGTTTGGTGATGGTCCATTAACAGGAACATCTTCAGTATGGGTTAGTAGTACTGTTTTAGGAACTACTACTGCAAAAGTCAATCTTTATACAACCAGTAGAAAAGAATGGATTATATCTCCGTCTATGGCTATTGATAGTGTTTCGAGAATTAGATTTAAAGCGGCAATTACGGATTATGCTAGCAGCTCTTCTGATCCTCTAGGTATGCAAGGAACAGACGATGAAGTGCAAGTGATGATTACAGATGAATGTAGTAATAATTGGACTACTTTATATACTTTTAACGCAGCTACGACAGTGAATCTCACGAATGTTTTAACGGAATTCGTTGTGAATATTCCATCTTCTTATGAAGGGAAAAATGTTCGTATTGGTTTTAAAGCAACTGACGGTCCAATTTATGATACCCCAGATTATGATTTCCATATTACTGACATAAATGTTGAGCACAGTCCAGCTCCAACAATAGAAGATGTTACTATTACGGATGTGTCTTGTTTTGGCTCAAATGATGGCTCCGTCACTGTGATAGTAAAAGACGGTGCATTACCGCTAACTTACCAGTGGCTGCCAAGTGGAGGTACCTCAAGTACCGCTGATAGTCTTGCTGCAGGTACTTACTTTATTACCGTAACTGACGCTCTTAATAGAAGTGTTATGGACTCTATTACAATTAGTTCACCCGACGAAATTTTAATCGATTTCGATTACAGCGACATCAGTTGCCATGGAGAAACCAATGGTTGGGCTTCAGTAAATCCTTCGGGAGGCGTTGGTCCTTATACGGTTTTGTGGTCAACCAACGATACTACAGATACTATCAATAGTCTCGTCGCTGGACATTATTCAGTTACTGTTACAGATAGCACAGGTTGTACCGTAACGGAAGACTTTGATGTTATAGAACCGGCTGTGTTAAGCGCAGCAATTACCTCTAAAACAGATGTTTTAATTAATGGAGGCAACAATGGTTCGGCTACAGTTAGCGTTTCCGGAGGTACGGCTCCTTACTCCTATTTGTGGACACCTTCTGGTCAGACCACAGACACGGCTTCTAACTTGACTGCTGGTACTTATGTTG
>CAYNIM010000053.1:0-12567 GCA_964397335.1 uncultured Flavobacterium sp.
CACTATCAAAAATTAGCTGCATAAAAAAAAGACTGCCCTTTTTGGACAGCCTCTTTTTTTTAACAACAATTTTACACTCTACTCTCAGGTTTTTTCTAATTTTTATTTTAGTTTTGTTGCGTTATGTTAAAGATATTCAACGCTACAACATTGTTTTTATTCGTGTGCTTTTTACTTGCACCCACTTTCAGTTTTGCTATGGAAGCCGAGACTTCTTATGTTTTAATGTTAGCAGAAGAAGAGGAAAATAACACCCATAAAAAATCAAACAATGTTAATGAAGAAGAAGAAAAAGAGATTACAGGTTATTCTTTTTCTAATTTTAAAGAATATCTACGCTACAACACCTTTCTAGTTGGAAATGCAGATTTTTCCAACAATTCATTAAAAAATCATTTAGTTTTTAAAGTTCCATTACCTCCTCCGGAACAACGATAATTACATTTAAAAAGATGTTTTTTTGACAAAACATCCATCTCGATTTTGAAAATCCTACCTTAAAGTTACATGCTTTAACAAACTTGCTGTGTTGTACAATTAGCGATAGTCTAAATAAATCATCTAGGATAAAATCAACAATCGAACTCATTTAAAACAAAGTAATTATAAACTTTAAACTATTATGAAAAAAAATATAACGGCAGAATTAACTCAAAATTTTGCTCCTGGATTAGTTGTTTTTTTAATCGCACTCCCTTTATGTTTAGGAATCGCATTAGCATCGGGCGCACCTCCATTGTCGGGAATTATCGCTGGTGTGATTGGCGGTCTTGTTGTTGGCTTTCTAAGCAACTCCAATGTAAGTGTTTCGGGACCTGCAGCGGGTTTGTCTGCAATTGTTCTTGCGGCTATCACCGATTTAGGAGCCTTTGATATCTTCTTATGCGCGGGAATCATTGCTGGTTTCACACAATTAATTTTAGGTTACTTAAAAGCGGGAGGAATCGCTAATTATTTTCCGAATAGTGTAATTGAAGGAATGTTGGCTGGAATTGGACTTATCATCATCATCCAACAAATTCCAATAGCATTTGGAATTACTGAATACAAAGACTTTTTCACCAATGGCTTCCAGTCTATCCACTTAGGCACATTAGCCGTAAGCCTGCTATCTATAGCTATTTTATTATTGTGGGAACGAGCTGTTTCATTGCGAAAAATCAAAATGCTGCCAGGCGCATTAGTGGCAGTTACTGCAGGAATCTTGCTTAATCAATTATTCATTTCATCGGGTAGTTCCTGGGCAATTTCAACTAATCAATTAGTTAACTTACCCGTGATTACTGGTTTTGGAGACCTATCTACCTTAATAACTACACCCAACTTTGAAGGGTTTTCAAATTCAAAAGTTTGGACCATTGGTATCACAATTGCCGTGGTAGCTTCTATCGAAACTTTATTATGTATTGAAGCATCGGATCGATTAGATATTTACAAAAGAAATACGAACACCAATACCGAGCTTAAAGCGCAAGGTATCGGAAACCTGATCAGCTCTGCAATCGGTGGACTACCAATGACTTCTGTGGTGGTTCGGAGTTCTGCAAATATAAACGCAGGAGCTAAAAGTAAAACAGCAGCGATCATTCACGGGGTATTATTACTTATTTGTGTATTATCTATTCCAATGGTTTTAAATAAAATTCCATTGGCGACTTTAGCTGCAATTTTATTAATTGTTGGATATAAACTAGCAAAACCAGCTACTTTTAAACATTTCTGGCATAAAGGAAAATACCAATTCTTATCATTTGTATTGACATTAGCAGCAGTAGTAGTTTTTGATTTACTAACAGGAGTTGCTCTTGGAATGGCATTCAGTGTTATAATTTTATTGTTCGGCAACATAAAAAAAGGATTAGAAATATCAACCAAGAAAGATTTAGGAAAGTCTTACAACATCACTTTAGCAGAAGAAGTTTCATTTTTAAACAAAGCCAGTATCAAAAATAAATTATTGAGCTTGCCAGAACATTCGACTGTTTGGATTGACGCTAAAAAGTCAGTTTATATCCATGCCGATATCTTAGAACTTATTCAAGATTTCGCGAATAATCGAGCTAAAGAAAGGAACATTTCAATTAAACTATCTGGCTTTAAAGATTCAGTGCAAATTAACAAAAGTACTGACAACGATTTGATTATAATTTCTCATCGTAGAGGCATTTAAAAAGAGGCTTCTACTAAGAAACATCATTTCTTTTAGATTTGTATGACAATTAAATAATTATCAATTAAATTTACAAAATCATTTCATTAAAATTTAAAATTCATCAAGTATGTGTAATACACTAACAGAAAGCTTTAATAAAATCATCGAAGGAAACAATAGTTGGATAGAGTTCGTAAAAAACGACACTTCTGGCAGATTTCAACAGTTATCAAAAGAGCAACATCCTGAAATACTATGGATAGGCTGTGCCGATAGTCGTGTACCTGCCAACGAAATTACAGGAACCAAACCGGGTGAAGTTTTTGTTCACAGAAACATTGCTAATGTTTGCGTTCACTCAGATATGAATATGCTATCTGTATTAGACTATGCCGTGAATGTACTAAAAATAAAGCACATCATTGTTGCCGGGCACTACGGTTGTGGTGGTGTAGCTGCATCACTAAGCAGAAATCAATTTGGAATAATAGATAACTGGCTTTGCCACATTAAAGATGTTTATAGACTTCATGCAGCAGAAATCGATGCTATAGAAGACCCAGAGCTAAAAGCTGATCGCTTAGTAGAGCTTAATGTTGAAGAGCAGGTTTTTAACCTTTGTACAACTTCCATTGTACAAAATGCATGGAAAAATGGCCAAACTTTGGCTATACATGGAATGGTAATAGACATAGGCACAGGAGCTTTGATCGACCAAAATTGCACCTTTACAAGCAAAGAAAGTTTAGGAAAAATCTTTGCTTACAAATAATCCTAAAAAAGAGATTCTCAGTCATTTTAAACTTTGACTGAGAATCTATATTTTTTAAAAACACTGTGGATTTCCCGTTATAAAAAGTTCTAAAGCAGAAGGTGATAAAAAAGGGATATTCAAGCCCATTCCTCTAACAATTAATAAAACACCTGTAAGAATTAAAAATATCGGTACCAACTTTCTCAATTTGTTTTTAAAATATTTATTAACCCACTGACTTAACCATACTACGGCAGTCATTAAGGGAATGGTTCCCACACCAAACCACATCATAAACATAGCACCGTGCAAAGCTCCTTGAGTAGCTGTTGCTCCAAAAAGAGCCATATAAACCATAGCACATGGCAAAAGTCCGTTTAACAAGCCTAAAACCAGAAAAGAACCCCATGTTTTTTTCTGAATAAATGTTCCAAAATAGCTTTTGAATTTCATATAAGCTTTAGTATTAGTATAAAGCTTGCTTTGGATGCTACTTTCATTAAAAAACAATACGCCTAGAATCAACAAAATTCCTAATATTATAGAAACATTTTGGTGAAGTCCGGCTATAAAAAGTCCGTTTCCCAAAAGTCCAAAAAGTACTCCTAATAGTGCATAAGTCAGTATACGCCCTAAGTGGTACGTAATGATATATAAGGTTTTTTTAGTCACGGAGAACTGATGAACTGGCAATGCAAGTGCAATTGGCCCACACATACCAACACAGTGCAAACTACTAAAAAACCCTAAAAACAAAGGCACAATCATTAGAGCATCAGCGTTTGTTGTTTTTGGTAGCCTTTTCCTTCGTATTCAAAATCTAAAGTAATATCCCAACGACCATCAACCAGGTTGGATTTAGGTATAAGCAAGTAATTTGACGACAATTTTAATGGTAAAATGTGGTCAAGGTCCTGGTTGGATGGTCGGTATAGGGATATTGTTCCGTTAATTTCCGCCTGGTTAAATGTCTCAGGAAAATAGAACGCAATGCCTTCTTCAGTAGTTTCAATCTTCAAGGTTTCACCCAATTCAATTGCATTTTCCTGTTTTATTCTATTCCCATTTACTTCTAATTCTTTTTGGTAATAATCTTCTGTTACCAGTTGATTGTCATATCGAGCATCTACTTGAACTCGAATAACATATTGTAATATGAACGCCATGAAACATACAATTCCTATTACAATTCCTGTTCCCCAATTAAATTTCATTTCTTTTAGTTTTATTATTAATTAATTTTAGTTGAAAGTTCTCGGTCCCAAGAAATTGGTCTTGGTCTGATCGATCAGCTCTTCATTGTTGTAAACCTCAATTTGCACTTCGGTTTTATATCCATCTAACATCGTTTCAGGAATATCGATGAACAAAGTTCCTTGCGACATTCCTTCTTTTGGAACGATGATTTTTTGATTAGCAACCAATTCAATGGTTCCTTTTGGTTTTACAATTTTAATTGTCACATTTTCGTAATCACGAGCAGTTTTATTAGCAATTTTATAAGTATAGGTATTTCTAATATTTTCTTCTACGTGTTCAAAAGTAGTTCCAGGCAATCTCAAGATCTTAACCTCAACATCGCTTCGCAAGAACAACATTCCGGCCAAAACACCCATCAAAACAAACAATACCGAAGCATATCCTTTCATTCGTGGTGTGAACTTGAATTTTTCTTTTTTAGCAATTTCAACTTCAGAAGCAAAACGTATCAAACCTTTTGGAAGGTTCACCGATTCCATCATAAAATCACAAGCATCGATACAAGCTGTACAGTTCACACATTCCAATTGTGTTCCGTTTCTGATATCAATTCCCGTTGGACAAACATGTACACATTGAGAACAATCAATACAATCTCCAAATCCTTTTTCGTTTCTATCTTCATTTTTTCGGAATTTAGACCGTCCTTCTGTACCTTCACCACGAACGTAATCATAGGCAACCACGATCGACTTGTCGTCTAATAATACACTTTGCATTCTTCCGTAAGGACAAGCAATGATACAGACTTCTTCTCTAAACCAAACAAATACAAAATAAAAAACGCCGGTAAAAATCAGCAAAGCTACAAAGGTGCTTAAATGTTGGAAAGGACCATCTTTGACCATTGCCAGAACTTGATCACTACCTATAATATAAGCCAAAAACACATTGGCAATAATGAATGAAATGAGAAAAAACACGAACCATTTCAACGCTTTTTTTCTTATTTTTTCGGCGTTCCATACTTGTTTATTCAATCTGATTTGCGCTCCTCTGTCTCCTTCGATCCAATATTCTATTCTTCTAAAAACCATTTCCATAAAAATGGTTTGTGGACAAATCCAACCGCAAAACACCCTTCCAAAAGCCACTGTAAAAAGTGCGATAAATACCACACCAATAATCATTGAGATTACTACTAGATAAAAATCTTGTGGCCAGAAAGCAAATCCAAAAATAGAGAACTTACGTTCCAACACATTAAATAAAAACAGTTGGTTTCCATTGATTTTTATAAAAGGTGAAGTTAATAAAATAGCCAATAAAATATAACTGACCCATTTTCTTTTGTTATAAAACCATCCAGATGGTTTTTTGGGATATACCCATTTTCTTTTACCGTCTTCATCGAGAGTTCCTATGGTATCTCTGAAGCTGTCGCCTGCAACATTACTCATACTACATTATTTTTTATACCTAAAATCCAATAATAAAAAACCACAGCCCTTGGGGGAGGGCTGTGGAAGAAAAATAAAACTAAAACCCTCCAAATGATTATGGAATATTATGAAGCTGTTTCTGCGTCTGTATCATCTACAGAAACGTTTTCAGTTTCCGCATCCGGAGCAGCTTCTTCAACCGCTGTTTGGACAAATTTATCACCTTCGGGCTCTTTGGCATCAGGTGGATTTGTTCCTTGAAGCGATAATATATAACTTGCTACTTTTGCAATATCGCTAGGTGTTATTTGTTGTTTCCAAGGAACCATTCCTTTTCCGTCACGCCCACCTTCGCTAATCACATGGAAAATATCTTTTATATCACCTCCCAATATCCAATATTCATCGGTTAAGTTCGGTCCAATACTTCCACCACCATCTGCTTTGTGACATGCCACACAGTTGGCGTCGTAAACGACTTTACCGGCAGCTAAATCGGCAGGATCCGTCAACACAACTACCTGATCTGCTGTTAATAAATCTGGTGCATTCTTTTTATACTCTTCGATTTGTATTTGAGCAAGCTCCATTTCTTTTTCAAGTTCTTGGTATTGATTATCACCTCCAAACAAATGGTATTTACCCAAATAAATTACCGAAAAAATTATTGTAGCATAGAACAAATACACCCACCAAGGTGGCAAATCGTTGTCTAACTCTTTGATTCCGTCGTAATCATGATCAAGCTCGATTTCTTTTTCTTCTTCCATGCCTTTAGACTTGGTCAATATCTTCATCAGCTTTTTATAGCCTGCTGATTCTGATAATGGAAGATTTTCTAAACGTTCTTTTTCTGCACGCTCTTCAGGGCTCATCAATTGTTCTAAAATACTATCCGATACTTTAGCTACGATTTCAATTGCAATTAAAACTAAAGCAACCAAACCTAATAAAATCAATAAAGACGGATATTCAATTATCGCAGGTTTATCACCCGAATCGACAAGAAGTTCGATGGTTCCAAAGAATAAAAATAATATTAAAGGAACACGTACATATACTGGAAAAAATTTCTTCATAACCTTATTCTTTTATGTGATTCTGTTCATTCTTTTGCTCATCATCTTCTAGGGGCAATCTACTGATTTCTCTGACGGTTTCTTTTTTATAAGTAAACACCCAGATTGCTAATCCTACAAAGAAGAAGAAAAAGATGAGCAGAGCAATTATGGGATAGGCGTCTATCCCTATAATAGTCTCCATATTGTGTTTAATAAACTTTAACATAACTCACTATTTTTCTGCTTTAATATCAGTTCCTAAACGTTGCATATAGGCAATTAGGGCAGTAATCTCGCGTTGACTCATTGGAACAAACTCCTCTCCTCTTTCTTGAGCTGCTTTTTTACTTGCCTCGTAAGATCGTACGAAATCAGGATCTGCTTTTAAACTTTCTTCAATTCGTTCGCCTTGTTCTTTAATGCTTGCTTGTGCATTGGCCACCTCTTCGTCTGTATAAGGAGCTCCTAATTTTTGAAGCACACGCATTTTTGTTTCTATATTAGAAAAATCCATCGCTTTATTGTCAAACAACCATTTGTATGCTGGCATGATAGATCCTGGTGATGTACTTTGAGGATCGTACATATGGTTGAAATGCCAGTTGTCGTTGTATTTCCCTCCTAATCTATGTAAATCTGGACCTGTACGTTTTGAACCCCATAAGAATGGATGGTCGTAAACATATTCCCCCGATTTTGAATACTCTCCATATCTTTCTACTTCACTTCGGAACGGACGAATCATCTGTGAGTGACATCCCACACAACCTTCACGAATGTATAGATCACGACCTTCTAATTCCAAAGGTGTATATGGTTTTACACTTTCAATTGTTGGAATGTTTGACTTCACAACCAATGTTGGCACAATCTGAACGATACCTCCAATCAAAATTGTAATAGTAGCTAAAACAGTTAATTGAATTGGCTTGCGCTCTAACCAAGCGTGAAATCCTTCACCTTTTAATCTTGATTTTGAAATACGAACCAAAGCTGGAGCTTCTGCATATTCGTCTTCGATTGTCTGACCTGCTTTTATCGTTTTGTAAATGTTATATACCAAAACTAAAGCTCCTGCTACATACAATGTACCTCCAATAGCACGCATTACATACATCGGCATAATGGCAGTAACTGTATCAAGGAAGTTACCATACATCAACATTCCGTCTGGTCTAAATTCTTTCCACATCATGTGTTGTTGGAAACCTGCAACATATAAAGGAATGGTATAGAGAATGATTCCCAAAGTACCTATCCAAAAGTGGAAGTTTGCCAATTTTGTAGAATATAATTTAGTTTTAGTCATTCTTGGGAACAACCAATACACAATTGCAAAAACCATAAATCCGTTCCATGCCAACGCTCCAACGTGAACGTGAGCCACAATCCAATCGGTGTAATGCGCAATAGCGTTTACGTTTTTCAAAGACAACATCGGTCCTTCAAAAGTTGCCATACCATATCCAGTAATTGCCACTACAAAGAATTTCAAAACTGGATCGGTTCGTACTTTATCCCAAGCACCTCTCAAGGTCAACAAACCGTTGATCATACCTCCCCAAGAAGGAGCCAGCAACATTACAGAGAATACAACTCCAAGGTTTTGTGCCCATTCTGGTAAAGCCGAATACAATAAGTGGTGAGGCCCTGCCCAGATGTATAAGAAAATCAAAGACCAGAAATGTATAATAGACAAACGGTAAGAATATACTGGGCGATTTGCAATCTTAGGTAAATAATAATACATTAATCCTAAAAAAGGTGTGGTTAAGAAAAATGCTACCGCGTTATGTCCATACCACCATTGCACCAATGCATCTTGCACTCCAGCATAAACCGAATATGATTTTAATCCATGTACGGGTAATGCCAAACTATTAAAAATATGCAATACTGCTACCGTTACAAAGGTTGCCAAGTAGAACCAAATGGCTACATACAAATGACGTTCTCTTCTGTTTAGAATAGTCATGATCATGTTGATACCAAAAACAACCCAAACCACTGCAATTGCAATATCTATAGGCCATTCTAGTTCAGCGTATTCTTTTGAAGAAGTGTAACCCAAAGGTAAAGTTAAAACAGCTGCAACAATGACCAACTGCCATCCCCAAAAGTTGATGTTACTTAAAACATCGCTGTACATTCTGGTTTTTAACAAACGTTGCAACGAATAATAAACACCCCCAAAGATAGCGTTTCCAACAAACGCAAATATTACCGCATTGGTATGTAAAGGACGTAAACGTCCAAAACTTAGCCACGGAATATTATCGGTGATGTTTGGAAAAATAAACATAACTGCTAAAAGCAACCCTACCAGCATTCCAACTACTCCGAAAAGTATAGAAGCATAAAGGAACTTTTTTACAATTTTGTTGTCATAGTAAAATTGTTGTACTTCCATAGTTAATTAATTTGATTCTTGTTCAGTTTCTATTTCTTTTTTTTTCTTTTTTGTTTCTTCTTCAAACAACATCCTCACTGAGGGTGTATACTGGTCGTCAAACTGCCCACTTCTTACCGACTTGATAAAAAGATACAGAAAAACGCTTGCAACAAATATGCTTATACATATTAAAATATAGATAACTCCCATACCTAATTTCTTTGTTCAAAACTACTGCTTCTCATTGTTCTAAAATATGATAAATATCAGTTGTTTTTAATATTTTTTTAAGACTTTTTTTTCTATGGTCTTTTTTGCGTAAATAGTACTTATTAAAGTTACAAATCCAATGATTGTAGCCGTACTCAATGGCATAATAATCGCTGCTACCAAGGGTGATAAACGATTAGACAAAGCAAAAGAAAGTCCCACAATATTATAGGTAATTGCCAACACATAACTCATTTTTATGGTTTTCATGGCCTTTTTGGCGTACATTAAAAAACTATAAAGCTTTGAAAACGATCCTGCATCTAAAATTGCATCGCTTGCAGGAGTGAATACGTTAACATTTTCTGAAATTGAAATACCTACATTACTTTGTGCCAATGCACCGGCATCATTTAATCCATCGCCTATCATCATTACGTTTTTCCCTTGTTTTTGTAACTCACTGATGAATGCTAGTTTATCATCTGGTCTCTGGTTAAAAACCATTTCTGTGCCTTCTGGGACTAACTTTTCCAACATTTTTCGTTCGCCATCGTTATCTCCAGACAAAACATACAAATCATAACCTTCGTTATCTAGTGATTCGAGTAATGGTTCAATGCCCTTTCTGTATTCATTTTCAAACACATAAAACCCTTTTACTTCTTCATTTATTGATACATAAACTCTGGTTTGATTGTTTTTATTTTCAGAAAGTACACCGACCCAATTTGCTGAACCTACTTTAACTAAATCCCCTTTAAAAACACCTTGGACTCCTTTACCCGCAATTTCATCATAGCTCTCCGGTTTTTCAACAGGAGTTTCAGGCAATAAAGTGTATATTCTCCGACTCAATGGATGGTTGGATCCACGGACGATATTTTTCACTGCCACTAGATCTGATTTACTTAAGTCGATGCCCTCATAATAAACTTGTTGTCCCAAACTCGAAGTTAAAGTACCCGTTTTATCAAAAACAATTGCATCAATTTTGGATATTTGTTCTATGACCGCAGTGTTTTTCAAATACAGTTTTTGTTTTCCCATCAATCTGATGACATTTCCCCAAGTAAATGGAGCCGTTAAAGCTAAAGCACAAGGGCAAGCTACAATTAAAACAGCTGTGAGTACATTAAACGCATCGTTGAAACTACTAAAAGTCCAACCAATAAAACCAACCAACGCGATGGTCAATAAAGTGGGTGTAAAAATCCGACTTGCTCTATCTGTGATTGTTTTTACTTTTTGGGTACTTTTTTTATCAAAAACTTCGTTGCTCCACAACTGTGTTAAATAACTTTGTGAGACACTGTTTATCGCTTCAACCAAAACCGCATTTCCAACTTGTTTTCCACCTGCATAAATTTTTTGACCCGATTTTTTTTCCACTGGCACCGCTTCACCTGTCACAAAACTGTAATCGATAAATGCGATATCAGAAATTAAAACGGAATCTACTGGAATCAATTCTTCGTTGCGAATCAATAAACGGTCGCCCTTTTCAATTTCATATACTTGAATCGGAACCTCGACTTCGTCTTTAATTTTTGTAACAGCAATTGGGAAATAAGATTTATAATCGCGTTCAAACGATAAAAAATTATAGGTTGTCTGTTGGATCAACTTTCCAGAAAGCATAAAGAAAACCAAACCACACATACTATCTAAAAACCCAGGTCCATCTTGAAAGAAAATATCTACTATACTTCTAAGAAACATCACAATAATCCCCAAAGCCATGGGAATATCAATATTGTAAGTTTTGGTTCTTATACTGTGATAAGCAGATATATAATATGGAGTAGCAGAATATAAAAAAACAGGTAATGCCAAAAGTACATTTAAGTATCTAAAAAAGTCTTGGTATTCGACCATCCAAAAATCTTCAGATTTAAAATATTCATTAGAATACTCAGGAAAAGAAAGCAACATAATATTACCAAAACCAAAAAACGCAATTCCAATCTTATAAAGTAAGCTGCGATCGATTAGTTTTGGTTTGTCATCAAAATTCTCTAAGCTGATATAGGGTTCATATCCAATTGAAGAAAGCAAAAGCACCAATTCTTTTAAACTGATTTTATCACTATCATAAGTAATGGTTACTTTTTTCTGAGAAAAAACCACCTGAGATTGAGTAACTCCAGAATGTAGAGAGTTTAGATTTTCTAATATCCAAATACAAGAGCTGCAATGAATATGTGGAATATACAATCGAATAATTTGTATATTCTCCTCTTCAAAATCCAAGAGTTTTGATACGATATCGGAATTATCCAGATAATTATACTTCGACAAAACCTCTTTTGGGCTAGCCCCAGGATTCTTCTCAAAATCATAGTAAGTAGTCAAACCGTTTTCTGAAAAAAGTTCGTAGACTGTTCGACAACCCTGACAACAGAACTCTTTATCATCAAAAACGATTTTTTCTTTTTCTACGACTGGATCTCCACAGTGATAACAGTTTGACATCCTTTAAAAAATTGCTTTATACCTGTTTGCAAAATTCTAAAATTAAATACCTTAAAAGAATGATATTTATCATATATTTCTTATATTTGTATGAAAACTAAAACCGAATAAAATGGGCAAGTGTGAGCAGTGTATCGTAAGAGAAATAAGCTCGCTAAAGGCATTATCCAAGGAAGAATTACTTCAGCTTTCGAGGCATAAAAATTCGTTGAATGTAAAAAAGGGCGATATCATCTTTAGTGAGGGCGATATAATTAACGGCGTTTATTGTATCAAAGAAGGAACGTGTAAAATGGTAAAAATGAATTCCAACGGAAAAGACACCATTTTAAAACTCATTACTAAAGGAAGCCTCTTGGGACAAGATTCCATGCTGACCGACAAAAAAGCTTCACTGAGTGCCATTGCCGTGGAAGATATGAAAATCTGTTTTATTCCAAAAACTGAAGTCCTAGGATTTATTAATGAAAACAACAGGTTTTCTTTTGAAGTGACTAAAGATGTTTGTTCGCAATTAGATGACGCCAATAACATCGCAGTCATCCATGCTCACAAAACTGTTAAAGAACGTCTGGCCCTTGTATTGATTGATCTTTTCCAATCTAATGGAGCTGATGATAACGGTATTTTAAACCTTCAACTCAGTCGGGAAGAAATTGCCAATATGGTCGGAACAGCCACTGAAAGTTGTATTCGATTGTTATCTGAATTAAAAAAATCAGGACATATTGATTTGAATGGAAAAAAAATAAGAATTTTAGATCTTAATGGATTAAAGCGGATTGCTGAATAAAAAAAATAGTAGTCCGTTTTTTTATATTTAATTACATTAGTGTCCACTATAAGATTTAAAAAGCTTATTGAAATTATTGATAATTAGA
>CAYNIM010000054.1:0-12062 GCA_964397335.1 uncultured Flavobacterium sp.
TACTTAATTTTTAAACAAGTAGTTATGTCTAATTTCAAAATGATTACCTATCGACCAGAAGGCGTGTATAATAGTCCGCACTTCTTTATCCTCAACAAAGGATTAAACAGTGGAAAACCACTCAAAAAGCCCTGCCCGAATTGCTTTGTGGTGATGTGCAATTCTGTAAGTGAAAAAGAAAGCCTCTACTGGATTGTTTACTCCTTGCACCAAGGAAAACGATTTCAAATTGCTTTAGTAGGATCAGTGATTCCTTTCATTCGGAAAAATGACCTCATCAAAATAATCACTGAAGCACACAGCGCCACTTTTCATAAGCCTCAAGCTGTCAAGAAGACTGTTTCATCACTTTTGCATTTGGAGCAGCAGGAAGAGAACTACAAGCGAATCCAGAACACACTCAAGCAATTAAGACAAGTTCTCGTTCACCAATTAATTAAATCGTAATTATTAACCAGTTCGGCACGTCTCATTAGATGAGGTGTGCCGAACATAAATTCAAATATCATGTATCATATAAATTCCGCAGTCATTAAAAGCATACTTAGATCAATGCCCAGGAAAGAAATCCCTGCAGAAATGGAAAATCTGAAACAGAGAATTATTGAAACTCCTCCAGGAACTGAGAGAAGTAAATTTATAAGGCTTTATCGATTTTGTGAGGAGTTAATTTCTTAAGCTTATTAAAACAAAACACCCACAACGGAAAACAAAAATGGATCCGTTGTGGGTGTTATAACATTTTAATTCTAGAAGTTTGTGGATGGCAATCTAATTTTTACATCCGTTTTTATCACATGTAATTGTTCCACTTGAATTACTCCAATGATCAGAATGTAATGAAGTATTCACACCACAACCTGTTGTACCTCCTTTTTGTCCTTTATGGACCTCTCCTGTTGGATTATGTTTTACTGGCATATCTTATAAATTAAGTTAATACTAAACATTTTAAAAGCAACTAATTGGCTTAAAATCATAATGTTTAGACCAATATAATCAAATTAAAGTTGTAATAATCAAATTTCACAAGCAATCATGCTTATTTACTCAATTTCAATATTCTAAAAGCACCCTGGATTACCAAAGCAAACACTATTGTGCCAATAATCAAGTCTGGCTTACTCGAATTCAACCAATTCACCATAAAACCTGCCAAATTACTCAATTTTAGCCACTCAGCCCGCATTACGCTTATACAATGTTGTAGGTAGTGCTTTCTTTTTCGTCCGTGCGTTGGGGCAGACACACTTATTGACAAGCTTGGGATTGTGCGGCTGGTTCGAGCGGCTTGGCAATGTGTGTGGCTGTCGAGCGTTGGCTTTCCTACTAATGTTAATTGATTAATTGTAATCAGATTTTAGAGGTTTATTAATCTTTGTTTCGGGATTTCAACTTTAAAGCAATTGAATGCCAAATCAAACCAACACCTAATAATGCAAGACCACCAATCCAAAAAGTGGGTTCAATCCAAAATGCGAGAAACAGGCATCCAAATAGCCCAAAAGCCGGAATCCAACGAGGATATAAGCGTAAGTCCGCAGGCATTCTCAGAGCCGCAAGATTAGTAATGGCGTAATAAATCAATACTGTAAACGCACTGAATGACCAAGTAAAAACAACATCTCCGCTTAACACCAATACGCCAATTATTCCTCCTGTCACCCAAACAGCAATAGCCGGACTTTGAGTTTTGTGATTTATTTTTGACAATTTAGTGGGTAGGTCTTTTCTTCGTGCCATACTTAGAATTACACGCGACAAACCAAGCAGTAAATTAAGCACTACACCTAACATAGCTGTAATGGCAGCAATAGTGATTACAGTGCCAATAACAGGTACGGAAAGTGACTGAGCAACTAGCATCAATGGCGCTGCTTTTCCCTCAACGCTTTGACCAAATGCTTCCGCTCCCATAACATTTATCGCTGTAAGTGAAACGGCAAGGTAGAGTATTACAATAATTACCATTGCAAGAATAATGGCTTTGGGAATTGTAGTACGTGGTTCGGAAACCTCTTCCCCGAGTGTTGCAATCCGCCCATATCCGGTATAGGCGACAAACATTAAAGCTGAGCCATAGAGAATTGATGTAAAAGAGGTGTCATTTACAGAGTCAATAATAGGTTGAACAGGAAAGCCCTTAACAAAGAAACTGACAATTACGAGTGCAGCAAGTCCTAATAAGGTTGCAGAAACAATTATTATATTGGCCTGATTGCTTCGTTTGATACCACCGGAAACAAGTATTGTCATCAGAAAAAGTAACAATAGTCCGGCTCCTACAATGCCCACTTTGTCAACGTTTACACCAAAAGCATAAAATAGGTAGCCTATACAACCTAATACTGCCGTTGCTGCAGAAGCTGATTTTGCTATCAAAAACATCCATCCTGCAGCAAACCCAAAATAAGAGTTTAGAAAGCGGTTTCCATACTCATATGTGCCTCCACTCACCGAATGTGCAGCAGCAAGCTGTGCACTGCTTAAGCCATTGAAAGCTGCAAGTACAGCAGCTATTACAACTGCGATAATAATGCCACTACCTGCTATCTGGGTAGCAATGGCGATACTTACAAAAATGCCTGTCCCTACGATTGAACCCAAACCCATTAAAATGGCGCCCGGTGTTTTTAGTTCTCGTTTTAGTTCGTTCTTCATTCTTAATTATTTTTTTTGAAATATCGAGTCAACTGACCATTTTCCACCACCTTTAATTATCAAAAACAGACTTCCTAAAAGCATTGCCCAATCGGTACGACTACCGTGCATCATTACCCAAAATCCGTCATTGGCTAAAACTTCTGATTTTGTGGTTGCAATGGCGACCAACATTATTACGAGTGTTGGAATGCTTGCCAATCTTGTCAGCAAGCCAAGTAAAATCAATGCGCCACAAACAATTTCAAACGTGCCGACAAAAGCACCGAGAAATTCAGGTGATGGAAGTCCGATTTTTTCAAATCGCCCTGCACCACGAATAGCAGGAAATAAGAACTTTTGAATGCCTTCGGAAAGAAAAACCGCACCGACCATTAAGCGAATAATGATGGTGGTTTTTGAATGGTCTGAATTAATTATTTTTTGAAACATACTTATTTGCGAATTGGTGATTGTCTGTAAAGTGGTTTCTTCACTGTAAAATGTGGTACTTTTTCCATTGCGTGGCAACTGATACAACTGTTGGTCAGCACTTGGAAATTTTTGTTGAACACAATCGTATCTCTTTTTTCAAGTGCTTTTTCCATTTCTGGAAGTGCTACGGTTAAGAAATGCTCTGCGGATTTTGCACGTTTGGGTCTTCGTTCTAATCCGTTCTCTATCGCTTTTCGAATTTTCTCTAATTGATAGTCTGCATATTCCCAATTTTCGTCTTGTCCTGCCCAATACAGTTCCTGATAGCGATAGCCTGTTTCTACCATTGCCATATCAAAACCCCTGAATTGGTTTTCAATGGTTTCTAATTTTTCCTGTTCCGTTCCTTTTATCCATTTGCCTTGGGTATTTTGGTCTTGATTGTTTCCACAAGACAAAAGCAGAAGCAAAGCGATAATTGATATTGACCATTTCATATTTCGTGGATTTTAATGTCGTAAAATTATACAACACTCAATCAATAATATGGTCTATTTGAAAAATGTATGGTATTTAGTTGTTGTCGCTTCTAAAGCCTACTGGAGTTTGGTCAACGTGTCGTTTGAAGTATTTTGAAAAATGAGAATTGTCTTTGAAATCAAGTCTGTGAGCAATCTCGCTTACGGTAATGTCTGTGTAAAGCAAAAGTCTTTTTGCTTCATTGATGATGTGTTCGGAAAGTATCTCGGTAGAAGATTGTCCTGTTTCTTTTCTGCAAATTGCATTTAGGTTTTGAGGAGTGGTGTTCAACAATTTGGCATAATGGTTTACCTTGTTTGTGAGTTCATCTTCTTTGCTCAAAAGGTCAATGAATTTTTGAAAGATTGTGCTGTTGCCGTTTTTAGAAATATTTGGCGTTGCTGATTCAAGAAATTTTGCCAAAAGTGCTTTTAACAGTCCGTCTATTATCGGTTGATTTGGTTTTTTCTTTTGTTGATATTCATTTAGTAAAATATTGAAAATGTCAATAGCAGTATTGTCTTTGGGAAAAAGACAGGTTTGTGCACTCAATTCTGAAATCAGGCGTTTGATGACCTTGTCCAAACAGTTATCAATAAAGGATTTTTTGATGATAAGTACAAAGCCTTGGGGTTCTGTTTTGATGTCCCAAAAATGAACCTGCTCTTTCCGGATAGTGAAAATTACAGGAGGTTTTATTTTATATTCTTTGGTGTCAATGGTGTGGGAACCTTTTCCTTTGGTCAGGTAAATTATTTCAAAATAACTGTTGTGTTTGTGTGGAGATGTTTTTCTGATATGCTGTCTGAACGGAGCAATTTTTAGTCCTTCGGTCTGTCTGGTTTTGTCTTTTATTTCGAGTTCTGTTTTCATTTATTGTATTGTCCGTCCGTGCGGTGGCAAAATTAGGCTCTTTTGGTTTTTTCAGCGTCGGCTTTGTGTGTTGGCAAAAACCAAATGTGCCTAATGTGCGGCTGGTTTTTTGCATTACCTACAACGGCCAAGTATAAGCGTAGTGCGGGATTTCGAAGACGAGATTTTCATTACATCCAAAGTTTTTTTTCGAGACAAATTCTTCAATTTAGCAATAAATCCCGCATTCAGCTTATACAATGTTACCCACTGGCTTTCTTTCTTTAATACGTCATCAAATACTGACTTTGTCATAATATTTTTTCTTTAACCAAAATGAAACTCGAACCAAAAAGATAAGAACTGGAACTTCAACTAATGGTCCAACTACACCCGCAAAAGCCTGTCCGGAATTTAGTCCAAATACTGCTATAGCAACAGCAATCGCTAATTCAAAGTTATTTCCTGCCGCTGTAAATGAGACGGCTGCATTTTCCTTATAGGAAGCTCCCATTGCTTTAGTAAAGAAAAAACTGATGATGAACATTAAACTAAAATACAAAATTAAAGGAACTGCAATAATTAAAACGTCCATTGGAATTTCAACTATTAACTCTCCTTTGAGCGAGAACATAATGACAATGGTAAATAATAACGCAATTAGCGTTATTGGTGAAATGGCAGGAATAAACTTTTCTGTGTACCACTTATCTCCTTTTAACCTTACCAAAATCACTCTACTTAAAATTCCCATTAAAAAGGGTAGTCCCAAATAGATTGCTACACTTTCTGCCACCGTACCAATTGAGATATCGATAATAGCCCCTTCAAATCCAAAATACGGTGGGAGAACCGTTATAAAAATCCAAGCATAGAAACTATAGGCAAAAACTTGGAAAATACTATTTAAAGCGACCAAACCTGCTCCATATTCGCTATCCCCTTCCGCAAGGTCGTTCCAAACCAAAACCATTGCGATACAGCGAGCCAATCCAATTAAAATAACGCCTACCATATATTCTGGATAATCACGTAAAAAAGTAATTGCCAAAACAAACATTAAAACGGGAGCAATTATCCAGTTTAGAAAAAGTGAGATGGAAAGTATTTTAGTGTTTCTAAAAACTTTTGGCAAAAGAGCATAGTTCACTTTAGCCAAAGGTGGATACATCATTAAAATTAATCCTATTGCTATGGGAATGTTAGTGGTACCTCGGCTCATTGAATCAATAATGCTTGGAAAAGATGGGATGAAATATCCGATTCCTACGCCTACAAGCATAGCAATGAATATCCATAGCGTTAAATAATTATTGAGAAAACTTATTTTTTTCATATATTTCTTGTGTTCAATTATTTAAAATGTCTTTTTGCTGCTCAATTACGCCGTTTATATTGCACGATAACTTTACGGTATTGTAGATTGTGCCAAATTTTTCGATATTCTTTTTTAGTAATGGGATATTTAAATTTTCATCAGAACTGTAAATAGTTAGTCTGTAATCTATGTTATCCATTTTCAAAGGTTTTTCCATTCGTTTAGCTGACACATTTACTGTGGCTTTTGAATAAGTAAACTTCATCATAGCAGAAAATCGCTCGACATTTTTTAGCATACACGAAGCAAAAGCTCCTAAAAAAAGCTCGGCAGGATTAGGTAAAGTTTCAGCAGATTTTGAAGTTGTTCCAAAAGCTATGTCATTTTGCTTTATTTGAATAGCAGCGTCTTTATTTGAAATTGATGATGCCCTAATTTGGTATTCCATAATTATATCTATTTTATATTAGTCGTTTTGAAAATAGTTAAGAAGCTTTTATCTGAGAGAAAACGTAAAACAGTTCTGTTGCAATTTGCAGACTTCTTTCATTATACTTTTCTGCCTGTTGTGGTGTATTGTCAAATGCTTTTGGGTCTTCAAAAGTTATAGGAATTCGTTTTTCTGCTCCGCTAACAAATGGACAGGCTTCGTTTGCTGAATCGCAAGTCATAATTGCAGCAAATTCAGATTTCGGGTTAAAATCATCATCCAATCTTTTTGAAAATCCGATTATTGGATGCTGGTTGTACGTATATTTAATGCTGTAAACAGGATTTTCGCTTTTTGAAATAGTTTTAATTTGAAAACCCGAATTTCGTAAAGTTTCTGCAACCATTGGAAAAAGTGCTGTGCTCTCTGTACCAGCTGAATAACAAAATACATTCTTGACATTAAAATAATGCGCTAAAGTTTGTGCCCAAACCTGTGATAAATGACTTCTTCGTGAATTGTGAGTACAGATGAAGTTGATTCTGATATCTTGCTGATTTGAAACTTTAGACTGTATAAATTCCGTTAGTGGTTGTAAAATTGCCTTACGTTCAGTTGAAATTGTTTGAGGATTTAATCCCTTAATTACTTGTTCAATTTCTGAAAACATTGTTGGTTTTGTTATTGACATTTTCATAATGTTAAATTATTATTTTAGCAACAGCCACTGCCTGGTGTACAAGAAGATCCATTGTTAAATTCAGATAATTTAATTTTTGGTTTTTCACTTGGTATGCCGCATTTATCTTTTGCCAAACAATCGGTTTGTTTATTGGTCAACAAAAAGTTTTTACCGTCAAAATCAAGTCCGAATTTCCCAATCGTATCTCCTTGATATTCCACTTCGATTTCCAAATCTTCAATTCCTAAAACGCGTTCGGAAAGTTCAATGATGCTTAGTAATTTTTCTGGATGCAATCTGTGGTCATAGTCATTGGCGTTCCAAAGTTGGAAGTTGACCACCTCCTCATTTCTAACAGTTCCGCCACAATCAATGAAGTGTTTTGTAATTTTTCCAACTTCTGTTACGTGAAAGTGATTGGGCACTATTTCCCCATTTGGTAATTGGAAAGCGATTTTATCCAGTTTATTCAATTTGTTTTTAATTTCTGATAACTTCATTTCTCTATATTTATTTGTTTATTTCGATTTAACGATTGATATAATGAAAAAATAATTAGCAACAATCTGCTTTAGGAATGTCCTGATCTAAAAATTGATGCATTAACATTTTCATTTTAGTCCAGTTTTCATTGTCTATACAATAGCAGACTTTGACACCTTCCACTGTTCCTTTAATTAGTCCTAAGGTTTTTAATTCTTTTAAATGTTGTGATATAGTAGGTTGGGCAAGACCAATTTCTTCGGATAAATCTCCGCAATAGCAAGCATCAATTCTAAATAATTGTTGTAAAATAGCTACTCGAGCAGGATGTCCGAAGACTTTTGCGAATAGAGCGATTTCTTTTTGTTGGTCAGTATACATTTTTTATATCCCTTCATTGTTTAATTGCAATATTACGATTAATATTGGAATTAGCAATTCTTTTTTAAAGTTTTGATAGACATTGATAATCTTTTATTGGAAATGGTTTTTGGGAAAAGGAAACATTTTTGATGTAATGGCCATTTTTTTTAGCTTGTGGGTAACGGTCTCGTGTATGAGTAGTAGCGGATTTCTACTCACTAACTTTTCAGTTTAGAACTGACCTTTGTTTTATATTTTATCTTTCGTTTTATCACTAAAACCGCTATTACTTATACACATTGTTGTGTTTTCGTACTTTATTTTCCGTTCTGTTTGTAGCGTTGGCAAAGCCATACTTTTTTGCAATTTTTGGCTTGTGTGTTGGCATAAGCGAATTGCAAATATGTATGGATTTAAGCGTTGGCTATTCAAAAGTCCTTTCTCAAAAACTTTCTTTGTCTTTCCCAATCTCCACTTTTTAAACAAGATTCAATTTGTTCATTGATATAGTTTTTTATAGGAATTAACTTTATTCCCACATCCGATTTATTAGCGATTTCCAATAAATTTCTCCATCCTGAGGCTTGGATATCTCCAATAATTACATCTCCAGAATAAGTCCCGCCATTTCCTCTCCACATTAACCTGCTAAAAGTTTCTTTATCTTGATTTAATGAAATGAATAATAGGAAAATCTCTTCAAACAATTCTTTTCTTGTGTGTCTGATTAGGTCAACAACAATTTGCATCTTTTTATAATCGTTATTATTATCGATTACATATTGTCTAATGAAATTATCTGCTCTCAATCTATGTTCTTCTTTAAGATTTCTAAAGAATACATTGCAGTAATGCTCCAAAATGCCAAAGTATAAATCTTTCTCAATTACTAAGTCAAATACTTGGATAAGTGTATCTTCTATATTATCTATATTCCATACATAACTCATATCACTATGGTCGCCACCAAGACTATGTCTTTCAGTGGAAGAATATAGACTTTCAACAAACTCGATTAAGAAATTTTTATCAACCTTTAATATTTGCAAAAATCCTTGCCCTTGATAATCAAAATGATGTTGAATAAGATTTTGTTGGATATAAGCTTTTTTAATCAACTCAATGTCATCTCCAAGACTTTCAAAGTGTTTGCTGAAAAAATCCATCCAAACTTGTAATCTTGAACCTTCCTTTTCGTTTTTATCTGTAATTAATTTTAAAATTAACTGAAACAGGTTTGGCTTTACTTTTAAAAATCGCTCAAGTCTATCAAAATGAATTGTATTGGGTTTATTCATTTTTGAAATTGTATTAATCAATGAATCGGCTAGTTCATTATTGATTAAAGTATCATCTATGTAATCATAAAATGATAATTCCCAGAGCTCTTTATTTTCAAATTGTGATTGCTGAATAAGTTTCCAAATTTGATTGACCGAATTTTCAACTTTCAACTGATTTCTAAAGGTAACTCTAGGAACATAGTTAACCAGATTGTCATTTTCAATTACTTTCGTAAGCAAAGCAAGACCTATTGTTAGGTTTTTTGTGATATTTTCGTCAATAACAAAATCTAGTGCATTGTTATAATTCCAATTATTGTTCGCAGAATTCTTAAGTAAAATGAAAGTATTATAAAAATCGTTGATTTCGCCCTCATTGGTTAAAATGAATGAGCTTCTTATTTCCGCTTCTTTTAATCGCTCATATTCTCGAAAATCATCAAATTCATACATTTCCTTATCTCTAAATCTATCCCAATCAATTTTCAAAAAAGCTAAGTATGTTTCATTAATAAATCTGTTAGTTAGATTTGAGAATTCAGGTAAATCAAAATCGTGTCTTCTAAACCATCTTATTTGGTTTTGAACATATTTACAATGCTCAAAATTTTCATTGGTTAAATGTTTGTCAATTATATTCAGTACAAATGGAATGTCGAATGACATTATCTCTTTATTGACATCTGGATGAACTCTTGAATAATTCTTTAAAAGACTAAAAGCCAATATAGGTTGAGAGTCAAAACTACTTTCTAAAGTATTCCAAATTTTAGTTCTGAATTCCTGAATAGTCTTATTGTTTGGAATTGGATACTGATAGTGAATAAAACTATTTTTTCTTCCTCCTTTAAATTGCTGAAATTTATGAGAAAGGAAAGTTTTGGCTAGTTCGTAAAAGGATGTAGAAAGTAATTCATCATTCTTTTCAACTCCTTCTACTAGAATATCAAAAAGAGTTTTTTGTCGATAGAAGTTCGAGTATTCATCATCCTTATCAAAAATTAGTAATTCCCTTATTTTATGTATTAATTCAGGTAATTTATCTGGTTTGCGAGAAACATACTCAAATAATAATTCGATTGAATCCTTTAAATTTTTGTTATTGAGACGAAAAAAATTACCTAGTAATTCAATAATTTCATCCTTGTCATAATTGAACTGATTTGTTTCGTAAGAAGTATCGTATGTAGTATCTTCTACTTTCGGAAATGCCTCTATTTGCTGATATGTAAACTCTAAAGTTTGGTCTTGTAAATAGAACCAAAATGAATTGAGAAAATCAAAAGATTTGTTACTGTCAGAACTAATGTGTTTCCAGTAATTTACCAAGTCGGGTTTAATTTTGTCCATTACATTTTGTGGACCAAAAGTATTGTTGGCAGGAATTATACTATCCGTAAATCTGTTTTTATAATTCTCAAAGTAGTTATTTAAGAGAGTACTGAATGAAAGTAAATTGTCTTTGATAAATGCTTTATAAAAGAAAAAAGTCGCAAGATTCTGTTCTGGCACTTTCACGTGTTCAAATTGAATTTCTACCAACTCTAATTTGTCGAGAATATCAATTATGTCAATAAAATCATTATACGAAATATCAAACTCTTTTAAAATTGATTCTGTTACTTCTCTATTTTTATATGGAATAGTATAAAAGAAAGCAATTAGCCCAAGACATTTTATGTTTAAAGGGCTTTCAAACTCACCATGATCTTTGATGAAAGTTGAAAAATACTTTTCAAATAAATCAGATACATTGTGAAGGGCATATAAATTTTGTTCTTGCTTAGCTAAAAGCGATGTCATTATAGCCAATCTTGGATTTCCGTCAGAAATTCTTACTATTTCTTTATGGTAATCAGGGTTTAATATTTCAAATGGCTCAGATTTTATTATATCAATAATTTGTTCATCTGAAAGCTTGAACAAGTCTATTCGCTGAGTTGAAAATTCTTGACATTTTCTGCCAATTTCTTGAAACGCGTAATCCCTAACTGTAATTATTATCTTAAGTTTTCCGTTTCTATTGGCTTTGAAAAAACCTGTTATTTGTTCAAATGCATCAATTCTGTTTGCATCATCTACAAAAAGTATATAATCTTTGTCTACATCAAAATATTGGTACAAATCGTCAAGTAGAGTATGACTTTTGTAAGAAACACAGTAAGCCTGAAAAGAATTGTTTTTAGATAGATAATTATTGATAGCTTCAAGTGCTAATTTCGTTTTTCCAACTCCTGGCGCTCCTGTAAGAATTATAAAGTCTTGACTATCTATGGCATTACTTAATTCTTCGAGTTCTGTTTCTCTGTGTAAGAATGTATTGTTTAATGGTGTTGCAATACCTTTTGAAGCTCTATCATACTCCTTGATGAAGTTTTCTATTGAAACTATTTGACCTGTATCTAAAGGTAGGCCTAAATAATGATGAGCTAAATCTCTATGATTTAAGTGAAGTTCTAAAGCTAGTTCTTGTAGCATCAAATAACGAATTCTAATGTCAGCTTTATAGCTTTGGGCAAGTGTATTTAATTCGGTTATTTTATCTTGGTCAATGTTCCAATTGAAACAAAGAATGATTTCTTGAATTTTTTCAACGGGGATTTTCGTCTTGTCTGGGTCAAAACAAGCTTTTATGTCATTGGCAAGCTTGTTTTTTGTACTTGTATCAGTTGTTATTTCAGAGTACAAAAAATTTCCGTTAGGTAATTGAAAGAAAGTATCAGGTGTTCCTTTTGTAGTCTTTTGTTTTCCTGTTTGACTTCCTGTCCTAGATATAGCCAAGTAATTATTATCTCTAATAGTTAAATAACTATCGCAAAGTTCTTGAAAGACAGTTCCGTTTATTTCTTTCAGTCGATTTTCTATTGTTTGCAGTCTGCTCATATTATTCAATTTCTTCGAGCGTTGGCAAAAAACAGCTCTTTTGGTTTTTTAGCGTGGGTTTTCGTGTCGGCAAAAACCAAATGTGCTGTTTGTGCGGTTGGCTTTTTCAGTATGAAACACAACTTATAAGCGTTTTATCAGTTGTTTTCTTTCAATAGCTAAAGATAAACGTAA
>CAYNIM010000055.1:0-12040 GCA_964397335.1 uncultured Flavobacterium sp.
ATATCTCAATAAATTTGTATTCGACAGAAATATTAACAACCTAAAAATTAATCTCTTTTTAATAATGCACTACGGGTTAAGTAATATTTTTTCTTCTTTTTAAGCAAACCTAAGCATATTTTTCTTTCTTAAAGACAAAAAACATTCCGATTATTTTTACACTATTCAAAATAAATCAAAAAAAAACATAAAATATTTTTGTAATTCAATTTATTTTATTATATCTTGTGTCGCAACAATAATATGTCCGCTTTTTGTGATTTCATAGTTGTGAGCGGTACATTCATAATCTTTAAAAATTATGAAAAAAATAGTACTCTCTATTTTTGGAATCTTCGCACTCGCAGCGTGCAGCGAAGACGCTTATCACGACATCGATAAACAAAACAATGGTTTGGAAGCAGCAAACACTGCTTCGGATGACGGTTCGGGAGGTTATACAACTTTTTCCGACGATGGCGACTACCGGTCGTTTTGGAATATAAATACCCGGGGGCAACACGAGATGTTTTACAGATTTACAAACTGGACCGGCGACTGGGGCAACCCTGCCATACTGGATTTTAGGATAACCCCTTATGTAGGACTGGCGTATTTTGATGGAACACACGATGGAGATTACAGGGATGTTACTTCAGGAACAGTAGAAAACTTCAATACAGTTCCTCCGGGTACGTATCCTAACCTCTATGACCCCACCGGCAACGAAATTGGTAATTTTATGCCTACCTTGCCTTTTACGTTAGACGGTTCCGGGATACCCTCGTTTGGTGGGACGGTGGTGTTGGAAATGCAATCCGGCGACCATTGCCATGTGGTGAATGCAAATGCAAACTCATTAAACCCCGCAGGTGTGTTTTTTGATCTTTCTGCTCCACCGCCTCCTTTTGTACCGGCTCTTCCTCAGGAAGAAGAATTACTGAAAGATTACGGTAAAGTGTTTTTTTATTTTTGGGAAGCCGTAGATCCTGTCACCACAATTGTGGTAGCCAGCGGATACATTATGCCGCACTGCGACACCAATAATGCGGCATATTGGACAAACAGCACAGTTACCGCTAATTTGCCCGGAGGGGGTATTGCCGATCTGTATTATAATATTTATTCTAATGATACAGGTAACGCATCACATGAAGTTGTTTTGGAAAGAGGTACGTTTCCACACGAACAAACGTTCTTCCACACAGTGGGTGCGCAGGTGTATGAATACAAAGTGGAATTGGAAACATTTTTAAGCGGAACCAGTGATCCGGTGTCTACACTAAAATTATCTATAGTTTATTAAATGCGTTTTACTATGAAAAAGTTAATCATATATTTAGCACCCTTGCTTCTATGGTCTGCCACAAAAGCACAGGTACTCTTTAGCGAAGATTTTGACAGCTATCCCTCGGGGGATTTAATCAGTGACCTGTCCAGTACCATCCCCGATCAGGGCGGGTGGTTATCCGGATCGAGTAGCCCACAGACAGCTAATCTCATCGTTACCCCCGAAACCGGAAAAGGTAACGTAATAGTAGCAATATCAAATGGGACATCTCCCATTGGAGTTGTAAATTTTCGCCAAGCCTATGGAACTATAGATGCTCTATGGAACAACCGCACGACAGGCAATAATATTTTGAAATTTGAATATGAATTTTATGGTTCCGATAATTTTAATATTCACGGTCAGATTGAAAGTCAAGGATCAACTTTAATAAATGTAACTCCTCAATCATATCTAAACCGTATTGCTGCTAATTATTGGGATACCACATCTAATAAAAATATCATTTTAAAGAATTATAACACAACCATTTTCCCTTATGACACCTGGCTCACAGTAGAAATATTTATAGATTATAACACCAACGATGTGTATTTTTATCTGCCAACACTTAACCTTCAGGCAACAGGAACTTTTTCTCATAACAGAATTCCTGATGGTATAAGTTTTTATATCGGCGCTCTTAATCAGTCATCAGTTGTCAAGCTTGACAACATCAAACTTTCGGCACTGCAAACACTGCCTTCTTATTTGGTAAGTACCAGTGAGTTTGTGTCTTCCAAGTTTACTATTTTTCCCAATCCGGTTACGGATGTGGTTACTATCACTAACAGTGAAAACATTGGTATAGAACAGATAAAGGTTTTTGATATCAGCGGTAAAACCATAAAATTGCTCAACTTTCACAACGAAAATAAAGTGCAATTAAACCTTGGAGATTTTGTTGCGGGTATGTATCTCTTACATATAAAAACTAACGCAGGCACAGCTATAAAAAAAGTAGTGAAGAAGTAGTTTTTTGACGACATAATAACTATAACAACCTTATATTATTGACAAAGCGATAATATATCGTAAATATTTTGTATATTTGTGATATGGAAAAGACAGATTTTCGCAGACTATCAGAACAAGAGCGTTTAGCTTTTCGCAAACAAGCAATTAGATTGATAAATAGTGGCAAAAGCAAAGGGGAAGTTTCAGAAATAATTGGAGTAAGAGCCGGAACTATAAGTATATGGTGGAGAGAATATAAGGAGAAAGGTTTAAAAGGACTCATTTCTAAAAAGAAAGGAGTAAAATCCGAGGATAAAAAATTGTTAAGCACTGAGCAGGAAAAAGCAGTTCAAAAGATGATTATAAACAAGATGCCAGAACAGTTAAAGTTGGACTATGCATTATGGACAAGAAAAGCTATAACAGAGTTGATAGAAAGAGAATTTGGAATTATTATAGCAGTTCGTACTATGGGAGATTATTTGCGTAAATGGGGCTTTACTCCTCAGAAGCCCAAGAAAATGGCTTATGAGCAATGTCCTAAAAAGGTCCAAAAATGGTTGGATGAAGAATATCCGGAGATAAAGAAGCAGGCGAAAGAAGAAAAAGCTGAGATTCATTGGGGAGATGAATGTGGGGTAAAAAACCAATGCAATCACGGCTGAAGCTACGCCCCAAAAGGAAAAACTCCTGTAAAGAAAAGTATGTCCAAGAAGTTTTCGGTCAATATGATCTCAGCGATAACCAATCAGGGGAAAGTACAATTTATGCTTTATTCCGACACGATGAATGCGGATAGTTTCATTGAGTTTATGCAACAGCTCATCAAATCAAGCACACAGAAAGTTTACTTTATTGTGGATAATTTGCGTGTGCATCACAGCAAAATCGTCAAAGAGTGGGTTGAAGAAAACAAGGAGAAAATCGCTCTATTTTTCATTCCATCGTATTCTCCCGAACGCAACCCGGATGAATATCTCAATTGCGACCTCAAACAAGGAATGTCTGCCAAAAAATCACCAAAAACCAAAGAAATACTGCAAGAAAACGTACAAAACCATATGGAAATACTACAAAATAGTCCGGAAAGAGTAGCCAAATACTTTAAACACCAATCAATTCTATATGCGGCATAATCTATTTACAGTATTTTACCGCCGGAGTTTCAGACCTCTGCCTGGGCTTATTAAAAACAAATTACAATTTTTATCTTTATTTGAATAAAACCACAAAAAAATTGTACGTTTAAAAAAAAGCCGTACATTTGCAACGAATTTTTCAATTCAAAATTACATAATAATCATTTTTAATAATATTGGAATGTATTTAACTAAAGAAATGAAAGCTGAAATCTTCACAAAACATGGTGGAGAAGCAAAAAACACAGGTTCTGCAGAAGGACAAATCGCCTTATTTACTTTTAGAATCTCTCACTTAACAGAGCACTTGAAAAAAAATCGTCACGATTATAACACAGAGCGTTCGTTAGTATTATTAGTAGGAAAAAGAAGAAGACTTTTAGACTACTTAAAGAAAAAGGATATCAACAGATATCGTGAGATTATTAAGGAATTGGGTATTAGAAAATAAAACCATTTACATTGAGGTGCGCATATGCGTGCCTCAATTTTTTATAGATTTAAACACAAAAGCTTGGTTTTTCATTGGGTAACAACAACTACACAACAACACAACGCCCATTGTTTAATTAAGAACAAAAGAAATTATGATTCCTAAAGCAACCCAAGAAACTATCGATTTGGGTGATGGTAGAACCATTCTTATCGAGACAGGAAAATTGGCAAAACAAGCAGACGGCTCAGTAGTCGTTCGTTCAGGTAATTGCATGATATTAGCAACTGCCGTAGCTGCCAAAACAGCAAATCCAGGAGTGGATTTTTTACCACTAACTGTTGATTATCGCGAAAGATTTTCCGCAGCCGGACGTTTCCCCGGCGGATTCTTTAAAAGAGAAGCAAGACCAAGTGACCAGGAGGTTTTAACCATGCGTTTGGTGGACCGTTGTTTACGTCCACTTTTCCCAGATGATTATCATGCGGAAACTCAAATCATGTTACAATTGATGTCGTTCGACGAAAATGTAATGCCAGACGCTATGGCAGGTTTGGCTGCATCGGCTGCATTAGCTGTTTCAGACATTCCGTTTTACAACTTGATTTCAGAAGTACGTGTAGGACGTATAAATGGTCAACTTATCGTAAACCCTACCAAACAACAATTGGAAGAATCTGATCTAGACATGATGATCGGAGCTTCAAAAGATTCTGTTTGTATGGTAGAAGGCGAAATGAAAGAGATTTCAGAAGCCGAAATGATTGAAGCAATCAAGTTTGGTCACGAAGCCATTATCGTTCAAATCGAAGCGCAAGAGCGTTTACGTGCAGCTTTAAACCCAGGTTACCGCACTTATGAGTCGGAAGCAACTGATGAGGTTATTAAAAAAGAAGTACACGATTTTGCTTACGACAAGTTATACAACATTGCATCGGAAGCAAGTGCTAAACACGAACGTAGTGAAAAATTCGATCTAGTAAAAGTAGAGTTATTAGCTCAATATTCAGAAGATGAATTACTAGAAAAAGAAGGTTTGGTTTTAAAATACTTTTACAAAACCCAAAAAGAAGCCGTACGCAACTTAGTTTTGGATCAAGGCATTCGTTTAGACGGACGTAAAACCACTGACATCCGAAACATTTGGTGTGAAGTAGACTACTTGCCTTGTGCACATGGTTCTTCTGTATTTACACGTGGAGAAACACAAGCATTGGCTACCGTTACTTTGGGAACTTCTCGTGAAGCCAACGTTATCGATTTGCCAAGTGAACAAGGTGAAGAGCGTTTTTACTTGCACTACAACTTCCCTCCTTTTTCAACTGGAGAAGCAAAACCATTACGTGGAGTTTCTCGTCGTGAAATTGGGCATGGAAATTTAGCACAACGCGCACTAAAAAACATGATTCCTGCAGATTGTCCATATACTATTCGTTTAGTTTCTGACGTATTAGAATCTAACGGTTCGTCTTCAATGGCAACTGTTTGTGCTGGTACTATGGCATTGATGGACGCTGGTGTTCAAATTGACAAGCCAGTATCAGGTATTGCTATGGGATTGATCACTGACGGAAATCGTTTTGCGGTATTGTCTGATATTTTAGGAGACGAAGATCATTTAGGTGATATGGATTTTAAAGTAACAGGAACAAAAGACGGAATTACTGCTTGTCAGATGGATATCAAAATCGATGGTTTGCGCTACGATATTATGGAACAAGCTTTACAACAAGCTCATGAGGGTCGTTTGCATATTTTGAATAAAATAACCGAAACAATCGCAACACCGAAAGCTGAAGTAAAAGTACATGCTCCAAAAATCATCAAAATTGAGATTCCTAAGGATTTCATTGGTGGAATCATTGGACCATCAGGAAAAAACATTCAAGCACTTCAAGCTCAAACAGAGACAACTATTGTTATCAATGAAGAAGGAGATTTGGGAATCATCGAAATTCTAGGTACTTCTCCACAAGGAATTGAAACTGCAATTGCTTCTATCAAAAACCAAACATTCGCACCGGTTGAAGGTGAAGTTTACACTGTAACCGTAACTAAAATGCTTGATTTTGGTGCTGTAGTAGAATTTGTTCCTGGAAAAGATTCATTGCTACACGTATCTGAATTTGATTGGAAACGCATCGAAAATCCATCAGATGTATTAAAAGAAGGTGATGTTTTAGATGTTAAATACTTAGGGTTAGATCCAAAAACGAAAAAACCAAAAGTGTCGCGCAAAGCATTAATGCCTCGTCCACCAAGACCAGAAGGTAAACCAGAAAACAGAAACAACAATAACAAGCCTTCAGACGATAAGAAAGAAGATAAAAAGTAGTTTTTGTTAATAAATGATTAAACCGATGAATTATCTTCATCGGTTTTTTTACATTTGAAGAAATAATTATTAGATGAGAAAAACCATCCTACTTTGCTTTTTTGCAATCATGACAACAATGGTACAGTCACAAATCACGATTCAAGTATCTGATGTAGAAACCAATGAAAATATTGAATTTGCAAGCATTTTACTTCCTGAACACGAAAAGAGTTTCGTTGCAGACGAAAACGGAAAATTTCTAATTGACACCAATAGATATAAACTTCCACTAAGAGTAATTGTAGAACAATTTGGTTTTGATCCACAAGAAATCACGTTGCAAAGCACAACTCAACTTTTCAAAGTTTCCTTAAGTCCTGAACCCGAATTGTTGCGTGAAATAATCATCCCTCCAAAAAACTCAAAAATAAAAGAACGAATTTTCGGAAGAACCAGTGAAGGTTCTGGAAAGATTGTAGGTACTTTTAAAAATTACAACACAGAAAACAGCTATTCAGGTCTTGAATTTGGTTTAATTCTTATCACAAACAATAAGTTTAAAAAGGTCAAGAAAATCCATTGGCATATCAATACCTTAACCTTAGAAAAAGCAATTTATAATTTGCAATTCTACGAGGTAGAAAACGGCAAGCCAACCGATAAAATTTCACATCCAGAGATCAATTTCACCATTACAGACAAGGATAAGGGTTGGGTTGTTATAGAAGTAGATGATTTTGATATTTATATCGACGGAACCAAAAAGATTGCAGCGATATTAAAAACACAAAAAGTGGAATTAAAAAGCGGCACCGATGGTGGTACATTGGCTCTTAATTTAGGAATACCAGCAGTTTCGAACCTTATCGTAGGACGAGATTCTTACTACGAAGAATGGTCGAAAATACCAGTAAATTATCCGTTTTACATTACTGTAGATTCGTATGAATAAATGTTGTGTACTTTCATCTAATCTTGGAAATACAGAAACACCAAAAACTCTTCTAAAAATTGGAACTCAGCAGCGATAAAGGAGTTATGAAAATATTAGTAAACTTTTATGTAACATTTCGTGTAACCCTCCGTATAAGTATATGAAACTAATTAGTGAGGGATTATTTTAAACTATGAGACAACTTAAAATTACCAAGCAGGTAACCAATCGTGAGACTGCTTCTTTAGACAAATATTTGCAAGAAATCGGAAAAGTAGATTTGATTACAGCCGATGAAGAAGTAGAATTAGCACAACGCATCAAAGCTGGCGACCAAAGAGCTTTAGAAAAATTAACTAAAGCGAATTTACGCTTTGTTGTATCAGTTGCCAAGCAATATCAAAACCAAGGACTAACACTCCCCGATTTGATTAACGAAGGAAACCTAGGGTTGATTAAGGCTGCAAAAAGATTTGATGAAACACGTGGTTTCAAGTTTATTTCGTATGCTGTTTGGTGGATTAGACAATCTATTTTATCAGCATTGGCAGAGCAATCGCGTATTGTTCGTTTACCTTTGAACAAAATTGGTTCTATAAACAAAATCAATAAAATGTATGCTTTGTTGGAACAATCCAATGAGCGTCCGCCATCGGCAGAAGAAATTGCGAAAGAGTTAGACATGACGGTGAATGATGTTAAAGAATCAATGAAGAATTCTGGACGTCACTTGTCAATGGACGCACCTTTGGTAGAAGGTGAAGACTCTAACCTTTATGATGTTTTACGCTCTGGGGAATCACCAAATCCTGATCGCACTTTAATCCATGAATCATTGCGTACAGAAATTGAACGTGCTTTAGAAACACTAACACCACGTGAAGCAGATGTAGTTCGCCTTTATTTTGGCTTAGGGAATCAACACCCAATGACCTTGGAAGAAATCGGTGAAACCTTTGACCTGACTCGTGAAAGAGTAAGACAAATCAAAGAAAAAGCGATTCGCAGGTTAAAACACACTTCAAGAAGCAGAATCTTAAAAACCTATTTAGGTTAATTTTTCAAACAACAACTATTTTTAATTTCGAAACTCGTCAGCATTTAAGCTGGCGAGTTTTTGTTTAACTTTGTCTGTAACATTTCATAAAAAACAATACTAACTTCAAAGAAATGAGCTGAAATTGAAAGCAACTGAAAAAGAATTTTTAGATCTGATGGATAAGCACAAAGGAATTTTATATAAAATTTCTCGTATGTACTTTGAGAAAACAGAAGATCAAGAAGATTTGATTCAAGAAATGACTTTCCAGTTATGGAGATCGTATCAAAACTTTAAAGGAAACAGCTTATTTTCTACCTGGATGTATCGTGTTTGCCTAAATACTGCACTGACCTATTTTAAGAAAGAGGATAAAAAACAAGACAAGTTTGAACTCCACGAAAATTACGATAAAGAAGACGACGATCAAAGCCACTATAAAGAAGAACAATTAAAGTATTTTTACGAGGCAGTTCAGGAACTAAACAAAGTAGAAAAGGCTCTAATCTTTTTATTTTTAGAAGGAATGAGTCATCGAGAAATTTCTGAAAACCTAGGTATCAGCGAAGTCAACGCACGAGTAAAACTCAACCGAACCAAAGACAAATTACAAACCATCATAAAAAAGAACGGATATGAATTTTGATGAGTTACAAAAACAATGGGACAAGCAACCAGAGAGACCGCTGGATTTGACTCAGAATTTACATAAAATGAAAAGCGCTAATCTTTCGATAGATAAAGTTAGGAAAACAATGAAAAAAGATTTCTTTTTTCAATTGACTACTCTTCCGCTTTTATTGACATACCCATACCTATTCCCTATTCCGCAAGAAAAAGGACCCATTTTATGGTGGATTATTTTATGCATTTGTACTACTATTATAATCCCAATGGTGTATTTGTTTAGGTTTTATAAAAAATCATACAAGATGGAGTTCTCCTCTTTAAAAAACCTTAATTGGTTTTACTACAACTACAAGTTCAGTATAGATCTTTTTAAAATATACTCTTATATTATTCTAACACTTATAGTAATGTTTTTAGGTATCGTATTTTTAGGAAACGTTGATCCAGAAAAACTAGCCTATTTGCAAACAAGTACCGCATTTTATGTTACAATCATCATCAGTCTGATTATTTATATTGGTATTTGCTTATGCTGTATTAATCTATGGATCCGACTTTTATACAAGAAACATCTAAAACAGCTTAAAGAGATTTTGGACGAATTGGAAAGTTAAAAACCCAATATAAAAGCATAAAAAAAATCCTGTTAAAGTTGAACTTTAACAGGATTTATTATTTTAAATTAAAAAGTACAACTTATTAATATCTATAATATTCTGGTTTAAATGGACCTTCAACTTCTACACCAATGTATTTTGCTTGTTCTTCAGACAAAACATCCAATTCCACACCAATGCGTTCCAAATGCAGACGTGCTACTTTTTCGTCTAAATGTTTAGGTAGCATATAAACCTGATTTTCATATTTATCAGAGTTTTTCCATAACTCAATCTGAGCTAAAGTTTGATTTGTAAACGAGTTAGACATTACAAAAGACGGATGTCCGGTTGCGCAGCCTAAGTTTACCAAACGACCTTCTGCCAAAACAATCACATCTTTTCCTTCTACGTGATAGATGTCTACTTGTGGTTTTACTTCGGTTTTGGTATGACCATAATTTTTATTCAACCAAGACATATCAATTTCATTATCGAAATGTCCGATATTACAAACAATTGCCTTGTCTTTCATCGCTTTGAAATGACGATCAACAATAATGTCTTTATTACCTGTAGTAGTAATAACGATATCTGCATTCGCAATTACAGTATCTAATTTCTTAACTTCATAACCTTCCATTGCAGCTTGCAAAGCACAAATCGGATCAATTTCAGTTACAGTTACTATAGATCCTGCTCCACGGAACGATGCAGCTGTACCTTTACCAACATCTCCATATCCACAAACAACCACACGTTTTCCTGCCAACATTACATCTGTTGCACGACGAATAGCGTCTACAGCAGATTCACGACATCCATATTTATTATCGAATTTCGACTTAGTTACCGAGTCGTTTACATTGATAGCCGGCATTGGCAATGTTCCGTTAGCCACGCGTTCGTATAAGCGATGTACACCAGTGGTAGTTTCTTCTGAAAGTCCTTTAATTGCTGGAACCAACTCAGGATAACGATCTAAAACCATATTGGTCAAATCACCACCGTCATCTAAAATCATATTTAAAGATTGGCGATCTTCTCCAAAAAACAAAGTTTGTTCAATACACCAATCAAACTCTTCTTCCGTTAAACCTTTCCAAGCATAAACCTGAACTCCTGCATCAGCAATCGCAGCGGCTGCATGATCTTGTGTGGAGAAAATATTGCACGAACTCCAAGTTACTTCTGCACCTAGAGCAATTAAAGTTTCAATTAAAACTGCTGTTTGTATCGTCATATGCAAGCAACCTGCAATACGAGCACCTTTAAGTGGTTGTTCATCTTTATACTCTTCACGAAGTGCCATTAAACCTGGCATTTCAGCTTCTGCTAATTCAATTTCTTTTCTTCCCCAAGCCGCAAGCGAAACATCTTTCACTTTAAATGGGACATAAGGCATCGTTTTTGTACTCATCTATTCTGTATATTTGTAGTTCAATTTTGAAGCAAATTTAAGCAATTCATTTTAAATGTTTGCTAATGAAATCATAATCACAAAATTTATGCCATTATATAAAACTTTGACACCCGACAGTGAAACTCAAATTTATGTTTGGAAAGTAACTGAAAATGAGGAAGAATTGCGAGAAAAAACCACACTTCAAAAAAAGCATTTAGAGCGTTTAGAAGGTATGTTGTCGGAATCGCATCGCAATGGTTTTTTAAGCGTACGGATGTTGTTGCAAACCGCTGGATACACCGACTTTGATTTGAATTACGACGTTTCAGGAAAACCGATGTTAAGCGACGGAAAATTCATATCAATAACTCATTCTTTTGATTTTTCAGCCATCATCATCAGTTCAAAAAATGTAGGGATCGACATTGAAAAGCAACGCACAAAAATCACTCGAATTGCTAATAAATTTATTGGCTCAGAAATTAATTATCTTAACGAAAATCAAAATTACATTGAAAACCTAACAGTTATTTGGGGAGCAAAAGAATCATTATACAAAATGTGCAATTCACGAAGTTTAAGCTTTAAGCAAAATATGCACGTACTCGAATTTTGCCCGAATAAGAAAACAGGAAATGCGATAGTAGATTGTAAAGAACTTGATTTTAACCAGAGATTTCAATATTATTTCGAATCTTTTGAAGGTTACACAATGGTTTATGCTATAGAAGAACACTGAATTTAGACCTTGAATCGCGTTATTATAGACCTATGTTTCGCTAAAAACTTAAATAAAATTGAATAAAACAGTCATTAAACAAGAGTTACATTACAAAGCAGTTCGCAGCTCGGGTGCGGGCGGACAAAACGTGAATAAAGTTTCTACTAAAATTCAATTACAATTTTTTGTTGAAACTTCTTTAGGTTTATCTTTAGAAGAAAAAGAGCTTTTATTAGAAAAATTAAAGAATCGTATCTCGAAGGATGGTGCCATTATTGTTGAATGCGATGAGACTCGAAGTCAATTTAAAAATAAAACGTTAGCCACAGAACGCTTTCTTTTACTTTTGGAAAATGCATTAAAAAAAGACCGAAAAAGAATCGCCACTAAAATACCCAAATCAGTCATCAAAAAACGAATCGAAGACAAAAAACGACTTGCAGAGAAAAAACAAAATAGAAAATTCAGGTTTTAAATTTAGCTACTTAATAATTCATTTACTTAAATAAAAAGAAGCCGTCTCAATACCGAGGCGGCTTTTTTTTGTATTTTTTTTAGAA
>CAYNIM010000056.1:0-11869 GCA_964397335.1 uncultured Flavobacterium sp.
TACCAAGTTCTCTGGCTAATTCAGAAATATTAGCTCTTTCGTTGCTTAATGCAACCGCTTTCGATTTAAAAGCTGAATCATAAATTTTTCTTTCTTTTTTCATACGTTAAAAATAAGATTTTATGCTTAACTTTAACTGGAAGCTAAGTTATTATATCCTAAAAAAATCCGTGTCTTGTGCAAAAACAGAACCTCTGAATAAAAATAAAAAAAGACAGGTGAAAATGAATAGTTTTTTATACATTGAACACTTATTTCAGATTATTACACAGCAAACATAGCAATAAAAACAAACTAAACAAATATATTTGATGTTTTTTGACAAATTAACAAATTTAGGATAGAAAAGTAGATGCCTATTTTTAATAATAAACTGAATTCGATTCTTATATTGGGCTCATGCTGCTGATTATCAAAGCCATAAGTGGTAAAAAGTGATGTTTTTATAAACTTCCCAATAAACAGCAACCTACTCCGCCTTTTTTACTCGAAATAGCTCGTGTTTTACTCATTTATTGAAATAGGACTCTCAATTTTATAATTGAACTCGGGTTAAAAAAATTTTGGAGTTGCTGTGTCAAAACCATGATTTTTTGTTTTTTATATAGGTTTCGTTAAATTCCCAATCAGATTTTGTCAGGTAAATGATCCCCTCAACCAATCCAATGATTCCTGCTGCCAAGATAAAGAAGTACCCCACAAGAAAACAAAGTGTTGCATATCCAAGAAGACTGACAGTCAAAAGGATCACGCCTTCATTATTATAACCTAAGACGAATTTATGTATCCCAAGATGACCTAGTACAATCGCTAGGATTCCTGCTAAAATCCTTTTGCTATTTGCATTTTGTTCTATGCTATTCTGCTGATGAGCTTGTTCTCTGGTTGTCGGATTATACTTTTCCATATATTTGAATTTTAAAAATATTCTAAAATTTTATCAACGATAACTTGCGCTAACTTCTCTTTACTTTCCATAGTCCAGCCGGCAATATGAGGAGAAAGTAATACGTTGTTTGCTTGGATGAGGTAATGAAATGCTTCGGGTAATTCATCATCTGAAAACATATTCTCGAATGATGACTTTTCATATTCCAAAACGTCTAAACCTGCACCCAAGATCTTCCCGGATTTTAATGCTTCTACAAGATCTTCTGTATTAACTGACTTTCCTCTTGCGGTATTTATAAACCAAAATGGTTTAGCAAAACCATCCATCAATTTTTTATTAATTAAATGAAAGGTTTCCTGAGTTTGAGGTGTATGCAAACTTAAAACATCGACTTGTTTTTGCAATTCATCCAGAGAGACTTGCGTGGCATTCTCGTCGCCCACATTGGGTTTGATGTCATAACAGATTACTTTACAATCAAAACCTTTTAACCGTTTTGCAAAAGCTTTTCCCATCACACCATAACCAATAATTCCTACTGTTTTACCCTCAATTTCAAATCCTCGGTTTTCTTCACGTTTCCAAATGCCATTTCTTACTTCAAGATCTACTTCTTTAAGTTTATTCATCAAGTTCAAAAGCATTCCCATAGCGTGTTCAGCTACTGCAGTTCGGTTGCCTTCTGGGGCTGCAATGAGTTTTATTCCTTTTTTTTCAGCATATTCACAATCAATATTTTCCAAACCTGCTCCTACTCGTGCAATAAACTTCAGTTTTTTAGCAGCATCTAAAAATTCTTGATCAATTTTAAACCGACTTCTTAAAACAATACCATCATAATCACCAATTTTTTGCTCCACAATTTCTTTTGTTGAACTATAATCTTCTTGATTTTCAAAACCAGCTTCCTTCAATTGTTCGATCAAGAGGGAATGATTGGTATCTAAGTGAAGTATTTTCATTGATTTTTACTATGTATTTTGATTGTGTTTTATTTGTAAAATTTTGGATGATCTCCTTCTGAAACAAATATATAAAAAAAGAAAATTCTTCTGTTTGATTATTTGTCATTCTTTCATTTTTGTTAAAGTAGAAGAATCAAGATAAATTGAAGATTATGAAAGCAAATTATATCTTGGAAGTTGTAGTTTAATAGATTTACGAAAGTAATCGTACAGAAAATATTTGGTAGAAGTGATTATTTTGGGATTTTCTACTGTTTTGAATAGAGGCTTATTTATTTTTGGTTTTTATAATCCGGATTATTATAAAGGTTCATTTGGTGTTTTATAGCGTTAGTTCTCCGATTGATGTATGCGGAACTATTTTTAGCTTTAAATTTTCTAGGATTTGGCAATATAGCTGCAATAGATGCGGCTTCAGTTTTGGTCAGGTTTTTAGCTTGTTTATCAAACCAGTGTTGAGAAGCAGCTTCGATGCCATAAACACCGTTGCCCATTTCGATGGAGTTGAGGTAAACCTCCATAATACGTTCTTTTCCCCAAATAAATTCAATCAGAACGGTAAAATAAGCTTCTAAACCTTTTCTCAGATAACTTCGCCTAGGCCAAAGGAAAACATTTTTAGCGGTTTGTTGCGATATGGTGCTTCCTCCTTTGATCGACTTTCCTTTTTTGTTGTTTTTATATGCTTTTTCAATCGCTTTGAAATCAAAACCATTATGTGAAGTAAACTTACCATCTTCGCTAGCAATTACGGCTTTTTGAATCGGCATTCCCATTTCTTCAATTGCGATCCAATCACGTTTCCATACTAATTTTTCTCCGCTAGATAATTGTTCAAACGACCGAATGAACATTAAAGGAGTAGCAGGAACAGGCACGAATTTAAAAAGCACCACCAACCCGATACTTATCCCTAGAAAGTAAAGCACCAACTTAACGATAAACTTGAATATTTTCCGAATCATAATTCCATAAAAAAAGGGATGTAAATATACTCCCTTTTTTCAATTATTGTTATTAATTATTTGCTGCTGCTCGTTTTTTTTCTTGTCTACTTTTAATCAATTTCACTACAAATGGAATTGTGGTGAGAGCAATAATAATCAAAATAATGTATTCGATATAATGGGTGATGTCGAAATCGTAACTATCTAATAGAAAACGATAAAGATAATGTCCTGCAAAGATTAAAGAATAAGCCCAAGCGATAGAACTGATGATGTTATAAACCATAAATTTTTTAAACTGCATGTGGGCAACACCAGCAATAATAGGTGTGAATGTACGTACTACAGGTAAAAATCTCGCGAAAATAATAGCTCTTCCACCGTGTTTTTCAAAGAATGCTTTTGATTCAAATAAGTACTTTTTCTTAAACAAAAAACCGTCTTCTTTTTGATAAAGATAATTCCCGCTCTTTTTTCCGAACCAATAACCAAAAAGGTTACCAAAAATCCCTGCCAGAGCGACTAATGAAGCAAGTGCCCAAACGTTTAGAAAATCACTTTCTATGTAAATCAATTCGCTCATTAGGGCGGTACTGTAAATTCCAGATAGGAACAGCAAGCTGTCTCCAGGCAAGAAAAACCCTGCCAATAATCCGGTTTCTGCAAATACGATAAATAATACAACGTATAAACCGATTTTATGTCCTGCAATTTCTAGATTAATATAGAATTCAGGATTTATCAGATCTGCCCAATTAAAATCTTCCATTATAAAAAGTGTGTCGTTTTTTCAGGGCGTGAAATTACTTCTTTTTTTTTACTTTTTAGGTATTCATAAAAACAGAAATCAAAAATTTAAGGTTTTTTTATCATTTTAGAACCAGTTTTCAGAATGTTTCATAAAATTTAATGTAAGTTAAAGTTCAATAGATTTTTAATTTTTGTAATTTTAGCCTCGAATTTAAAAAAGGAAAGATGAAGCATATTTTATTAGCTGTTTTGTCTGTAGTTGGTGTTCAGGCTACAGCTCAAAACAAAGTAATGACCAAGGAACTACTTTGGCAACTAGGCAGAGTTAGTCCGGTAGGAATTTCACAAGATGGAAAACAGCTTATTTATAAAGTTGGAACGCCTAATATGGAGGAAAACACCATCGAATATAAAACTTACCAAGTTGGGATTGATGGTAAAAATGTTAAAGAAATCGAAAGTACAGACGGTATCATAAAAGATCGTAACCTTTCGCCTGATGGAAACTACACTTTATCTCACGAAAAGGTAAAGATAAATAAAGTATTAGGAGTTGATTATTATGAAAAAATGACTCAGTCTAACGCTTATATTTTTGATGGATTGGATTATAGACATTGGGATACATGGAACGACGGAAACTTTAATCATGTAATCTTGACCAACAATCAAACTCAAGAGAAAATAGATTTACTGAAAGACGAACCTTATTATTCGCCACAAATGCCTTTTGGTGGAAGCGAAGATTATGTTTGGTCGCCAGATGGAACAAAAGTTATTTATGTTTCCAAAAAGAAAACCGGGACTGAATATGCACTCAGCACCAATTCTGATTTGTATGAATATGATTTAGAAACCGGAACCACTCAAAATTTGACTGAGTCGAATAAAGGCTACGATACCAATCCAAGTTTTTCTCCAAACGGCGATTTAACTTGGTTGCAAATGAAGCGTGATGGTTACGAAGCAGATAAAAACGATTTGATTGTTCGTCACAAAGGATTGGATATAAATCTAACAGCAGGATGGGACGGAACAGTTCAAAGTTACAAGTGGAGTGCCGACGGTAAGAAAGTATATTTTATTGCACCTATAAACGGAACAGTTCAACTTTTTGAAGTGAATTTTCCTGGTTTAACGAGGATCGCTATCAATGTTAGACAATTGACAGACGGCGACTTCGATATCACAGGAATTGTTGGTTTTGTAAACAATCAAGCAATTGTAAGTAGAACTGATTTTAATACAGCTACTGAAATTTACTCTTTCGATTTAAAGAAAGAATCATGGAACAAAATCACTCGCGTAAACGATGCTGCCTACAATCAAATTGCAAAGAGCAAAGTAGAAAAACGCTTTGTGACAACTACAGATGGTAAAGAGATGTTGGTATGGGTAATTTATCCACCAAACTTCAATCCAAATAAAAAATATCCTACTTTATTGTACTGTCAGGGAGGACCTCAATCTCAAGTTTCTCAATTCTACTCGTTTAGATGGAACTTTCAATTGATGGCTGCTGAAGGATATATCATTGTAGCACCAAATCGTCGTGGTTTACCTGGTTTTGGTGTGGAATGGAACGAAGCTATTTCAAAAGACTGGGCTGGTCAACCAATGAAAGATTACTTATCTGCGATCGACGACGTTTCTAAAGAAAAATATGTCGACAATAGCCGATTGGGCGCAGTTGGTGCTAGCTACGGAGGTTATTCAGTATTTTATTTAGCAGGAATCCACGAAAAGCGTTTCAAAACATTTATAGCGCACTGTGGTGTTTTCAATTTAGAATCAATGTATGGAACCACAGAAGAAGTATTCTTTCCTAATTGGGATACCGGCGGAGCTTATTGGGACAAAGAAAACGAAGATGCTCAAAAAGCCATGAATGAGTTTAATCCGATTAAAAATGTCGATAAATGGGATACTCCATTATTAGTTATCCACGGTGGAAAGGATTATCGTGTACCAATTGGTCAAGGACAAGAGGCTTTTCAAGCAGCACAACTTCGTGGTTTGAAAAGTAGATTTTTATACCTACCAGAAGAAAATCACTGGGTATTGCAACCGCAAAATGCTCAAGTTTGGCAAGGTGAATTTTTCCGTTGGTTGAAAGAGACTTTGTAAATCATAAAAAAATCCTTCAGACAGCTGAAGGATTTTTTTATTATCGTTGGGTTTTTAAATTCCCTTTTTCTTTTCTTGTTTATTGGAAATTAGCGACCATATAACCGACAATACCAAAACCGAAGCAATCACAGTAAGAGAAACTGTTGACTCGAAGTGATAGAACGGCATAATGATCATTTTAACACCAATAAAGGTTAAAATAACTGCCAATCCATAGTGAAGTTTAGAGAACAATCCCATAGAGTTTGCCAATAAGAAATACATAGAACGCAATCCTAAAATGGCGAAAATATTTGAGGTGTATAAAATAAATGGATCATCTGGTGCAATAGCAAAAATTGCTGGAATACTATCTACGGCAAAAACCAAATCTGTAATCTCAATCACGATCAAAGCAACAAACATTGGCGTGACCATTTTAATACCGTTTTGTACAGTAAAAAACTTATCTCCGTCAAAAGTATTACTTACTTTAAAAAACTTGTGAACCAATCGTACACCCATGTTTTGAGACAAATCACTACTTTCATCTTCTTTTGATGGCATACCAGATTTAATTCCCGCAAAAATCAAAAAGAAACCAAATACAAATAGGATAACATTGAGTTGTCTTGGATCGCCATTTGCATCCATTCCTAAAAACGGCAATGTTACATAAGTATGTTTAATAAGTTCCACTCCCGCAAAAATGAAAATAGCTCTAAAAAACAACGCCCCTAAAATCCCCCAGAACAATACTTTATGCTGATAATCCTTTGGTATCTTAAAAAAGTTAAAAACCAAAATGAAAACGAAGAGGTTGTCGACAGACAATGCCTTTTCGATCCAATAAGCCGCTTGATATTTAGAAAAGTTGTCTGTGATTCCATAAGGTCTATCTAAAACCCAATATATTACACCGCTAAAAACCATGGAGAGTGCAATCCAAACTATACTCCAACTGAGCGCTTCCTTATTGGAAATAACATGGCTTTTTTTGTTGAAAACACCAAGGTCCAACAAAAGCATAATAACAACTGCAATACCAAATCCCCAAATAAGTGTTGGGTGATTTATTAAGTGGTCTTCGGGTATATTATTCATAATTTAGTCTAATTTTTCTGTTAGCTTCTTAAAAACTTTCTTGGGCTCTTTACCTTCGTAAAGTATCGCATAAACCGCATCAATGATGGGTGTTTTAGCTTTGAGTTGTTTGTTCATGATATAAGCACTTTTGGCAGCATAATAACCTTCAGCGATCATATTCATTTCCATTTGAGCTGATTTGACAGTATAACCTTTCCCAATCATATTGCCAAACATTCGATTTCTAGAAAAAAGTGAATAGCCTGTAACTAACAAGTCACCCAAATAGGCAGAATCGTTAATATTACGCTTCATTTTATATACTTTTTTGATAAATCTTTTCATTTCTCGAATAGCATTACTCATAATTACAGCTTGGAAATTATCTCCGTATCCCAATCCATGTGCCATCCCTGTTGCTACAGCATAAATATTCTTCAGCATCGAGGCGTATTCCACTCCCATAATATCGTCTGAAGTTTTCGTGTTGATGTAATGACTCTGAAAACTTTCAGCGATGACAGTTGCTGTTCTCAAATCACCGCTTGCAATGGTGAGATAAGATAGCCGTTCGAGAGCGACTTCCTCTGCATGACAGGGGCCAGCCAAAACAGCAATTTGCTCTATTGGAATTTGATAGGTTTGCATAAAATGTTGTCCAACGATGAGACCGCTTTCGGGGATAATTCCTTTAATTGCAGAAATAATAACTTTATTTTCTAAAGAGACTTCTAATTTTTGAAGTTCGCTTCCTAAAAAAGCTGAAGGAATTGCAAAAACAATGTAGTCGGCAGCAGCTACAGCTTCGTTAATATCGTTTGTCAGTAGTAATTGATCCGTGTCAAATTCAACAGCGCTTAAGTAATTTGGATTGTGCTTGTTTTCTTTCAAGGCTTCAATCGCCGATTCGCTGCGCATGTACCAAGCGATCTGTTCTAAATTATCACACAACATTTTCGCAATTGCTGTTGCCCAGCTTCCACCTCCAATAACTGCAAATTTTGGTTGTTCCATTCTATTGCTTTATTTGAATTGCAAAAATAAGCTTTTTCACGATTGAATGGTTAATTATTTTGTTAAGCTTCTTTAACTAGCTCAAACATCGCCTCGACAGTATTTGAAAAGCTTTGGTCATTAGTTTGACGAGATGTACTTGGTTTTTAGCCTAAAACGTCATCAGTAAAGTCAGTATTTTCATCAATCATAACTGTCTATTCAATTTTTTTATTCCTGTTTCCTAAAGCAAAAACCGCCATTAATCCAGAAGAAATTAAAAGCAAGAAAGCTGCTAAAAGCAACCATTGATTTACATTTGGAAGTGAAAACTTGATGTATCCTGCAAGCCCTTGTAATGCCAAAATCAATTCATTAAAAAAAACTGCTACAACAAAAAAAAGTAGATTAAAACGCATGCCTTTGTTTATAGATAACAATCTATTCACGTGAATATAGTAGAGCATAAACAATGAAATGATTCCTAACAAAACCATATGTAGAAAAGCAATAACTACTGGACGCATTCCGAATGCTGTGGTCGATAGTGAAGGAAAAACCAACAAAAACTGAAAGAGAAATTTCAAAAACAGACAAAACGCTACAATACTTAAAACGAACTTCAAATATATAGGTTGCTGACGTAATTGATGTTTATAATTAATCAACAGAACCGTTTGCATTCTGAGCCATACTATTAATTGTAGAGCTCCGAAAAAAGCCACTACCCCATAAATAAATATTGGAACTTTTAACCACAAAACGGACAATCCATAGGTAATCAACGTAGCAATGAACAGTATGTAAAAAAATAGATTCAACTTCTTTAGAAGAACAACATTATAATTAAACATGGAAAGAAACAGACCTATACAAGCAAACAAAAACCATCCATTGTACTGAAAATGAAGATAATAATAGATCGAAGAGAAATACAAATCAAAATTGATTTTTGGCAGTGTCATTGAATAAGCTAGGAAAAAAGTACCTATTGAAGAAATGACGTAAAAAAACAAAGCCCCGTGAAACCATTTTAAAGCGACTTCATTTCGCAAATGTTTACTATCTTTATAATAATAGTAAGCAAATATATAAGAGACCAAAATGGAAGCTGTTGAAAAAAAGATTGAAATCACGTCATAACCTTGGTAAATAAAGAATATCAGCATTCCATATGAACAGAACAAGTTCGCAATGATAAGCCACACATAACGTTTGATTGATGTATTCTGATATTTACTTTTCAAATAATATATCATTAAAACCATGAGAGTATGGCTGACCCAACCAGCAAATGCAAAATGAGAGTGTGCATGTAATAAATGCTTTTGTTGAAGCGGAAATTCCATAGTTACTTTTAACCTTAAAAAAGTACCAATGAGCGCCACTAAAAAAAGGTTGATAAGCGAAAATTTTAACCAGAAATCGATCTTTAGTTTCATTAATAAAAGATTTTATGATTGACAATATCTACTATTTTTTTCTGCTTCATTTTTAATAAAGTTCTGATCACGGTCTCTACTCTCAATCCCGTAAAATTGGCTATTTCTTGTCTAGTAAATTCAATCAGTTCCTTTTCTCTCGATTTTTTACACGAATCTAAAAAAGCTTGGATTCTAAACTCGGGCTTTTGATTGATGATGTCTTTGGAAGTAGTAGCTTTATTATGAATCCTTCTGGCCATAAGTTTTAAAAAATGCCGCTCGATTTTAGGGTTTTCATCTAGAATTTTCCAAAATCGGTCTTTGTGGAGTTTCAAAATCTCAGTATCTTGAAAAGCCATTGCTGAAGCAGGATAACACTCATCAATGAACATGGGTGGTTCTCCAAAGCTTTGGCCTTCAGAAAAATATCCCTGAGTATATTCCTTCCCTTCGTCATTGGAATTATACATCTTTACGCTTCCTTCAACGATTTGGTAATAATAAAGTGCCTCGTCGCCTTCGTAAAAAAGAATTTCACCTTTAGCGTATTTTTTACAATTGGCACCATACGAAAGCAATAATTCTAAATCTATTTGTGGTTTCATCTTTTGGGATTTTATACAAAATTAAACTTTACACAAACTATTTCTTATGATTGAGGTCATAACTTTACTTACGAATCCCATAAACACAGTGTCGGCAACGGTTTTTACAGCATCGTCCTTTGAACCTTTTATTCAATATTTTTTATAACATAAATATTGTTAGGTTTGCTATGAGACGACCAACTACTGCTAAACAACTGATAATTTAGGTTTTCATTTTCATAATAATTATAACCATCAAAATCACCAGAATACTCTCCTGATTTAATAGATTTGCTTCTATAAAAATCACCCAATTCTTCTCCGTCTACTTTAAGGTGCCACCTGTTCATTTTTGTTAGATAAAGATTTTCTTTTAGTTTAAGCGTATCTTTACCAACAATTACATCTGTATATAAAGTTCCTTTCCATCTGTCTTCAAAATCAGACTTATACACTCCTGTTGGTCTTATAAATTTTTCTTTATGAAAATACTTATAATTTACTTTATCTTCAAAATAAGCTGTTTTGTTATGTTTATGACCAACCGAATATTTAAAAACATTATTTCTTATATCACTTTTACCATTTTTATAATATCTTAATGGTGTATTATGATATGATTGATTTATATTTAAAATAGCCCATTCTTCATTTTGTCTATAAACAACTTTCCCTTTATTGTGAAAATAAATAGCTGCATTGTTTATTATGTATTGAAGCATGGCATCTTCTTTTTCTTTGTCCCAGCTTAAATCTTGATTTAACTCCTTAACTTCCTTTCTAATTGTATCTCCGTTTAATCCCCAAGTATTATAATATTTCTGGGCAGTATTGATTAAATATCCTTCTATCAACACTTCTTTGTCTCCCCCAATGTATTGTACAAGTCGATAAGTATCAATTAAATCTCCGTGAGTATCATATTTATAAAACAAATGTTCTATTGGTTTTTGAAGGGAGTCTTTTCCAAAATCGCCTTCGTTATAGTGGGTTCTGTTATCTTTCCGTATAATCAAATGATTGTTTTCTGTGATACAATGTTCTAATTTAAAATCAGAAGTCGCCAATAGCCTCATTTCTTTATTTCCAAAATGAATAATGGATTGATCAATATCTTGATACGTTTTGTAGGGAGAAGGAAGTATTCGAAAATTAAAAACATTGGTAAAAAAGACATCTATGTTTCCAAATCCAGAAGCAACATTTATAAATATATATAAAAGAGCTGTCCCTTTTAAAAACAGTTTTTGCTTGTTGTATTTTCTAAATAACCAGTATAAAAGTAAACAAAACGGCCATAAAACAATAGCTAACACAGGTGTGAATACAATTCCTATTCCTATGTTAATGCGGTTAATTACTATATAAACAATTATGAGTGCAAAAATGATAAACAATCCCAAAATTGCTTTTGAAGCTTCTTTTATTGCTGATTTTATAGACTGACCGCTACTTTTCATTTTACATCAATTTAAAACTACTTATGAATCCCATACACACAATGGCGACAACGGTTTTTGCAACATCTTCCTTTTAAATAATGATACAATTCGGTAAAAACAAAATAGCCGTTTTCCATATAAAAATGCAAACCTTCAACCATTTCTGTAGGACGTTTTGGAAATTTATTGGACAATGAAAACTTGGTGAGTTCATCAAACTTTTTTAAACAATCATTACACAAACAATCGTGTTGTGTTTTTTCGTACAAAAACTGAACGGTTTCGTCTAATAATTCCACTTTTTGACAATCACAATTTGAAATATCATCGACATTACAAATGATCGGTTTGTGACAATGGGTGCATTTCTCTTGTAGCATTTTCATATTTTTCCTTTTCAAAATCTAATTTTAAAGAATCATATCTTATATACAATTAAATCTGTCAACTTTAGTCTCAAAGATATACAAAATGCTTCACATAGAAAGGCTCGAAATTATTTTTTATTCCTTTTATCGTTTGATTGACTTCCTATAAAACTCTCATACAAATGTTTCTAAATAATAAAGGCTGCCCTTAATGGGCAGCCTTTATTTTTACTATCATTTCATTATTTCCGAACCACTTTCACATATTGTGAAGCTTTTTCGGTTGCTATTTTCACCATATAGGTT
>CAYNIM010000057.1:0-11678 GCA_964397335.1 uncultured Flavobacterium sp.
TAGTTTATAAACACTACCAATAATTTGTTCGATATCAGCTTCCAGTGTGATTTCATTTAATGTTGATCCACTAATGGTCACATATGTTCCGTTTGTTAGTTTATAAACATTACCAAAATTTTGTTCGATATCAGCTTCCAGTGTGATTTCATTTACTGTTGATCCACTAATGGTCACATATGTTCCGTTTGTTAGTTTATAAACACTACCAATAATTTGTTCGATATCAGCTTCCAGTGTGATTTCATTTACTGTTGATCCACTAATGGTCACATATGTTCCGTTTGTTAGTTTATAAACACTACCAATAATTTGTTCGATATCAGCTTCCAGTGTGATTTCAGGTTGTGAAGAATGATGACCAATATTTAAATATCTGCCATCAGTCATCCTATATACAAAATTTCCGTATACAGAATCAATTTTTGAACCTAAATTTAACTCATGAACATTTCCAGGGGATATAAAATATGTATTTCCGTCTCGTAATTCAAATACTTTACCATTATATACTTTAATGATAGAATGGTCATCAAACACTTTATAAGAATCATCATTTTTCTTCAAAGTGTAATAAAGTTTATATTCTTTAACAGTTGTTGAACTTTCAACAGTTTCACCGTTAAATTCATAATAAAACCTTGTTTTGTCCACACCATTAACTTTATCCCATCGAATACCTGCGGTAATGTGATCACCTTTTGTGTAATCAAGATTCATATTTACATCGATTTCAAAGATAACTGTTCCATCCGTTTTAGTTACGTAAAGCTTATCGATAGTATTATCAAGTTTGATGGTATGATAAACATGAAAATATGATGGTGTTGTATCCCATTTTGTGACAAAGGTATCACGGTTTGTTCTAAAACCGTTTGTGCTTGAATAATAATTGTTATTTTGAGCGATCGGATAAACCTTATCACCATCTGTTACCTCATCGATTACGTTAGATTGCTTAACAGCATACCATCCAGGGCTTTCAGCTACATTCATAGCATCTAATTTAGGTGCTGTTAAGTAAACAGAAAAGGCCGTTAATACGGCTAAAAGTGCAAATAATATACGTTTCATTATATACCTCCTATTTTTTGCTAAACTTATAAAATAGCAAGATTAAGACAAATAAAGCACCGATCACAATGATGTTATTAACAAATATCCCTTGTGCATCAACAAAGAATTTCACAAATGATTGGTAAGCTGTTGGTTCTGCGCCCAATGCTACATCTTTAACCGGTAACAAAGGTACAACGAATAGTAAAAGCATGAATAATGTCCCAATACCAAGTGCTAATTTAGTTAATTGATTAACCCTTTTGTTATTAATTTTTAATTTTTTAGCCATTTTAAGCCTCCTGCGTAAAGTCGCCACTTATTAGCTTTAAAATACCATAATAAAAGGCATTTTTTTTCAGGTAGACCATTTTTAAGGAAAAACAGTAAATTTATTCCATTTAACACACATAGTTATTTATAGAAGTACTAGAGGTTTTTAAAAAGATTTAAAGTTAGATATCAAAATAGTAAAGAAACTTCATATAAGAGAGTTAAACCAATCATTTATAGGTTGTTTTTCCTTCATCATACTATGTTAGATGTACAAACATCATGTTTTTATCAAAGTATTGTTGATTATCCAACCATGCGGGTCATACCATGGGTTTTTAAAAAGATGATGTACTGATGTTTGTTGCTGTAAATTGAATACATGTAGAAACATATCCGTATCTAAATTAAATTAGATGATGTAAGTTTATATCGTTAGAATGTATCTTATTCAAAGACTAATTCTAACCACTAACAATAAGGTTTAATTTAATTTTAAATTAAAATTAAAGAAAACCAATACTATGGGGAAAATTAATAACTCATAGGGTGAAAATGAATAAACAGTATGAAAATTAAACAATTGATGGGCGAAAATTAATAAGTTCTTGGCCAAAGAAAAAAGCACCCGGGGATTAGATCGAGTGCTTTTTCCTTAAAAATGTAAGCATTTCACAGAGGAAATACAAGTATAAACAAGACAGGAAAGGCTGTCTTTTTTATCATATTTAGTTTTTAATTGTATCTGGTGGTACAAGGTTAAAGAAACCAGGCAGCACTGCCTTAGCTTCTTTTATAAGTTGATCCATATCAATATCCGGATCAACATGATTAAACTTATTATGTCTATTTATTACGTAATTTAAGTGATCCTGGTAAGCTTGTTCGAGTTCTCTTTTTTCTCTCATTAATTCATTAAAACGTTGTTTATCTTCCTTACGTTTTGCGATAGTTATGGCTCTACGTAAAGCTCTACGGTCTTTCTTTAACTGTATAACCATTTGTCTTATGATTGATTTATGAATGTTACCACGTTCAAGTTCTTCAACATCCTTAACTTTTAATTCAAGTAGGTTCATAATGTTTTCTAAATTAGCACGCCAACCAATTCTTGTATACCTAGTTTCATCGGTAAAAACACGATGGAATAAGTCATATTTCTCAAGTTGTTTAGCTGCGATTTGTAAACCTCTTTCTGTACACCCAAATAAACCTACTAATTCTTGATTACTGTATATCATTTTCCCAGTAGAAGATAACTGTATCAAAAGTTTAGTAAACAGTTTCGTAGTAATAAAAGAACCTTTTCCAGAATAATGTTCCTCTATATTAACACCTAAATATTGAATTTTGAAATTAGCTTTATTAAACATTCAATACATCCTATTCTTAATTAATATTGTTGATCAATAGTATCCATAATATCATCGATCCATAATGGTTCATCAGCTGATATCCTGGTTCGATCACTTTTTTCTACCATTTCTTTATGTGCTACCCAGTATTCGATAGCCTGAGCTGTACTATAAATTCCGTTATCGATAAATGTTTCTAATACTTTTCTTAAATAAACATCATTAAAGTTGCCTTTTGTGTGGTAAATCGTAATTCCAATGATGACATTTAAAACACCTTTTTCAACTGATTTGTTTTTTCTTGTCAACCTTAAAGTATGATTCCAGCTTACAAATTGTTTAACTATGTTCAATCGATGATCAGAAGTAGCTTCTGGAAGAATAATATCCAACAAATCTATTGGATCTATATTTGACAATATCTTATTAAATGTCATTTTTCTTCCTCATTCTCAATAGGCATAATATACTGTTTTGTTTCAAATATAAATTCCTCCATAGTGTATTTTGAATAAGGGTTTTTTTCCCAAATTTTACACCATGACATATAATTATTGAATGTGAGCAAGCCGTAAAGGTCTTTTTTACTTTGTTTTTTTATCATAAAAACACCAATTTTCTTAATTATTTATAAATCGTTATTGAATTTAAAACTTTTAAATATTGAATAAATTGAAGTGGTTATCCACTATTGCGTTTCCGTCCATGTCTAATCTCTCTATTGCGCTTTCTAAACCATTATCTTTTAGTGTTGTAAATGTGTCTTTAACCTTGGTCTTATAACACAACCAAAACGAATAAAATGCTGCCCCTGTTTTCTTTGATATAACAATGTCTTTGGTTTTGTCATAGGTTAAAAATGACATTCTTGAACTAGGCAGCAACAACTTAAAATCATTTGAGTATTCACATAGATAATTCACTGCGGATTGATTATTGAAAAACTGTGTTGCTTGTAAAATGATAAATGGTTTGTTAAACCCTATAAGTCTTTTCATAAGGCTTGTTCTTCCACTAAATGGTGGGTTGGTTATTATAATGTCCCACTCGATCGGCTCGTATAAGTAAAAGTCCAATCCCATTTCCAAATTGCTTAAAATAATATTGTTATACCCCCCCCCAGCAAAACTGCGGTATATAGCGCTTATCTCATTATCAAATGGCATCCATATCTTGGTATCCTTATCAATAATGTTGTGCTTTGTTAGGTAGTCTCTAAGTTTATCCGCTTCACTTTTTTTTGTGTAGCACTCGTCTTTTTTAGCCATTGTTTGGTAGATATTTATCTTGTTGCTTGTTTCTTTATTCATAATTACACCATGACATGTAATTGTTGAATGTAAGTAAACCGTATAGGTCTTTTTTACTTTGTTTTTTTCGCATAAACATCAACTTTCTTTATTATTTATATACGGGGGTTGCTTTAACAACTTCTAACCAATAATCTATAACATTCTTAACATTTAACCCACCTTGTCTATTTCCTTTTGATAGATTTTGAATATTTTGACCAGCTGAACGAACTTCTTTACCTTCAGGTGTAATAAACCACCCCCTTTTACCAGGTATCCTTTTATTTTTTGCAAAAAAATCATTTATTTGTTGTATGTTAGAAGGATTAAAAGCTATATTAGTCCAATATGTATGTCTACCATGTTCATAGATAAAACAATTTTTATTGAATAAACCATATTTTTTAAATAGATTTTGATTTCTTACATTTTCAACTATAAATGGCTTATCTAATTCAATCAACTTATCTATTATAGTCGGTAATAAATGTTTTGTTTGTTGAGAATACTTTGATGTGTTTCTTCTATAGTTTGCTCTACTCCAATAATTACAAGGTGGTGTTGCTATAATAAAATCATACGGATTTAAATCAATATCTAACATATCACCAGCTATATCACGCTTTCCGTTAATATCTTGATAAATTATGTCATACTTTGGATGATTAGCTTTATATGAAGCTAAATATATACCTTTCATTTTGTTTTCCTAAAACATAGAGAAGCTTCTAAGGGCATGACTTAGAAGCTTCTTTATATTTTCATGCCTTTCTTTTTTTTATTTTTTACGTACATTTTATTGTACGATTTTTTCCATACTAATTTATTAGCTTCGCCTTTTGTAAATCCTCCGAACTTGCTAGTTAAGAACTTAACAGCAAGCTTTACATCATCATTTGTATAATCTAAAACGATATTTAATGTCTGTAGGTCACCTAAGTGCTTATCTTTTGAAACAATAATGATAGCTTCTTTAATTTTTGAAAACAATGCTTCCAAACTATCATCCTCTTTCTGTTAATCAAGGGGTCCTAGGTTCGAGTCCTAGAGTGGGCGCCACATGAAATTGATGGGGTTTTCATTTGAAAAGCCCTTAATTTTAAAAACAATGTTGCATCTTATGCACTTATCTTACCAAATTTAATGTTGCGTGTCAAGTACTTGGAGGTTTAATATGAATAAATTAAAAGAAATTAGAATCAAAAAAAGATTAACTCAAGCTGAAATAGGTAAAATTATCGGTGTTTCTAGATTTGAGGTTAGCAGAAAAGAAGTTGGAGAAACCGTATTGAATGAAGATCAAATCAGAAAATTATGTAAAGCTTTAAATGTTCGATCTGATTATTTGTTGGGATTAACAGAAGAAGAATAAGGAGGTGATACTATGACATTTGAGCAAGCAATGATTCTTTTGGGCGGGATTTTTATCCTTTTTATAGTAATTGTTGTTATTTTAGGTCATCCAAAACCGATACAGGTGCTTAAAGATAATCAAGGTAGAGAATTATTCCTAATTTATACGAAAGCATTTGGTTTTACAGTTTTAGATAACACAGGGATTAAAACTGTAAGAATAACTTTTAAAACATATCAAGAGATAGAAGCATATGTTAATCGTAAAATGAATGGGTGGAAAGATATTCATACGGAATTATCTTAGATTGGATATTTTTTCCATATGATTCTTTTGAAACTTAATGCTGGAATGATAGTAAATTTCAGTTGTTTTTATTGATGCATGCCCAAGTTGTTTTTGAACAACAAATAAAGGAACATCAAGTTCAATTAGATCGGTTGCGTAGGTATGTCTGAACATATGACTATGTAATCGATCTATTTTTGTTGCCTTTTTAATTCTTCTATAAAATAATTTTAGATCATTTCTGTTGAAACATCGGTCTCTTAAGTGATTATAGAACAAAAAACCATCATTGTTAGCAATCGGTTTATAGTCGGATAATCGCTTGTGCATGTCGTTTGATAAAAACACTGCCCTATCCTCTATACTTTTAGATGCTCTGATAATGATATGGTTTTTCTCTAAATTAATATCATGAAGCTTTATTTGTAAAAGTTTTGATTGTCGAATGCCGGTATCATAGAGTAAGTAGATCATCATTTGATATTGGTTTGCATTCCCTTTATTTTCTAAATTATCGACATAGTTAAAAATAAGTTTTAATTCATTCTCAGATATAGTATTGAATCTATTTTTAGTTTCCCTCAACAATTTGTAATTCGTTAGCCAATCAAAGTAGATATTATGAAAACTTAATATATTCCTTAATAACTTAATAACTTTATTAATCGAATTATTTGATAACTCAGTTGTTTCTTTCAAATATATTATTAATTCTTGTAATTTTGCTAATGATAAAACTTTAATTTTATTATATTTGAGATAAGATATTAAGTACTTAGCTATAGTACATTCATATTGATATGTACCGTTTCTTTTTGTTGCTTTTGAATACTTTAAGTAATTAGTGATTAAATCTGATATTAACATCTTTATATTTCCTTTCTTGTAGGTCGAAAGGTAGCGAATAATCCTATTGTATCAAATGTTGTTTAAACTGCAAAAACAGCAATAACAATAAACACATAATTGTATATATTATATATATATACATTATAACGCTGTTGATTGTCGACAACTGCAATCTAAACTCCATCCATAACTGCGGTTATTCAAGCATTTTTAAAAGTTTATCTTTTGGCATTCTACTGAAACCTCTTATTTCTTTAACCTCTGGAAGCTTATGTAGCTCCTTTAGTGTCATATTTGAGTAATCTGGTATTTCTTTTTTGGTAATAATATCAGAATCTTCAACATTATATTCGATATCCTCAGTTTCGTTTGCTAAATCTATATCGTTTTGTTTTTCTTCTTCCTCTGGTTGATTCATTTTTACAATAATTCTTTCTGCCTTTTGAACAACCTTATTTGTTTTTTTCTTATAATAATCCCAGGCGTACAAAAGCAGTATAATAACAATAATTGGTATTGCAAATGCGATACTCCAACTTAAACTTATAATAATTCTTTCTAAAGCTTGATTCATATTAATCACTCCTATTTATAATCGACTTTTAAATGTCGATATTTTTTACTTTCTGCGTGTGTTTCGAATTTCATTAAAACATCTAAAGGTACTTTCATCGACCAATATTTATATATATTTCTTGAATAACTTCCATCAAAATCAAAGTTAATCGTATACGTTTTGAATTTTAGCTTGATCGGAATGAAATCAAATTTATCATCGTTGATCCATTTTTTTATTGGTATGTCTTTTTTAGTCACAACTTCATGGATAAATGTTAAATTTTCTAATTCCTGAGTATCTAACCTCATATGTTGGCTATATTTGTATATTGCTTTAGCCCCATCATGCCTCATTAATAACTCATCTTCATGTTCTGGGATAAACTGATCATTATATTCCTTAGTTTTGTTTAACCTGGGATTAAATCTAAGATGTCTTTCATCTTTGTGCATCCAGGGATACTTTTCAAAATTATAATTCATAACTTTTTTTCCATCTTTGTAATACTGATTTAGATCGATAACACGGTGCATAACATACCAATATTTACCATCCTCTGATAGCTGTGGTTTTTCAACTGGCGATGTAAAGTATGATGACATTCCAAAATGCTCAAGACAGTATTCTGCTAAAACAAATGAGGTTAGCGATTTTCCGCCACCAACACCTGCTCTTATCATGTGCAACCCTGGTACAAGCAATGGATTTGAATCTCTATTAAAGTTTGAGTATAATTTATAAAAAATGAGTATAAGTATGCTCCATGGTAAACTCAGAAATTTTAATAATTTTAGATTAGCCCTTAAAAGTTTGAAAAAACCAGCTAAAAATATATTGATAAAACTGAATAATAGCATATATAAGCGATTGACCATTGATAGTATTGCACCTAATGTTAGTTCGATCGCTCTAAAAACATGATCAACAATACATTCTGGTAAATTATCAGTTTTTAGTCGTTTCATAAATCAAACAACCCGTTTTTCCAGGCAAAGATTAAGAATATAGCAAATCCTATTAAAGTTAAAAATACTAAAAAGCCTAAGGGAGTAAAAATCTCTCTTAAGCTCTCTTTAATATTTCTTAACCAATTTGTAATCGGTTTTATCATACCTAGTAGAAAACCAACGGTCATTAAAAATACAAGTGGTTTCCAATTTTGAACCGCCCAATCTAATACTTTAAACATTGCCAACTTTAATTAATAATAGGTAGAATATCAAGGTTAGTGAAACAACCCAAACTAAAGCAACAGTACCTCGATGTTTATTGGCCTTTTTACCAAAAGCACCATACATAATGGCCATTGGGAATTTAACCGTTAATAATGCGATAATAGGGATTGCAATAAACATAAATTTAACAATGAATGCCCATAAACCAGCAAAGAAATCTTTAATTGGATCAGGGATAATCTCTGGTAATAACGCAGGCGGTTCTGGCATAGGTGGTGCTTCATTTACTGGAAAAGGGTTCGAAAACTCTTTACCATCAATTTCATAACGGTATGTTAAAACTGCGAATTCTTTTGCCCAAACAGCTGTGGAAAACATCGCATTTTTTTGGCCTAAAAATAATCGATATACTTTATTATTTTCTGGAAAAACCTCGTTTATCGAATATGATCCGGATCCGTTTTCTTCTAAGTATTGAATAAAATCAGCTTTGTAGGTTGGTGTCGCATTTTCTGTGATATCTTTTATCTCTTTATCCCAATACATTAGCCTGGTAACGTATTTTTGATAAAAATATTGATAACTACTGATAAATAAGTAATACCAGGGAAGCTCAGTTTTGATTTTACGGTCAGCTAGAAGTAGCTGTTCTTTAACTTCTATCCAATCGGTACTACTAGTACCGTTTAGAAACTTATGTTTATATTCGTATGATACAGTCATTGATAATATCTTATCCATATCATGTGGGATTGAAATATCGGCATATAAGTGATTATGACTTGTCCATCCGTTGCCAACACTGAATAATTTCGCATGTATAACGTTGAATTCAGATCGGCGGTAATCTCCTGTGGTAATGTTATAGACAATCCAGCTATTAGCTATTAAGTTGTTTAAATAACTTCCTAGGTTTTTGAAAGGTGTACGAGCATCATAAAAGCCAACAAATAAGCGGTTTTCTGCTTCATCGGTATAGTAATATACCTCTTTTGAATTTACTAACCACTCTGGTAGATTTGTAACTTTGATTCTTTCTGTATGAATACCATCATTAAAGGATATTCTATAACCACCCTCGATTGGATCGATAGAAACACGTATTTGTTCACCATCAGTAATTGGTAAATGTTCTAAAGATGTTGCTAAAATTTCAGGATAGAAGTACATATCAGAAGTTGGTTTTGTTCCTAATGTATCGTATTCATTAGAAATCCATCCACCAAAAGAAAAGCCCTCTGGAACTTCATTATTTGGATAAATCACCAATGTTTCAATAACTTCAGTTTTTGGATAATATGCGTAATCAATAAGTTTATCCCTTTCGTGATTAAAAAACAAACCCACATAATTTGTGTTTTTTCGTTTTACCGAAATCAGTTCGTGATCACCTGTTACTGAAAAAGTGAAAGTAGTATTGCTAGTCATCTTTTTACCATCAAGTATCCAGCCGACAAAAACTTCATCCTCAGCCACCTCATGAGCTGTTATAGTCACTGTTTCGCCTACGTTAGCTCCTATATCTGCGATGGGTTGATAACCGGTTTCTGATAGCAAATTATGCGTGATCATGTGTTGTTGAGCTTGTAAATTGTTGATGCTAAATATTAATAAAAATGATAGTAGTACAGCTATCAGTATTTTCTTCATTTTCATTTCCTCACTTTCTTAAAAATTAAAAAAGCACCAAATGCGATTAAACCCAATATTAATATAGCTGTAATATCATCGAATATTTTTTTTAAATCACGGCCTTTATCAACAGGATCGATAGTGATTGGATTCTCAATTATATTATTCTCATAAACATGTATATAAATTAGCACTGTCATATCAAGGCCGGTAGCATCCATAACCCTATATTCATATTGGTACGTACCAGGTTTATTGTAATTCTCTGAATAATTATCAGTAATTATCCCCACTTGAGTAGTGTCATTTAAACGTAATAATCCTACTTTGTCATGAATATGAAGAATGTTTGTAGGTGACAGCTTAAAGTTAGTATTAACATGTAGGTGCTTGCCATCGGTTACAGCTTTAACACCAAAACCAATCGATTTTATAACCTCGATCTCAATTTCCCTGGTAACAGATTCTGAAAACCTACTCGCATATAATTCAATTGAATATGTTCCGATAACTGCACCGTTTCCAGTGAAATTATCAGCAATAATAGTGACATCACCTAGAGGGGATGAATATAAATTGAGCATCTCTGACATTGTCAGGATACTGTATTGTTCTTTGGTAATTTTTGATGGCCCATCGATCCTTAAATCAGTAGAAGAAGCACCAGCTTTAACTGGTGCTACTAATACTAAGAATAAAAGGAGATTTATGAAAAAAACCATCTTTTTCATGTTATTTTTTCCTGTTGAAAAATACAACTACAGCTAAGAGTAGAACCACTGATCCAACTCCGATTAGTATTAGATCTGAATTTGTTAAATTACCAGGTTTTGGCGTTGGAATTATTCCACCACCTTGATCGGATGATGTAAACTTAGCATATAATATGGTATCTTCTGTGATCACATCTGTGATTTTGAATACTTCGGTTGTTTCTTGGTCTTTGTACCATCCTACAAATTTAGAATCTTGTTTCATAGGTGTTTCTGGGGCTGTTACCCTTTGATTTTCAACAACAATTTGTTCGGCATGAATGTCATAACCATTAACAAAAGTAACTGTGTAGGTTTTATCCCAAACAGCATAAAATTCTTTAGGTACATTAGTATATGTGTTTCCTGCTACAAGTGATGCTTCAGGACCATCCGGTTTTAATGACCAATGCTTGAATAAATAACCATCTTTAACTGGTGTTTCTAGCTCGATCACATCACCATCATAGTAGTATAATGTATCAACTTGATTATCGATATGTACTTTAATTGGTATTTTTACATCTTTTAAAACACTATGAACAGTGAAATCTTCAACTAATACTGTTCCAATTGGTAGTTTAGTACCATCTTTTGTTAAAGAATAGTGGCTAAACCCCTTTTTATTTATTAAAGTTGTTGGTTTATCCTCTTCAAAAGAAGCATCAATAGCTGTTCCTTTTTCTATATAATCAATTTTTTTGTATAAAGGATTATCAGTAGGATAACTACTACTATAATATAACTTTGTTACTTTAGTAAATTCAGGAATTTCTAACTCAGTCACAGTTGATCCACTAATGGTCACATATGTTCCGTTTGTTAGTTTATAAACATTACCAAAATTTTGTTCGATATCAGCTTCCAGTGTGATTTCATTTACTGTTGATCCACTAATGGTCACATATGTTCCGTTTGTTAGTTTATAAACACTACCAATAATTTGTTCGATATCAGCTTCCAGTGTGATTTCATTTAATGTTGATCCACTAATGGTCACATATGTTCCGTTTGTTAGTTTATAAACATTACCAAAATTTTGTTCGATATCAGCTTCCAGTGTGATTTCATTTACTGTTGATCCACTAATGGT
>CAYNIM010000058.1:0-9945 GCA_964397335.1 uncultured Flavobacterium sp.
TCAGCTAAAAACAAATCAGTTAGCAATATTCTGATTAATCGAACTCAGGTTTTTAGTGTCAGCGGAATACGGTTGCCTAAAAGATAAAGAACGCCTAAGGCGAAAGCAATGTCCGTAGCCATAGGAATACCCCAACCTGTATGTACGTCTCCTGTTGGGTTCAGCGCAAAATAAATAAGGGCAGGTACTACCATACCTCCAATTGCCGCTGCAATAGGCAGCATTGCTTTTCTTGGATTGGATAATTCTCCCGCTACGATTTCCCGTTTCAGTTCCAATCCTACAACAAAAAAGAAAATCGCCATCAATCCATCGTTTATCCAATGGTGGAAGCTGTATTCGAGATATGTACTGCCGTTAAACTGGAAGCCTAATTTCTGTTCAAAAAAATGATGGTATTCGTGATGCCAAGGCGAGTTTGCTAAAAATAAAGCAATGATTACGCTAATTCCTAATATCAACCCTCCGGATTTTTCCTGTTGGATAAATTTCTGAATAGGCTTCACAACTTTGTCGATTGGGGCATTTTTAATTTGAGTCATATCCTCTTTGTAATTCTGATATAGTTTATGATTGAAAAAGAACTTGAAATGCAAGTCCTATCTGAATATTAAAACACAAAAATATAAAATACCATACGATTACTTCTGATAAATCGGTAAAATCTTATACTACATAAAGCCAAACATTACCACTAAATGCTATTGACTGCTATATTCTTAGAACAGGAATACAAGCTGACATTAACAAAAGTCGAAAATATGGTTAAGATCGGTGATACACGGAAAAATTTTGTAGCATAACCTCCCTTAAGCCGTTATCACTACTTTAGCTTGCGTACCTCCTGATTTTCTTTTGGTGATTTTAAAATTCCCTCCAATAGATTTTAGACGTTGAGTGATACTATATAAACCTTGATTTTCAGTAGTATTATTATCATCATAACCAATACCATCATCTGATATTTCAATCTGTAAACCGGTTGGACTATTGCTAAATATAATTTCGGCATTTTGTGCCTGCGAATGTTTTATGATATTATTTACCAATTCCTGAATAACCCGGAAAAGCATTAACTGTAATTGTGGAGAAAGCTCTTCTGTATTGCTGCTTTTGTCCGTTACCGAAATTTTGACCAACTTGGTTTCGTTGATTTCAGAAGCAAAATGGTTGGTTGCCTGTATCAATCCTTCTTTTTCTAACACGGTCGGGAGAAGGTTATGCGCTATATGACGAATATCTGCGTGAGAACGTTCTAATATCCGCTCAACTTTTGCCAGTTGTTCCATTCTTTTTTCCTGTGGAAGATGTGGTATTGACTCCAAACTCATTTTGGCGGCACCAATCATAGCGGCAACACTGTCGTGCAGTTCGTGGGAGATTCGTTTTCGCTCTCGCTCTTCGCCTAAAATAAAAGAGTTGAGAATCGCGTTTTCTTTTTCTTGTTGCAATTGTTTGAGTTTTGCCTTTTGTTTTCTATTGTTATAGAAAATTGCTCCGCCCAAAATTGAAATCAACAAAGCTCCACCCAAAATCGCCAAAAGTAAGTTGGATTGCTGCTTTTGGATTTTCAGTTCCTGCTCGGCTATTTGCTTTTCCTTTTTTTCGGTTTCGTATTTGGTGTTTATATCGTTGATTTCCCTTGCTTTTTCTGCCGAAGAAATAGAATCATTCAAAATGACATACGTGTTAAAATAATCTGCCGCTTTTTCTTTTTTACCAACATCATAATGAATGCCAGCTGCGGTTTTGTAAGCTTGGAGCAAAGAGGGCTTGTTACCTATTTCCTGAGCAAGATTTACGGCTCGTTCGGCATAGTATATAGCTTCGTCTGATTTTCCGAGTTTATACAAATTTTCTGCGTGAACGTAATAGGCGTTCGACTGACTGGTCTTGTCTTTGAGTTCATCAGCATATTTTACGGATAGTTCCGAATATTGTAGCGACTTATTTAAGTCTTCTTCGATTGTAGATAAAATGTAATTCGATTGTGTTTTTGCTACCAAATCGTTTGACAGTCCTGATAGTTCTAATGACGTTTCTAACCATTTTTTTGCGTTTATCGTATCTTTTTTATCTAAATACGCAAGTCCTAAGTTACTGGCAGCAGTAGCAATGAACCCCTTATCTTTATTTTCCTCTAACAACTTAAACGACTTATGCAAATACTCTAATTGTTTTTCCGTATTATTGGCTTGTCCTAACAAAAAACCAATATTTGAATATTCACGACCCAGATCTAATTGATTACCTCCTTCTTCTAATATTTCGGCAATTTTAAGAGAATAATCTATAGAAATATCTAAATCTCCCTTATAATAATAAGCACTAACTAAATGAGCATAAGTCCATACATCTGATCGTTCTTCTTCTACCGGATGCGGATTCTCAAGGGCTAATTTCCCATAGGCTATGACAGAATCCAACTCATATCGAGTCAAAAAGTAATAAGCCTTTTTAGAGTATAGATAATCCATAAAGTCAACACGTTCCTGCTTTCCTTTTTCAATGATTTTATCGGCAATTTCAATACAATTTAATTCTATAGAACTGATACAACTATCTAATTCGTCTATTAAGTCTAAAAACTCTGGCCCTACAGAAACATTCTCTACCCGATTCTGCGAATTGGCAAAAAAGGAAGAAAAGAAGAATAAAAAAAGTAATAAGATTCTCATAATTAAATTTGTTTTTTCAAACCTCTGCCAAACCTTGCATAATTGCCTTTTTGACCATTCCGGCAATGTTTTTAACTTCGAGTTTTTGCATAATGCTCGCTCTGTGTGTTTCTACGGTTTTTTCGGATACAAACAGTTGTTCTGCGATTTCTTTGGTTGTTTTTTCTTGTACAATCAACTGTAAAATTTCTTTTTCCCTTTCGGTCAGTTCTGTTTTGGTTTTGGAGGTTTGGGTCTCAAAAAATACTTGCTGTGTTTTGGGACTGAAATATTTTTCGTCATTCATCACGGCTTTTAGAGCTTTTTCGATTTCCTCCCTGCCGTCAATTTTTAACAGATAACCGTCAAATCCCGCATTGACAGACGATTTAATCGTTACCGAATCGGAATGGCTGGTCAGGGCAATGACTTTCATATCAGGCATCAACTGTTTGATTTCCTGAATGATTGTCCTGCCATCGTGTTTACCGAAGTGAATATCGAGCAACAAAACGTCAAAATGTTCTTCTTCCAAAATATTTTTCAGTTCCATATAATTTAATGCACTTTTTGTTTTTTCCACAAAGTCAAAAGTGGATAACAAAACCTCCAATCCGTCCAAGACCAGAAAATGGTCATCTGCGAGTAAAATTTTCATAAGAAACTAATTTTAACATCTTGTTAGATGCTAAAATTAGTTATTTCTCTTGTTAAAACCAAAAAGGTTTAATTCGCAAACGTATACGGTGCAGAAAACGGCTAATTATTCTTCTAACCCAAAAAGTGTGACTGCTTCGTTAAAAGTTTTTGGAAAATTACCACTATTAAGTTTAAAAGCTTGAGCAGTGGCTGCCGGAATCAATACATACCTAAAGGTTAAATTAGGAATGTTTTCAATAGAAGACACATTAGTGCCTTCTATTTGAATTACCAGGGTCACCCCACTTGCTGTATTACGAAAACCACTGATAATGGTTAAGTTTATGTAAGTGGTTGGTGTTGATAAAATGATATAATCCGTTTCATCATTCCCTTCATATAATTTTGCATAGACGAGGAGAGCACCACCAGTCTCTACAAATTCCTCTAAATCTACTTCGGGAATATCATCGTTTTGGAAAATCATTGCTCCCCAAGTGGGTGGATTGGCACCACTCATTTCATCATATTGTACTTGAAACCAATCGGAAGCAATTACATTAGCATTTCCATCTTGCCCCGCGGGCCCTTGTTCACCTTGCGGTCCCATTTCACCGTCAATCCCGTTGCGACCATCTTCAGCTGAACAACTTACGGTCAGGGCAACCATTATGGATAATGTAACGTATGTTAAAGTCTTTAATAATCTGTTCATTTTATTTTTCATTGTTTATGGTTTTAAGTAGGTTTTACCAAGAGTTTTTTGGTGCAGAAAATTTCCCGTTGCTTACAGTTATTTTTTCTCCATTTGAAGAATAGGCTTCAAAACTGAAAGTGCCTTTAACAATGTCGTTTGTGTTACTCACTATTTTTATCGTACCGTTTACTACACCGTTATTTCCTCCAAAAGTCACTCCTGTTTCAGTCATAATGTCTGTCCATACCGAAATGGTTGCGTTAAAGGAAGTTTGGTCGTACGTATTTACCAAACCTTGAACAATCGGATACTCTCCCGGCTCGGGCAAGGCAATTTCATCATTGGAATTTTGCTCAAAACGAATATGCCATATTGCATCATTATGATAAATACCTTCATCGTCCGCTATTTGAAAATACTTGATATTGTATTGGTTGTTCAGGTAATAAACAACGTCGTCTTCCATTGAAGCATTTTCATAACCTGAAATATCAAAGGAAATTCGACCGTCTTCAATGGTTACAGAAGTATCAGAATTGGAATTATCATCATCGCTACTGCAAGAAAAAAGAAATAGTGACGATGTCATCAATATTGCTAAAAAATAGGTTTGTTTAAAAATTTTCATTTTGTTTCTGTTTTTTTGTTATTCTTTTTTTTGATAGACCACATACATTCTTTTGTCCGAGTCCGGACGCATTTGAACCCCAACGGTCATTTTGTTATCTTCAATGCTGTGAATGAGCCAATTTATACTTCGTTCTCCTTTGGTTAGGGTCAGGAGGTCGTCTTCTAACTTCCAATCGAATGTTGTTTCATCGGCACGAAGCTCCAATTGCATTTCTTCTTCCTCTTCGGTCACGTTGGATTCGTGCTTTTTGGAGCAGGCCGCCATCAGGCATACAACAAGCATGCCTATCAAGCTTTGTATGATTGTCTTGTTCATCTCTAATTATTTATAGCCTGTCCCGACGACAAGCGGGTTGTTATTCATAAAAGTGTAGCGCAATACCTTGTAATGAGCCAGAAGTATCGTCTACCCGGCTATCGCTTAACGATATAGCGAGTTCGGTTCCGTTTTTTTCCGCGCGCCATTCAGCTGTTCTCATTTTACCGGGTTTGTCGTCAATACGTTCACTCGTTATCGCCCAACCATTGGTACTGTATGCTTTTGTAAAAAAATCTACCGCTTCTACCCACGTAGCAGCGTACTTAAACGCTGCACTTTTACCAACCGTGGCATCTGTACAAGCCGTTAGCGTGGCCGAAGTCGGGAAAGGCACTGAGGTTTCCAAGCATTCGTTAAGCTCATTGTTGACGGTATCTTTACGGCCACTTTTGGAGCAGGACATGGAACTTATTGCCATGACTGCGATAGCAATGTATGTAAATCTTATCATTTTCATTTGAATAATTTGTTTTTTAACGGCAATGAAGCTTGCATGAGCTATTCATGTTCTTTTTTGAGCAGCAGCTCATGCAGGTTTCATCTCTGTATAATATCCATTTGTTTTTTATTTGCGACACGATCAATCCATGTCCTTTGTAAAAGGCAGTTCCGTTCTAAGGAGCCGCAACCACGATTTCGCCGGTCACATCGACTTCCTCGCCGTCCGCTCCCAATTTAAACTTCCCGCTGAAGCTTAGCGTGAAGGACGCTACCGTCCCCTCTTCGCCGGCAAAAGAATAGTCATGTTCTTTATAGTTTTTCAATGTCATATTGACGGGCCCCGCAGGACCATATTTATTCTCCTCCGTCCGTTTACCGAAGGTAATGCCTACGCCGGATTCCGGAATAGTGGGTTGATTACTGTCGTCCATGGCCAGTCCTATTCCAAATTGAAAATCACCAGGCACGTCCTGTAAAATCCCAGCCAACACCTTACTGCTTATTTCTTCACTGTATTCCACAAAGGAAACCGGGTTATAGGCCTCAACTACCCCGGGGGCATAGCTCGGCACACTGCCTTTATAGGTCTCACCTCCGGCTATCTCGACATGATAGGTATGCATATCGGACGAAGTCTCCTCGTTCTCATTTTTCTCTCCTCCTTTGGAGCAGGCTGTTATCAAGCATAGAACCACCATAGCCATTACTGTTTGTACAATTGTCTTTTTCATAGTCTTTCTGATTGTTATTGTTATATTGATGTATTGTATTGATATCTTTTCTAACGTTTTGATATATAGTACCGTTAATACTTATAGACAAATTCAAACTCCCCATCGCGAATGTCTACTGTTTCGCTATTAAAATTATTCATCCCCGAACGCTCAAAAGTACCTTTCACGTAATAATAGGTTTCATCTCCGTCCGTGCCAATCGACTTATAGTCCGTGACGGTTATCACTCCCGATGCGTTCCGGTTAAATCCGGTACCATCTTCGCTGTTGCCCATAATGGCTTCGTAATGTATAAAAAACGGAGTCTCATTGTGATCGAACGTTCCTGTCGTTGGTGTTAAAGGGACGACTACACGTACCCTATCCCGTCTGTGTTCTTCGACCTGCTGATGTCCGATAATCCCAACGAAGTTGGATAAGCCGTAAACGGCAATCCTGATGTCCGCATAATTTACTTTTTCCCCGTTTACATCGCCCGTTATTGTACCGCCTACTTCCAGTGGGATATTTTCCTCTTCCGGTTGGGGATCGTTGTCTTTACTGCATGAAAAGAGCAAAAACGAAGCGATTATAAGTGTAGCGCAAAAATAGAGTTGTTTTAAAGTTTTCATTTTTCAGTGTTTTTCGTTTTAAGTTTTATTGTTTTCTGAAATACCTTGTTTAGTTCAATGCCTGTACGATGACCTCATCGATGACCAACAGAATCTCCGGATAAGCAGATAGGTTGATGAATGCAATCTGTCCCCTGAAATTCCCGGCTTCCTGATAAACAGGCATAGGCCGGAACTCAAAAAATCCGTCTTCCGTAGCTTGTGCATCCGAAACTTTGTGTTTCAAGGTTACTTCTACGCCCATACGACAGAATTTTTGATGGGAAACTTCCGCTTTAAACGTTTCTGATGACATTAATTCTTCAGTCACGTTTTCCCCTGATTGGGCATCCAGTAATTTAAATTGGAAATTCACCTGCTGATTTTCAACCATCGCCATGGTGGGCGTATATAGCTTTCGCTTGTTTTCGTCTCCCTTATGAAGATGGATTGCAATCGCTCTTGAGCCTCCGATCCCCTTGTTGGAAATCTGTACAGAATCGGGCAAATGGCTAAAATTCCAGCCTTGGTCGGCCAAATCCCTCGTGCTTTGCATCCCTTCAAAATCGAACCGGTTCAAGGAATTTTCTGCTAACAATTCGTTGTTGGTTACTCGGTTGACATACACCACCTTGTTGTCGGACAAGTCTGTGTCCAGAGGCTTTGGTTTCACTGATCTGTCTTTCAGGTAGGCCGGTAAGTCAACCATATACGATTCGACGGTCACTTCATACAATCCGGCTTGAGACAGGTCTATGGGGTCAAACTTAAATCGGATCCAGCCCGGTGTAAAGGCTTTGAACTCAAGGACGGCTTCCTCGTTGAGCAAAACCATTCCATCCGACAGCCTTTTGATCTGAACGGCACCGAATATGGCCTTGCCTTTTTTGTCAAAATCAGCTCCTCTGTTTTCCACCCGAAATTCAAATTTCGTAACCTTATCTTGTGGACAATTGGAGAAAGGAATATAATCTCCTCTTGGGTGTTCGGGAATGGTGATGTATTTTATGCCAATATTGATGCCCTGTGCAGGCACTTCCGTTTCGCTATCTGCTATTTCAGGCTGTACAAAATCTTCTGCTTCCGAAAAATCTCCTCCATTTTCCCTAATCGTTTCCTCCTTGGTGGAGCCATCGGCGTTGCTCCTATTGCCATTGTTGCTACAAGCAAGTGACCATAGCGGGGTAATGACCAATAAGACTAAAAGATAGATTTGTGTATAAACTTTCATTTTGCCATGTATTAAAGTCGTGTGTTAAAATAAACGGCAAGCCATAGACTAATTTAAAATGCCTGCCTGCCGTTTGTTAGAAATTAATTATGACAATACTCTTCTGCTACATTATCAAAAGTAACGTTGGTTACGGTCAGGTTATCAAAATAATCAGCACCGTATGGTGAATAAAAAGCACAATTCTCTAAATCCTTAAAAGTGGTGTTTGAAACACTTAATTTAGGGCTTGCATGCATATAGATCGCCCCGGTATTTTGGATGTTGCCCACAGGAAAATCACCTTTGGCATTTTCGATAATGGCGTGGTCTATGATGTTGTTTTCTTGTGTGAATCCAAACATTATCCCTCCCCAGTTGGTACCGTTATGTGCTTTCAAGTGAACAGGTTCTGTCGCTGTTCCTTGTATTTTCAGACTTAGATTGTTTCCTCCCGCGGTGGAACCATCATAAGGTTGAATATACCCTCCAGGCTTAAACTGCATTTCTACTCCTGCCTCAATGGTCAAATGCCCATCATTTTTGATGTGAACACGGCTATCTACCAAATAAGGCACATCTAACTTCTTCCAACTTACGGTTTGGTCTTCTATTCCATAATATGATGGTGTGATGTTGAAAAAATCACTTGCATTTCCACTGTATGAAGATGTATTGTTAAAAATATGAGCCATTTCAGCCGAAACCTTAACCGGAACACCTTCGTTGCCCGTAATGGTTACGTTAGAAACTGATACAGTTGCATTTTTCCTAAGTCCATGAAAATCCAAACCAATACTTCCACCGTTTTTGATTTCTACGTGGTTGAGGGTAAGTGCCATTGGTGTCGTACCGGAAACTCCTCGTAAAGCCAAACTTCCTTCATAAACAGGCGAAGAACCGGTTAGGTTTTGTGACCCTGCATATTCTATCACGGTATGTTCGATAAGGTTGTTTTGGTTGTGGGCTTCTGTCAAGAAAATCCCTCGCCAATGTCCTTTTTGTTTAGAGGTTCCTGTGAGAATTACAGGGTTTGTTGCTGTTCCTTTGATTTCAAAAACTTTGCTATTGAGGTTTACTCGTAATCCTGCGTGGTTTTCAAATTCAATAACCACTCCCGGTTCTATTTTCAGGCTTCCCTGCACGTTTGCATAGCAAGTAATAACATAATCCACAGGACGTTGTGGGTCGTCTGTCAAAACTCTGTCTTCACTGAAATAATCACAATCCAAAACAATAGGTGGCAACTCTACAATTGGGTCGTCATCAATTGGATTTGTGTCGTCATCACTGCTACACGAAAATAGCATTAGTCCTGCAACCGCAAGGGTTGCTAATCTCTGTGTTTGTTTAAAATTTTTCATCGTATTCATTTTTTATATTATACATCTTTAATTTGAGGTTGAGTTCTTAATAATAGATTCAACCGCGGGTTTTAACTGATATCATAAATTAAATTTCACTCCGGCTCCTGCCACCAATTGTCCGCCGTCTATAATGACGTATTTGAGTTCGGCAAAAGGTGTAATTCCTCCGAGATTGAAGTTAACTCCACCACCGAGGTTTAGCCCGAAGCGCCCGTCTGATGAAGAATAACTACCCAGCCACGCGTCATCAAAAGAAACTTTCACGCTGCTGTAGTTCAACCCTCCAAGTGCGTAAACACTCATATTATCTTGACTTACGAAATAATAATTGGCATTGGCGTTGACCTCGAACCAATTCATTTTCATTCCGTATTCTTCTTTTGGGAGATAATAAATTAATGATGGAGAAATAGTCAGATTTTCAATGATTGGGAACTCTGCATTGGCACCAATTCCGATATTTTTGATTTCTGTCCCGTAAGCTAAAAAAGCTCCGATACGGGTTTCTTCCTGTGCTTGGGCTGAAAACACAAATCCAAGACTTATTAAAATTCCGAAAAGTGTTGATTTTAAATTCATGATTTTTGTTTGTTTAATTGTTGTTTGTTATTTAATTGATTCTTTTGTTAGCTGTAAAATCTCCGACAACTTGAATAGTTCC
>CAYNIM010000059.1:0-9620 GCA_964397335.1 uncultured Flavobacterium sp.
GAACTATTTGAAAAGCTTTCGGGGTGTGTCCTGCATATGCAGGGCACACACAACGGTTTTGCAAAAGAGCGGGTTAAGTGCAAACTTCAACATTTGTGCTTTCAATCCGCAAAACCATTTTTTATTTGCTTTTAAACTGTAAATTAGCAAATAGAAAAAATGGTTTTGCTACGTCTGTGCTAAATTGAAAGTTTAGTCTTTCTAATCCGCTCCTTCGCAAAGCCCGAAAACGTTGTGCAACATGCTGAAAAAAGCCAACGCGCAAATAGGCACATTTGGTTTTTGCCGACCCACAAGCCAAACGCAAAAAACCAAAAGAGCCTATTTTTTTGCCAGCGCTCGGACAGACTAACAATGAAACGAACGATATGTATATTGAAAAACGAGATAAATGAGATTTTTGTGCTATTTTAGCGACTAAAATTTATACGGATATGAACCGAATAAAAGAAGTGCTTGAAGACAAAGGAATAAAACAAACTTGGTTAGCTGAGAAACTTGGAAAAAGTTACAATATGGTGAATGGATATGTGCAAAATAGACAACAGCCAAGACTAGAAATACTAATGGAAATAGCAAACATATTAGACATAGATGTTAAAGAATTAATCATTTCGAATAAGCCACAAAATCATGAATAAAAAGATGAATTTTATAGACTTATTTGCGGGAGCAGGCGGGCTTTCAGAAGGATTTATCCAAGCTGGTTTTGAACCTATTGCCCACGTTGAAATCGAAAAATCTGCATGCAACACGCTAAAAACTCGAGCAGCATATCATTATTTAAAATCTATTAAGAAATATAAAATATACATATCATATCTCAAAGGAGAAATTACTCGTGAGGAACTTTATAAAAGCGTACCTAATGAGGTTTTAGAATCTGTTATCAATGCACCAATCGGAGATGAAAACAATAAGGAAATACAAAATCAAATAGATAAATGCCTAGGTGCTAAAAAAGTTGATTTGATTATTGGTGGGCCGCCCTGTCAAGCGTATTCCCTTGTTGGGCGAGCTAGGTCTAAAACCAAAATGGTGGGTGATCCTAGGAATTACCTTTTTGTCCAGTATGCCAAATATTTAGAAAAGTATCAACCAAAAATGTTTGTTTTTGAAAACGTGTTGGGTCTTAAATCAGCAAAACAAGGATATTATTTAACCGAAATGAAAAAACTTTTTAGTGAAAAAGGTTATGAAATAAAACTTTTTACCCTTAATGCTAGAAATTTTGGTGTATTACAAAACAGAAGAAGAATAATTATTCTTGGGTGGCAAAAGAATAAAGAAGTTGACATTCCAGACCTAGAAGAAATAAAGACCGAAAGTGAGTTTATTATAGAGAACTTATTTAAGGATTTACCAATTATCAAAGCTGGTGAAGGTGTAGACAAATTTTTGAAATATAAAACAAAAACAACCGAGTACCTGAAATCCCACGCATTACGCAATGGAATTGAAGTTTTAACCCAGCACGTTGCTAGACCTCATAGAGATCAAGACAAAGAAATCTACAAAATTGCCGTTCAGAAATGGGAGAAAAATAAAGAACGTTTGAACTACAATGACCTGCCCGATCAATTAAAGTCTCACCAAAACCGATCTTCATTTTTTGACAGGTTTAAAGTTGTGGCGGCTGATTTACCCTACTCTCAAACGGTAGTAGCTCATATTGCTAAAGACGGTCATTATTATATCCATCCTGACATTAAGCAGAATAGATCAATAAGCATTAGAGAAGCTGCCCGTCTTCAATCATTTCCTGATGACTATTACTTTGAAGGGGAAAGAGAAGGGGCAAATAGAACGGCTGCTTTTAAACAAATTGGTAATGCTGTTCCGCCTTTGATGGCGAAGGTTATTGCAATAGAAATCTTTAAAGCACTTAAAGGGGAATGATTGACTACACTGACATACTCACAACCTCAGCCGAACCAGAAGCAAGTTCAATGATTGAAACCTTTCGAGCGATTGGTTATTCCATCGAAACTGCAATTGCAGACATTATTGACAATTCAATTACAGCTGGAGCAAAGAATATCTGGATAGATTATAATTGGAAAGGTTCAAACACAACATTGTCTATTTTAGATGATGGTACAGGAATGAATAATGAACAACTCATTCAAGCAATGAGACCTGGGAGTAAAAATCCTTTGGAAGAACGAAATCGAGATGATTTAGGTCGATTTGGATTAGGACTTAAAACTGCTTCCTTTTCCCAATCAAGAAAATTCACAGTTTTTGCAAAAGCAAGAGGTTATAAGCCTGTATTTTGGACTTGGGATTTAGACTTTGTGAACTACACTAAATCTTGGAAATTAATTAGACATATTCCTAATGAAGAAAATTGGACTCAAAAAATCGAGGCCTTAGAAACGGGCACTCTTGTAATTTGGTGGGAATTGGATAGGCTTACAAAGGGTAGATCTGAAGATAATGAGGAAGCAAAAAGTAAGTTTTTTGGAATTATGGATTCCGTAAAATCTCATCTTTCTATGGTTTTTCATAGGTATATGGACGAAGGAATAAAAATATTCTTCCGTGACCGTGAAATAAATCCTTGGGATCCATTTATGATTGGTATTGATGGTTTGCAACCTAAACCTGAAACGAGATTAGAAGCTGGTTCAATTAAAGTTAAAGGTTTTGTGTTACCACACAGATCAAAACTTTCAGCTGAACAATATAACTATGGAAAAGGCCCAAAAGATAGTTGGACGGCACATCAAGGTTTTTATGTATATCGTAACCGAAGACTTTTAGTTGCTGGTGATTGGTTAGGATTATTTAAAAAGGAAGTGCATTATGACCTGTGTAGAATTCAAGTTGACCTACCAAACAACTTTGATGATGATTGGCAAATCGACATTAAAAAATCTATCGCTAGGCCACCTTCACTTTATCGCGAACAGATTTTAGCACTTGCAAAGGATGCACGAAACCAAGCAGTTGAAGTTTATAGACACAAAGGAAAAGTGCTTAAACGCAAACTGGCTTCAGATGAATATTTTCCCTTCTGGGAAGAAAAGGCTAGGCACGGCAAGCGATTTTATAAAATAAATCGTCAACATCCTCTTTTAAATGAATTGCTATCCAAATCAGGTGATTTGAAAAAGGACATTGAAAAGGTCATTCAATTCATTGAGGAAACAATACCTGTCCCCTTAATTACTCTTCAAGAAAACGAGAATGAAAAACCACACGGTCAACCTTTTGAAGGGATAGACCACAATGCGATAAAAGAAACAATGCAAAAGCTTTTCAATAGTTTTGTAACAAGTGGATTATCTATTGAAAAAGCAAAGGCAAGAATATTAAATACCGAACCATATAATTTCTATCCAGAATACATTGAATTTTTAATAAATGAGTAAAAAAGACCCGATAAAAAATATTAGACAACTTTTATCAGATAGTTCTTCATTCACTAGAGAAGAAATTGAAGATGCAGTTGATGAAGTTCTTAAAATGAAGTATTTCGTGAATGAAAATCGTGAAATGCTCATTAGAAGAATTGAAGAACTTTATACTATTAGACAAGATGAGTTTGGAACGATTTTAAAGGAAGACGAGAATAATCCTTGGTTAAATGAAAAACGTGCCGATATTGATTTTGAAAATGGCTTTTGGGGAAGGTATAGAGAGTATTTGGAAATAGAAAAGAATTTTGCACCAGATGTAATAAATAAACTTGATAGAATAACAGACAGCATCCTTGACAACTTTTTCGACCCTTCACTTAAGGCTACAATTAATAAAAAAGGATTAGTTGTTGGACAAGTGCAATCAGGTAAAACTGCAAATTATACTGGTCTCGTTTGTAAAGCCGCTGATGCTGGTTTTGGATTAATTATCGTTTTGGCTGGAATCCATAATAACTTGAGAAGCCAAACTCAAATAAGGATTGACGAAAGTTTTTTAGGATTCGATACACAACACACCAGAGCATTTGACCAAAGAAGTATTCAAATTGGTGTTGGTGACCCTTACTTCGGTTCTCCAATAGTTGCTCATTCTTTAACTTCAAGCATTGAAAAGGGAGATTTTACACAAGGTGCAGCCAACGCACTGGGTTTAAACTTTAATACATCAGAACCGATAGTTGCGGTTATTAAAAAGAATCCTCACGTTCTCAGAAGAATTTACCAATGGTTGGCAGCACAAGCAGATGATAGTGACCTAGGACGTATTATTCGGAACAAATCTCTCTTGCTTATTGATGATGAAGCGGATAACGCATCTATCAATATTTCAAATGACCCTGAAAGGCAAAGCTCAATAAATGGTTGGATTACTCAAATACTTAATCTCTTTGGTAAGAATGCCTATGTTGGTTATACTGCCACCCCGTTCGCCAATATTTTTATTCCATTGGATGACCAAAACTTATTCCCAAGAAACTTCATAAAAAATATTCCAGCGCCTTCAAATTACATAGGTCCTGAAAAAGTTTTTGGTTTTAGTCCATTGGAGGAAGATGAAACTTCAAATACCGTTTTACCAATAGTCAATAGGATTAATGACTACAGAGATTTTGTTCCAGATAGACATAAAAAAGATGACCAAAAACCTTCTTCCCTTCCTGATTCTTTGAAAAAGGCAATTCGCTGTTTTATTATCACTTGTGCAATAAGAAGATTAAGAGGCCAAACAACAGTTCATAACTCTATGCTCATTCACGTTTCGAGATTTGTTCTTTGGCAGGATCATATTTCAGAGTTGGTTTCCAATCAGTTCATTTATTACAGAAGAGGAATTGACCAAAATGATGAAGTAATTCTTAATGAATTTAAGTCAACTTTTGAACAAGATGAAAATGGTTATAAATCATTTGTGACCGTTTCTCAACAAATTTTAGATTCAGAACTCACAAATTTAGATTCTCAGATTCAAGTTCATAAATGGAGTGAAGTTTTGCAACATTTAAATGATGCTGCTGCAAGAATTGAGGTGAAATCTATACACGGTGGATCAGGTGAAGCTCTTGATTATTTTGCCCATAAAAACGGATTATCAGTTATTGCTGTAGGGGGTAATAAACTTTCCAGAGGATTGACTTTAGAAGGTCTCTCGGTTAGTTATTATTTACGGGCTTCACGAATGTATGATACCCTCATGCAAATGGGGCGTTGGTTTGGCTACAGAGGTGGATATGTTGATTTATGCCGCCTGTTTACAAGTAGAGAGTTAAATGAATGGTTTTGCCATATTACCCAAGCGTCAGAAGAGTTAAGAGAAGAATTTGATTATATGACAGATGTTGCAGGTTCAACTCCTGAGCAATATGCCTTAAAAGTTAGAACACACCCTGGTGTTCTTCAAATATCGGCAACCAATAAAATGCGTTCGGCAATTACAGTTCAAATTTCTTGGGCTGGAAGATTAGTTGAATCATATGAATTTAAGAAGGACATTTCTGTAATTGATAGTAATTTCAAAAACACTCAAAAGTTTATAGGAGTTCTTCCTTCAGATTATATCCAGGAGCCAAATGCTTTTGTTTGGTATGATATACCAGCAGAGAAAGTTATCAATTTTTTTGAAGGAATGCAATCAGTGGAGAATCTTAAAAAAGCGGAGCCAAGAAAACTTATTCAATTCATTAATGCTCAATTAAAAAACGGTGAATTAACTGATTGGCGAGTTGCTCTTATGACTAAGCCTAACCCTAAAAATAATTCAACATTTGAAGTAAATGGCAATGAAGTTCAAATTGGTCAGTGGAAAAGAACGGAAGATGATAAGAACTCAAATGAACAGATATATTATTTAAGAAAATCCCATATTATAAGTCCGTCAGATGAATTCATTGATTTTACTGATGAAGAATATGAAAGAGCAATGACCCTAACTAATCTTCACAGAAAAAAAGCAGGTGAAGCAATGTATCCGAACGGTCAAATAGTAAGAAATGAATTAAGAGACCCCAAAAAGCCATTATTAATCATTTACCTTCTTGACACCGAAGAAAGTATAGACCCCAAAAATCCATTACCAAAAGGAATCAATCCATTTGTTGGCTATGCCATAAGTTTCCCAAAAAGTAATTACAACGCCCCAGTATCTTATGCTGTTAATGAGGAGTTACTCGACAGATTTGATATTGTTGAAGAAGATTTTGAAGATTATGGAGATGACGAAGATTGAAAATATATGGCTTAGTTTGGAGGGTGATAATTTTAGTCACTCAGGATTGCTTTACAAGCGATATTCAGCAGAAGTTTTGCCTGATGTGTTTATTGCCTTAAAAGCTCCCGAAAAACTACGGTGTATTGCATTTAGAATAAGTGTCTCATTCTCTTTTGAAGGAAATCAATGGGACAAACTCAAAGACATCAAGATAGAAACACTGCCTGATGAAAGAGATAAATCAAAGAAATTCTTACTCATTCTATTACTCAACAAACAGCACAAAGACATTTTTTCTACCCTATGTGAAGATTTGATTTTTGGAGTGTCAGAAGTATCAACGGAGCAAACTTTAGTTGAAAAATTATTAGAGCGCTTGGCAAAATGGCAATCCTTATTTGAAAAAGTGGGCAAGCAAGGATTATCAGATGAAGCACAAAGAGGTCTTTATGGTGAAATTTATTTTTTACGTTTTTTCTTGAACAATACAACTGATAAAAACTATTGTCTAAAATCTTGGCTTGGTCCTGAGAAGTCAATTCAAGACTTTCAATATTCAAATTGGGCAGTTGAAGTAAAAACTACGCACGGTAATAATCATCAAAAAATACACATTACCAGTGAACGACAGTTAGATGATTCCATCATTGAAAAAATATTTCTGTATCATCTTTCACTCGACATAAGAGTTGGAAATGGAGAATCATTAAATTTTCTTATTGATGAAGTTTCGGAGATGTTGAAAGAGAATACAATGGCTAACAATCTTTTTAAGCTAAAATTATTAGAATCGGGATATTACGAAATACATAGGCTTTTATATGAAGAAAGAGGTTATACCATTCGCCAAGAAAACTTGTACCGTGTTTCAGGAAATTTCCCAAGAATAACCGAAAGCCAAATTCCAATTGGTGTTGGTGATGTGAAATATTCAATTGTTCTATCCGAATCAGAGGAATGGAGAATAAATCAAGAAACTCTTCTGAAAGAAATACAATAGCATTTTTATGGAAAACAAAGAATTACAAAAGTTCTATATAGACATTCAAGAAGAGATTAACTCAACCTTAGTTACAGAGGAAGAAGGAACAAACCCTGAGCAAGTTTTTACCGAATTAGCTTTATCTTATCTCTCAGATGCAGGCGAAACTGAAAATTATCGAGTTTGCTTTGATGAAAAAATCAGTAAAAGAGGTGTTGAACATAAAATCAACGGCTATTCTCTTTATGAAAATTACGAAACACTTGATTTGTTTGTAACGATATACAATGGAGATTCAACCATTCAAAGTGTTACAAAAGGTGAAGCTGACAAAACGATTGATAGGGCAGTCAAATTTTTTAGAAACGCTATTTATAAGGATTATGTAAATGAGATTGAGGAAAGTTCAGAAATATTTGACCTTGCTCAAACATTAGCGAATGTTCCAGAAGTTAAAGAATATCTGACTAGGGTAAATATTTTCTTTATTACGAATGGAGAAGTAAAATCAGATTTAAAAACTTCTGATACAATCGCAGGTTACACGGTTTTTTATAGAACAATAGATATAAATTATCTTTTCAACCTTTCTGACAAATCAAGAGTTCCTATTGAAATCGATTTTGAACAATCCGGATATAAAGTGCCTTGTATTGTTAATGAAACTGAAAATTCTGATTATCAATCTTGGCTTGCAATTATTCCCGGTCTTGCTCTTGCAGATATTTATGAGCAATATGGAGCGAGACTTCTTGAGCAAAATGTCCGTTCCTTTCTTCAATTTACTGGAAAAATAAATAAAGGAATTCGCAACACGATTTTGAAAGAGCAGCATATGTTTATGGCTTTTAATAATGGAATTGCTGCGACTGCCGAAGAAGTTACAATTACAGATTTGCCAAACAATCAGGGAAAGGCAATTGCCCAAGTAAAAGATTTCCAAATTGTAAATGGCGGTCAGACAACAGCATCTGTTTACCATACTTGGAAAAAAGATAAAGTAGATATTAGCAATGTATTTGTGCCTGTAAAACTGACGATTGTAAAAAACAGAGATAATTTTTCTGAAATAGTAGGACGCATTGCAGAATATGCAAACACTCAAAATCGTGTTTCAGCTTCTGATTTAAGTTCAAATAGAGAAAACCACGTACTGATTGAAAAGCTGTCAAGAACTATTTGGGCTCCACCGATTTCAGGTGAAACAACTCAATCACGTTGGTTCTTTGAGCGTTCAAGAGGGCAGTATAAAAATGATAGGAATCGATTCGGAATAACTCCCTCAAAAAGAAAACAATTCGACAAGCAGAATCCAAGAAGTCAAATGTTTACAAAAGAGCTACTCGCTAAATATATCAATTCCTATGAAGAAGTTTATAATGGTAAGAAATTAGTTATTGGACCACATATCGTTGTTAGAGGAAGTCAGAAAAATTATGCTCAATTCCTGAATTATAATTTCAGTTTCAAGCCTGACAATATTTGGTTTGAAGATTTAGTTGCAAAAGCATTATTATTTAAAAATGCTGAAAAAATTTACGGTGTAAAACCAAATGCAATTGGTGATATGCGATACATAACAGTACCTTATTCTTTAGCTTGGATAGGCTTTAAATTGGATTACAAACTTGATTTATACAAAATCTGGAAACAACAATCGCTCAGCGACAATCTTAAATCGAAGCTGCACGAAGTAATGTCAAAAATAGAAGATTATATTAAAACTCAAGCCCCCGGTTCTTTATATGGTGAGTGGGCGAAAAAAGAAGAATGTTGGAATGCAATAAAGAATAATAATTTTGATATTGATTTGGATAGCTTAAAGGCTGACTTAGAAAATAAATCGTCTGAAAAAAGAAAAAGAATTACGGAAGATGAAGTTGAAAATAATTTAATTCAAGCAGAATTAGATTTTGTAAAATCTATTCCGATTGCCAAATGGCTTGAAATAAGTAAAATAGGTTCGGATGTTGAAAATTTGACACAACACTTAAAAGATAGAGCCATTAATATTCAATCTTCATTACGTCTTAATAAAGCTTTGACTGAAAATCAAAGAAAGGACGCTATTAAAATCATTGAAAACATTTTGGCGATTTCTCCAAACTTTTTTGACGAAGTTTCTGAAGTTTCAAGTACACCGGAAGCTGTATCGAACAATAAAATAGATACAGATTTACTCACTAAAATGGTGGTTTGGGATACTAAAGCAAAAGTATTATCAGCTAAAGAATTACAATACATTGCCGATTTTGCTTATGGCCTTAAAAGGTTAAATGATTTTCACGAAAAAAATATTAAACGACATTTATCTCGATTACAGGATGCAGGTTTCAACGCATAACAGCCACACACATTGCCAAGCCGCTCAAGCCAACCGCACCAGCCAAAGCTTGTCAAAGAGTGTGTCTAAGTCTACCCACGGACGACAGAAAAGAAAGCGCGATTGCACAATCGAGTAGACGGCTCCGCCAGAAACTGACGGAGTGCGCCTCTCACACCACCG
>CAYNIM010000060.1:0-9122 GCA_964397335.1 uncultured Flavobacterium sp.
TTTCACGTACGGTTCTGTGAGAAGCTTGGGCTGAAATGCCCTTGCTTACTCGACCTGCCCGTTGTGGGTAGTGGTTACTTCAATCCTCCCAAAATGCTATTTCGTATTCTTGTATCACTATGGTCGTGGAATGTGCTATTTTTGTTTCTGTTATGATTAATGGTTTTTCGATGTTTTGATGATATTGATATTCAACTAAACTTGTGTTTTTACTGTCTGAGGTTGAAGAAAATGTCGTAATCCTGCTATCATCATCATAGGTAAATTGATAATGATGCCTATTGTTATCCAAATAGCTTTCTATGGGCTGGCTTTTTGAATTCAATAATATATCCATCGGAGAACCTATTTTTTTCTTTACGGCAACAACCTGTCGGTTGTCATTGGTAAGCAAACAAAAATGTTGTGTACAGTATTCATTATCCGTCACATATCTGCTTTGAATGGTTCTGTTTCGGTCAAAATCTCCAACAATATTAAAATCCAAAGTGTAACGGTAATTGGTATTGAAAGCAAAATATTGTTCGAAAACATTTAAGTCCCGAAGTTCCGTACCATAAGCCGTTCGATAATCTTTAACCTCAATCGTTTGAATATAGCTTAAACGGTCATTATCATAATTTTGAAGTTTCAATTTATTGCCATATCCTAAAAATCGAATATCGGTCAGTTGATTATTTTCGTTGTATGAATATTTTTCTTCTCGTGCTATATCATTTCTGTCATTTCGTTCTTCAATTCTTAAAACATTTCCATTTTTGTCGAAGAGAAATTTTTTAGACCCTATAAATTTTTTGAGGGTATCGCTTTTTTGATAATTACCAATCGTTAATGAAAAAGGCTTTTTGTCGGTAGGAGAAAGGGCCAAACTTTCTAATAGTTGTAATTCTTTCGGAGCTCTGCTGAATCTCAACAAATCAAAGTTGGCATCGTTGTTTAAAATCTCGATTATAGCATTAGAGGGTTGCTTTAAAGCTTGTCTGAAAATGGGTTTAAACTCGGGATAAACTTCCAATAATTTGGTAAGTTCTTTTCCGGTTATCAATATTCTGAATGCTTTATTTTCAAAAATCCCTGAAGATTTTGAATTGGCTGGAAATTCAATCATTATACCTGAAAAGTACGGATAGACCAAGGCTTCCGAATAATCAATTCTTTTGGAAAAATCAGGCAGTTTTTCCTCACCGGATTGTGTAGCTCGTATTCTTTCTACATTGCTTACTTCCAATTTTTTGGTTTGTAAAAGATAAAGAGCCGTAAGTCTGGATAGGGTAAGTTTTTCTAATTTTTCCTGTTGTTTTACATTGGGAATTTTGTTTATTTCTACCACTTTATTGTTTTGATAATCTGCTAAATAGTAGTTCTTTACGTGAACATCATCAAAATTATATTGAATGAAGTAAACACCTCGATTGTTCACAACGCTCACCAAAGTAATATTCAGATTTTTAAATGAAGGATTGACTTTTGAATCTTCGTGATATGGATTCACAAGCCTTTTTAGCTCATCTAATTGTTTTAGATAATTCACGGCTTTGGTATGCAGTTGAAAAAAAGCTACTTCGTTCTCAATTTCTTGTAAAGCAATTGTTTGTAATTGACTTTCTATGTTTCGCCAATTTTTGTTTTCCTCTTTGTTCTTGTCTTGATAAATTTCAATTTTAGACGGAGCATATTCTTTATTTGATTTACCTTCTAAAACATAGGTGGAATAATCGTATTCTTTGTTTTGAAAAACATCAATAACCTGTGCATTTCCAGATACTTGGAAAAAACATACAACAAACAGTAAGTACAAAGTCTTTCTCATATTATTTTTCCGCATAAAATTCAATGATTAGCTGATTTTCAATAACTTCTGTTTTCACTCGGTAAAAACCATTTTGTTCTAATGCTTTTTGAAGGTTTTTAATGTTGACGGAAGTTGTTCCGTCTTCAAGTGTAAATTCATCTTCATTATGCGGATTTCCATCTACAAGTATTCTGCCTGCAACATAATTAGCTCCGGCAAGTATTCTATCGCAAGAGGCTTTAATTTTCGCTTCTCCGACCGTAAAATTCAAGTTGGCTTTACTGATATCCAAGCCATACATAAGCTTTGCCTCATTAGCCAAAAGCGGCACGCCATAAGCTGATAAACTTGCATTTGGCTTAATCTCCAATCGAGCAGATTCAACTTGAATTTCCATAAAATCGTTGATAATCCCCAACGGATAACAATCGTTTTTCTCTTTTGAAAAATGTATGGACTGTATTCCTCCGGCATCAAAATTCATATAATCCGTATCAAAATAGGCTGTAAAAACACTTTTGACTTTGGCATCGACCAACGGATTATTTTCCAAACCTACCGAAATCCTTTTGGGACTTAATTGGGTGTACATCACTTCTTTGGTTTCAAAGTTGTAACTCACACTGGCATCTATATTGCCAATATATCCTTCGGTTTTGCAAGGGTTCAGGTTTATATTCAGGTGGTTTTTTGTCGGGAAATGAAATGAAAAGTCATTATACAGCAAGAGTTTAAAATTTGTGGAACCACTTCTTTTGTCATTATTGGTAATGAGGTTTATGTAAAATATTTTATCGTAATTCCAATCGTTTATTGGAAAGATACTTTTTGGAATATAGGGCTTTATAGATTGATAATCAGAAAAATAAGCTAATGAATTGGCAAAACCTATTTTGCCACTTGCCAAAGAAGTATCATAGCATCTGCAAGTGTTTTTATCATTTTCGTTTTCAGCTATGTCTTCAATAGAAATTTCACCGTCTTTGAAATACGAAATTTCTTCCTTTCCGTCTTCGGTATATTTTATCCATTGTCCGTGTCGTTTCCCATCTTTAAAATGTCCTGTGGTTAACAACTTACCGTCTTCATCAAATTGTTGATAAACTCCGTGTGACTTGTCATTGTTTAATTCGTGGGAAGTCTGAATCTGTCCGTTTTCAAAATAGGTTTTCACATATCCTCTTCCTGTGGTCAAGTTGTGCTGACGGTCGGATTTTAACCGGTTGTCATCAAAAAACTGTCGTCTAACTATTATGGAATCTGCACTCTGAGCCAGCAAACGATAGGCTATCGTATCGCCTTTTATGGAAAAGTGTATGAAACTACTCGAAGTATGGAAATTTCTGTTTTTTAATATTCCGCCTGCATAATATTCTTCGGAAAACGTCTGCTTTCCAAGGGTATCGTTTTTTGTTACATTGCTTATATGTCCATCATTATCATATCGGTAACTTTCTTTCAATTGGTGATTGGGATAATATTCTTGACGTAATTCAACCGTGCCATCAATTTTTTTCCGAACCAATTTTCCAACGGGAAATCCTTTGTTAAACTCACCATAAAAAAGGGTATCATTGATAATTGGATTGTGTACCATCCATTGTCCCTGCGATAAATCATCTTTAAATTCCAATTCAAAAAATGGAGAGCCGTCCGTACATTTCCATTGGTATTTTCCATCGGGAAAATCATCGGATGCCAACTTTTCATCTTTCCATTTTGGATTGTATTGTTTAGCGATTTTGCTTGCGGTTTCAATGGCTTTTTTGTCTTCAATGCGTTTTCCGGTTGCGTCTACTACTTGAACCACATCACCATTAGAAGCAAAATTTGCCGTTAAAGCAGGGAGTTTATCCAATGCAAATTGTACTCTTCGAACTTGTTGGTTGCTGAATAAATCGAAACCTATTGAAGACCCAACCCAATTTGTCCAATGTATGGAATTTAGTTGGTGCGTTTCGGAAAAGGTTAATTTGAAAATGTTGTTGATGTCCAGTACTCTGCGTTTTCCGTTTTCAAAATTGTGCTCGATAAGGCTTTTCCCCGATTTGTCTGCAAAAAACTTTCGTATAATATTTCCCGATTCATCATAAACGGTGTTCCAACCTACATTTTGAGAGTTTCCCGTTCCAATCCAATGTTGCTTATTATAATCTTCTTTTAGCTGTCCGTTTTCATAAAATGTTTGGTAAGAACCGTGTAATTTTCCGTTTTCAAGGTGCATTATTTTTTCTAACTGACCATTTGGGTAATAGGACTTTGTAACGCCATTTTGCATTCCATCTTTCCATTCAACGGTGGTTTTAATGTTGTTCTTTTCCCAATAGGTTTCCGTTCCTATTTGTTGGGAAACATTTATTCCGTCTTTCTCAACTATTTCGTGGAAAGCTTCATACGTTTTGTTCCCTTCTTTGTCAAAACGCTCAACCGTTCCGCTCAACAGGTTGTCAATAAGAAAAGAACGCTCCGATAATTCACCCGATTGGTAATAATAATTTTCTTGAAAACCATTCTTTTTAAAATTCTTCCAATTTTCTATACGCTGTTTTTTGCCGTTTTCTTGGTAAACCTCAACAGTGCCATCATACACATTTTTAAGAATGGTATCTCCAACAGCAATTTCACGATAAAAAATCCCTTTTCTTTCCAGATTTGCATTTGAGCGATAGTGAACATAAGTACCGTGTTCCAATCCCTCTTTAAAAACCACCTCCGATTTTAATGTGTTGTTTTTATCCTGGTGGTATTCTTTACACAAGCCGTCTTTTTTTCCGTTTTTGAAAGTGAAATCTGCCGAAATATTACCATTGGAATGATAATATTTTACATTGCCGTGCAGTACAGAAAGTTTCTTGGGTTCTTTAGGAATTCTTTTAATGTCTTCGTTTATAGCTTCGGTTTGTTGGGTAGGTTCGCTGTATTTCGGATTGTCGATTATGATGAAATTTTCATCTCTAACTAATATGCCATTAGTAGTATAAGTGCGTTTGTTGCCAATATTCAGATTATCTTCATAAGTGCCTTTTTCTCTTAATTTGCCATTGTTGTGGTACAATTCATACTTACCGCTTTTTGTTCCATTTTTATAATTGGTTAATTCGGAAAGATTGCCTCTGGAATCAAAACTTTTATAAAGACCGTGTAATTTTGATTTATCTTCTTTTGGAAATGCTTTGAAATGTTCAAGTCGAATCAAAGTCTTTTTACCTTGCGAATAGTATTCTACTTTTCCGTTGAGTAATCCATTTTTAAAATTGGATATTCTCTGTATTTCTCCATTGTTGTAAAACAAAGTTTGTTTTCCGTGCTTTTTACCATTTTTTATTTTCGCAATTTCTACAGTATCCTTTGAAGCATTTCTAACGATTAACCGGTTTTTTGAGAATATACTATCCGTGCCGGTTGAGTAATTGTAGAAATGGGTGGGTTGAGCAACTGCATTTAACGAAAACAAGAGTAGAATCAGAGAAGAGAAAAAAGTAATTTTTGGCATAAATGTCAATATTTTTTTTATTTAGATTTTGAAGTTTTGTTTAGCAAAAGGTGTGCCTTTATTGTGAAGTTTATGGAAAATCGTTAAGAATACACGTGTTTTGTTTCTGCTGTTGTTCTTCCACCATTACCCACAACGTCAGTCTGTGAAAAAAGTACACAAACTTCTTTCAAATATAGTTAATATTTCTTAAATTCATTAAATCTTCATAATTCATGGTTTTATGCCTATAGTCAATGGTTTAGACAGACAAAAATGCTAAATTAACTATAAAAAAGCAGTAATCGTAAAATTACTGTTAGTATATCTTAAAACTACACTTCGAAAACTCCATAATACGTAATAAGCTTCCTACGGTTTAACTCATTTACTTTATTTGTTTTTGTATTCGGTGAATCTAAAGGTTTCATGTCTTCCAGACAAGACGACCCGAGGGCTTTGCCCGAACAGAGCGAAGCTAAAGCTTAGTTATTAGCAGAGGTTTTTCTTTTCAAATTAGAATGGAAGGTCGTCATTATCGAATAAACTTTCATCAGTATCATCAAAGTAACTTGTTCTTCTCATCCTTCTATGTTTTTCAGATGTAAATTGGATGCCAATATTTTTCTCTTCCTGGTCTAAAAAATAGTCATGATTAAAAGAGTAGATTTCTATTCTGTCATCTAATATAACATGAAGATGGTTCTCGTAATTCATTGATCTTGGGTATACTCGCCAACGTGTAATTGGACCAGGAATTGTTAAATACTCACCATTACTTTGCACTACAACCAAAGCATTTTCACATTCAACTATATTTCCAAAGTATGCTGTTCCACCATTTATTACTTTCCCCTTCCAAGCCTGTAAGTTTACAGAATTTAATCTTGTAAATTTTTGCTCTCCTTTTTCTTCATTTGCATAATTATTGAATTTTATAATTTCAAATCCACCATTAGTAGCTTTGTAAATCTTATCTTCAATCCCCCAACTGATAAAATGTCTATTACTGTTAATGTTAAATATCTCTTTGTCTGCAATGCTGGTATCATAATCCCTTAAAGGTTTATCATTTTGGTTTTTATCTTTGGTAATATTCCATTTGAACATCGCTAAAAAAGAATTTTCAACAAGAGATGTGTTGTAAATATTTAAAAATGAATAATTTGAAAATGAAGAGTGGTTTTTGCTAATTTGAAAAATTTTTCTTTCAACTCTTTCAAGGTTACTTGGCAGGCTAGTTGCCATATTTAATTCAAACAAACCTTCATCGCCACCCGAAAGTGCTAATTGGGGATACTTATTTGCTTTTATTGAGAGTAGATTACAATCCCATAGTTTTGTAGGTCTTGAACTTACTGGATATTTATCAGATTTGTTTCGATGAGCAGAACCTGAAAAAAGTCCTTTTTCATGAATAAAATATAGTTTGTTGCTATATATTTCTGTATCTGTCGGCAAAATTCCTGTTGGAGTTTCTTGCTGACCAAACAGAAATTTGTCTAACTCTTTTTCAGTTAAATGGAATACTGGTTTTTCAATTCTGCTAAATTTGTTTAAGAGTAATTTTTTAAAATCTACGTCTTTAAAAAGTTCAATTAACGATGATTTATAGAGGTAATTCCCATCTAAAAAGCAGAAAGTCATTGCTATTTTGTCCGTATCTTTTTTTATAAGCGACTGAACAATTTCATTCCAATTATAAACCTTCAAATCTCCGTTGAAAGTCCATAGATAAAGCCTTCCTCGGTATATTTGGCAGTCGTAATAATCTCCTTTTAATGTAATTTTTACAGGTTGCATGATTGTCCAAGTCTAATTTTACTCATTTTAGCCTTTGTAATGTAGCCATTATCTACCCAAGTTTTTAATATAACCGTTTCAGGTCTATCTTGTGACTTACTCATATAGTCAGCAGGGTAACCATGCCAAACATTAGTTTTATTGCCATCTACAAATTTCGCAATTTTTAATTCTTGGTTGTTAGTGTTTAAACCAACGACATGAAGAACGTCATCTAATACTTTTATTCCCCAAGCAACAGCTTCTGTCTTCCAATTTCCATTCATTGCGTTTATAAAACATTCAACTTCTTCGTCAAAGGTAATAGTCCAAATACTTTTATGCGGATTTCCTGTCCGTCTGTGTTGCGATGAAATTATATAATTTCCCGTGGTTCTTGTTGTCAAGTCAATCTCTGTATCTGTTGTAAATGCCATATTTTCTATAGTCTCGTTTTTTAAAATCTCTGCTAACGTATATATATGCGAAGTTACACTTTTTATTCAAATGTTAAAATTTATTGTAAATCCCTTTAAAGTCACTAGTTAAGAATACTTGAGCTGCACTTCGCAATAATATAACCGAAGGCGTATATGCGAAGGTTTTTTTTGCGAAGATGTAAAAAAACAGTGTAAAGTATAAATTAATATTAGTACTTTATTTTCCAAATTAACAGAAGAAAATATTAGTCTATTACAATATTTTTACTACTAAAGTTGCATTAATGTTAATTAATATTTTTTTTAAGCTAAAGAAATGAAAAACACAAAAAAAAAGCAGTAATCGTAAAATTACTGCTAGTATATCTTAAAGTCACACTTCGACAACTCCATAATACTTTATTAGCTTCCTACGGTTTAACTCATCTATTTGATTTGTTTTGGTATTCGTTGAATTTTATTTCGTTCAACGGGCTTTACTTCACTTGTCTATTATTTAATTAGGTGTTCAGTGATTTTCAATTCATCTCTTGTCTTCCAGACAAGACGACCCGAGGGCTTTGCCCGAACAGAGCGTAGCTAAAGCATAGTTATTAGTGGCAGTACTTATTTATAAATATATTCAATTTCATTTGGTTTCAATTCACTTCTAGATTTAATTTTAATATGATATTTTTCAATTCTCAATTCATCAATCATTTTTAATTGCTCGTTTTCTAAATAGAATGGTACAAAATAAAAGGCTTTTGAAATTTGAAAATCTTCTATAAATCTGTTAAAAAAGTCTCCTTTTGTTAAATTTCGATGCCAAAACACGAAATGCATTACAAGTTCTTGCTGCTGTTTACCAAATTTTTCTAAAGCAAGAGCTCTTTTGTATTTATTGAAATAATTATTTATCATTTCCTGACTATAATTCGGATATAAATACATTGTATATTTGTTTTGTTCTTCGTTAATTATTGAAATATTAATCAGATTATTTGGGTCTGTACTTTCTCCATTATTCCAAGATTTTATAAAGTTAAAGAATTTCTCAGCGTATTCTTTTTCCTCATAAAGCGGTCCCATAAAACTGTGAAGCCCTTCAAGTAGTTGATGGCGTTCTTCTTGATTAAGTATATAATATCCCGTTGAAAGCCATTGTTCATACTCAATTTCAAATTTTGGAAAATCTGGTATATAAAAAACGGTGTATTCAAAAATTGTTCGTTCAAAAAATTGTTCTACTAGGAAAATAAGTATTGTTACGTATATACCTGTAACATAGTCTAAAGTTAAGAAAGAAGTAGCGATACCAATAAAAGACAAAGTTCTCAAAATCCATTTAACATACTTTTCAAATTTCTCGTGAATGATGATTCTTGGAATATATTTTTTAAATTCAATTCTGATTAGAGATTTTAAATTTATTTTCCAATTGCCTTTTCGTATTTTCATAGAGTTCTTTTAGTATTGCCACTAACGTTTTGCGTGTATGAGAAGTAGCGGATTGAAAAGCACTTCACTTTCAGTTTGGTACTGACTTTTATTAAAAGCACTGACGTTTGATTTAGCACTGAACCCGCTATTTCTTATACACGTTGTGTGTGCCCTGCATATGCAGGACACACCCCGAAAGCTTTTCAAATAGTTC
>CAYNIM010000061.1:0-9099 GCA_964397335.1 uncultured Flavobacterium sp.
AAAAAATAAAAATAAAAAAACCGCCTCGAAATATTGTATCGAGACGGCTTCTTTTTTTTGGTGAAAACATAGGAAATAATATCCCCAGCTAGATGTTTATTTTTTTATAAAACTTACTTTGTGTTTTTCTTATTTAAAAAAATAAAAACTTTAAATTTGAAGTTATACTTAAATATTAAAGAGCAAAAATTATCGATATGAAAAAGATCATTTGTATTACAATATTCTCATTATTTTCAACTTTTGCTATTTCTCAAACATCTGAAGATAATATAAAAGAAGTTCAGAATTATATTCAAAACACTTCACAAACAGCTTGGTTTGATCCAATAAATGAGAAAGGAAGTTTAGAAGACGGAATTCTTTTTGACAAGTCCTATTATATTTTGTCGAACGATGAAGTGTTCTCCATAATTTTCACACTTTATGATAAAACCTCAGTCCGAAAAGTATTTTATTATAAAGAAAATCAATTGATTGCTGCAATTATTGAAGAGCACGATGTAAACAATTCCAATAAATTGCTTCGCTATGCAGATTATTTTTATAAAAACGGTACGTTAATTAACTCAACCGACGAACAAAAATCATTCCCTTCTGGTGAAGCTTATCAAGAAGGCACAAAACTCTTAAAAGAATACAAGCTTAAGAATGAATCAAATAAAAACAAATAAATAGTTGTGTTTTATTAAAAATAACGCTATTTTGCATACAGAAAACCTAAACTAAAAAACTATGTCTGAAGTTGGCAGATTATTCGATATCCCTTATTATCAGTTGCAAAACTATCCACTAGAAAAAGCGCTGACAACTAAATACAACGGAAAATGGACCTCTATAAGTACTCAAGAGTACATAGATCAATCGTGTTATATTTCAAAAGCTTTGTTGGATATGGGAGTAAAAAAAGGTGATAAAATCGCTTTAATAACTTCCACAAATCGTACTGAATGGAATATTATGGATATTGGTATATTGCAAACAGGTGCGGTTACTGTACCAATTTACCCAACAATTTCGGCAAAGGATTATGAATACATTATCAAACATTCCGAAAGTATATATGTATTTATTTCAGACAAAGAAATATTAGAAAAATTAGATTCTGTAAAACTGAACATTCCAAAGCTTAGAGGTATTTTCTCTTTTGACGAAATTCCTGGTTGTGCACATTGGTCTCAGGTTATTACTGCTGGTAAAGAAGCGAAAAACGAGTACGACTTAGAAGTTGCAAAGGCAAATGTAGCTCCAAACGACTTGGCTTCAATTATCTATACTTCGGGCACAACAGGTACTCCAAAGGGAGTTTTATTAACGCATGAAAATATAGTTAGCAATGTAAAAGGTTCACAAAATCGAGTACCTTTTGAGAAAGGTTCTTATACGTCATTAAGTTTCTTACCGTGTTGTCATATTTTTGAACGCATGATTTTGTATCTGTACCAGTATACAGGTGTTTCTATTCATTTTGCTGAATCTATCGATAAAATATCAGATAATTTACAAGAGGTAAAGCCACAAATTATGACGGTAGTTCCTCGAGTATTAGAAAAAGTTTTTGATAAAATTTATGCTAAAGGCTCTGAGCTTTCTGGCATAAAAAAAGCACTTTTCTTTTGGGCATTACGTTTGGCTGAAAAATATGAACCCTATCAAGCAAATGGTAGTTTTTATGCTTTCAAACTTAAAATTGCGCGTAAACTAATTTTCTCTAAATGGCAAGCTGCTTTAGGGAATAACTTAGAGCTTTTAGTTTCTGGTTCTGCTCCTTTATCACCTAGACTATCAAGAATTTTTGGAGGAGCTGGAATTGTTGTAATGGAAGGTTATGGACTAACGGAAACATCTCCGGTTATATCTGTAAACGACAAACGTAACAACGGTTGGAAAATTGGTTCCGTTGGTAAAGTATTGGAAAATGTAAAAGTAAAAATTGCCGAAGACGGCGAAATATTATGTCAGGGTCCTTCTATTTCTCAAGGTTACTTTAAAGATCAAGAAAAATCAGAAGAAGCTTTTAAAAAAGGATGGTTTCATACTGGTGATATAGGCAAAGTTGATTCGGATGGTTTTTTATTTATAACCGATCGTAAAAAAGAAATTTTTAAAACTTCTGGTGGTAAATATATCGCACCACAAATCATTGAGAATACCATGAAACAATCTCGTTTTATAGAACAAATCATGGTGGTGGGCGAAGGTCAAAAAATGCCGGCAGCTCTCATACAACCAAACTTTGATTTTATAAAAGAATGGGCTAGTAAAAAAGGCTTGACTTTAGGTTTCTCATTGGAAGAAGTTGTGAAAAATGAAAGAGTTATAAAAAGAATTCAAAAAGAAATCGATCTTTTAAATCCACAATTTGGAAAATGGGAACAAATTAAAAAATTCGAACTCACTCCAAATATTTGGTCTATTGAAACTGGCGAACTTACACCTACTCTAAAATTAAAACGAAAAGTGATTCTAGAAAAGTATAAAGATTTATATGATAAAATTTATTCTTAAAGAAACAACTTAATTCAACATAAATAAAATGATAAAAAAACGTCCCGAAGATCGGGACGTTTTGTATTTAAGATTTACTCCATTCCAAAATGGAATTCCTATTCATTTTTATATAGTCCTCGTTACCTGCTTTTTCTGATGCAGCAAGAGATTTCTTCGCTGTTTCTATAGCACCTTTTTTATCACCCATGGCTGCCTGAATCAACGACTTTTGACGTAACATATAAAAAGGAGCTTCTTTTTGCATATCTATAGCTTTACTTACATATTCTAAGGCTTTAGACAAATCATTATTGGTCGAAAACAGATACGTTCCTGCTGCATAGTAATCAGAAGGCTTAGCAGCATCATTCAAAGAAGTTTCAATGCTTTTCATTGTCATTTCGTGCGTAGGTGTCTTAAAAGGAATTCGAACCATTGTCTTTTCCCAAGACAAATCTAAACTTCCTTCTAAATGACTAACCGGAGTTACCGCAATCGTAAAGTATTCCACTTCATAAGACAAAACCTCTGGCGAAACAGTCGTTTTTAAAGCCACATCACTTTCGTTCCATTCTCTTGGTAACCCCCAATTGTCGGTGTTTTTATAAAATGTAATTTCCCAATTCTGAGCTTTTGGAGTAGTGTAAAGCGCATAAGTTCCCGCTTCTAATTCAGAACCGTTGATAAGTACAGAGGTATCAAAAGAAACTGTCGTATTGTTGTTTGCTCCCGTTCTCCAAACTTTTCCATAAGGTACTAAATCACCAAAAACTAAACGTCCTTTTTTTGCTGGACGATAATAATCTACTTCGACTTTCGTCAATCCTACCATCTGATCCACTTCACTCTTAGGGCTTGCCTGTGGTGTTTGAACTTGTGCGTTTACTTGCATCGTTAATGCAAGACCTAATGCAATTACTAATTTTTTCATTTTTATATTATTTTAATATTTGGTTATTCCTTTTTTCAACCAATCTTCGTATTCCTCTATATCTGGCGTATAACCGATAGGTGGATTTAATGAATTTCCTTCATTATCTAAAACTATATAATATGGTTGGGCATTTGCCTGATATTTTTCAATCTGAAAATCACTCCATTTATTACCAATCGTTTTAATTTTCTTACCTGTAGTTTCAGAAATATATTGCTCGTTTTCAGGTAATTTTTTTGGACTATCAACGTATAAAGATATTAAAACTAACTCATTTTTTAGTAGATTTAACACATTGGTTTCAGACCAAACATGTTCTTCCATTTTTCTACAATTTACACAAGCAAATCCGGTGAAATCTAATAAAACAGGTTTGTTTTGACTTTTTGCATATTCCATTCCTTTCTCGTAATCTAAAAAGGCAATAATTCCATGTGGTCCTTCTTTTGCCCCATCAGGAATTTCGGATAAAGCAGTGGTTCCGCCTCCTCCACCTACTCCATATGGACTTTCTGAATAAGTCATCGGCGGTGGAAAACCTGAAATTAATTTTAAAGGTGCTCCCCATAATCCAGGGATTAAATATATTGTAAAAGTTCCTACCAGCAACGCCATCATCAGTCTTCCAACAGACAATTTCTCTACTTTTGAATCATGAGGTAGTTGGATTTTTCCAAGAAGATAGATTGCCCAAGTTCCAAAAATCGCAATCCAAATAGCTAAAAACATTTCACGTTCCAACCAATGTTTTTCTAAAACCAAGTCTGCATTCGACAAAAACTTAAAAGCTAATGCTAATTCCAAAAATCCTAAGGAAACTTTAACTGTATTCATCCAACCACCAGATCTTGGCATGGTATTTAGCCACCCTGGAAACAATGCAAACAACATAAAAGGAAGTGCCAATGCTAATGAAAAACCAAACATTCCAATCAAAGGAGCAATACCGCCATTCATAGCAGCGTCTACTAAAATGTAGCCTACAATTGGTCCTGTACAAGAAAAAGACACTATCGCTAAGGCTAACGCCATAAAGAAAATACCAATCATACCACCGCGATCTGCCTGACGATCGACTTTATTAGCCCAAGAATTTGGCAGCATGATTTCAAAAGCACCTAAAAAAGAAACAGCAAAAAAGACAATTAGAAAAAAGAAAATCAGATTAAACCATACGTTGGTTGAAAGCGCATTCAAAGCATCGGCTCCAAAAATCTGAGTCACGATTAAGCCTAAAACCACATAGATTACAATAATGGAAATTCCATAGATAATAGCATTTTTAACCCCTTTGGCACGAGATTTACTTTGCTTAGTAAAGAAACTTACCGTCATTGGAATCATTGGAAATACACAAGGCGTTAATAGCGCTACAAACCCACCCAGAAAAGAAGTGATAAAAATGGTCCAGTTGTCCATATTACTCACTTTAGTTACAGCATTAGTTTCAACTTCTGCATCGTCTAGGTCTGAATTTGAATTGTTAGTTGCGAATTCCTCAAAATTAAGTACTTCACGAGATGTCAAAGTTTCTAAATCGAAAACAAAAAACTTGTTTTGATTGATACACATATCTATACAAGCTTGATAAAAGACTTCTAATTGGATGGTTTCAACCTCAGGGTTTGTAATTACGATCTTATGAGTAAATTGTGCCTCTTTGGCAAAGAAATACTCGTCAACTTCAAAAATATCATTGTACTGAACTTCATATTGACTTTCTACTGCATTTCCTTGCGGTTCATAGTTTCCTTCAGCATTTTCGTAGATAAATTCCATTGGCAAAGGACCGCCGTCTGGTGTGAACTGAGAATACATATGCCACTCACCTTCAATGACAGCATCTAATTTTATTTGATACTCCGTATCTGAAATTTTTTCGATAGTCGAATTCCATTTAACAGGATCTTGTACTTGCGAAAATCCTGAACTAGTAATTAAAATCACTAGTAATGTGAGTAAACTTCTCATTGGGCTAAACTAATTTTATAAACTTTATTTGTATTTTCTGTAACTTTAAATCGATCGTCGGCTCGATGACCTACAACCCAAACTACCTGTTCATCAGCATTCACCAAAACCCAAGCAGTTTCTTTTTGAAACATCGAGAATTTCTCGTCCTTAAAAAACTTTGAAATTTTTTTTCTTCCTCTCATACCAATTGGCACAAAGGTTTCTCCTAATTGAGGTTTTCTCAAAACTAGAGGAAACTTCAAAAGATTTGTATCTACGAAAATAGTATTTTTATCTGAAACAGCTTCCACACAACTAACTTCTGAAAAACTTAATAATATTGGCGCATTTATTAAATCTTTAGTTGAATTGATGATGTATTCACAATTATATTTAATTATATTTTCCTTTATAATAAATTCATTTCTGTTTTTTAATAAAGTAAATTTATCATTTTTTAACAACTTTCCCGAAGTGGCATGAACCAACTTTTGAATTTCAACAAAATTATTAAAACCAAACTTTTTTAAATAGGTTGATAAATAAATCAAATACTCCTGATAATCAGCAGCCCTATTTAAATCAATAACAATATATTCATCTTGATTCGATATACATCGGCTTTCAAAGTGCTCTAATGCCTTTTCTGCTAAAAAACGGGTTTGTTTTAAATAATCTAAGGTATTTTTAAAAGAATCTAGAAAGGCTGTGTTTTCTTCTTTTAAAATGGGCACCACTAAATGTCGAATTTTATTTCTAAGATATTTTGTTGTTTGATTGGTTGCATCCTCACGCCATTGAATTAGATTTTGCAAAGCATAATTATGAATATCATCTCTTGAAAAAGTCAACAAAGGTCTAATGATTCGGTTGTTCACTTCTGGAATTCCCAACAAACCATCGATACCTGTTCCTCGCGTAAAATGTATCAAAAAAGTTTCAACCTGATCATCTAAGTGATGGGCTGTTGCCAAAAAATCGCAAGTCTGTTGTTCCAATAATTCATCGAACCAAGCATAACGTAATTCCCTTGCTGCAATCTGTATTGACTTTCTATTTTCTAAGGCATAGTTCTCTGTTTCAAAATGCTTAACGTGACAAATAATATTCTTATTTAAACAATAATCGCGTACAAACATTTCATCGTGAAAACTCTCTTCATTTCTTAATTGAAAGTTACAATGTGCTACTTCAAAAGGCAAGTTCAATTTATAAAACAAATCTAACAAAACCATGCTATCTATACCACCGCTTACTGCTAAAAGTGTTTTTTTTGAAAAAACCTCTGGAAATTTTATCTCGAGTTGTATTTTAAAAACATCTAACATTGTTCTAAAACTTTTTTCATAGCATTCGCTTTCAGTAAACATTCACTATATTCATCTAAAACATTAGCATTTATGGTGATGGCACTACCAACACTAAATGAAACGTATTTTTTTTCTTTATTGTATAAAATTGAACGAATGACTACATTAAAATCAAAATCACCTTGGGGAGTAAAATAACCTACAGCGCCGCTATAAACACCTCTTTTTGAATATTCTACATTTTCAATAATTTTCATTGCTGCAAGCTTTGGAGCTCCCGTCATACTTCCCATCGGAAAAGTAGTTCGAATCACTTCTATCGGTGATATGTCTGGAGCAACTTCAGCACTTACAGTTGAGATCATCTGATGAACTTGCTTAAAACTATAAACTCCAAAAAGTTCATCAACCTTAACACTACCTTTTTGTGCGGTTTGTGACAAATCATTGCGAACCAAGTCGACAATCATAACGTTTTCAGACTGTTCTTTTTTATTTTCACGTAATTCCTTTTTTAACAACTCATCTTCTTCAACACTACTTCCTCTTTTTGCGGTGCCTTTAATAGGTTGAGAAACAATTTGAGTTCCCGTTTTTTTTAGATATCGCTCTGGGGAAGCAGACATTACGAAATGTTGATTAAATTTAGCAAAGCAAGCAAATGGCGGTTCGGAAATCTGATTCAAATCCCAATAAGTAGAAACGGGATCAATCACAGTATTTTCTGCATAAAATTCCATGCAATAATTTACTTCGTAGATATCTCCTCTTTGAATATGCTGCATGATTTTATTAAAACCAATAGCATATTCCTCTTGAGACACGCGTTTCCTAACAACAACCTTATTGGAACCTTGAGTAGTTTGTTCAACACTTATTTCGTTGATGTCGTTAAAATCCAAATTCATTTCATCATCGCAAAGTTCTAGATATTCCATTCGCACATGATTACCTTCCAGAAAAAATATTTTCTTTGGTTGAAAAAAAAACAATTCTGGAAATTCTAATCCATCATTATTAATAGAATTCAATTCATTCAGATCGTTTTTCAAATCATAGGTCAAATTCCCAAACAACCAATCATTTGTGTGTTGATAATAAGCTTCCAAATTTTCAAAAGCTTTGTAATGATCTGTTTGCAACAAAGTGAAAGCATCCACAGCCAAAACCATTTCAAATGTGTGATAGAGGTCGGTTTGTTTGTTGTTGTCTAAAAAAACAACTTCTCTAAAATGTTGAGCCCATCGAAGCAATTTCAATTTAAAAACTTCTGGTTGATCAACAAAAAAAACAGCTGAAGTACGCCTCATTAGTCGTTCAAAATTATTTGAATTTTATTGGATATTTCATTTAAGATTTCCGAATTTAAGATTCGTTGATTTTCACTATCAAAGTTCTCTCCAAACGATGGAAAAGCTACTGTTTGAATTGTTTCACAACCAAATCGAGCCGAAAGGTTTTGTAGGCTTTCATTTGCTCCCAAAGCTCCTCTTCTACCCATGGATGTACTTAAAATAAAAACTTTTTTCCGCGTTAAAAATTTGACATCTAAACGCGACAACCAATCTAAAATATTCTTAAAAAATGCAGATATATTTTGATTGTGTTCGTTGGTTGTCATAAAAATATTTTGATGTTTTTGAATCGCTTCCATCAAAATCTTTATCCCTTCTGGACTGCCAATTTCATTTTCGAGATCTTGACTGAATAAAGGTATATCCAACTTTACTAAATCAATGAATTCGTTTTGGATATTTAATTCATTTAGAACAGCCAAGGTCAACTGTTTATTAATCGAAGTAGAGGAATTACTTCCTACAAATACTAGCATACAAAGCCTATTTTTATAGGCTAATATATAAAAAAAGCGGCAAAGTTATCTATAAAGCTTTAAAAAGTTATTCATAAAAAAAGCCATGGAATTTTCCATGGCTTTAATATTGTTATGTAGAAGAATTATCCTAATACTTCTTTAACTTTCTTTCCAATTTCAGCAGGAGAATCAACAACGTGAATACCACATTCGCTCATGATTCGTTTTTTAGCCTCTGCTGTATCATCAGCACCACCAACGATTGCACCTGCGTGCCCCATTGTACGTCCTTTTGGAGCAGTTTCGCCAGCAATGAATCCAATAACTGGCTTTTTATTTCCATTTTCTTTAATCCAACGAGCTGCATCAGCTTCCAATTGACCACCGATTTCACCAATCATAATGATAGCTTCTGTTGCATCATCATTCATCAATAACTCTACAGCTTCTTTTGTAGTTGTTCCAATGATTGGATCTCCACCAATACCAATTGCAGTAGTGATTCCTAAACCTTGTTTTACAACTTGATCTGCAGCTTCATAAGTCAAAGTTCCTGATTTTGAAACGATCCCAACAGTTCCTTTTTTGAAAACAAAACC
>CAYNIM010000062.1:0-8921 GCA_964397335.1 uncultured Flavobacterium sp.
GTATATTAGCAAATAAGAAAAGGAAATAGTCCGATTAATAGGGGGCTAGACCATATTATTTTTAATTTATACGTTTCTTTGTTTAAAGATATTAAAAGAGTTAATGAAAAAACCCAGTTTATTACAGAAAATAATGAACTGGGTTTTTATATAATCTATACTTAAGTCAAACTCTTATTTATGCTTTTCGAAGATTTTTAAAAACGAAAGTATAAGTAAAGTACACAGATGAAATCAATAAAAATACAATTCCAATCATTGCAAAAAACTCTACAAATCGCATTAACATACTAGGCTCTACAGGATCTGCATCCATAACAATTCCAATGGAAGTGATTATAAAAGAAATCAACAAGATGTTATAAACTTTTCTTTTCATAATGAATGTTTTTTTGTTATATATATTAATAATAACGATCTATTTTTAAATTTATTGTAGCTTTTGTTTTTTTTGTACCAATTTCAAATAAAACTATTTTAATAAATAAAAAAAAATGACTTATTAGATTTAAGTCATTTTATAGTTTTAAACACTCACAATGTTAGTAGCGCTACTTGTCATTTTTCAGTAGCTCATATTTTTTCTGTTTTTCTTGCCAGCGTTTCACCGCATATTGTTGCATATCTTCAATCTTATCTTTCTCGTCAACTATTTCAAAACCTAATAGTGATTCTATGATATCTTCGAGAGTTGTAATCCCGTCCATACCACCGTATTCATCTACAATTAAAGAAATATGTTCTTTTTTCTGAAGCATTTCTTCCCAAGCATCAAACAGTGTTACGTCTTTTGAAAAATGGATGATATCTCTTTTAATATCCTTTAGTTTAAGATTAAATTTATCTTCTGCTAATTTTTCAAAAACCAATTCGCGAAAGATATAGCCTGTAATATTGTCTCTGTTGTCTTGGTAAATAGGGATTCTTGAAAAATGCAAAAACTCTTTATTTTTCAAAAACTCTTCTAAGGCCATTTCTTCATTAGCAGAAACTACCACAACGCGAGGAGTCATAACTTCATGAAGTTTTAAGCTTTTCAGTTTGATTAAGTTTTGGATGATTTTATTTTCTTTATCAAGAAAAACGCCTTCTTGAGTTCCGATACTCGCCAATGCTGAAATTTCTTCCCTGCTGGTGGTGAACTTTTCTTTATTATTTGATAATTTCTTAGTTAAAATGGCTGATACCCATACTAGAGGATAGGTTATAAAAATCATTGTTTTTATAATTCGTCCAGAAATACCTACTAAATCTCTGTTGTAATTAGCACCTAAAGTTTTGGGAATTATTTCCGTTAATACCAAAATCAAAATGGTTAAAACGGCTGAAACTACTCCAAAATAAGCTTCTCCAAATACAATAGTCGCCTGAGCTCCAACACCGGCGGCTCCGACAGTATGGGCAATAGTATTTAAAGATAGAATGGCAGATAAAGGCTTGTCAATATCTTCTTTGAGCTTCAACATTGTTTCTGCACTTTTGTCACCGCTTTCCAATTTTGATTTTAAGTAAGATATGGGCGTCGAAAGTAATACAGCTTCTAATATTGAGCATAGAAATGATGTAAATAATGCTAAAAATAGATAAATAAATAATAGAGTCATTTTTGTAATTAATTTTCTTTAATGTTAAAGATGTAAAGCATTATCATTAATGTTCTTAGGGAAGTTGTTTTAGAAATCTAAAGAGGAAAACCTCGATAATTTTTTACAATAAAACACCACCTTTCTCGTCTGCTAAGATAATTAAAATAGTAATCTAATATATTTTTTGTATGATAAATTTACGCTTTTATATCGATTGATAGATCAGAGCTATTCAGATCGTTCAATTCGTAAAACAAAACTCTTCTTCACCAATGCTATTTCCATTTAGCTAAGATTTTTTAAAAAAGTTATACAGTTGAGGTTTTTAACTTATCATCAATGTCTGTCATCATCTGATATAATTTTCTTACGGTATTTACATTTCTTACGGTCATGTTTTTATAAATCTTCGTACCAACAAGTTTTTGCATTCCACTTTTACTATAATCCTTTTCTTCCACATTCCATAAAACAGCACCAGAAATATATTTCACGTTGTCAACAGAACTGATTTTTAATTGATCGATGCTTTCAGGATTGTCGAATTCCTCCCATAAGAACAAAACATCCGTTCTCATGATTTGGTTTTTTACCCAAGAGTCAGGAAGTTCTTGGCAAATGGTTTTAATATTTTCAAAACTTCGCAAAAGTACTCTAATGTTCAATGAAAAATCCTTTGTTATTGCTTGTTCAATTCTTTTTTCAATATGTTCGATAGGTTCTTCTATTGTTTCAAAAATAATATTGCCTGAATTGATATAAGTAACCACATGATTAAATCCAAGCGACTCGAATGTTGATTTGAGTTTCTTCATTTCGATTTTGTTGTTTCCACCAACATTGATTCCTCTTAATAGCGCTACGTAAATCATTTTGTTTTTCTAGGATTTTAGCGATTTTACAAATATTTTTTAATTTACATTTAACTGCCAAGACACGCCAAAACGGTCAATTACCCAACCGAATTTTTTACTAAACCCATAATTGTTTAAAGGCATTGCTACTTGACCATTTTCAGACAATTTCGACCAAAGTTGATTAATTTCTTCTTCGTTTTCACATTCAACATAGTTTGAAATAGCAGGCGAAAAATCCCAATTGTGAATAGGCGGGCTGTCGCTACACATAAAAAGCTGTCCATTTAATTCAAATGTGGCGTGCATAATTGTGCCTTCTTTTCCTGGTCCTTCTTTTCCCCAACGATGTACATCAATGATTTTAGAATTTTCAAAAAGGCTAACATAAAAGTTCATTGCTTCTTCTGCATCTTCTTTCTGAAATGTTAAAAACGATGAAATCTTTTGTTGTGTTTTTGTTGCTGAATTTGAATCCATTTCTTGAGCGTTACCAATTGTAGCAGTTATACTAAACAGAAATAGGATTATTTTTTTTCTCATTTATTGATTAATTAAATTCTTAAAACGATTTTTTATGTAAAAAGTAGAATCTTATAATTTGCTTGCATTGTCTAAAATTGCAATTTGCTCTTGGGTTAATTGTAAAGAAGCTGCATTTAATAAGCTCTGTACTTGATTAACATTGGTTGCACTCGCAATTGGAGAAGTAATGTAAGATTTATGCAATTGCCAAGCCAATGCGATTTCTGATAAAGACGCATTTACTTCTTTTGCCACTTGATCCATCGCTGATAGGATTTGTAATCCTCTATCGTTTAAATATTTGTTTTTAATTCCACCACCTCTTTGGCTTTTCGACAAATCTTCTTCTGTACGGTATTTTCCTGTTAAGAAACCACTTGCTAATGAAAAGTAAGGTGTAACAGCTAGCTTTTCCTCTTGAACAAGTTTTAAGTATTCATTTTCAAACCCTTGTCTATCGTATAGATTGTATAGTGGTTGTAAATTGATATATCCTTTTAAATGATTTCTTTTTGTAAAATCTAAAGATTCTTGAATACGCTTCGCAGATGTATTCGAAACTCCTAATTCACGAACTTTTCCTTCTTTAATTAAGTCATTAAAGGCTACCATGATTTCTTCCACCTCAACAGTTGGATCGTCCTCATGTGAATAGTATAGATCGATATAATCTGTTTGTAAACGTCTTAAGGAATCTTCTACCGATTTTTTAATATAAGCTGGCGCCAAACCTTTACTTCCGTCGCCCATTTGCATTCCCACTTTTGTTCCGATTACGATTTGATCTCTATTTTTACGAGCTTTCATCCATTTACCAATAATCGTTTCTGATTCGCCACCACTATTACCTGGAATCCATGCAGAATATACATTTGCTGTATCAATAAAATTGAAACCTGTAGCTGTAAATGCGTCAAGAACTTCAAAAGATTGCTGTTCATTGAGCGTCCATCCAAAAACATTTCCACCAAAACAAATCGGTGATACTTTTATATCTGTATTACTTAACGAAATTAAATTTGCCATATATCATTATTTTTATCAAAAATAAGTTTTAAAATTCATAAGCTGAATTAAACAGTAATATCTTAGATTATTTTTAACATTTTATCTCTACATTTCAATAGATTTAATTTAGATTGCACTACGAATAAATGAAACGTATTCAACAAAAAAAAACAGTCACTTGAAAAAGTAACTGTTGATTTATTAATTTCGATTTGAGGTTATTTTTTATAATTTAATCCTTCACCAAATTTAAAAAGGGGATAGGCATTACCTTCGTCATAACCTGGTACATCTTCTTTATTCGTTTCTACTACCGCTTGATTAATTGGTGTTGTAAATGGCATTTTTCCGCTTGGGTTAGCTTTACCCGACACGATATCCAACAAAGCTTCGGCTTCTACTCCAAAAGTACCGATAATTCCTGCAAAGCGATCTTTGGTTTGTTCGTTGTATATCTCGTCAATGGCAAACGGATTGGCAAAATTAATGGCCAAAATTGTTGGTTTCTTCGCTGTTAATTGATTAATGTAATCAACGTTTACGGCACAACTCGACAAGTTCACTTGCAATGGTGAATCATCTGCTGGGAATAACGGACGAATAGCTGGTTTAATCCACAACAAAATCACATCTGCTTCTTCGGGTGTGTTGACAAACTCAATGCCTTCGTAGGTATCTGTAATGACTTTTCCCGGATTGGCATCTATATTTTTAGCATAAGTTTTTTGATAATCTTCGAAATATACTTTTGTGCTGTTCGCTAAAGGCAACTTATTTTCTTCGTTTCGTAAAAGAACAATCGATTTGCGCTGTGCTTCTTTTCCAGCTTTTACGAACTCTTCTTTACCTACGATTTGAGTTGCTTCTTCAACATTTACGTATGGATTTTCAAATAATCCCAAATCGAACAATTCTTTTAAAAGCAATTGCACCGATTCGTCTACAAATGGCATCGCTTCAGGATGTGCTATTAACGTTTGAATCAACATGCTTGGATCAGCGTTTCCGGCAAATAAATTTACACCTGCGTCTAAAGCTTTGATGTATCTTTTTTCGATTGACAAACTATCTACGCCCCAAGGCATCGATTCAATCGGTCCTGTATCGGAATTGATGATTCCTTTGAAACCTAATTTGTTTCGCAGTAGATCTCTTAAAATTCCTTTGTTGTAAGCATAAGCCACTTCCTCATATTCCGTATCTTTAGGTAATGAATAATACGGCATGATAGAAGACGTACCGGCTTTAATAGCGGCTTCAAAAGGCAACATATTTTCTTCTAAACGATTTCCTGGAAAAACTGCATTTCTACCATAGGTATAATGCGGATCAAAACCTTTATAAGTAGCTCCTCCTCCCGGAAAGTGCTTGGTGGTGAGTGCAATCGAACCTTGACTTAAGGTGTCTTTTTGAAAACCTAACACGATTTGTTCCATCGTTTCAGCGGCTAATTTTGGATCTTCACCAAAAGTACCTTCTATTCGTTGCCAACGAGGTTCAGTAGCTAAATCGGCCATATACATATAGCCTTTTCTCAAGCCAACTGCCGCCCATTCTTGTCGCGCCATGTCGGCAAATTGTCGTACAGTTTCTTTATCGTTCATTGCCGCTAAACCGATTTCCGAAGGCCATTTTGAAAAACCGACAGAAGCGGAAGCAGTCGCACCCATAGAACCGGCAGAAATATGATTCCGTGGATTAGATGCAAAAATAACAGGAATTCCTAAACGAGATTCTTCTGCTAATGCTTGTACTTTATTGGCCCATTCAGCCATAACATCTGCGGGTGCTGTTGTAGTTCTCCAGATATAATGTCTGAGGTGGTATTCGTTGATTCCTTTGGTGGTTCCAACGGTATTCATAACGGGATATGCTAAGGGTTCGCCTGTAAATTGATTATTGGCAATAACGATATCTTCTTCGTTGAATGCGGCAGTAATGGGTTTTGGCGCATCTACTTTATCCAACATAAATATTTCGTTGAACATCCGCATATCGGCAATGAGTAGCATTCCGGCTTTCTCTTCTAAAGTCATTTTGCTCACCAAATCCTTACTGCGTTCTTCGCTCGATAAGCGCCAATCTTCGTAAATATCTATAGTTCCGTTTTTGTTTAAATCTTTAAATTCAAGATTGTCTATCTGTAAAATGTTTACACTTTGCTTCCCCAATTCAGGTTGTTTCATCGTTTGTGTATTTTGATTACAACTACTTAAGGCCAGTAGCATCGGAATTCCATAATAAATTTTGGAGTATTTCATAATTGGGATTTTTAAATTTTTTTTTATAAAAATAAAGCTTGATTGTAAAAGGTTGAAGTTGATGATGCTACTTTTAATTTTTTACAAACACTTCTTGTCCTCCGACATAAGTTTTCAAAACTTCTACTTGGTCTATTTTGAGTTTATCTATTGTCAATAAATTATCGCTTAATATGACAAAATCGGCTAACATTCCCTTTTTCAGCATCCCTTTTTCATTTTCATCAAAAGAGGTGTAAGCTGCGTTTTTGGTGTATGCATACAACGCTTGTTCCACTGTGATTTTTTGTTCTGGCACCCAACCGTTTGGATTTTTTCCGTCCAAGGTTTGACGGTTTACTGCTGCATGAATTCCCAACATTACCGATGGTGGTGCTACAAACCAATCGCTTCCGAAAGCTACAGTTGCATCGGCATCAAAAAGTGATTTTATCGCATAGGTCATTTTGGTACGTTCCGGTCCCACGATCGCTTCTGCCCAACGCCCGTCATCGGCTGCATGATAAGGTTGCAGTTTTATCATAAAAATCTCCACCCCAAATTCCACTATCAAAACCTAATTCACTTCTTAAAGCGATTTGATTCGATAATTTTGATTCGTTGTGAGCCCAAATTCCTATAAATCCTGTCTGAATTCCAAATGTTGATTTTTCTACACTTGCTGTTTGTGATTTAGCTGTGAAAATTATTCCAAAAAAAGTCAGAGTTAGGAAAAGTTTTTTCATTGTCATTGTTTCTGCTTAAATTTATTTAGGTGTCTTTTTGTAAAATGTCGTACAACGTCAGTCTGTGAAAAAAGTACACAAACTCCTTTCAAATATAGTTAATATTTCATAAATTCATTAGGTATTCATAATTCACGGTTTTATGCCTATCATCAATGGTTTAGACAGACACCAACTTACATTCTCTAGTTTAGAAGCTACAATTGCTACCGATAATGATGTCCGATTTATAGATGCTTTTGTAGATAAATTAGATCTTCAGCAAGTAGGCGTTCGCTCTTTAACTTCCTCGGATAAAAAGAATGAAGGTCGGTCATCTTTTAGTGATGCTTTATTTCTCAAACTCTATCTTTATGCTTACCTCAATGGCATTCGCAGCAGCAGAAAGCTTGAGCGTGAAGCCATCCGAAATATAGAATTGCAATGGTTGTTGCAGGGACTGCATCCCAATTACCATTCCATAGCCGACTTTCGTAAAATCAATGCGACGACGCTACAAAATCTGTTTAAACTATTTGTTTCATTTCTGAAAGATGCAGGATTAGTAGGCGGAAAAGTAATCGCCGTAGATGGCACCAAAATTAGAGGCAACAACAGCAAAAAAAATAATTACAATCCTAAAAAGATCCAACGCCACTTGGATTACATAGCACAAAAAAGCAAGGCATTGCTAGAAGAATTTGAGCAGACCGATGCCTGTGAAGATGAAGCGATAAGCCTTGGTGATGTGCAAGAAAAACTAGCTCGATTACAGCAACATAAGATAAAATACGAAGTCTTACAAGATCAGCTGGCTCAAAGCCAAGAACCACAAGTAAGCACAACAGATCCAGATGCGAGAGCCTTATTGGTAAGAGGGGTTGTGGTCGAAGTAGGATACAATGTGCAGGCAGCCGTGGATCAAGAGCATAAATTAGTAGTAGCTACACACACGATCAATCGCAATGATAAAAATGCCTTGTATGCTATCAGCAAAGAAGCAAAAGATAATATCGAAGCAAAACAATTAACGGTCTTAGCAGATAAAGGTTACCACACCGAAAAAGAACTACAAGCTTGCCAAGAAGCAGCTATAGATACAATTGTAGCCCGCCAAGAGCTTGTCAACAGCAATACCAAAGGCACACAGCCTGATTATATGGTTCAGCACTTTGTGTATGATGAAGCATCAGATACTTATACTTGCCCAGCCGGGCAAACCTTACGTACTACAGGTAGATTGCACCACAAAAAGCGTGATAATGATGTTAGTTATCAGTTTAAAAAATACCGAACAGGAGCTTGTCAAAGTTGCGCAGTGCAACATTTATGTACAGGTCGGCACGATGGCCGAAGAGAGATAGAACGCAGTGAATATGCTGCATATGTAGAAAAGAACAAAGAAAATTACGAATCAAATCCAGCATTATATCGCCAACGACAAGAAATCAATGAACATATCTTTGGCACCATTAAGCGGCAATGGAATTTGTATTATACCAATCTACGAGGCTTAAAGAAAGTGAATGGAGAAGTAGCATTAATCATGTTGGTGTACAATATGAAAAGAGTTCGCAATATCTTAGGTTTTGACAACCTCATGGAAAAACTGCACCAATGGATACCCAAGTACCCAGGCGGTACTATTTTTATCCAAAAACGACATCATTTACTTCCATATAAGCCTTTCAAAATTTCAGAAGAAAAAATCTGTGCATAAAAATAGGTGCTCTAAAAGCACCTTATAAGTGTGTATAAATTCATTCTACAAGCTGTTTCCTTGCTGAAAAGGATTTTTTTCACAGCCTGACGGTTTGGCGCTTGGCGCAGTGGTGGATTTTACAGCACTTTCTTTCAATTTAGCACTAATGTTTATTAGAAATCCGAATGTTCAATTTAGCACTGAATTCGCCATTTTGCCAAACTGCTGTTGAACTAAACCTCCGGTAGCTTTCGCCGCGATGATTTTGTACCTTAGTATAT
>CAYNIM010000063.1:0-8884 GCA_964397335.1 uncultured Flavobacterium sp.
CAAAAATAAGATTTTATGCTTAACTCTAACTGGAAGCTAAGTTAGTATATCCAATGTGGATATCCAGTCAAAACAAATATGGTATAATTTTTGACTTTCATTACATAACTAAACAGATTAAACTATGAAATATTTAAAAAAAATCGGATTATTAGCTTTAGCAGCACTATTTTTAGCTTCTTGTGCTCCTCGACTAAAGCCTAATGGCAATAATGGCCTTCCGCCCGGACAGGTAAAAAAAGTAACCGGCTCTAAATCGGCTAAACAATATGCGCCCGGGCAAAGAAAAAAAGATAAAATACATAAGCATTCCGTAAAAAAGAAGAAAATCAAAAAATACAACGAAAGATAACTTTTTACTTATTAGGTTTATCGTTGGAAAAGAAATATTAAAATAATTTATATGTCAAAATTGAAAATGGTTGTTTTCTGAAAATCAATTTTACAAAAATGTCGCTTAACTTAAACTGTAATTTTTATTTGCATATCCAGTATCCCAAAAAAGAGATTTTCTAAGTAAAGATAAATTGGGAGTATTCGACAATGAAGTTTTTTGCTTTTCTTCTTCAATATCAAAATAAGTCTGTAAGATAGCAAGGGTCCCTTCTTTTAGTCCTAATTCTTTTTCAATTTTTAAAACTAAAGCAGTATTTAAGTGTCTACGCCCTTTTGTTATTGCATTAATAGTCTGGGGATATTCTCCTATCAAAAGTGCAAAAGGTCTTTGAGAAATATGTTTTTTTTTCTGAAACTAAACATCATCTAATTTTCTCACAACACTACTATTAAGTAAGTTTAGGAATAATTGGCAGTCATAACTTTTTTTAAATATAATATTCCGACCCTTTTCTTCTATTTACATTACCTATTCTTCTTAAAGTTCTCAGCTTGTTCTAATACATTCTTGTACACATCATCTTGTGTGATCGGCGGATAACCGTATTGATGCAGTTTCACGATAATATCCATTTTCAATTGGGCTTTAATATCGTCACGATCACTCCAATCGGGATATTTAGCCGTATTGTCAACGATTATTTTTATTTCACGAGCCAGTTCTAGCATTTTGTCTTTATCAAATTCGAAACCGTATTGCTTACATACCATATCTAAAATATCGTAAAATGCTTTTTCTTCATAATCAATACCTAAACCTTCAAATGATGCTATTTCTGTACGTAGTTTGATAATCAAATCCAGCATCTGTTCTGCCGTGTCAAACTGAATTCCTTCGTAATCTAAGATATCACCTTCGCTACGTTCGTTATATCTGTTGATAATCGACTGTAAGCGCTCTGAAAAATCTTGTCCTTTGACTTTATTGACCTTTTTAAAATCGTTGATCGTTTGTTTCAATAAGCGTTCTAAGATTTTAATTTTTGTGTTGGGCAATTCGAGATTCGAGATTTTCTCAATGAATTTATCGTTGAATAAATCAATAGAGTTTGCTTTGTTATCATCCAGTTTAAATATTTCTTCAACGCCTTCTGAAACAATGGCTTCTTCTACCATTTTAGCAACTTTCTCATTCATTTGAGCGGTATCAGGAGCTTCGCCTTTGGTTAACTTTACCACAATCGATTTTACTGCAAAATAGAAGTGGATTTCATCTACTTCTTTATAAGTAAACAACTCCGAACCACTAACCAAATTGTAAGATGACTTTAATTTTTTCGTAACATTCACAAAAAACTTTTCGGATTCTTCTGTTTTTAAAACCAATTCTGAAGCCTTGTTTAAACATTGTAAACGCTCTACAGGATTGCCATTATAATAAAGATTGGTGTCAAATTTATGGAAGAATTGACGTAGCAAATCGACTTGATCTCTGACAATAATTTAAGCTTGCTTAATATCCTCAAAATCATCATCTGCTGTTTGATTGTTGAACATACCCAATGCCTTATTCAAGTTCTTTTTAATCCCAATATAATCCACAACCAGACCACGATCTTTTCCTTCGTATTTACGATTGACACGAGAAATGGTTTGAATCAAATTGTGCGTTTGCAATGGTTTATCAATGTAGATGGTATCTAAGAACGGTACATCAAATCCCGTCAACCACATATCTACCACAATCGCGATTTTAAAATTGGATTTGATTTGTTTGAACTGCCGATCTAATTCTTTACGTTCTTCTTTATTTCCTAATAAATCCCACAACTCTTTTTTGTCATCCTTATTGCGTGTCATCACCATTTTGATGCGCTCTATGGGTTTGATTTCTCTTTGTTCTTTTTCGGTCAAACCATCTGGCAAAACAACTTCTCCCCACGATGGACGAAGTGCTAAAATTTCTTGATACAATTTATACGCAATGCCACGAGAAGCACACACAAACATCACTTTGCCTGCTACTGTCGCATTTTCTTGTAATCTGCCTTCATAATGTTCTATGAAATCTTTGGCGATGGCTTTAATTCGATCGGAATCACCTAAAACCACTTCCATTTTGGCAATCGCTTTTTGGCTGGCTTCTACATGATATTCAGATGCGCCTTCGGCAACTGCATTTTCATAATAGTTCTCAATTTCCTGAACCTTGTTATAATCCAAATTCACTTTTGCAGCCCGACCTTCATAGACCAATCGGACGGTAATCTCATCATTTACAGATTCAAACATGGTGTATTGATCCACCACATCTCCAAAAACTTCTAAGGTTTTATCGATAGGTGTTCCTGTAAAACCTACATAAGTAGCATTGGGTAACGAATCATGTAGGTATTTAGCAAAACCATACGATTTGGTAACTCCTTTTTCATCGTCAATTTTTACTTTTAAATCTAAATTGACTTGCGAACGATGGGCTTCACCTGAGATACAAATGATATTGGTTCTGTCGGATAAAATTTCTGAATCTTCGGCAAATTTTTGAACGGTTGTTAAAAATACACCTCCGCTTTCTCTTCCTCGCAAACGACTTCTTAAATCGGCTCGTGATTCGATGTTAATGATGTTTTCATCACCAATAAAATCTTTGGCATTGGTAAAATCCTTTGATAATTGATCGTCCAAATCGGTTCGATCGGAAATGATAATGATAGTTGGACTTGCAAAATCGGTAGAACGCATCAACAAACGAGAAAGATATAACATGGTATAGCTCTTCCCGCAACCAGTCGCTCCAAAATAAGTTCCGCCTTTTCCATCGCCTTCGGGTTTGCGGTGTTTTAGGATATTTTGATACAATTTATTCGCAGCATAATACTGCGGATAACGTGCAAGTATTTTGAGTTCGTTTTTTGAAGTATCAGGAAACAACACAAAATGATGAATAATATCCACCAACCGTTTTTGGTGCAACATTCCATGTACAATAGAAGTGGTCGTTTCTATTCCTGTCAACGCTTTCTTTTCGTCTCCTGTAATTTTGTTCCATCCGTAGTAAAATTCATAAGGCGAAAATACCGTACCTGATTTATTATTCACCCCATCACTAATCACACAAAACACATTGTATTTCAATAGTTCGGGTATATCTCTTTTATAGCGATTAGTTAATTGTTCGTATGCTTTAAAGATTGTTATTTCTTCTTCAATAGCTGTTTTAAACTCAAAGACTACTACCGGAATGCCATTGATGTACAAAATCAAATCAGGAATACGTAGTTCCGTTCCTTGAATTTCTAATTGATTGACAATTTTAAAACTATTCTTGCTTATATCTTTTATATCGATGAATCGAATATGTAAATCTTTCTTAGAAGGATTATTGCGTTTGAAAATAAAACCATCGGCTAACAATTTGCAGATGTATTTATTGGATTCATACAAATCAGAAGCCGATTGAAACGCTAATTCATTGACCAAACTTTCCAGTTCAATTTCTTCTAAATCAGGATAACGATTCAACAAAAAAGTACGTAAATCATCTTTGATTAAAACTTCTTGATTTGAAGTTCTTGTTAATTCTTTTCCGTTAATATATCGATAACCTTCTGTTTCCAAAAGGCTAATAAAAGCTTGTTCTAATTGTGATTCAGTGTATTTCATAGTCAATAATTGCTTTACTCCTCGTCTTTTTCAGGTGGAGTTAATTTAACGATTCGGTCAAAATCGCTTTCAAACAATTGGTCTTGTATAATTCTGTATTTTTCAAACTCAGTTTCTGCATGTACTTTGGCTATTTCCGCAGTTACTTTTCCTGCGTTTTGTAACACTTCCCTGTCTGTAGCCTCTATAAATCTGTTCAAACGACTTTCCCAATCTTCCATCGTCATCGGAATTTGTCTCATCGCCATGTCTTCTGCAATGTCTAAATAAGCCGAAACCAAACGTTGTAATTGTTGCATTTCGTTTTCGGATAAATAATTTTTAGCTACACTAACATCAAACTTTTGAATTTTACCTTTTGGGGCATCTTGCCAAGTGGTTAATCCCATATTTTCCTTTTGATGATCGGCTCGGTTTACAATGACTTCTGCTGCCGTTTGTCCGTGTATTGCCCAATGCAATTTGTTTTGAACCGTAGCATAAAAGCGTTTCGTTGCTTGTGCATTTACATCATAATCAATAGCAGTTGCATAAATATCTGTTATTTTTTGATAGAATTTTCGTTCACTTAATCGGATTTCCCGGATACGCTGAAGCTGTTCTTCAAAGTATTTTTTTCCGAGAATCGTTCCATCGTTTTTAAGACGCTCATCGTCCATTGCAAAACCTTTGATGGTAAACTCTTGTACAATTTGAGTAGCCCATTTACGAAATTGTACAGCACGTTCGGAATTTACCTTGTAACCAACCGCAATAATTGCTGAAAGATTGTAGTGTTGTGTATTGTAGTTTTTGCCATCTTGGGCAGTTATTCGAAAATTTCGAATAACTGAATTTTCATCTAACTCATTATCATTAAAAACTTTCTTTAGATGGTAATTGATGGTATGCGTTTCTACATTGTATAGCGCACCCATCATTTTTTGCGACAACCAAATATTTTCATCTGCATAAATCGCATCAACACCACCTTCGCCTGTTGCTGCAATAAAAGTTAAGTACTCTGCCGATGAAGAGCGAACTAAGGACTTTTTATTGTTGTTTTCTTTCATTTTGTTGATGGTTTTAAATTCAGTATTTTACTAAAAAACGTTAAGCTTCTGTTTGTAAAATGCTAATAAAAGCTTGTTCTAATTGTGCTTCGGTGTATTTCATAATAACTTTTTCAAGTTGTGTTTTTTGCTTTTGTAATTGAAATAGTAGAACGTGTTACATTTTTCGACTTTTTGTAACATGAAAAAATAACGTGTTACATTTTTTGACATTTTGTAACATGAGAAAATAACGTGTTACAATTTTTTATTTTTTGTAACATAAAAAAAAGTGTTACAATTTTTAAAGCTACTTAAATAAAGTGATTACTCCTCATTTAATTTATGTAATTGTGTCGCTTCATTTAGAAATTTGTATAACGCTACATTAATATAAAAATTTTCTTTTCCTATTCTTTGAAGATGTAATAAATCTAGTTCTACTAATTGATCTAAACATCTAGAAGCTGTTTGTCTTGATACATTTAAATCAGTTACAACAAATTCAATTTTAGTATAAGGATGCTTAAATAAATTATTGATTAAGTCTTGCGAATAAATCTTAGGTAATTCGGAACGGATTTTCTCTTTATACTGTTGCATCAATGCTTTTATTCCCTTAATAATCTGAATAGTCTGGATAGAGGTTTTTTCAATAGCGTCAAGCATAAAAAGAATCCAATCTTCCCATTCATTAGTATCTCTTGTATGTTGAAGTAAACGATAATATTCTGCCTTATTTTGATTAATATATAGACTTAAATATAATATAGGAAGATGGAGTAGATTTTCCTTTACCATATACAAAATATTGATAATTCTTCCTGTCCTTCCATTACCATCGTAAAAGGGATGAATACTTTCAAACTGATGATGAATGATAGCAAGTTTTACTAAAGGATCCAAATCGGATAATTCAGAATCATTAATAAATGTTTCCAAATTATTCATGTGTTCGTTAATCTCTCGAAAACTTTGTGGAGGGGTGTATATTATTTCTTGGGTTTGATCATTTTTAAGAGATGTTCCAGGAACTTTTCTAAATCCAGTCCTAGTTTCCTCTAAAACAGAGTGAATTTCAATTATATTATTAGAGGTTAACAAACCTGTTTTCCTAACTAATTCAAATCCAAATTTCAAGGAACTCGAGTAATTATACACCTCTTTAGCAGCCACGCTTGTAAATTGTTTGGCTAAAGAATCACTACTAAAAAGTTCATCATGCGTAGTGATAATATTTTCTATAGCCGAACTATCTTTCGCTTCTAGTAACGAAAGCGTATTTAATATAATCTGTTCATTAGGTATTGTTTCTGATACACCATTTAATTCCGCAAGTGCTTTATTGGCTGCAATCACCATTTTGAAAACTTTTTTAGTTTCCAAATCAATTGTTAATGGCAGTGTAGGAATAGTATAGTTACTCATGTTTCATTAAATTTTTTATTACTTTTTGAATCCAAACCGGTGCATATTTTACTTGCTTTTGGACCACTTGGGAGTCGAGCTGCACTACAGATGGCTTTATTTTTTCTATAAATTCTTCGGTTACTTTATTTTGGCCCACCTCTTTAAATGCTTGCACGATCAAATGCAACAATTCATCTTTTATCGCAAAACTTTTAGGAACCGTTTTTTTGAACTGAATGGTACGGTTTCCTATTTTAATTTCTCGTTGCGAACCATCGGACAGATACACCTCTTTTAGAGGAATTTGCGTGGTAAGCCCCAACAAATACAAAGCGAATACACCCGTTGGTGCAATACGTGCTTTGTCGCGTTGTGCTATTTGCTTGGCAATTTCTTCTGTAGTAGGATAAAGTGTACCTAGTAAAGGATCTTTTTTAGGTTTTAAATAGATGCCCTGAGCCAAGCGTTCTAATATGCCTTCATTGACCAAACGAAAAAGCGTTAAACGGATATTACCTGGTGAACCATACGTATAGAAATCTTCAGCGAAAAATATTTCACCTAATGAAGATTTTAAAATCTTTGTTTCTATTTGATTTTTAGAGGATTTCACTTAGTGTTATCTTTTTATTTTGTAACAAATTTAGTGAAAATTTGTTACAAATACTGAGTCTGTATATATTAAACTTCTGTTTCCAAAAGGCTAATAAAAGCTTGTTCTAGTTGAGATTCGGTGTGTTTCATGGTGTAGTCAATTGGTCTTCCTCCCAATTAAGAGGATTTTCAATAATGTAATTACTGATATTGATATAAGCCTTTTCATCTCTTATGATATGTTCATAGTAGTTACGTTGCCAGATCTTATAATCTAAGGATTTTATGACTTCCCTCGTTGTGGCGGTTGTGGCGGTTGTGGCGAATTGCAATTCGCCCTTACTATCTTCGCTTTTACTATCTTCGCTTTTACTATTTTCGCCCTTACTTCCTAGTTCTTTTATTCTTTTTATAGTAGCTATTTTATAGCCTCTTACGATTGCACCTATGGTTTGGGAAGGCGATTTAAAAGCGCCTACAATATTACTAGATTCTTTTGGATATTGTATTTCTATAATACCATGGATATGATTAGGCATTACTACAAATTCGTGCAATACAACATTATTTCGTACTTCCTGCGTATGCAACCACTCACCGGCAGCAATTTGCCCAAATTCATTCAAATACATGATACCATCTTTTATATTACCAAACAATTGCGCTCTATCTTGACAAACTAAAGTAACAAAATACAACCCCGCTTGGCTATAATCATAACCTTGCAAACGTATGGAACGACGATGATGTTTATTGGGATTGTATTGGTTCATATTATTTAATTATTTGATGGGTGGGCAAATATTTTCAGCAAGTCAATATAAACTTTGAAAAAACAATATATAGTACCAAATAAAATTGGCATTATAATTAAATATTTTCCAAGCTGAACACTAATATCCCTCACGTTAAAAGAAATAGTTTCGTTCGGAATTATGAAAATTGCTGCAAGTGAAACCACTTCAAAAATTACCGAGAATTTATAATAGTCTTTTAATCTATGAAGTTCCGTTTTGTAATTTTTAATTTTTCTGTCATAAAGAGTTTTCTTTAAAGGTGAATTAAATAAAATAGATAATGAAGTTATCTTGAATCCAACCATTATTGAGAGGAAAGTAATTAAATCTGAATAACCTACATAATCAAATGAAAAAACATAATGCCCAACTATGAAAGCTATTAGCATAAGTACTAAAAAAATATTTTTATCTATTCCTTTCATATATTTCATTTAATAATTCTTCCTTTATATCTTCCGCATTAAACTTTCCGTTATCTTCCTTTTTTACTTTAACTGATATTTTTTTAGTAAAACTGTCAACATTAAATACAAAATTAAAATCATTTTCATCTGTACCTCGTATCACTAAGGAATCAATTTCATATTTTGATTTTGATTTAAATAATGTTCTGTAAATTCAATTGGTACATTTCCTTTTGAATATTTTGCATCTAAACTAAATCGTTCTGGAGCATCGGTGCCTGTTAGGTCAACTAGTGCTTGTCTTTTTTTGCTGTCTTGACTAAATAAATCTTTCACCTCTGTAAATGAGATATTATTTATAGATTTAAGAGTTTTTATAAAATCTTCTTTAGCTAAATAATAATTTTTAACCTCAAACTTTTTCTCTAACTTATCTAACAATACTTTTTCTAACAAATTTTTCTTTTGGAGATTAGAAACATATAAAGTGTTATTGCCAAAGTAATACAATATGAATAGTTGACTTGTCAATTCAACTTCATCTGGTTGTCTTTGATTTTCTTTTTTGTCTCCTGTTTTAATATTTGTCAGCATAAGTGTCTTGTTAAAACAATTTGATTTTCAGTTGATTATAATTTAGTTCATT
>CAYNIM010000064.1:0-7894 GCA_964397335.1 uncultured Flavobacterium sp.
AAAAAAACTAAAAATAAAAAAACCGCCTCGAAATATTGTATCGAGACGGCTTCTTGTTATTATTAAACAGTTTAGCCTAAGAAAGCTTGCATCATCCAGATGTCTTTTTCTTGTTCGGTAATCAGGTCACTCATCATAGAGTTGGTACCTTCATCGTTAATTTCATCAGTTTTTTCAAGAATTTCGCGTTCAATCTTCAATAGACCGCTCAGTGATTTAATCACTAATTCTACTGCTTCTTCATCGTTAATGATGTTTTTACCTACTTTTAATTTATTGTTTTTAATATAATCTTCAAAAGTGTGTAGTGGAGTTCCACCCAACGTCAATACACGTTCTGCGATTTCGTCAATTCGCACTTGAGCATTGTTATATAATTCCTCAAATTTCACGTGCAAATCAAAAAAGCGCTTTCCTTTAATGTTCCAGTGCAATCCTCTTAAATTCTGGTAATATACCTGGAAATTTGACAATAAAACATTCAAAAGTTCAATGTTTTCTTTCGTTTCTTTTGCTGGTAAGCCTAAATGATTCATAATTTCTTTTTTTTAATTCTACTCAAATTTACGAATAAAAAACCGATATTTGCAGTTATTGCATTGATAGTTTCAATAGTATCATAGTTAAAGTCTTTTAAAAAATGACCATAACACAACTTCATTACGTGCTTGCGGTGGCCGAACACCGTAATTTTACTGTTGCTGCTGAAAATTGTTTTGTGACACAGCCAACGTTGAGTATGCAAATCCAGAAATTGGAAGAAGAACTCGATATTAAAATATTTGATCGGGCTAAAAAGCCTATTCAATTAACTGAAGTCGGAAAAAAAATAGTACAACAAGCCAAGAGTATTGTCAACGAAGCCGATCGTATCAAAGATATTGTTGAGCAACAAAAAGGATTTATTGGAGGAGAGTTTAAAATAGGAATAATCCCAACTGTTATGCCTACTTTATTGCCAATGTTTTTGAGTAATTTCATCAAGAAATATCCCAAAGTCCACCTGATTATAGAAGAACATCCGACCGAAGAAATCATCAGTCGACTAAATAAAGGTTTGCTTGATGTAGCTATAGCAGCAACACCTCTAAATGAACCTGAATTGAAGGAAATAGCTTTGTATTATGAACCTTTTGTTGGTTATTTTCCACAAAAATTTCGTCAAGGAATAGATTATTTGACTTCAGAGAATTTGAACATTAACGAAATACTTTTGTTGCAAGACGGACATTGTTTTACAAACGGAATTTTAAATATTTGTAAGGCATCTAAACTGGATTCTTCTCAAGGGTTTGAGTTGGCATCGGGAAGTTTTGAAACACTCATTCGTTTGTCAAACGAAGGTTTAGGAGTCACACTATTACCTTATCTTCATACTTTGAATTTGAACGAAAACGATAGAAAAAATATTATTGAGTTTAAAGATCCTAAGCCTTCAAGAGAAATCAGTTTGATTTACTCTAGAAACGAATTGAAAATACATATTATAGAAGCTTTACGCTCTACGATTGCAGGGGTAATCAAAGGTGCTGTAGCTTTTCAGGATGTTGAAATTATCAGTCCTAAACTTATAAAGAAATAAAAAGGGTGGAATAAAATTCCACCCTTTTTGTTACTTAAACGTATACCAATACTTCTTTGAATTCGGTATTGTTTTTTGCAAAGTTCTTGATCCATTCCTTAAGTTGTTCAATTTCGTAAGGAAGTAAAATCTCAAATGCTTTACTTCCTTCCTTCACAAATAGATCCTTACTAAAACTTACCTTTTCTAATATATGTATGGTGTGACTTAATCGCTCGCTCATAATTTATTTTTTGTTTATCCAAATATAAACAACTTTAGCGATTTTTTCTTATTTTTTTAGACAATTTTAACTTTAATGATTCTAAATTAATTTTCAGTTGTTTCTTTTGCAGATTAATGATTTTTATAAGCTATAGTCATTTCTCTCTTTCCAGGTGGACCTTGAAGCTTTTGAATTTGAAATCCAATATCTTTCAAACTCCTGTTAACTTTTCCTTTGCAAGCATAAGTAACCCACAAACCACCAGGGTTTAAGAAATCAAATGCTTTTTTTAAAATTTCATAATCCCACAATTCAGGTTGATAATCGTAGCCAAAAACATCGAAATAAATCAGGTCGAACTTCTCCTGAGAATCAAAATCTTCAATTTTTGAAAGGTGTTTGGTAATCGTAAAATAATCATTGAATTTAAAAGCTTCTTTTTGGTTCCAGGGCAATTCGTGTAATTTTAAAAAGGAATCAGAACTTGCCACCTTATCTGCGTAATTCAAACAACTATATTCTTCTGAAGTTAAAGGGTAAGCTTCAATGCTTTCGTAGTGAATTTTGATGTGGTTTTCAAAGGCGTATTTAGCTGTGAGCAATGCGTTTAGTCCAGTTCCAAAGCCAAATTCTAATACGCGAAGTTCTTCTTTTTGTATTCGTTTTAATCCGTTTTCGATATAAACATGTACAGCTTCTTGAAGGGCTCCGTGCCTTGAATGAAAAGTTTCTCCCATTTGTTCTACAAAAAGTGAATGAGAGCCATCATTAGTTAAAATTAATTTTCGTTGCATTAATTAATGATCAGTTTTTTTATTCGTGGTATTGGTCCGCCACATTTTTTTGAATGACATTCCAAACATTGATTAACCATGTTATTGAACTGTTCTTTTGGATTTTCAGCTTCATAAATAGCTTTTTGAGCATTGATAAAGAGAAAACTTTGCTCGTTAAAAAAAGCATCACGATCAGAAGGGTCTGTTAATTGTGCGCTATGTAACTTGTAAAAGGCTTCCGGATATGCCGCCAATGTATCTCCGTTTAAGATTTGCTCCTTTAATTGTAAGTTGTAGGCATACATTTGTTCCATTAAAGAAGCCATTTCTGACATTTCGTACATTTGAAAATTGGAACTTTTAATCGTGTCTTTTACCTCTGTGGATACTTGTGATTCTGCCGCTTTTTCATTACACGAAAAAGCGAACAGAGAACCAAATATTATAAAAAACATTTTTTTCATTAGTGAAAAAGCTTAGTCGTTTTCAGCAATCAAAACACCGTCTGCCATAAAGCCATATTCTACTTTAGGCTCTGTAATTGCTTCAATTTCTTCTTCAGATTTCCCAGCATCTTTTGCATAGTGTTTTAAATCGCCTACAGATGTCTCAGAAATAAAAGCTTTGCCAGAAACAATAGTTTTGTGTTGTTCTGCACCTTCTTTCGGTACAAAAAATGCATAGTCTTTAAACTTGATAAAAGCTTGTTTTTCATCAGTTAAATCCAAAGTCATCCAGCAACCTTTCTTTTTGCATGTTTTATTGATCTCCGAAGCGAATTTTACATTCAGTGTGTCACCTACCTTTAACGATTGGTATTGACTTAACATTTCTTCTTTAGATAAAGCATTCTTAGCGGTTATCTCAGCTCCAAAAGATTGGTAATTTAAGGAGTCAACTGTTTCGTTCACAATTGCTCCTTGTTCGTTGTTTTCTTTTTTATTGCAAGCCGTAATTAATGAAATTACCGCAAATGCTATTACTGTTTTTTTCATGATAAATCAAATTATTAAACCTTACAAAGATAAGGATAGTTATGAAATGCTTGTTGAATAAATATAAAAGTATAAAATAAAATTGTAAAATGATTTTTTGAATTGCTTTGGTGAACGTTCTATAGTAACAAAAATGACTGCGTATATGATATTTTCTTATCTTAGTGGCAGTGAAAAGCAATGTTTGGATCTACACAACTTGCTAAATGTAAACTTCAGTATTATTATGAGAGATTTAATTTACGAGACTTACGAAAATGTATTTGAAAAAAACTTATTAGACGAAATTATTCAAGTGTCAAATATAGTAACCTTTGAAAAGGATGACGTTTTGATGGATATCGGTAACTATATTAAAACCATGCCTTTGCTGGTAAGTGGAGCAATAAAAATTATGCGCGAGGATTTTGATGCGGGTGAATTATTGTTGTATTTTTTGGAACGCGGAGATACTTGCGCAATGACAATGGCTTGTTGTGTGGGTGTTAAAAAAAGCGAAATAAGAGCAGTGGCTGAAACCAATGGTGTTGTAGCAATGATTCCTGTTCAAAAAATGGAAGAGTGGTTGTCTAAATACAAATCGTGGCGTACGTTTGTTTTCGAAAGTTATAATACTAGATTCAACGAATTACTTTCGGCCATTGATTCAATTGCGTTTATGAAGATGGACGAGCGTTTGTTTAATTATTTATTAGAGAAAAACAAAATCAGTTCATCAAATATCATTCAGAAAACGCATCAAGAAATAGCTTATGAACTCAATAGCTCTCGCGTTGTTATTTCACGTTTGTTAAAGGCATTGGAAAAGGATGGGAAAATAAAATTAAACCGTAATAATATAGAGTTGTTAAGTAAAATGTAGTTTTTAGAAATAGATGTGATTCTTTTTGTAAATTTGAAGTTCATCCAGTATTGATTAATGATATGAATTAATACTCAACAAAGAAAATATGAAACATATAAACTTACTATCGGCAGTTTTGTGTCTGTCAGCAATAATGAGTTGCGGCAAAAAAGAAACGGTTACTGAAGTGTTGACTGAACAAAACGAACAACAAATAATAATTAATGATATTGAATTAGAAAACGGTCAACGTTGGCAGGTCAACGAAGAAATGAAACCTCATATAAAAGCTTCTGAGGCACTTTTTTTTGATTATATTAATTCTCAGGATAATGATCACAAAAAACTTGCCCAAGATCTTAAAGCTCATGCGGATGCTTTGATAAAAAGTTGCACGATGGAAGGGAAAGCTCATGACGAACTACACAAGTGGTTGCATCCTTATTTGCAAAGAGTAAAAGAATTAGAAGAAGTAGAGTTTGATGATCAAGTGACAACAAAGCTGTCTGAAATAAAAGCTACTTTTGAGATTTATCATCAAAATTTTCAATAATAAATATAAACTGTGTTTAGAATCAAGCACAGTTTTTTTGATTCTTGTATTAAATTACAAATCAAATTCCTAATGTTACAATACTGCTCTCGTTAATATTTCCGAACTTTGTAGTGTATCTAATAAAATGATTTAGGATGGGAGTTACTCAAGGAAATATAGATAAAAAAACCATTCCTGTTTTAGGGATGAGTTGTGCTTCATGTGCGGGCAGCGTACAAAATACTGTGCAACAGCAAAAGGGAGTCCTGCATGCCGAAGTAAATTATGGTACTGGTGATCTGATTGTTGAATATTCAGCTGAAATTACCGACGTTGAAAAACTACAAAAAGCCGTACAAGATACGGGATTCGATTTACTGTTGGAAGAGGAAGCTAAACAACAAGAAACTTTAGATCAAATTCATGAACAACAGTATAAAAAGCTGAAATTTAAAACCACTTGGGCGATTATTTTATCGTTTCCTGTATTCATATACGGAATGTTTTTCATGCATGCACCTTATGCTAATGAAATCATGTGGTTTTTTGCTACACCAGTAGTTTTGTGGTTGGGACAAGATTTCTTTACCAATGCCTGGAAACAAGCCAAGCATAAACAAGCGAATATGGATACTTTAGTGGCATTGAGTACCGGAATTGCTTATACTTTTAGTGTTTTCAATATGGTTTATCCTCAATTTTGGGAACGCCGTGGCTTAGAAGCACATGTCTATTTTGAAGCTGCAGCAGTTATCATTGCTTTCATCTTATTGGGACGAATGTTAGAAGAAAAAGCTAAAGGAAACACTTCTACAGCTATTAAAAAATTGATGGGATTACAACCAAAGACGGTCACCTTAATTCAAAGTGATGGTTCTGAAAAAATAACATCCATCGAAGAAGTACAAGTAAGTGATGTGATTTTAGTTAAACCAGGAGAAAAAATTGCTGTTGATGGTAAGGTGATTAAAGGCAGTTCGTATGTAGATGAAAGTATGCTTAGCGGTGAACCTTTGCCAGTATTAAAAGAAAAAAACGAAAAAGTTTTTGCAGGAACTATTAATCAAAAAGGGAGCTTTCAATATACAGCATTAAAGGTCGGCAAAGAAACATTGTTGGCACAAATTATCAAAATGGTAAAAGATGCTCAAGGCAGCAAAGCTCCGGTGCAAAAATTAGTAGATAAGATTGCTGGAGTGTTTGTACCAGTAGTTATAGGAATCGCTATTTTAACTTTTATTCTTTGGAATATTTTAGGAGGTGATAATGGTTTGGTACATGGATTGTTGTCTGCAATTACGGTTTTGGTGATTGCTTGTCCGTGTGCATTGGGGTTGGCGACGCCCACAGCAATTATGGTAGGAGTTGGAAAAGGGGCCGAACAAGGGATTTTAATCAAAAATGCTGAAAGTTTGGAACTTGCAAAGAAAGTTGATGCAATTATTCTAGACAAAACCGGAACCATTACACAAGGAAAGCCAGAAGTAACAGCTGTGAAATGGTTGAATAGCAATCCAGTTGCTCAAGTAATCCTAACCGAAATAGAAAGGCAATCCGAGCATCCTTTGGCCGATGCTGTGGTAAAGTATTATTCTTCTTCAGACAATTTTTTAGAAGTTCAAAGCGATGTAACTGCAGATGAAATAAAGTTAGAAAATTTCAATAGTATCACAGGAAAAGGAGCAAAAGCAGATTATAATGGAGTCGCTTATTTTGTTGGTAATAAAAAATTAATGGTTGAAAATAATATAGAAATTTCAACCGAATTAAATCAACAAGCAACTGATTGGAGCAATAAAGCCCAAACTGTGATTTGGTTTTCAGATAGCAAGCAAGCATTAGCAGTGTTGGCAATTGCCGACCAGATTAAAGAGACATCTGTGGCGGCAATTCAGGAAATGCAACAGATGGGAATTGAACTTTATATGCTTACTGGTGATAACGAAGCTACTGCAAAAGCTATTGCTGAACAGACAGGGATTTCGAATTTTAAGGCTGAAGTTCTACCGAAAGAAAAAGCTGATTTTGTAAAAAAACTACAAGCAGAAGGTAAAACAGTTGTCATGGTGGGCGATGGTATTAATGATAGTACTGCTTTAGCAACTGCCGATGTGAGTATTGCAATGGGTAAAGGAGCAGATATCGCGATGGACGTAGCTAAAATGACCATCATTTCTTCAGACTTAACTAAAATTCCAATAGCAATTAAATTATCTAAACAAACGGTTGCTACAATAAAACAAAACCTTTTTTGGGCATTCATTTATAATGTTATTGGAATCCCGATTGCAGCTGGAATTTTGTATCCTGTCAACGGTTTTTTACTAAATCCTATGATTGCAGGTGCAGCAATGGCTTTGAGTTCGGTTAGTGTAGTAAGTAATAGTTTGCGCCTGAAATGGAAGAAGTAATAAATAAAAGCTGTTGAAAGTTCATTAAAGAGGCCATAAACTGCTCTAAAATGATTTTGAAATTAGATATTGTATAACATTAAATATATTAATTATGGAACAAAATAAATTAAAATTTAAAACAACACTTAACTGTGGAGGTTGTGTGTCAAAAGTTCAGGAAGATTTTGATAATAATAAAGGAGTTGCCGATTGGAATGTGGATACAGATAATCCTGATAAGATTTTGACTGTTGATTCAATTGGAATTTCTGAAGCAGAGGTAGTAGAAATTATCAATAAAAAAGGTTTTAAAGCCGAGCCTATAAATTGATTTTAGATAGAAGTAAAGAAGAGTAACAAGATTTTTAAAGAAACGAAAATAAAAGTGAGGTAGTAGGGAGTGTAACACGAACTGTGTCATCTCCTTTTTCCAAGTCTTGGGGGCTTAAGCCCCCAAGACTTGGAAAAAGGGTTTTATTACGGTTGTAATCTATCCCCAAATTTAATATAAACCTGAGTTCGATTAATCAGAATATTGCTAACTGATTTGTTTTTAGCTCATTA
>CAYNIM010000065.1:0-7891 GCA_964397335.1 uncultured Flavobacterium sp.
AGCCACGGGCGAACAACCATAACCGTGTAGCCCGCGTCTCCTAGTTGAAAAACGTTGTAGTGCATTAAAAAAACCGATGAGAATACTTAGATACATCCTTTCAATTTTGTTAGTGATTTGGGGACTACTAATTGCGTGGACTAAATTATTTGCCGTTGGACTTCATTTTCCTTTCCTGACTATATTAACAGTGATTGCCATTATTGCAGGAATTACTAAACATAAAAAAGCGAACTTGATTTTTATTATTTCGGCTTGTCTTTGGATTATATTAAGTGCTGAAACTATTGGGTTTGTTATATTCTTCGATGAAGGAAATTACGGTAGAATATTATTCGGTGTTATTCCCTTATTATTAAGCACAGGACTTCTTTTCTCGACGCAAAATGAGATTAAATTAATAAATACCCTTACTAAGAAATTTCTTTTAGCCCCTCTATTTATGTTAATAGGAATTGGCTCGTATGTATATAAGCCGACTACTGAAGAAGTTAATTGTTGGTATTATTTGGACAACGACAAAACTTATAATGTCAGGTTTGCAGAGACACCTGAAAGAACTTTTGAAGTTGAGTTATCATCAGACGAACTAAAAAAAGAAGTTAAAGAAGAAGCATTACAATATGAAGGACGAAAAGGATACTACTGCCCAGAAACAAAAGTTCGTGTGGTGACCAGTTTTGGTAAATTAATTTCCGCCAAAATAATGTCATTCAGAAATAGTGAAACAGATAAGAAAGTGAATTTTAGCAGTCCAACAAAAATTCCGTTAGAAAAGGTTAATGGAAAATTAGAAATATTGAAACCATTTATTCTCAGATTGTGGAATTAAAAAAAACGCACTACAATAACTAAGTATTCGGCGTGCCGATAGGTCAACGCTGAATACTATGTTGACGGATCCGGTGCTCCTTATGGGGAAAGCGATTTAATACATTATTTTTGAAAGATGATCTAGTGGTTTGCAGACCTGAAAGTGTGCGTGCATTTCTCATTTAAGTTGGTTGATTACTACTCATTTTTACACAAGCCGAGCATTTATTAGGACTTTCGCCTGTTTCATGTTGGTTTCACTTCTTTTAAGCCATTACTTCTCTAATACGTTAATACCGTTTTTTGTTATTTTACTGATTTCTTGATACTTAATTTTTCTTTCCAGTTTTCTGGTGGACCTCTACCATCAAAAAGCAAAACAGTAATCAGTTTGCCTTTTTTGCATGTTGGACATCGTCTGTGATGAGTTGGATTCTCCGTAATAATTTCCAATGTTTTCCGTTCATTCAACAACTTTTGAAGTTCGGGAAGTTTCACCTTTTTCCAACTGCTACTCAATATTCCAAAATGTCGTATTCGGGTAAAACCTTTGGGTAGTATATGTAAAGCAAATCGTTTTATAAAGTCGGAGGTTTTGAGTGTTATGTCGTGTTTTTGTCCACCTTTTCTATAGTTTTTTGCAGAAAATGTGACTGTTCTCTTGGCGTAATCAATGTTCTTTATTCTGTGATTTGAAATGGCTATTTTGTGACTATATCTTCCAAGATATTCGATTACAAACTCAGGTTTAAAGAAAGGCTGTTTAGCATAAACGACCCATTTCTTTGAAAAGACAATATCAAACACTTTTTGCGGGATTTTTAACCCGCTTTTCCTGAGTAAAGCAATGTATTTTGCCCGAAAAACCTGGCTCATCGATTTGACATCAAATAAGTATTTCCCTTTACTATTTGAAGACTTCCACTTCTTACTTTTTGTTACTCCACCACCAGGAATAATACAGAAGTTCTGGACTTTTCTTGTAATGCAAAGCCAAATGGGCAAGGCATCTAGAGTAGTTATTTAGTGTGCTTTTTGATTTTCCATTAATCGTGAAGCTTTTAGTTAGTTTCTTGTGCAAGTCTTCAAAACCCGCAACCTCTAAAATCGCAATTTCAAGGAGGGTTTTACTTTTTTTTATACATAGTATTTGATTTTAATTGTAATCAAATATAATAAATTGCTAATTTAGTGAGTGATATAAGCTTCCGACGTTAGGAGGATTCGTTCAACACTGTGTATAAAATATGCCGGTAAATATGCAGAAGTTGAGCGCAGTGCAGCTAAATCCCGCATATTTTTCTTATTTTTAATTGCGTGCGGGTTTCGGTGCAGATAGATAGTGAAGTGGTTCTAAATCCGGCACAATTTATACACGAGACGTTATAGTGCATTTTAAAAAGACAACTGTGAGACAATTAACATACATATTGACCTTTATAATTTCGACAACTTTAACAGCTTGCGGACAGACAAAGACTAAATCAAATTTTGAGAAATCCAAAATTGACATAGAAACCGTTGACTTTGTTGAAATCAGCAATAAATCCGTGCAACTTGACACAATTCAGTCAGACAAGAAACAATTGACCGAGAAACAGAAAAACGAGTTTGTAATTAAGTGGAACAACTCAAAATCTGTTGGACCAATTAAATCAATGACAAGATTTTTTATAACCGTTCATTTTAAAGACGGGACAACAAGACAATTCAGGGGGAGTGGACAGTATTTAAAAGAAGGGAATGACTTTGGGTTTGACTTGGGAGACAGTAAATATTTAGAAACACTTTGGAATGACCTAAATGCGAAACAATCTAAAACGATTTTTTTCATTCAAGATGAAACGAAATATTCACAGACTTTTTTGAAGGAATTTAAAGAACGTCATAGTATTTACGAAGCAGTTTCTCTCATTGACGACACTATAATCATAAACAATGACCGAGTTGGACACATTATCATTCCGACAGACTTGCCGTTAAATCAACAAGTAATTTATCAAAAGTTTGAGAACGGTAAAAAACAAGTTCTGAATGTTAAACGAATTAATTACTCGACTTTAGAGTATAACTACTATGAAGAAACCAACGGACAGAAAACAAACCAAAGACAAGGAACAGCAGACCTTGAGCCGGTATTTTATTTTGGAGCAGAAGGAACATTTGAAGACGAAAACGAAAATGTTTATGGAATGAATGAATACATAGACAGTTCTGAAAAAGACTGTTGGACAAACATTTATATAGGGGTTGGTAGCATTGAGAAATCTCAAATAACATACGGTTGCGAAACGGACAGAAATATATTAAACTCAAAGCTATTGACACGGACAAAATGAGAAAAACGCACCATAATCGAGTAGACGGCTCCGCCAGCTAAGCTGACGGAGTGCGCCTCTCACACCACTCCCGAAACTTCGGGATACGGGTCTCGTATACGGCGGTTCGTACCTTGAAGGGTTAAGCGATAAATGAAGTTCCAACATTGCTACATAACCACGCTTCTTTAGCCTTGAAATAGTGATTGTTGTCCTTAGAATTGGACTTTGTGCGACTGCCCATCCTCCCATTATTCATTCTTGTTTATTTTCATTTGTATTCATGATTCACTTCGTTTAATTCGGGTTCGACTGTACGCATATGCATGATCTTGGTCAATTCCTAATCGAATAAGATTCTTTCTCTTCCGTTCAGGGTTAGCTCACATCTTTATTATATTTTTATTTGTGTTCGTGTTTTCCGCTTCGCTCCAATTCTTCTCCCGAAGCTTCGGGACCAAATGCAATAGCGTAGTCGATTCCGTAACCATCCGTCAACATCTCTGAGTTTTCCTTTGATACTCGTTCCACGGAAATAGTTTAACCATCCACGTTGGAGTTAGCTTCGCTGCCGCCTTCGGCGGTCGTTAATCTTTTGGATGCGCTCATCAAAGGTCATCGGAGTGGTTTTTCGGGTGAAGACTTTTAGTCGTTGTTTCAATCTTTTCCATGCCTTCTTCCCTACTACCAATTGGTATTTACCTTTGTCTCCTTTCCTGTAAGTTGATTCAAATCCGAATCCCAATAGTTCAAATTGAACTGGTTTTCTAACTCCACTTTTTTATTCACTTTTATATTTTTTCAAAGGTGTTCATGAGATCGCTTCGCTAAGTTCTGTTCGTCAGTTCAGACTTTTGTAGTATACTCACAAGTGTTTATTTTCAAAGGTGTTCATGATTACTTCGTAATTCGCTTACTTCACTGCATGGATCACTCCACCGCGAAGCAGCCACGAAGTGAAACCAGCTTGCGACTTACTAATGCTTCCAGGCGTTACCCCAGCACATGAGATCGGAACGATGCTGCACCGATGCGTCTGCAGACTTACACTCTCTGGACTTTCTCACAACTTGTTGTAAGAATTTATTTATATTTACCATTCAAGGCACACACAGCACCTACCCAAAAGTGGCGGTTCAGTGGTTAATTCAAGCTTTGTGCATCTATCAAAGTTTGTGCGTAGCTGACAGTGAATCGCTCCGAAATCGCCACCTTCGGGTAGCCGCAAAACATTGGCTGTAATTTGCAAAAAAAATACTTTTAATCAGAAAGTTTGAATGTAGATTTTCTGTGGGAAACACCCCAATCAACCATTGCATCAAGAACTGAAAGAATGTTTTTACCTGATTCGGTCATTTTGTATTCAATGCGAACTGGCGTTGAATCATAAACGTTTCTTGTTATAACACCATTAAACTCTAATTCTTTTAACTCCTTAGACAACATTCTAGGTGTAATTTTATCGATATTAGCTTGTATGTCTTTGTACCTATAATTACCGTAAAGAATAGAAGCAAGTATAGGTAACTTCCATTTACCACTTATCACGTTCAAAGTATCATTAATCGCCAAAACATATTGTACAGGACATTTTTTTATCTCAGAAATATTTTTCAAATCTTTCATTATCATCAGTTAATGTTACTACTATACAAAAGTATAGTAGTATTAATTGATAACTAACTATACTTTAAATATCAAATGTAATACTTTTGTGTTATAATTAACGATGAAAAATTTTAAAAAATGATATTAGTAACAGGAGCAACAGGGGAATTTGGTAAACATGCCGTTCAGCAATTAATGAAAAAAGGAGTAAACACCTCTGATATTTCGGTACTCTCTAGAAGTATGGAAAAGGCAAACAACTATAAAGAAGATGGGATTACAGTTAAAATAGGTGATTATACCAACTATGACTCTTTAGTAAAAGCATTTGAAGGCGTAGATAAACTTTTATTTGTTTCTAGCAGCGAAATAGAAAACCGAGCAGATCAACATCAAAACGTGGTTAGAGCAGCAAAAGCCACTGGAGTAAAGAATATTGTCTATACTTCATTTATGAGAAATCAGGAGACCGATAATTCTGCAATTGCATTTTTAATGGATTCGCATCTAAAAACCGAAAAGTGGATAAAAGATAGTGGAATAGCTTACACATTTTTACAGAACGCCACATATTTAGACATGCTACCTATGTTTATTGGAGAGCAAGTTTTGGAAACAGGCGTTATAATGCAACCAGCAGAAAATGGAAAATCCAGTTCAGTGTTAAGACAAGAATTGGCAGAAGCAGCAGCAGTGGTATTGACTTCTGAAGGGCATGAAAATAAAGCCTATCCACTAGTGAACAATCAAGCGATTTCATACAATGATGTAGCAGAACTAATTGCTGAGATAAGTGGTAAAAACATCACCTATAAATCGCCTTCACCTGAAGAGTATCAGGCTACACTAAAAACGGATGGTGTTCCAGATGAATACATTGGATTATTTACCGCTTTTTCGGTAGCACAAGCCAATGGCGAATTAGAAATGTCAGACAATTCATTAGAGAAGTTATTGGGGAGAAAACCAACAACCGCTAAAGAATTTTTGACCAAAGTATACGTTTAACATGCAGCGTAAAGAGTTTTTAAAGTTAGCTGGACTAACCACATTAAGTATTACTATGATGTCAACATTAAATAAATTAGAAAACATTACAGACTCTTTTGAATCTTCTAAGCGAATGCCTGTCCTATTTTTAGGGCATGGCTCGCCTATGAATGGTATTGAAGACAATGAATTTGTTAGAGCGTTTAAAAAACAAGGACAACAATTGGATAAACCCAATGCTATTATTGTGGTTTCTGCTCATTGGGAAACAAATGGAACTTTTGTTACAGCCATGCAAAACCCAAGAACAATTCATGATTTTGGTGGATTCCCCAAAGAGCTTTATGAGGTACAATATCCAGCACCTGGACACCCAGAACTGGCTAAAGAGATATCAGAAATTGTTAATCCAACAGGAACTGTTCACTTAGATGATAAATGGGGTTTGGATCATGGAGCTTGGACTGTAATAAAACATTTATTTCCTGATGCTGATGTACCTGTGATTCAACTTAGCTTAGATTATAAGATGACGCCACAACAACATTACGAGTTGGCACAACAATTAAAAAAGCTAAGGGAAAAAGGCGTGCTTATAGTTGGTAGTGGTAATATGGTTCATAATTTAAGAAAAGTTGATTTTAGAAAAATTAATGAAAACTACGGCTATGATTGGGCAATAGAAGCTGATAGCAAAATGAAGAAATGGATTTTGGAAGGAAATCACCAAAATTTAATTGACTTTAATAAGCAAGGTAAAGCTTTTAACCTAGCGATTCCAACGCCAGAGCACTATTTGCCCTTGTTATACACCTTAGGATTAAAAGACGAAAAGGATAATACTACAATCTTTAACGATAGTCCTTTAGGCGGTTCTCTGACTATGACAAGTGTAAAATTTGGATAAAAAAAGCAGGTTAATGGCGTTTATTCTTGAATTTTTTACCTTTTTAAAGCTATTTAAACGGTTTTTAGGCACTTTCTATAATAGTAAACTTTTCCCAGTTATTTTGAAATCAAGAATTAATCTTCGTTTAAATCGAGCTTATTTAGCCTCTATGAGTTATATTTGAGAGAAATAGGGGTTTGTGCGCAGACTCCCGTTACCTGCAAGTTGAAAAAACGAACGATAAAAAATGAAAATCAGAAAAGTAAATATTCAAGATATTGAAAAACTAAAAGAAATCGGAAAACTAACTTTTGCCGAAACTTTTTCCTCGGAAAACAGCGAGGAGAATATGAAAGAATATTTGGAAAACGGATTTTCAACAGAAAAACTGACTGCGGAACTGACCGATCAAAACGCTGAATTTTACTTTGCGGAACTTGACGGAAAAACAATCGGATATTTAAAAGTAAACGTTGGAGAATCTCAAACCGAAATTAAAGACAAAAACGCGCTCGAAATTGAACGGATTTACGTGCTAAAAGAATTTCACGGAAAAAAAGTCGGACAAATACTATATGACAAAGCCATTGAATTAGCGAAAGAAAAAAATGTGGAATATGTTTGGTTGGGAGTTTGGGAACAAAACCCAAGAGCAATCCGATTTTATGAAAAAAATGGATTTAAAGCTTTTGACAAACACGTTTTCAAACTTGGAAACGATGAACAAACCGACATTATGATGAAACTAAAAATAGAATAAAGCCAACAGCCAATCGAGTAGACGGCTCCGCCAGATAAACTGACGGAGTGCACCTCTCACAGTTCTGCTGAGCGAAGTCGAAGTACCACCGTACCCTTCGGCTAGCGCACAGGATAAACCAAGCGTGTCTCGTATACGGCGGTTCGTACCCTGATGGGTTAAGCGACAGATGACCGCCGAAGGCAGCAGCGGAGCTAACTTCCAACATTGCAGTATATCCACGTTTCTTCAACCTTGAAATAGTAATTACCTTCGGTGCTACTTTGTGGTGTAGTCCCTAAAATTGGACGTTTTTCATTTCTTGTATGTTTTTTATTGTATGAAAGCTTGCTCCGCAGGTGTGCGACTGCCCATCCACCCATTATTTATTCTTGTTTATTTTTATTTGTATTCATGATTCACTTCGTTTAATTCGGGTACGACTAAATGCGTATGCATGGTCTTGGTCAATTCCTAAGCGAATAAGATTCTTTCTTTTCCGTTCAGGGTTAGCTCACTTTTTAATTGTTTTTT
>CAYNIM010000066.1:0-7862 GCA_964397335.1 uncultured Flavobacterium sp.
ATCAAATGAACAATCTTTTTTATTTTTTTAATTCCTAAATGCACAACGGGTATTATATAAATAATTATTCAGAAGGAGGATTTGTTATTTTGGCAGCCGATACTCGCTCAATACCTGTATTAGCATATTCTTTTGACAATAGCTTTGATACAAGTGCAGAGGATTATCCTGGAGGTTTGGTTGAATGGTTGGTTTATGCAAAAAATCAAATTAAAGAAATTCGTGCTAAAGAATTACCACAGCCAGAAGAATTTGTTGAAATGTGGGACGATGTTGCTTTGGGTAACGTACGTTTTAACCCTTCGAACCTTTCAGACTGTTCTCTTATTCCTGTAATAGCAACAATAAAAGAGCTACTTTTGCAAACAACTTGGAATCAAAGATTAGGCTATAATGACAATATGCCATTGGCAGTGCCACAATATTGCAGCAGTATTGATAGTGGAAATAATCGTTTTTATGCCGGTTGCGTATCGGTTGCTATTGCGCAAGTTATTAGATATCATGAGCACCCAACAAATTTCAATTATGGTTCTATGAACGATGCTTCTGGGAGTGCCGAAACACGAAGACTTATTAATGATTTGCATCATAAGATTTATTATTTTATGACCAATTTAATTTCCCATTTCAACCTGCTCGTCCCTTAAAATATAGATGTGACGGAACTGCTGTTGATGGTGATTTTCCAGTTCACAATATGCTGAAATTAAATTACGGTTACGCTTCTGCTTCAAATCAAACTTCAATATTTATACCCAAACAAATAACAATTATGAGTGATATTTTAAACAATCAGCCTGTGATAATAAGTGGAGGAAAAGAAGCTGGCTGGTGGATATTTAAATATCAAGAAAGTGGAAGCGGACATATGTGGGTTGCCGATGGATTAGAAACTTATTCATTTTGTGTAAGGTTGATATGGGGAAACCGAAAATTTTCAGTAATAAGATACCATATGAATTGGGGCTGGGGAGGTTTACACAATGCGTTTTATTCTTACGGTAATTTTAATCCCGGCGCCCACGATTTTAACTACAAAGTAGATATAGTGCATAATATACAAAAACCTTAAATTATGAAAAAGATATTTTTTTTAATCATAATCTGTTCATTAATGAGCTGTTCATCAGACAACGAACTTAAAGGCAATAATTACGTTTATGATACAAGTACTGATTTTATTGTTACTACAAATAATAATGAAGATTTATTAAATGCAGATACACCTGATTATTTTGATAACGATGCAATTAGGGTAGAACATTTAAAGAACAATGGTAATTATGTAGAATTTTATCAGCCAAATTTAGATTATAAATATGATTTTATGATTTATAATTCTTCTGGCTTTAACGTTTTTAGGCTTCTTAATCAAATCGGCAGGGATTATATCATTAACAACAAAATTACAAGTGTTATAAAATGGAATGCTACCGAACGTGATACTATTGTAACCGAAATAAATGAAACATCTAATACACAAATAGCAATAAAAGTGTGGGTAAACGGTGAATTAAAATATGATATGCATAATGGTTTAACACCAGAAGTTATTACTATTACAAAACCACATTTATGAAAAGATAAATTGTGGCAAATGTTGAACTAGATTCTGTTGTTTTTTGATTTAAAATTGTAAAAATTTAACGGATGCTTACATTAGTTTTTTCTTTTTTATTGGCAATGGTTTTGGCAGTTTTGGCGGCCTTGATTAAGTTCAATAAACAATATAATTTAATAGCTGGTTATACAGTAGAAGCTGTTGAAAAAGATGAGAAATTAAAACAAAACGCACATCGAATCGCAGATAGTTTATTCGTAATGGCAGCTTTGATGATTGTTTTTCCTATTTTGAATCTTTTTGTAGATTGGTTTCAAATACTTCATCCTGATTTAGATGGGATGATGGTTATATTTAGCGCTATTCTTGGTTCGCTACTATATTATTTTGTCAGTAGACAACTTAAGAAATAATTAAAGGCTGTTTTTTCAACAGCCTTTTTTCTTACAAAGCTTTTTTATTTTCTACTAATTTGTTACTGTTTTTTGCTAAAGATTTATTGTCTGCTTTCTAACAAAGTAGATAATCTTCTGATCTTTATGAATTCACTTAAATCACATAAAAAAAACAATTCCTATAAAAACGATTTACTGTTTCGTCAAAAAACACAAACTATTTATTATCTTCGCACTTAGATAAAATCAACAAAATAATGAAAAAATTAAGCTTATTTCTTTCTTTGTTTATATTAGCAACGCCGTTGGGGGCATTGGCAAACGAAGGAATGTGGTTTTTGATGTTCATCGAGCGTCTTAACCACCGCGATATGCAAAAAATGGGATTGCAATTGACTGCTGACGAAATTTACAGTATCAACAATCACTCTTTAAAAGATGCAATTGTTCAATTCAACAATGGATGTACAGCAGAAATCATTTCCGACCAAGGGTTAGTTCTGACCAATCACCACTGTGGTTACGATAAAATTGCAGAATTGTCAACTCCGGAAGATGATATATTAACGAATGGATTTTGGGCTCAGACCAAAGCGGAAGAACGTAAGCCAAAAAGTTTATCGGTTCGATTTTTTGTTCGTATGGACGATGTTTCCAAAAGAATTTTAAATGTAGTTCATGATGGAATGTCTGAAGCAGACCGTGAGAAAGCGATCAATCAAGAGATTGCAAAAATTGAAAAAGAAAACAGCGAAAACGGAAAATATACTGTTTCTGTGCGTTCGTTTTTTCAAGGAAATGAATATTACTACTTTGTTTATCAGGATTATACAGATGTTCGTTTAGTGGGTACGCCTCCAAACAGTATCGGGAAATTTGGTGGTGATACAGACAACTGGGAATGGCCAAGACACACAGGAGATTTTGCTTTGTTTAGAGTTTATGCAGATGCAAATAATCAACCAGCGGCGTTTTCTACAGATAACGTACCTATGAAACCTAAACATTACTTACCAATAAATATTCAAGGTTTTAAAGCCGGAGATTTCTCTATGATTTTGGGTTATCCAGGAAGAACGAATCGTTGGATGCCAGCAGAAGGAATTGAGCAAAATGTTGAATTTGCTTATCCTGCTTGGGTTGAAGGTTCTCGTTTGGGAATGGATGTCTTGAAAAAATACATGGATCAAGATACTGAAGTTCGTTTAGCTTATGCAAGTAAATATGCAGGTGTTGCCAATTATTGGAAGAACCGCCAAGGTATGATTGATGCTCTTAAACAACATAAAACAGCAGAAGCCAAACGTAAAAATGAAGCGAAATTTAATCGTTGGGCAAATAAAAAGAAAAACAGAGAAAAATACGGCAACGTAATTGCTGACATCAACGCTTATTATGCAGCAACCAATGAAAAAGCTCGTCATGATAACTATTTAATGACAATTTTACGTACGTCGAATTTAGCAGCTATTCCATATAGTTTTGGTTCTGCATTAATACAATATGCCGATGAAAACGAAGCAAAACGTGCAGAGATGCGCCCTAGATTAGAAGAAGCTATCAAAAATACTTATGAAGGTTTTCACGCTCCTTTAGAGTCAGAAATGTTAGCAGCTCAATTAAGATTATATGCTACTAAGTCTACTGGTTATGCAATAGCACCATATGTTAAGCAAATAGGAGATCAAAATAATAACAATTTTGATATGGTTGTAACTGATGCTTTTAGAAAAAGTATTTTTGCTTCGAAAGAATCAATGTTGAACTATTTAGATAATCCTGAAAAAGAGTTGATTCAAAATGATGAATTATATAAAATTTCAGCCGATTTACTTACAAAATACCGCGAACAACCAGAAAGTTTAGCACCGTTGAAAGAAAAATACGATGTAGCATTTCGTAGAATGGTTGATGGATTGAGAAAAGCAAATCCAAAAACTAAATATTATCCAGATGCGAATTCTACTTTGCGTTTGACTTACGGAAAAGTGATTGATTTACCTCGTCGTACAGATCGTCCAAACGATGCTACAGAAAACTGGTACACAACCTTAAAAGGTACAATTGCAAAACATAAAGTTGGTGATGAAGAGTTCGAAAATCCACAGCGTTTAATCGATTTATACGATGCTAAAGATTACGGACAATATGCTGATAAAGATGGTGCTTTACATGTGAATTTCTTAACTGATCATGACATTACTGGAGGTAATTCAGGGTCGCCTGTTTTGAATGGTAAAGGAGAATTAATCGGATTGGCATTTGACGGAAACATCGAAGCAATGGCAGGTGATGTGATTTTTGATCCTCAATTGCAAAGAACAATCAGTGTAGACGCAAGATATATTTTGTTTATAATTGACAAATATGCAGGCGCACAACATTTAATTGATGAAATGACGATAGTGAAGTAATTCATCAGTTATTTTTAAAATAATTAATCCCGATAAGCTTATGTTTGTCGGGTTTTTTTTATGCAAAACGATGCCATCGACTATTATAAAACAAAACTTTTTTACTATGTTTGAATATGAAAAAATTAGTGCTTTTATTGCCGATTTTATTTCTGCTTTCTTGTTCTAAAACAGAGCCCGTTCCATTGGCTTTTTACTATTGGCGAACGACTTTTCAGTTGAGTTCATCGGAAAAAGAGATATTGAAAGAGTTGGAAGTAAAAAAACTTTATATACGTTATTTTGATGTGGCTTTAAAAGAAAATGAACCGATTCCGATTGCTTCGGTCGTTTTCAATGATAAAGTGGAAGGCGTGGAAGTTGTGCCAGTGATTTACATCAAAAATGAAGTTTTTCTTCAAAACATACAAACCCAAGAATTGGCTCGAAAGATTTTCGATTTCATCGGTCAAATTAATAGAAAAAATGGAATTGAGATCGATGAAATTCAGTTTGATTGTGACTGGAGTTTAGCATCAAAACAAAACTATTTTCAATTTATTGATGAATTCAAAAAATTACACTCTAAATTGTCGACAACAATTCGATTGCATCAAGTAAAATATCCCGAAAAAACAGGCGTTCCAGAAGTTCTAAATGGCGTGTTGATGTACTATAACATGGGCGTTATAAGTGCAGGAGATAACAACTCAATTTATGAACGAGCCATCGCTGAACGTTATATCAAATCTTTAAAAAATTATTCATTACCTTTGAATATAGCTCTGCCAATTTTTAGTTGGGGAGTACATATCCGAAATGGTGTAGTAGTGAATTTAATCGGAGGAATGCGTGAAAAAGATGTGCAAAACAATCATTTTGAAGCGCTTGCTAAACATCGATTTCGAGTGGTTGATGATTTTTTATACAAAGGGAGATATTTAGCGAAAAATGATATTATAAAAATAGAAGAACCATCGGAATCACAGTTAAAAGAGATGGTTTCAGATCTTAAAAAGAATTTAAAATCCAACCCTAAAGAAATTATCCTTTACGATTTAAACGAAAGTAATTTATCTGAATATGAAAATGAAATTTTTAAAGCTGTTAGTCACTGGTAGTTTAGCCTTTGTTTTTGGCTACGGAATATACGCCTATGGCTGTGCTGGTGGTTGGTGGGGCTCTGGTTATACTTCAATATTTTCTCCAGAAATAACAGTGAATAACAAGAATTATGAATCGTTTTTTTATGATGATTATACTATTTTCTATAATGGCAATACGGTAAAGTCAACTACTGATCTGTTTAAAGAGGAAACGATAAACGATTGGACAATCTATTTAGAAAAGTACAGCAAGGAAGCCGTAGCGTATTTTTTGTATGATGAGGGAATCAACGCAATTCTGACAGAAATTGTTGGCAATAAAAACAAAGTGGAAGCTTTCAATAACAATGTTCCAGAAAAATTCGCTTTGCAAATAAACGATTTGAAATCCGAGAATTTGTTAGAGTTTATGTTGTTGTCTAGAGGCATTGAAATGTATTCGAATCAGACATATAATTATTGGGATTACGAAAATCATTTACAAATAGCAGCAGAACAAAATGAAGTAAATAAAATTGAAAGAGCCTACAATAAAGTATCAAAAAAAGATGCTTTTTACAAAAATCGTTTGTGGTTTCAGGTACTTCGTGCCAAATTTTATTCTGATGACAGAAGTTCGGTATTGTCTTTCTTTACGAAAACAGAAAAAGATCAACCTAAAAACAATCTGTACTACAGAGGAATGAGTTATGTTGGAGGAGCTTATAAAAGTGTGGGGAATTTTGAAAAAGCAAATATTGCTTTTGCAGAAGTATTTAATCATTGCAAACCCATGATGACTTCTGCTTTGTTTGATTATCGACCGCTAGATTCTAAGGCATTTCAAAACAGTTTGAATCAAACTAATAATCCTGAAATCAAAGAAGTTTTGTATGCATTACAAGGTTATTATACAAATGAATTCACAGCAATGCAAGCATTGTATCAATTGAATCAATCGTCTCCTCATATCGATTTTTTATTGTCGCGTTGGGTAAATATAAATGAGCAAAACTTACACACGTTTACCGGCTATGAAACATTGGATGTAGATCCGAAAAAAGTGAAAATTGATTTTAAAAATAAAATAAACAACAAACAATTAGAGTGGATAAACGCGGTTGCTACTGAATCAAATGTACACAATCCGTATATTTGGAAAGCTTCCGCCGCTTATTTTAATGCGATGGTTGGAAATCATGAAACAGCTAATGATTTGTTGTTACAAGCACAAAGACTGTCAGAAAATCTTGAACAAAAAGGTCAAGTTATTAGTTTACGTTTATTGAATAATTTACTTAGTATTGAACAGGTTGATTTAATCGCTGAAGGGAAACTGATAGAAGATGTAAACTGGTTGTTTTATAATACTGCCGATTCTAATCCTTACTACAAAGTGTCGCGTCACCGAATCAGCTATTTGCAAGAGTTTACTAAAAAGTATCTTTCGGCTTTATATAAAGAAGAAGGAAATACTTTAATGTCGGAACTGACTTATCCGATTAAAGGTTTTTATAAAGATCGGAAGCACAGCGAAGCAATGGAAAACTTATTGTTGAACGAGAAAAGATCGGCATGGCAAGATTTATTTGTGGGAACTTATCCTTATCAATTAGCTGATATTTATGAAAGCCGAGGTATTTATCTTTTTTATGAAGATGAAATCGAAAAAGCAATTGTCGAATTCGAGAAAATTTCTCCGTATCAAAGCAAAAGCTTTAATTGGAAAAAAAATGCATATGAAGATCAACTAATCGATTATAAAACAATGCTTTTACCAGGAAATCCATTCAATGGAAAAATTAAAGATTGTAACGATTGTGATCATGCAGCCAAACAATCGGTTAAATATTCACAGCTAGATTTTTTGAAAAAAGTAAAGGAAATGAAAGATAAAATAAATGCAGGCGAAGATGTTTATAACAATGCTTTGTTGATTGGAAATGCTTTTTACAATGCGTCTTATTTTGGAAATGCTCGCAAGTTTTATTACAACAAAATCATTAATGAATACGGAAATAAAATTTCGAAAGAGCATGAACAGATGCTTTATGGAATGAAAAACGTAAAAAAATATTATGAAATTGCTCAAAAGGCTGCTGAAACTAAAGATCAAAAAGCTAAGATAGCTTATATGTTTGCAAAAGTTGAACGTAACGATTTTTATAGCAGTGAGTATTATATACCCAACGAATATTTTTATCCCTTCGGAAGTTATGTGAGTTTTAAAAAATGGAAAGGTTTTGAGGAATTAAAAAATAATTACAGCGATACTCAATATTATCAAGAAGTTATTAATGAATGTGGTTATTTTAAAAAATTTCTAGAGATCAAATAAGTTTATTAATTTTTATTTATTTCGGTCTGAATGGGAGTGTAACACGAACTGTGTCATCTCCTTTTTCCAAGTCTTGGGGGCTTAAGC
>CAYNIM010000067.1:0-7824 GCA_964397335.1 uncultured Flavobacterium sp.
ATAATCAGCTAAAAACAAATCAGTTAGCAATATTCTGATTAATCGAACTCAGGTTGTTTGTTTTTTTGAATGCGTTCGAGGCGTTTCCCCGTTGGAGCTTTTCCAAATAAAGGATGATTAAAAAATACAATTCCCGCAATAATGGCGATGCCAAATATTAAAAAATACAAACTCATTCTAGTTCTTTTTTGTGTATTCATTTTACCAATATCGGTTTTAATTTTTGAACAACAACAAATTTAAGACATAATTCTCGAAGAATTGTTGCTCGATTTTGTTAACCATTTATAAATTTTATCATGATGAAATAGATTGTCTTTTTGCAAAAAAAAGGTTCGTTTTAAGCAAACTAAAACGTTGTAATTTTGTTTTACTGACTGATTTTTAAGGGATCGTTTTTCTTTAGATCATTGTTGAAGAAAAAGTAGTATTTAACGTATATTAAATTTAGAGTGAGAGTAATCTCAATCCAAAAAAAAGCCTGTAGAAATACAGGCATAATTTTTAGAATATTGATATAAAAATCTAATTACTACTTTCTGGAGCTTGATCTATCAATTCCATAAACTCATTCAATCTTGGAGTAATGATGATTTGCGTTCTACGGTTTCTTGCTTTACCTGCATCTGTAGCATTATCAGAAATAGGGTTGTATTCGCCTCGGCCGCCAGCAGTCATTCTACTTGGATTTACACCGTATTGATTTTGTAAAGCTTGAACTACAGACGAAGCACGAAGTGTACTCAAATCCCAGTTGTTTCTAATGTTTTCACGACGAATTGGAACATTGTCTGTATTTCCTTCTATTAAAACGTCGTAATCTTTATAATCATTAATGATCTTAGCTACTTTACTCAATGTCTCGCCAGCACGATCTGAAATCTCATAGCTTCCAGATTTGTAAAGCATATTATCGGCCAAAGAAATGTAAACAACACCTTTCAAAACTTGGATGTCTACGTCTTTCAATTCCTCTCGGCTCAATGAACGTGTTAGATTATTGGTTAAAACAACATTAAGTGAATCGCTTTTATTCTTGGTATTTACTAAATGTTGAATGTATTTGTTGCTGGCATTGATTTCATCAACCAATTTTGAAATATTGACATTCCCTTGTGTAATACTGTTGTCTAAAGAGTTTTGTAAAGTTGTTAAAGCTTTTTTCAAATTTTGGTTTGTGGTTCTTTCTTGTGCCAACATGTCTTCTAAACTTTGTACGCGCGTGGTGCAAGATCCAAGGTCTACTTGTGAACGATTATAATCAACTTGTAAGTTGTTATAACTTGTTTCCAATTCTGTGTACTTCTTTTTAGAAACACAACTTGTTAGCGTGAGTGCTCCTAAAACGATACCTGAAATTAAAATGTTTTTTCTCATAGTAAAAGTTTTTTATTTTGATAAAGTTACAAATTAAGCAAGACGAATGTGTTATTTTAACTTTATTTTATGGTTTTTTGTATGTATAATTTATATTGTTAGTAAAAAAGTTTTATTCACTTAAACTAGATGTGTTTTTTTTGATTCAAAGTCAAAACAATTAAACGCACGTTTGCTAAGTTTTAAAAACTTGTTTTTAGTATTCTTTTCCTCGTTCGTATTGAGGTGCCCAATTAATATCTACGCCTAGTTCTTCAGCAAATTGATAGACCAAATGTGGATTACGTAAAAAACCTCTCGCTGCTAAGATGAAATCGGCTTCTTTGTTTTTTAAAATTTCTTCTGCTTGCGCACCAGAAGTGATCAACCCTACGGCGCCAGTGATTATTCCTGTTTCTTTCTTAATTCTGTGAGCAAAAGGTACTTGGTAGTTTTTTCTTTCAGGGATTATTTGATGAACCACCGCTCCACCTGTAGAAACGTCTACAACCTCTACGCCCATTGATTTTAAAATTTGAGCTAATTTCACACTTTCAAAACAAGTCCATCCACCATCTGCCCAATCGGTTGCAGATACACGAACCCAAAGTGATTGAGTAGTCAATGTTTTTGTTACTTCGCTCACAATTTCAATCAAAAAACGGATACGGTTTTCAAAACTACCACCGTATTCGTCTTGTCTATTGTTGATTAGAGGAGATAAAAACTGGTGAATTAAATATCCATGTGCGGCATGAATTTCAATAACATCATAGCCAGCTTCAACGGCACGTTGTGCAGCCAGCCTGAAATCGGTAATTATTTTCTGAAGTTCATCTTTGCTCAAGGCCAAAGGAGGATGATCAGTTGGTCGAAAAGGCAGATCGGACGGCCCGACTGTTTGCCAACCATTTTGCTCTTCAGGAAGAAATTGATTGCGATTGAACCAAGGTTTGTTAGTCGAAGCTTTTCTGCCAGCATGAGCCAGTTGAATACCAATTAAACTATCTTGTGAATGAACAAATTCAACGATTTCTTTTAGTTTTTCAACTTGATCATCTTCCCAAATTCCTAAATCGCCATATGTAATTCTTCCTTCAGGATTAACAGCTGTGGCTTCTTGAATGATAAGTCCAGCTTTGCCAATGGCAAATTGACCCAAATGAACAAGATGCCAGTTGGTTGCAAAGCCGTTTTCTGCAGTATACTGACACATGGGTGCCACAACAATTTTATTCTGTAAAGTGTGATTTTTTAATTTTAATGGTTCAAACAGTATGCTCATAAAGGTCGTTTTTATTTAAAAATCTAAAATTACAGTTTATTTTAGAGCTTTACGAATTTCTGGAGCAACTTTTGAACCAAACAGTTCAATAGATTTCATAATCATTGCATGATCGGGTGCACCCACATCCATTTGACCTACAAATCGAGTGTGGCCAAACCATTCGTGTTGTTGCAATATTTTGTCTATAATTGCTTGAGGTTCACCTATGAAATAAGCGCCTTCAGGTCGCGTTGTGTTTAGAAAAACTTCTTTGCTAAATGGTGCCCAGCCTCTTCCTTTACCAATTGCATCCATCTGAGCTGCGTAGAATGGGTAATAAGCGTCTTTCACAGCCGAGGTATCTCCAAGAAAGGTGTGAGAGTTAATAGCAATTTGCATTTTAGATAGATCATGTCCTGCAGCTAAATAATTCTCTTTGTAGTAATCAATCAAAGGTTTAAAGTTGATTGGTAAACCTCCAATAATTGCAAAAGTAATCGGTAAACCCAATCGTGCAGCTCTCAAAACCGAAGCTGGTGTACCGCCGACAGCAATCCAAACAGGTAGTTGCTTTTGAGCTGGCTTAGGAAAAAGATTTATGCCATTTAATGATTGAGTTAATCGTCCGTCCCAATGAATGTCTGTACCATTTTTATTGACCAATTCCATCAACAAAAGTAGCTTGTCTTCGAATAATATATCATAATCGTCTAGACTGTATCCAAAAAGTGGAAAAGATTCAATAAAACTTCCACGTCCAGCCATTAAATGAGCTCGTCCATTTGAAATATTATCCAACATACTGAAGTCTTCAAAAAGACGCACTGGATCAGACGAACTTAAAACGGTAACTGCCGAACCTAATTGTATGTTTTTTGTGATCGATGCTGCTGCACTTAAAAATAACTGAGGATTAGTAATACTATAATCTGATCGATGATGTTCGCCGACTTCAAAAACGTCTAATCCTACTTCATCTGCTAATTTTACTTGCTCCAACATTTCATTGAGCCGTTGTGCTGGACTCGTTTGTTTTTTTGTTTGAGGATGTGGTGTCACATCACCAAACATTGAGATTCCTATTTCCATGAGATTTAATTTTATATAAAAATAAGGATTATTTCTATGGTTGTGATTAATATAGATTAAGAAGGGGTTTTATGAATTTTAATGTTCAAGTGAAGTTTTATGAAATTGATCCTCCATGGTATAATTCCCAAACATTCATTTGTTCTTTTCTGCCTTTTTCGACTGTTTTCTGATAATATTCAGGGTTGTTTTTACATTTTTCATCTACAAAACGATTGATTTTGTTTAAAAATAAAACCCAGTATTTAGCATAAGAATAGGGAAGGCCAAGAGCTGCTCTACTTTCACTTCCTAATAAAATTTCATTGTAACCAATATTGGTTTTATGCACAAACCATTTGATTAATTTGTTTTTTGTAAAGGTTACTTTTAGTGGTTCTTGATACAATGCAAAAGCTAAATCTTTAGAATTTTCGTCAATGCCTTTTTGTGTTTTGCTCCATAGATAAAGGTAATCTGTAGCTTCTTGTGCATTGTTTGGAAGCAAATTTAAAGGTATTCCTAATAAGTAACCCGCGTATTTCCATAAGTCCAAGGTGCCTTTTAATTCGTCTGTAGTTGGCGAAAGATTCAATTTTGCCAAGCCGTCAATAAATACAATAGAGAAACCTAAATTGGTAGCAAGCATGTCCCAAGTATTGATAGGTCGTCCCCATAAATTGGATTTCCATTCGGGTTGTTTTTCAATCATAATTCGTGAAAATGAATGAATCATTCGAGTGGTTAAAATGCTTTTTAGTCCATTGTTGCCTGGTTTTAATTCACCTTTTTCTGTAATGCTTATCCAAAAATCTATAGTTTCCGAGAGTCTTTTAGCTGCTCCTTTTTTTAAAGCTCCAGTAAAAATTAGCGGTTTGTTAATCGCTGATGATTCGTAACCTCCCATCAAACAGTAGTTTCTCAATACAGAAAGAGCGGCAGTTCCACATCGGTTACAGTAATTGGTTCCATGATTGATGGATTCGAAATCAACCCAAGAAGGAACATTTCTAAATTGTTGAAACAAATCAACTGTTTCTGGCGATAATTGATGTCGATTTGCAGGAAAGTATTCAAAATCATTTAAGAGTTGTTGCAATCCTTCTTTAAAACCCTTCGAGATCAAATATTGAAGTGCTATTTTGTCACCTAATTCATCAGCTTCTAAGTAATATTTTGCCCATTTATTACTTTCTTCGATTGAAATATCTTTAGAAAGATAACGGGGTAATATGTTTAAACCTGTTGATTTCCAGTAACTAGAAAAGGAATTGTTATTGGAATCGGTATCATGTCGTTCAGGAAATTTCATAAGCTAAAGTTACAAAAATAAGTGGATACTTTTTTACTTTCTTTTTAAAATAGCTTTTGCTCTGCTTTGAAAAGAAGCGGGCATCGTAGGATACATTTTTTCAATTAATGGAAAAAGCTCTTCGCCAATCCAGTGGTGTTTTTTCGATAAAATGGCTAAACAAGATATGCAATTGCATTTCGTAGCCACCTTTGAATCATTTATCAACCAAGAAAAACAAATTTCAACGATTGTATTTTCTTGTTCACTGTTCCAAGCATAGGTTTTATTGTTTAAATAAGTAAGAAAGATATTAGTTAGGCTTCGCTTATTGGTTTCGTTTACCTCTTCTTTGGATAAATTGATGAAGTTGTCGACTTCTTTAAAAAAATAGTTTTGATTTGTTCTAGAAAGTGTATCGCAAAAACAAAGTAAGCACAGTTTCTGTCGATCTTCCGCTTGTTGAATCAGCGATAAAAGCTTAGAAGATGGATAGTGATACTCATGAATCAGATTCATTGCAAAGCGTCTTTTTTCAAGACTTAAGTCAAGCTGATTCAACAAGTAAGTTTCTATAAAATCCATATTGTCGATATATGAAAACGCTCTGTAGAAAGGTTTTAAATTTCTGTAAAATTACAAAACTGATTAAATAGTTTCAGTGTATTTTGTTATATTTGCATGAAATTTCGTTAAATCGGAATTAATTTTAAATAGAAAAAGACACAATATGAAGTTTAATGTATTGACTGTTAGTTTGTTTTTGTGTCGAAGTATAACGTAAAACTGTTTTATTAAACAAATATGATTGCAATTGTTTTATTCGGTAAACCCGGAGCAGGCAAAGGAACTCAAGCTGAGTTTCTTAAAGAAAAATATAATTTAACCCACATATCAACGGGAGATATTTTTAGATATAATATAAAAAACGAAACAGAATTAGGTAAAAAAGCAAACGAATATATCATTAAGGGACAGTTAGTTCCAGACGAAATTACTATTGGTATGTTAAAAGCCGAAGTTCAAAAAAATATGGATAAAGCAGGCTTTTTGTTTGATGGTTTTCCAAGAACGATTGCACAAGCAGAAGCTTTAGATGTATTCATGAAATCAATCAATTTAGAAATTACAGCTACGGTTGCTTTAGAAGCAGATGATGAGGTTTTGGTTGCTCGAATTTTAGAGCGTGGAAAGACATCTGGAAGAGCAGATGACCAAGATGAATCGAAAATCCGTACTCGTTATGAGGAATACAACGAGAAAACAGCTCCTTTGATTGATTTTTATAAAGCACAAGATAAATATTATGCTGTAAACGGAATCGGAAGCATTGAAGAAATTACTCAGCGTTTGAGTGAAGTGATTGATACGCTTTAAGGTGTAGTCTGTATCAAAAAAAAGCAGTATTTTTGTAAAGTCTTATCTTAATAATTCATAAGATAAGACTTTTTGTTTATAACCGATTCAATCGAAAAAAGCTAATAAATATGACCGAGGGAAATTTTGTAGATTATGTGAAAATATATGTTGCATCGGGCAAAGGTGGAAAAGGATCCTCTCATTTGCATCGTGAAAAGTTCATTGAAAAAGGTGGACCCGATGGAGGAGATGGAGGTCGGGGAGGTCACGTCATTATTCGTGGAAACGAAAGTTTATGGACGTTGCATCATCTGCGGTTTGAACGACATATAAAAGCAGGTCACGGTGGCGATGGAGGAAGTTCCAGAAGCACTGGTGCCGACGGACAAGATCGCTACATTGAAGTTCCTTTAGGTACAGTAATTAAAGACAAAGAAACAGGCGAATTAATTCTTGAAATTACCGAACACGGAGAAGAAAAAACCTTGGCAAAAGGCGGTAAAGGCGGATTGGGTAACTGGCATTTCCGCTCAGCAACTAATCAAACGCCGCGTTATGCCCAACCGGGATTACCTGGCGAAGAATTAGACGTTATTTTAGAACTCAAGGTTTTGGCAGATGTTGGTTTGGTAGGTTTTCCCAATGCAGGAAAATCGACCTTACTCTCGGTACTGACTTCTGCAAAACCAAAAATTGGCGATTATCCGTTTACGACCTTGAAACCGAATTTAGGAATTGTGGAGTATCGTGATTTTAAGTCTTTTGTTATAGCAGATATTCCTGGAATTATTGAAGGTGCTGCGGAAGGAAAAGGGTTAGGACACTATTTCTTACGACACATTGAGCGTAATTCAACATTGTTGTTTTTAATTCCTGCTGATGCTGATGATATTAAAAAAGAATACGACATTTTGCTTGACGAATTACGTCGATACAATCCAGAATTGCTAGATAAAGATCGATTGATAGCCATATCTAAGTGTGATATGCTTGACGAAGAACTTACTGCAGAGCTTAAAATTCAATTAGATGATGAATTTAAAGGCTTGCCCTATATTTTTATTTCATCTGTTGCCCAACAAGGATTAACAGAGTTAAAAGATAAATTGTGGGAGATGTTGAATTAAATTTGGTAATATCTTTTGATTTTTATATATTGGACGCTGTTAATTATTAAAAGTTTGTTATTATGGATAAAAAAATATTTTGGGTTTTATTATTTATAGTGTCATTATTCGTTTATTCTTGTGCTAATGATGATATAGAAAATTTGTCAGGAGAAACAAAACAAAACGAATACTTTGTTTCCCAACAAAAAGCTTAAGAAATAGGAGGGAATTTTTTTAAAAATCAAGCTAAAAGTTTTGAAGGTAAGGTTTTAATTGAATCTTTCCCTGTAAAAGATGAAAACGATGAAATTGTTTATTATATACCTGTTGTGCATTTAGCATAAATTGATTTTAGTTTTGTTTAAACTTGTATT
>CAYNIM010000068.1:0-7240 GCA_964397335.1 uncultured Flavobacterium sp.
ACTCGGTTTATTTCAGTAAAGTATTCAAAAAGCATTTTGGATTTCCGCCTTCTTCGGCAAAGAAATAAAGTGAATTATTGAGCTAAATAATTCTATAAATTTTCAGAACCTGTCTAGTATAAAACTTGACGGGTTCTTTTTTTTTCAACAAACTAACAATCAGCACATAAATCCGTTTTAAAGCTTTTAAATGCGTAAAAAACACCAAGTTTTTGCGGGATTTTTACCAAAAAATCTAATGACACTCCTATTATATTTGTATCGGATAATCAAAAACAAAAAGGTTTGATTTTATTCTTAATAATTTATTAATAACACTTTTAATATCTACCTAAAAAACATAATAATTATGAACGAAAAATTACAAGTGTATACAATAATTAATAATCCTATTTTTTCAGAAGGAATTGATAATTTAATACTTACAAAGATTTCTTCAGATGCAAAGATTGTTCGAAAGGAAAATTTACAGGACCTGATAAATGCAAAATCAGATTTTAGGAATCAGCCTGAATTATTAATATACGATGTTGTTAAATTTTCTAATAAAGACTTTAACCATCTTTTACATTTAATGACGCTGAATGTCGATTTTAAAATTCTAATCATAACATCAAACATTAATATAAGTGACGTAAAACTACTTTTTGAAATTGGCGTTATGGGCGTAATCAACAGGAATATTTTATCAGATCAGTTTATTGATTTTGTGGAAAAGATTTTAAAAGGAAATAAAGTTTTGTCACGTGAATATTGGAATTTAATAGTTGAATATTTTTTTCATTCTGTAGAAAACAACGATTTGATTAAAGAAAAAACGAAAGATGTTGAAAATGATGTGTTACTATATGATGATTTAACAAACCGTGAAAAGGAAATATTGGGATATATTTGCGATGGAAAAAGTACCCGAGAAATTTCTGAGGATCTTTTTTTAAGTCTGCATACAGTTGAAACGCATCGTCGTAAAATATTAACCAAATTGGGAGTTAAAAACACTGCGTCTATGGTAAAAGTTGCTATTAAAAGTAATTTATACGCGTTGTAAAGAAACGGTACAACACATAATTAAATAATAAATCACTGTGAAAAATAGTGGTTTATCTGTATATAGTTCTGAAGCCACTGCGCAAATAAGATACTTAAATTTTAATAAGCAAAATTATTTGTAGACTTTCTAATTTTTAAATACTAACACTTTCTTTATACTCTTATCAAACTCAGTGTATTTCTCTACATTTTCAGCAAAGAAATACTTCTTGCCTTCAATATTTAAAATTGATTGAGTTTTAATCTTTTAGAATTATGTAAATAAAAATATTTTCAAAAAGTTCCCGAAATGGGAAATTTTTATTAACTTTGTATAAATTATTTCAATTGAGAGTAATAGCAATAAAAACATTACGCACATTTTGGGAAAAACACGCTGATAGTGAACAGCAGCTAAAAGCATGGTACCAAGAGGCGGAAAGGGCTACTTGGAAAAATACTAATGAATTGAAAGCAGAGTATCCGAGTGCAAGTATATTAGAAGATAATAGAATTTGTTTCAATATAAAGGGAAATCATTACCGTTTAATTGCTAGAATTAATTTCACGCATCAAATGATGTGGATTCGTTTTATAGGAACCCATGCAGAATATGATAAAATTGATGCTAATACTATTTAGATTATGAAATTGAAACCAATAAAGTCAGAACAAGATTACGAAGCAGCTTTAGAAAGACTAGAGTTGATTTTTGATGCACTTCCCGGAACTGAAGAAAGTGATGAATTAGAGATATTAGGGATGTTAATTGAAAAATATGAAAAAGAACATTATCCTATTAATTTTCCTGATCCTATAGAAGCGATTAAATTTAGAATGGAACAAATGGGCTACACTCAAAATGATTTAGCTGAAATTATAGGATTAAAAAGTAGAGCAAGCGAAATTTTAAATAAAAAAAGAAAGCTTTCTTTAGAAATGATTCGTACACTAACTCAAAAACTTCACATTCCTTCAGAGGTATTAATACAAGCATATTAAATAAAAGGCCTCCATATACAGGAGGCTTTTACTTTTTAATGTCGTTTAATGTCGTGTTAAATTGTTATTTTTAACAAAAAATAACTTAATGTACAAAACAGCTTAATACCTGTATTTTCATTATCCTGTCTGTTTCTATTAGTTAAAATAGGGAACTTAACGACTACTTTGCCAATTTCAATATTCTATATGCCCCTCTTGCCACTACTACAAATACAATAGCTCCGATAATCAAATCGGGATAGCTCGAGTTTAACCAATTGACCAAAATTCCTGCAACGATAACCCCCGAATTGATTATAACATCGTTTGACGTGAAAATCATCGAAGCCTGCATATGGGCTTCTTTACTCTTGTTCTTTTGCAATAGGTAAAGACAAAGTACGTTTGCTATCAATGCCAAAACAGAAACAATAATCATTGTTTTGAAATCGGGCATCGCTTCTATTCCGATAAAACGTCTGATAACTTCAACAAAACCGATAACGGCTAACAGGATTTGAAAGTAACCTGCAAATTTGGCGATATTGTTTTTTCTTGCAATCGTACCCCCAACAGCAAACAAAGCCAATGCGTAAACGATGCTATCGGCAAGCATATCCAAGCTATCCGCTACCAATCCCATTGAGTTGGAAAAAATACCGAACAACATTTCCAATCCAAAGAAAACGAAATTGATAATCAATACCGTCCATAGTAGTTTCCGTTGGCTATTGCTTGTATCTGTTTCAACAACTGCGTTAGTTTCTTCGGTTGAAATCAGCGTTGTATTTAGGTTCAAGGTTTCCAAAGCTGAAAAAATCGGCTCTGGGTTTCCACTATGGTAAACATTTAGTTTTCTATTGGGAATATCAAATTCCAATGACTTTACCGTATCAAAGTTTTGCAGTTTCATACGGATTAATTGCTCCTCACTTGGGCAATCCATTTTTGTTATATTAAATATGGTTTTATTCATCTTCTTAAAGTCTAAATTTTATTCCTCCGTTAATTACAAATCCGTCTAATGGTGCATAGATGTCTTTAAAAACAGGGTTGGTTATTGTACCTGTATAAATGTTGTCGAAACGTGTCTGTCTTGTATCAAAGAAATTTTCAAAGTTGATGTACAAAGAAAACCGTTCCCAAATTTTTTCAGCCATAAAGCCACATATAACATAGTCTTTTCCTGTTGTTCCGTCATTGAGCTTTTGCGGACTAAAATAATAGGCTTCCAAACCGATTTTCCATTTATCCTCTATTTCATACATAAGTACAGAGTTAATGCGGTGTTTTGGTGTTAGTGGATTTTCGGTATTTGTTCCGTTTTCAATCAATCGGGTATCGGTAAAAGTGTAGCCCAAAAACAATTTAAAATCATCATAACCGATTTTGATATTTGTTTCTGTTCCTTTGGTATGAATGTAGCCCGATGAATTGATGAACTGACATGTATTTGTAGCTATATTTTGAAGCAACAAAGGGTTATCCAAATAGGTGTAAAAGAATAAATGATTTATGCTGAATGTCCAATCATCGCCAATATTAGTACGGTAATTTATATCTGCATTTGCTCCGTAGCTTTTTTCCAATTTATTGGTATTATCGTCAATAGGCATTACGTTTTGATATTGTATGCGTTCGCTTTCTTCTGTAAAAATAGTTGGTGTTTTGTAGCCAAATCCGCCCCCGATACGTGAAGTCAATCCGTTTGCAATCTGAAACAATGCCGATACTCTCGGTAAAAAAACAGCTCCGTAATCTATCACGTAATCCGTTCTTAAACCTGTTTCCAATTGAAGCCAATCCGTAGCCTTAAAAGAATTTTGAACGAAAGCCCCGAATGTGGTTTGGTTGTAATCTCTCAACGGAAATGCGGTCATCTGCTTTTCTTTAAAATTGTCCGTCCAAATATTAACGCCTGTTACCCATTCTGACTTTTCTTTGCTGTGGGTATAGCTTGCTTCCGTATAAGTGGCTGTTTGCGTTCCCTCAAACTCGTAATTGGGAATAGCTGTATTGTGGTTAAAATAACTTACGCTGTTCTTTATCTGTACAAAACTGTTTTCGTTTACCGTATGGTCAAAAACAAATTGGGTAGAATAGCGTTGTGTTTTGTTTTCTTCAAAATATTGGTGTGCGTTATCGCCTTTGCCTTTGATGTAAAGCATATCGCCACCCAAACGGTTTTCAATGGTGGTGTTAATGCCGAAGTTCATTTTTGTTTTATCATTGAAGTAAACAAATAATTTAGGGTTCAGTACATACCTTTCAAATTGGGGAATGGCAGAAAGCCCGATTTGTGCAGGGTCGTAAGCTCCGTTGCGATTATGCGAAGCAAATATTGTCGTTCCGATTTTCTTAAACTTCTGTCCGTAAAAACCATTGATGTCTAAACCCCTGCCCGATGTTCCGTTTAAATGAAAACGCAAATCCCTTTCTTCCGTTGGTGTCTTGGAAATCAGATTTACCAAACCTGCTATTGCTCCACCACCGTACAGCGTAGATGTTGAACCTTTAATAACTTCAACCTGCTTTAAGTCAAGCGGTGGAATTTGCAACAAACCCAATCCGCTCGAAGCACCCGAATAAATAGGAAAACCGTCTTTTAAAATTTGCGTATATCGTCCGTCAAGCCCCTGAATACGAATACTTGCATTGGCACTTGTGGGCGATGTGGTTTGTACGTGGATGCCTGTGCTTTCTGCCAAAAGCATACGAATATCCCCTGCTTTCATATTGCCTTTTTCGTCTAACTCCTCACTTCCTATAAACTCAATACGTGTGGGGATATTTTGGATAGTTCTTGTACTTCTTGTTGATGAAATAACGATTTCTTCCAAATCTTCCGATTGTTCATAAAGTAGGATTTCAATCGGAGCTGTATCTTCTAACGGAAAATTAAAGCTGTCGGTACGTTGGGCAAAACCGATATAACTAAATTGAATTTCTTGCAAACCGTTTGCAATACCTGTTAATATAATCTGTCCGTTTTCATCGGAAATTGTGGCGATTGTAGTGCCTGTTACCTGTGCGGTTACGCCCATTAAAGGCTCTTTTTTTTCGCTGTCTTTAATTACAGCTTTGAACGTATTTTGTGCATATACACAAAGGTTGAGTGTCATAAAAAATGACACAAAGAGTATTTTTTTCATTGAAAAATAATGCTTAATATTTAATAAATAAGTAATAACGGTGGAAAGCACCGTAACAAATCAGTTTGGGCGGAAAGCACCATATATTAAGCCAATTGTGGAGGATGCCAAATAGAATAAGGAAAGTCTGAAACAGACGGTGCAGGTATTGCACCTGCTTTCTTTACAGGTAGTTGTATAGAGTTTATTGTCGAAAAATAAAAAGAGTCTATTACAAATCCTGTACAGGTATTACACTTGGAAAAAGGCGAGCAACACGCCATTACGCAATCATCATCGTTTTGCTCTTGGCTACTTGTTGTTTGCTGTTCGGTTTCAAGACATTTATCTTCCATAAAGCAAGGTGCGGTCGATAAGACCAACACTAATAATGCTAATATGTATGATAAATACTTCATATTGCAAATGTATTGAAAATATCTTTTAAACCTCTTCCGACAAAGATAATTGTATTACAATCTCCTCCCTTTTTTCTTTTTCTTCTTCATCCGGTTGGCAAACTGTTCTTCTCCGTAATTCACGCCCTGTGCAGCGGGTAGCAAGCTGAATAATCCTAAATCGAAATTAGTCGAATGCTCCTGTGGAATAAACTCAAAAAGGTCTTTCGTTGGCAAATCGTCCAATGTATTTGTTTTGGAAACAGGGCTGTTCTGTATTTTTAATTCGGGTTTGTTTCCGTTGTTCCACCAATCGTTGAATACATTAGCTGATAGGTTTCTGTCTAAAGCTGAACCGTTCCAAACACTACGGCTCTCGTGGTCGATAAAAGTTATACCGTAAATCCGTCCGTTGTCGTTTCTGCAAACAACGGTATTAATACCGTGTTCGGTCAATTGTTTTCTAAATTCTATTTCGTTGCTTTTTTCTGCTTTTTACCGCATTACCAAAAAATCATAAAAAGGCTGTAAAGCCTTTATTTACAACCGTTTTGCCTGTTTTTAATCTTTGATGTATATTTGCTGAAAATTTATTTTAAATAATTTATCAATTTTTCTCTTATGAAAGGAAAGCCTTTTATATTTTTAATTACCATTTTTTTATTAATTAGTTTGTTGGCTTTATCTTTTTTGGATATACCATCCCTTGTACAAAACATTATCTATTTTGTATTTGGGTTAATTGGAGCCTATTTTATTTTCAATAATTATTTTATGGGAATGAGCGATGAAGAAAAGAAAAATTGGAATATTAATTTAGATTTTTATAAAAAGAAGAAAAGTAAAAACTAAAAATTTATGCTTATTTCATGCAAAGAATGTAACCATAAAATTTCTGATAAAGCTATTACTTGTCCCAATTGTGGCTATCCATTGCGAAAAATTAAATCAGCTGTAAAATCAAAAGAAGGACTTTTTCTAAAGTCTATGAATTTTGGTTGCTTTCTATTTATAATATTTGTTGTATTGGGATTTATAATGGTTTTTAATGCTGTTTGGGATAAAACACCTGTCCATCCATAAATTAAGAATGCAGTAGTTTAAACTTTTGATAATCATTTTCACCCATTTGTTCTTTTACAAACTCTTCCAATCCTATATCATGTTTTTCACGTACATATCTCATAAAAGATAATATACCTTTACAACCTTCAAACCCCTTATTTTGCATATCGCTTTTAATAGGCTCATTTAAACCTTGAAGCCATTCTTCATAATCTTGTATTGTTGCATTAACAGATAAGTTATGATACAAGTAAGTAGCGTTACCGTACGAGAACAATAAAGCGTGATGTTCCTTTTCGGACTCCTCCTTCAAATTATTCAAGAACTCTTCTTGATGACGATTTTTTTCCTCTATTGGATGTTTAACTTTTATCTGCATAATTCAAAAATAACATTTTTTTACAAGTTTGCCATATTGAAAATAACATCTTGGAGCTAAAAGTTAGAATTCTAACTTTAGAAAAAATCGTATATTTAATTAAAAATGAGAATATGTGTTTTTTCTACGGAATAAATAAAAGTGTTAAACAAATTGAGAAGGCTTTTAATGCAAAATTTGATAATCCAGATTTTGAACCTATGGTCTAGCCCCCTATTAATCGGACTATTTCCTTTTCTTATTTGCTAATATAC
>CAYNIM010000069.1:0-7109 GCA_964397335.1 uncultured Flavobacterium sp.
TACGTTTATCTTTAGCTATTGAAAGAAAACAACTGATAAAACGCTTATAAGTTATGGATAATTACGTGCAAGACAACTGAAATGATTTAAAAATTTAATTTTATATTATGAAAGGTACACTAATATTGTTCTTAATATTATGCTCTCAAGCCTTATCTCAAAATACTGGTACATTTATCTACGTACCCGATTATAGTATTCTTTATCGTGGTTATAATAATCGTGTAGAGTTTGGAGTAACTGACGGCTCTAAATATCGAATTGCTTTGGACGGAGTAGAACTCAAAACTGATACAAGCTTTTATTCAAATCAATTAGGCCAAGGAGCAGAAGTGATTAAATATTATCTTTTACCAATTGGAACAGGAAGACAGGCTGTTATTACTTTCATAGACACTTTAAGCAATGATACTTTGGGAGTACATAAATTTAATGTTGCCAACCTGCCAAATCCCACACTTTATTGGGGTGTATCTAAAAGTTCAAACAAGGTAAATATTAGATCAAAAAGATTTTTTGCTAGATATCCACCTGAAGTTCCAATAACAGCAGTGTTTAGGATAGAAAATTGGAAAATGATTGTTAATGGTGATAGCATAACTGGCAAAGGAAGTAATTTATCTACTGCAAAGAATTTCTTAAAAAAAGTAGCAGAGGAAACAATAATTATAATTAATGCCAATGTTTTAGGACCTGATGGTATAACACGTGAAATAAAGGGGTTTTGGGAAGTTAAACCTTGGAAAGATGAAGAAGAAGTTATTGAAAATAAAATGATTAAATGTTCGGGTTGATTTATCCATAACACTGCATATAGCAAATAGGGCACTTCACGGGTTCAGAAAGTTTATTACCTTTAACCAACACCGCCAAATCGTTGATTTGGCTTTTGAACAAAAAATAAAAACAAAATACAACGCTTTGGCTTAGTGGGAACTTAAAACTTCATCTGTATCTTTCTGCCCTACTTGCCATATACTAGACCGTTGTGCAACATTAAAAAGACACACCATAGACATTGAAATTGACTAAGACGAAATACGAAAACAATTGGAAAGAGAAGACATTAAAAGATCTTGAAGAAGACTATTGGGGAGAACCGACCATTGACAGCCATTTAGTTAAATCTTGTCACAGTCTTAGGAAGAAACCAATTAAAGACTTTGAAATAGAAGACCTTCGGTTAATGATTGGACACAATATTGGCCTTAAGTTTCTAATTCCTGTTGCTCTCGACAAGTTGAGCCAAAATATACTTGCCGAAGGTGATTTTTATGAAGGTGATTTGCTCAAATCAGTTTTGACCTGTAAAAAAGAATTTTGGATTAGCGAAAAAAAAATGACTAAATACCTTAAATCAATTATTTCGGACAATCAAAAAGTATTAGAAGAACGAGAACCTGACCTTTTAGAAATATTTATGGAATGGAAGAAGAAATAATTGGAAAATGGATATTCAAGAATGGAGAAGTTATTGCTGATTCAAATTGCCAATTAATTGATTCAATGATAAAAAACGACTTGAAGGAGATAAATACCAGCAAGGACGGGTGGACAAAACAATATGAAGATAAAAATGGCAATATGTGGGAATTAACATTTCCTGAAAGTCATTTACACGGTGGTGGACCACCAAAATTGATGAGAATGAAAAGATAAAAAAACGTTGCACAACAGCAACTAAGAAAACATGGGGCGGTCGGTGGGTTCGGCAAGGTTCGTTCTTCGTGGCTATCTTTGTCACTGGCGGACAGGAAAGTACTCCGAAAAGCCCCACGTCTCTTAGCTGCGACACGTTGTGTACAACTAGCAAAATGAAACAAATTCTAATCATATTACTACTATTAAATGGTGCTGTCTACGCTCAAGGCGATATTGACCAAATTAAGAATCAGCCATATATGAAGTTAAATATTGACTGTAGTTGTGATGCTGATTCTTGTGTTTCCTCAATACGAAATCGCTATTGCGCAAATCTATCATTTCAAATAACAGACTCATTGTTATCAGTTTCATATGACAGTCTATTGGTTTTAATGCGGACTTTTTCCTCTCCTGAAACAAAATCTGATTCATTAGTAATGAGTTTCATTAAAATGCAAAAAGAATGGAGAAATTACAGACATGAACATTGTAAATGCTTTTGGTCTGACCCTGATTGCAATAGTAACTATTGTGGAACTTTGTATCTAAAGTGTATGCAATATCTCACTGAAATAAGATTAGAAGAATTGAATCGGTTGATTGAATATTATAATAAGCAAATCTACCATTACAAAGAGAATGGAACACCGATTAGAAAAGATTAAACTGTACACAACATCAAATAAACACAAGCGGCAAACGTTCATACGTGGAAGCCGCATGTGCCTATTTGAAAAACGTTACCGCCAATGGTAGGAGCGACAGTGCAACTATCAAGTGACTGACAAAAAACGGAAAGCTATGAAAGCACTAAATGAAGAAAAAGACAAAATATACAACACCGAAAGTAAACAGACAATTACAAAAACTTGGGGGCTGACATTGTTATTAATGACAAGTGTATTCAATATTGGAATCATTCAGGCTCAAATTCAAACATTTCCAAACTCAAACCGATCACCCAAAGCACCGTCCCTGCAAGAATTAAATCAACAGCAACAAATTCAAATTCAACAGCAGAACAGGCAACAAATGGAAAAGTTTGGGTATCAACCACCACCAACGCCCCAACAACAAACTTGGGATTACTATAACCAACAAGCCATTGCCAAACAACAAAAGACAAAAGAACTTTATGAACTTATCAATTCAGGTGATAATCAGGCTCATTCCAACCCTAAAGTTTCAGAAGAATTCAACTCCTTGTTTTTGATTGCTGACACTAATTCAAGCACGTTTAAAACTCACTTTCAATATTTTAACACTGCATTTAGTGAAATTTCAGATATGCTTTCGGGCAAAAAGGAACTGAGTTTGAAAAGAGCCGTGTTTGTGGTTGAAAATGCCTATCTCCAAAACAAATTGAGCTTTACCAATTATTGCAAACAAATAAATGAACTTGTATTGGTATGCAAACAAATTTTAAAAGAAAAAGGTTTAAAATCTGATAATTATATGGCTTGTCATTATGCCATTCAAAAATTATTTACCGAATCTTTTACCTATAAAAATTCGGCAGGAAAAACCGTTTCATTTGTTCCATTCGGCTACGATTTTGACGACTATATGGGAAATGAGGATTACACCAAAATGTTTGTTACCAAATTGTTGAATGCCAAAACAGGACAATGCCACTCACTTCCCTTGCTCTACCTTATCATTGCCGAAGAACTTAACGTCAATGCATATTTGGGATTAGCACCCAATCACTCCTACATCAAATTTGGTAATGAATATCAATCTTATAATTTTGAAACTACCAACGGTACTTTCGTATCTGATAAATGGATTGTTGCTTCGGGTTATATTTCTTCCACAGCAATAAAAAATCAAATTTATCTTGCGCCGCTTACCAAACAACAAATTATTGCCGAATGTTTGGTTGACCTTTCCGCAGGGTTAGAAAATTACGTAGGAAAAAGTGATTTTACCATTAAATGTGCAACTACTGCCTTTCACTATTTCCCAAACAGTATCCGCTCTTTAATGACAATAAACAATTTTCTTGTAGCACAATGTGCCAACACAGCTAAAAAATACAATTTTCCTAAAGAAACAGACTATCACAAGTATCCTGACTTGAAAAAGCAGTTTGACAAATTGGTAGAATTTGAATTAGAAGTTGAGCGTACAGGCTATATAAAAATTCCACCTGAGCAATACGAACAATGGCAATTGTCCGTGAACAAAGAAAAACAACGACAAGAACACTTACTACGACTAAACAATTTAGAACAAAGTGTCAATGAATAGTAACAAATACATAGCATTAGGAGTACTTCTTCTTTCTTTGTTTTTTTGTGCTTGCAGCACAAAAAAACACGTGCATACTGTTTCGGAGAAAGATTATACACGAGATACAACTTTTTCGTATAAATCTACAAACGACACCATTCGCCAAATTCTGGTATCTCCAAGCAAGACACATTTTGAATACATTAACCCTCAAACACATTATTCAAAAGCCTTTGACGAACTCAAAGCAATGCTAGAAGACAGACAAGTACCCAATTTTAAAAGAGCTGTTTTTGTAACCGAAAACGCATATTTTGAAAACTCACTTGATTATGAGTTGTTTTCTGATGAAATATCCAAATTAGTAACTATTGCAAAAAAATGGACAAAAGTGAATTCTTTCAGAAATTATCATTTTCAAGATAGTAATAGTGTAAAATTAAATGCGAGCATATTTTACACGCTGACAGATACCGTTTTTGACTTAAACAGAAACGTTGTCAATTTACCTTATGTATATGATTTTAATGATTGTTTTGCTAGAGAAGATTGGATTAATCAATTTGTAACAAAATTATTGATTACCCACAAAGGCAATTGCCATTCACTACCTTTTCTATACAAAATTGTAGCCGAAGAGTTGGGTGTTAATGTTTGGCTATCTTTTACGCCCAATCATATTTATTTGCGTAATACCTGTAAAAAAACAGGATGGTATAATACAGAAATGACAAATGCTTCTTTTCCCAATGAGGGCTGGTTGATGGCTTCGGGTTACGTAAGTACAGTATCTATTGTAAGCGGAATTTATATGGATACGTTGGGTCTAAAACAATCCATAGTGGTTTGTCTGAATGACTTAGCAAAAGGATATTTGAGAAAATTCGATAACGCCAATTTGAAGTTTGTATTAGCTTGTTGCGATTTAGGTTTAGAATACTATCCGAATTATGCTGAACTACTTTTGTTAAAAGCAGAAACGCATTTAAAGCTATTTAAACATTATGAAAAAACGTATGGTTTGAACGTACAGAATTTAAGTGAACCGCAATCTAAAAAGGTAGCGTATCACCTCAAAGAAATGGAAAAATCATATTCTTTGCTTGCTCAATACGACTATCGGGAAATACCAGAAGAAATGTTTATGGAGTGGATACAAGCATTGGAAAAAAACAGCGAAAAATATCAGGATAAAAAAATTAATGATACCTTCAAATTCAAATAATTATGAAAACACAGGTTATAATTTCATTAACGGTTTGTTGCTTAACGTATGGAATACAGGCACAAAGACCGTTCAAAGAACTAGGCTTAGATGATGAAGTGGAAGTTATCACTCTAAGTAACGGTCGGTATATCGAACATTTTGAAAATGATACTTTGCAACAGATTGGCTCTGTAATGTTCAACACAATTACTAACAAAGTAGAATACATAATTCCCGAAGATGATTTGGAAAGGGTTAGAATAGCAAAAAGAGACAGGGAAGTTTCACGGTTTTTGAGTATTGACCCATTGGCAAGAAATTTCCCTTGGAACAGCCCGTATGCGTTTGCAGAAAATCGGGTAATTGATTGTATTGACTTAGAAGGATTAGAAGCCCTAATGATTGCAGGGGTTCAGTATTCACACGATGGAAGTCCTCTTATTAAAATTGTACCTGACAATGAAGTTGAATACAATGCTTCTGCTGATTTTAGATTTAGAATTCCGAAAGGGGTTATTGGAAACGAAACAGAAGAAATATATACACGAGATGGTTTAGGTAATCCAGATTATGGCTATTCAGAACTTCAGAGTTATTTCGGAGGTGGACAACTTACAAAAGAAAATAGTTCAAACAACTTGTATTTCAAAGGTAAATTGAAAGCTTATGCGGTCGAAACGATGCAAGGAGCAGAAACTCAAAAATATGCAGACGTAATCTTTACTTTGCCTGTATTAGGTTTAACTCCAAATACAAGAATTTTAGTCCCTGTTTCTGTTCCTTTTGATTTTAATAATACAGGTGATTTCTCTGGTCCGAATAGTACCCAAAATTTCACCTATACAGCACCTATTTCGGCAAATGGAATGGTTCAGATTAATTTGAATTATGACGACAATGGTATAATAAATACATTTACAGTATTAGATCCTATGGGTAATATAATGAATGATGTATCAGGAAATCCAATGAGTGGTTCAGGAGTTGGTGCTTTTTCATTTTCTGTGGTATCTGGCACGAATTTTAGTATTCGGGTAACAGGAGATCCAAGTATTGGCAATGGAGATGCCTTTGACTTAAATGGTTCAGGGACGACAACTGTAAACGTATTATCTAATCCGTAAATAATGAAAAACAATATATTAATATTTTTTGCGATACTTTCTTCCTGTACAACCTATAGTCAGTTTAAACCAGATACGTCTTTTAACGATAATGAAATATACATTAAGCAGCAACTTGATGATTCAACATTTTTTGTAAAACGCATTTATAAAACTAAGGGTGAAACAACCTATACGAAACATCAAATTAACGATTCAATATTTTACAGACAAAACATCGTTGAGGGTAAGCGGTATGTTAAATTAATACAGTTTGGATTAATAGACAGTGTTTGGGTCGAAACAGGTACTGTTATGCTCAAAGATGGAAAAACCATTTCCACACGAGAGTTGAACAAGCAAGGTACTGGTATTTATCGCCAATATTCAGAGGATGGAAATGTTCTAAGTATTTCAGAATTGGAAAAGTTTAAAAATAATGGAAAATATTTCGGGTTTTATCCAAATGGCTTGCTAAAAGAAAAAGGAAATTTTAAAGATTATCTGAAAACAGGCGAATGGATTTCTTTTGCAGAGAACGGTGATACTCTTAAAATTGAAAATTATGAAGTGAAAGAAGTTATTCTATTACAACTAAACCAGTACACAACTGATGAAATCAACTCTTTCCAATGGGGTGGTACTTTGGAAAATGAATTAGTATCTCTCCGACACGGTATTTTTAAAACATATATAAATGGAAAATTAGAAAGTGAGACTGTATTCGTTGAGGGTAAAATGATAGAATAAGAACTAAATTTATAATAACCACTAGGCGGTAACAAACGCTTAGCTCCATTTTTCTGCCGCAGGCGCAACACAGAAAATCGGCGCCAAGCGTCAGCCGTTGAACTAAACCGATTTGAAAATCGGTAATTTCCTACACTCACCTCATTGACATAAATTTATGGAAGTATTAA
>CAYNIM010000070.1:0-6895 GCA_964397335.1 uncultured Flavobacterium sp.
TGTATATTAGCAAATAAGAAAAGGAAATAGTCCGATTAATAGGGGGCTAGACCAACTATTTCAATTTTCATTAAATATTGAAATTAAGATAATCGATTTGAAACGAATCACTAGTCGGTTTTGTATTAAATATACGGTTTTAATTAGTATTAAATTACATTGTCTAAATAGGATTTAAAAATTCTTAAATCTTCCCAAGATATATGACTAGGTGCTTTCGCTTTAATTTCGGTTAAGGTTTCCTCTTCAAAATTTTGAAATAGTTCGGTCAACGTTGCTATTTTATCATCCGGTAAAACTGTTTTTATTTCAATTCTTCGTTGACCAACCAGTTTGGAAATATGTTGAGAAATCGTTGCAATGGTTAGTTTACGTTCTTCAGCAATCTGCGCGATGCTTTTATTTTTTTTCCACAATTCAAAGGTCTTATCTATTGTTGAAATCTGTGTTCTTTTCTCCTTTTTTGTGGTTTTTTTCTCGTCGATATCAATTTCTAATTCTTCGGATTTTAAAATTGATTTGATGTTTTCTAAATGATTGTGCCTGTAATCAGAAATTTCGTTACATTCTAAATTTTGTTTTGTAAAAGTTGTATTATCTTTAAAAAGCAACATCATTTTGTTGGTTTTCATTAGTTTAAGGATCATTCTGATGTGATCGTTTTCAAAGGTCATTAATTGTTCGGTAAACAAAACAAAGCCTTTTTTAGTTTTAGATTGAGCTAATACAAATAAAGTATCGTATGCTAATTCATCTAATTTAGGATAAAAATAGTCGTAAGCTTTTTCCAATCTTTCAATTAACAACTGTTTATTAAATTCTGGTGCTACAAATAGCTGATGGAGTTCTTTTAAAAAATTTACACCAACAAAACTGATATGCTCAAGCAGTTTTTCTTGTTTTGCAGCCCAAGTAAAATATATTGAACGCGGTGATTTTTTATCATCAATCCAAGATTGAATCCAAGTTAAGAATTGTTTATGGGCTTGCGTCCAATCAAAAGTCTCTCGGATTTGTTTCCAAATAAACTCTTTTTTTGCTTGCATCAACTCTACTTCATTCTCGGAAAGTTGATTACGGTCTAAATATTGAATAATTGAATGATCTGTTTGAATTTGCCTGATTGCTACGGGTTTCGACAAAACCAAACCATCTAAACTTCTTAATCTAGAAAGCGCAACATAAGCTTGTCCCGACATAAAAACATCATTGATATCCAATACCGCTTTGTCAAAAGTTAAACCTTGTGATTTATGAACGGTTATAGCCCAAGCCAATTTTAAAGGATATTGTACGAAAGTTCCCAATACTTCTTCGTCAATTTCTTTGGTTTTTGGATTGATAGTATAGCGAACATTTTGCCATTCGTATTTTTCAACTTGAATTTTAATACCTTCTTCTGGTAGAAAAACTTCGATTTCATCAGCAGAAATATATGAAACAAATCCAATTTTGCCGTTGTAATATCTCTTTTCAAAGTTCAGATCATTTTTTACAAACATAACCTGAGCTCCTTTTTTTAATACCAATTCTGCTTCTAAAGGATAAATTTTTGAGGGAAAATCACCTACAATTTCAGGTAAAAAAACAAACTCTTGACTTTTTATAGAACTAAGCTCTTTTTCATTGATTTCGTCTGCTTTTTTATTGTGAGTGGTAAGAGTGATATAGCCTTTATTTTTGGTTGTATCAAAATCTTCTTGAACACATCCCTTTAAAATTTCATCGTCTTGTTCTGTAACGCAATTATTTCTAAAATTGTTCAATAACTGTACAAAACGAGCATCGTCTTGTCGATATATTTTCTTTAGTTCGATGTACAATGGTTCTGCATAACGCATTGCCCAAGCATTAAAAAAATAGATGCCGTTGTAATATTTTTTCAATACCTTCCATTCATTAGACTTTACAACAGGAGGTAACTGCCATAAATCACCGATAAATAGAACCTGAACACCTCCAAATGGCTCTTGTGACCTGCGCACATATTGCAGCATTTCATTCATGGCATCTAACAAATCGGCACGCAACATTGAAACTTCATCAATGACCAGCAATTCTAGGTTTTTAAGCAAAGTTTGTTTGGTTTTATTCATTTTAAAATGCCGTTTAATACTAGATTTATTTTCAAAATAAAGATGTTCGTCTTCATTTTTAAAATCATCTGTTGGAATAAAACTTGAAAATGGCAATTGAAAAAAAGAATGTATAGTAACACCTCCAGCATTTAGCGCAGCAATTCCAGTTGGAGCAACAATCACTGCGTTTTTATAAGTTGTCTTAAGGATTTTTTTTAATAAAGTAGTTTTACCAGTTCCTGCTTTCCCAGTCAGAAAAATATTGCGGTTGGTATGTTGAATATATTGTAAAACAAGTTGGGCTTCTGCTGTCATGTGGTAAATATATCAAAAATCCAGCAAAATTCCTTTTTTGAAAGTAAAAATGACTAACAAGAATCTTTTTCTTATAATTCTTAGAAATAGTAAACAGACGGAAGAAATTAAAGATATTGTAAACTTTAGTTTCTGAGAATTTCTATGTGATTCTAGGAAAAATGTATTCAAATTATCAATAAGCCGATCTTAAAATTGTTCCTGTTAAACCCTGCTCGTTTATGGAATTTTTTAAATTCAACAGAAAAATATTTAACAAAAATTGTAATCCAAGAGATTTGATTAGGCGTAATGAATAATTTTTAAAATTTAATTTGTCATTGAAATAGAACAGATTATAAATTGATGTAAAATTGCACAAAAAATTAATTACAAAAAATAAAAGTTTTTTTGTCTAAAATAAAGTTAAAATATAATAAAATGTGTACTTTTGTTTTAACTAAACTAAAAACATATAAACACGATGAACGAAATTATTATTTCAATACAAAATTGGAACAAGTCTCGTTTTAATTCGTCCAAACTGATTTCTACCATAAAGGATAAACTTGGATTTGAATTAGATTTATTTTTGCGTCCCCTAGAAATTCCCGAAAAAGGAGCCTTGTTTCTTATCAACTCCCTCGAAAACGATACGATAAGAGTGTTTTCTAGAATGAACCATACCTTTCACATCTCTAACATAGGTTTACAGCGCATATATTCTCATGCGTTTTTTAATTTAATAAATCAGCTTAATAACACCAGCCATGAATGTGGCAAAACGGGCTTTAAGCAATAATTACTGAGTTTATTTTTAAATCGTTGTTTACCAACGGATAAATACTTTTTTAAGAAATATTACATTTTAAGTTCAAATAACAATTAAAAATTTTAATCATGAAAATTTACAAACTTACTTTAATGGCAGCATTACTAGGATTTTTTGCTTGCAACACAGAACACACTACTGAGATGGATAGTGTAAATGAACATAATAATATCCAACAAAAAGCAACGTACAATTTAGAAGAAATTTTAGACGGTATGCGTGCTTGGGAAAATATCCGCAGTAATGAAACAACTTTATTACAATTGTTTAATAACAACAACAGTCTGCAGCTTGATATGTCGTTGTTTCCACAAGGGGTTCCTCTGCATGCCTATGCTTGTTTGCTAGACGGTGAATTAAAATTTGCTGTGATTTCTGAAGTTTATGACCGTGCAGATTATCATAGTGAGTTAGGTGCTTACATCGAAGTAATAGATGCAGTTTATACCGATATTGCACCATTGGCAAATCAAACCTATGTTGATTATACTTTTCAGTTACCAACCCAGTACATTCAATCTGCCGATGCATTGAACCGTATACAGGATTGGGATGCTAATTATTCAAGTTGGCTTAGCAATAATGTACCTGTTTATCAGTCGTTTCACATACCTACTTATAGCTTGTCTGCCCAGTCATACACAGCCTATTTTGGTTTGAAATACAATTCTGATGACCAAATTGATAAAGTAGCTGATCTAGTTTTGAAAACCGAAGCAGGTTTATTTTTTGATACTATTATGACACAACCTCCATTTCCTTCTAATGATGTAGGTAAATTTTATCTCAGAACTTTAATGTAATTCAATTCTAAAAGATCTGAAATGTCTAATGAAAACTATTATTTCGTTTTTGAAATATTTGCTTATCTAAATACAATTTTATTAGTAATTTATTGTGTAGTGTGTATTTTCTATTTCAATAAGTTAAAAAACAAAATATTAAAAAATGTTGCGTTTTATTTGATTTTTTGTGCATTATTTGATTTAACTTCTTACATTTTGAAGTTTTTTATTGAAAATAGAGAATTATTAACAACTGTATCAATGGCTTTTAGGTTGTTATTTCGTTTAGGTGAATTATGGATTGTAGGTTATTTATTAAATTATCATTTTATTAAAAGCAAATTTGTTTGGTTTTTAATGGTTTTGTGTAGTTTATATATATTTTATGATTTTTTTGTTTTTCAAAACGTAGGAATAGAAAGATATATTGCTTTTGCTCAGATAACTACCAATATTTTATTGATATTATTAGTTGTATATAATTTGTTAAAGCAACTAAAACACGACAAACCATTTAGTATGAGTAACCAAATGTTGTGTTTAGTTTTTTTAACTTATTTTTCAATTCATTTGGTATTTGCTGTTTTTCAAAATTTCACAAATAATCAGGATTTTACAAAATCGAGTTTTACATTATTTTATTCAATTTTTGTTGGTTTACACTTAGTTTATTATTTCTCTATAGCATTAATACTTTATAAAAGTTATAAAAACGTAAATTTTATAAACACCAATTAGTTATGGAAATTTGGCAAAATATTGATACATTAATTATTTTGGTTTCGATAATTATCGGTGTGATGATTGTGTTGGTTGGTACATTAATTGCCGTTTTTTATATTTCTTATCGAAAAGTATTAAAAATTAAAGATGAAGAATTAAAAATCAAAACAAAATATCATCGATCATTAATCAGAGTGACTTTACAAATTCAAGAAGAAGAACGCATGAGAATAGCAGCAGATTTGCATGATAATATTATTAGTAAGCTAACTATAATTCGTTTAAAATCTGCTACAAAAGGTTTAAAAACAAAAGAATTAGACGAACTTCTAGGTGCTACAATCGATGAATCGCGTAGGATTTCGCATGAGCTTTCGCCTCCTCTATTTGAAGAAAATCCATTAGAAAATCTTTTGGTTAATATTTTAAAAAGTTGGAAAAACTTTTATAAAACGCCCTATACTGTCGATGTTCGAACTGAAAAAAATATTAATAAAAATGTGAAATTACAGTTAGTGAGAATTCTTCAAGAGTTAATAAATAACGTACACAAACATGCAAATGCTACGAAAATTTCATTGATGCTTAGAATAACAGACAGCAAGATAATTATGATTTTAAAAGATGATGGAGATGGTTTTAACGACGAAAATGCGAATGGGATAGGAATTAAAAACATTGAGTTACGTGTAGACAATCTCAAAGCGAAATATAAGTTTAAAACAAAAAAAGAAATTGGAACTCGTTTTATTTTTTTTATGAATGTGAGTTAAGAATTACTAATGAAATCTTAGCTTAAAATAGTATCTAATTTAAATAGAAAGTAAATGTATAAAATAAAAATTGGTATAGTTGATGACGATTATCTGATTGTAACACTATTGAAAAATTTTTTCGATCATGAAAATACGATTAAAGTTGTCTTTAATTCAACAGATAGCCGTGAATTTTTATGTTATTTAGAGGATGAAAAAAGTAATGAATTAGATATTTTGTTGCTTGATTTAAAAATGAAACCATTAGATGGATTAGAAATTTTAAAACACATAAAAGTTAATCGACCTGAGCTTAAAGTAATTGTTATTTCATCCCATTATCAAGATTGTAACATAGGGTTTATGACTAGAGAAGGGGCGGCTTCATTCCTTCCTAAAGGAATTTCACCCTATGAGCTTTTAAACATTATCAGACAAGTTTACGACAAAGGGTTTTATCTTACTTCGGCTCAAGTTGAAATTCTCAGAAATCAAATTTCTGTAAAAGTACCAAAACCTACAATAGGAGAGTCAGAAGAAATATTTACAGATAGAGAAATTGAAATAATTAAATTACTTTGTCGTCAAAAAACAGCTAAAGAAATTGGAGAAACTTTATATATTGCTCAACGTACAGTTGAAGGACATAAAAACAATCTTTTTTCAAAAATTGGTGTTCGAAATGTTGCCGGTTTGATTGTTTACGCACTTCAAAAAAACATCGTAACATTGGAAGAACTAAGCTTGGCTTAAAGATTCGTTGAATAATGATACTTTAACTTACAATAATTCAATTTTAACTTCAATTTAAGAGAATAATATAATTTAAGATTTTTTTAAGTGTTTTTACTCGTTTTTGAATTCAGGTAATTTCTACCTTTTAATTTAAAGTAGTTTTTTAAAACTTTGGTGTAATAATTTAAACAATTTAATTAATTAGAAAAAGAATTGTTTTTTTATTAAAACATAACACTGATACACTACTTTAAACATTATTATTATGAACGGTTTTTTACAAGTTTATACAATTATTGCTAACCCAATATTTTGTAGCGGTATTGAAAACTTGATTCGAACTAAATTAAAATTTGAACTGGAGTTTGTTCAATATGAAGAATTAAAACAATTTATAGGGCAATCGATAACACCAAATAAAGGTTCAGAAATTCTTATTTATGAAGTTCAAAGATTCAAAAACTCCGATTTTAATCAACTCTTAAATCTTAAAACAACACATAAAAATTTAAAAATTCTAATCATCACATCTCACATTAATGTTAGTGACATTAAGTTATTGTTTGAAATTGGAGTCACTGGAATTATAGGGAATAATATCTCACCTGAAGAATTTATAAAGTTTTTTAAAAAATCATTAAAAACCTGAGTTCGATTAATCAGAATATTGCTAACTGATTTGTTTTTAGCTGA
>CAYNIM010000071.1:0-6772 GCA_964397335.1 uncultured Flavobacterium sp.
AAGTATTTTCTAAAAAAAATACAAAAAAAAGCCGCCTCGGTATTGAGACGGCTTCATACAAAGAAAAAAGACGAGTAAGTCTAGTCTTTTAAAATTTAGTCGTCAATTTTTACAATTGTTCCTTTTTGTTTGTGCGTATCTCCTACGATATTGTATTCAAAAATATAACCATCAGCAGAAGTTGTTAGTATTTTCATATGAATTCCTTTTTCTTCGGCCATGTTTTTTGGATTGATTTTTTGGAGAATGAATTCACAATCATTAATCCATCGAACACTAGCTGTATCCGTTTTTTGTTGATAGGTTTCGATTTGTAGGTTTTTAGTTCGAACAAAAGTTGATTGATGTTTTTCTCCATTAATTTCTTGTTCAAACAAAAAAGTTCCTGTTTTAAAATCGGTACAATTTCTTTCTTGGGTATAACAGCCATAAAGTAGGAATGGCAATGCCATAAAAAGTATTTTTTTCATGTTTTAATCGTTAAAAATTCCACTAACTAATTTTTTTAATCCTATGAAAAATAAGTACATAGAGAATAGACATAGGGCGCAACCTAAAATAAAAACAGGGTAATACAAAGGGTGATCGGTGTTTTTAAATGAAGAGTTGATAATAACTGGGCCCACAAACATAAGCGGCATTGCAAACAAAACACGTTTCATACCTTTGTTGATTCTTTTTTTGTCTGTATCTTTTTCCATTATTTATTATAATTTAGTAATGCATTACGAACATTTCCGTGTTTCTCGATCAGTGTTTTTGCTTGTTTATTGTCGATATTAAGTTCTTCCATAAGCATACGTTCTGCACGATCGATTAATTTATCGTTAGAGAGTTTCATATCTACCATTTTATTTCCTTTTACACGTCCCATACGAATCATAACAGATGTTGAAATCATATTGAGAATAAGTTTTTGGGCAGTTCCGGCTTTCATTCGAGAACTACCTGTAACAAATTCTGGACCTACAACTGCGACCATCGGAAAATCGACATTTGTAGCCAGCGGACTGCCAGGATTACAAGTAATGCCAGCTGTTGGAATGTGGTTGTTTTTGCAATAGTCTACCGCACCTAATACATAAGGAGTTGTTCCAGAAGCGGCAATTCCAATAAGAAAATCGTTGCTGTTGATGTGATGTGCTTTTAGATCTTCTGCAGCTTGAACTTTGTTGTCTTCTGCATTTTCTACAGCTTTTCTAATTGCTGTATCGCCTCCTGCAATCAAAGCAATAACCAAATCATAAGGCACTCCAAAAGTTGGTGGACATTCCGAGGCGTCTAAAACACCGATTCGTCCTGAAGTTCCTGCACCAATGTAAAACAAACGACCACCTTTGTTGAGTTGCTCAACAATAGCATGTACTGTTTTTTCAATTTCGGGAATGATTTTTTGAACGCTTTTTGCTACCGTTTGATCTTCGTTGTTGATATGAGTCAATAGTTCGTTGACACTCATATCTTCTATATGGTTGTAGTTGGAATCTGATTCGGTGATTTTATTAAAAAACATCGTAATGAATTGAAACAACAAATTTACTTAATATTTTTTAATGCAAGCCTCAATATCCATTTTTATATGGTATTTTTGCAGCAGCAGATCGTCTTATCGCTGGCTTTAGTCAGAGGAAAGTCCGGGCACCACAGAGCAGAATAGCGGGTAACGCCCGTCCGTCGAGAGATGAGGACAAGTGCAACAGAAAGGATGTACAGGTGAAGCTGTAGTGAAATCAGGTAAACTCTATTCGGTGAAATGCCATGTAAACCAACATTAAGTGCGGCTCGTGCGAGTTGGAGGGTAGGCAGATAGAGCATCTTAGTAATAAGGTGCGTAGATAAATGATAAGAACCTTTCTTCTATGGAAAGTGTACAGAACCCGGCTTATAGATCTGCTTTTTTATTTTCACTTTTTTAAAAGACAGCAAAATTAATCTTCACTGTCTAGTTCGTCATTATCTTCGTCTTCATTTTCATCTTGTTCAATTTCGAAGAATGAAAAGACTGATCCTCCGTATTTTCTACTACTTGAAAAGTGTTCTAAATGTTCCAAGTTGGTATGGGAAGAATGTTCGATGATTAATAAACCGTCGTCTTGCAATAGTTCGTTTTCGAATATCAATTGATACACTTTTTCAAATTGTTCTTGAGGAAAATCATAAGGTGGATCTGCAAAAATTATATCATATTTTGCTTTGTTACGCTCCAAAAACTTAAACACGTCCGATTTGATGGCCGAAATGTCCATATCAAATTGTTGCGCTGTTTTTTTAATAAAGTTCACACATCCAAAATCGGCATCAACTGCTGTAATTGGCTCTGAACCACGCGATGAAAATTCATAACTAATGCTTCCAGTTCCAGCAAATAAATCTAAAACTTTCAGACCAGAAAAATTAAAATGATGGTTCAAAATATTAAACAAAGCTTCTTTACTTAAATCTGTTGTTGGGCGAACAGGTAAATTCTTTGGTGGCGTTATGCGTCTTCCCTTAAATGTTCCGGAAACGATTCTCATGATTGTAATAAAATAAAATGTTGTTGAAGTTGTTTTTCATGTACTAGAAGTGTCGACGCTAATGGTTTTAAATCTGTAATTAGAACTTCTTTAATGTATTGATAAGCAATCTTATATAATTCTGATTGAAAGTCAATTTCTCCAATTAGTTCGATGATTTGTTCGTGCGGATTCAATTGTAATTGTTCCATAATAAACAAGATGTAATAAATGAAATCTTCTTTGGTTTGATAGTCGTAACTATTGAAAAAAACTAATTTATTATTTTCAATAATTATAATTTCAAAATGATTTTCTGCGATATGTACAAAAAAACATTTACCACTTTTGTTTTCTGAATGCTTTTCTAACAATAGAACTAAATTTGTGCTAATGTGTTGAAATTCAAAACTTCCAAAGCGATCAAGAAAGTAATTATTAAACACAACGTAAGGCACGTAAATGTTTTTTATCTTTAATTTTTCTAAGTTGTCAAAATCGAAATAATCCGTTGGAAAAACTTTTACATTGTATTGTAAATAACTTCCCAAAGCTGTTTCATCAAACAAAACATCCGGCACAAAAGTATTGAGGTTATTGTTGTGTAAAACCAAAATATCTTCAAAGCCCGAATGTAAATTAGGTTCCTTATCAAAAATTAAATCCAATTGTTGATCTATAGCTTTAAAAGTATCCAAAGGAAATGTTTTAAAATCAACAACCTGATTATTTGTTTGATTTTTAATGCAATAACTAAAATTTTGCAAGGAAATTTCGATGTAAAGTTTTTGAGACGAACCGCTAATCATAATTAATTTACTGAATAAGAGCCAAAAGTACGAATTTTATAGATTTAAACAGAAAATTATCTAATCAGCATTTTAAAATATTTTTTTATAATTAAAAGTTACTCAAAGTAAATGTTTGCTTTTTTCGATTTTGAATGGTAGCAGCTTTTAAAATTCAGTCCAACTTTCACTTCTATTAAACGATTCCTTTTTTATCATTTTAAAAACAGAAAACTCTGTTAATCTATGCACTCATTAATCGTAAATAATGTAACTTTGTATTAAGAAAACACAATCGTTAGATTAATAAAATGAACGTAACTGAAAGAATTCCTGTCGACAAACAATTGATTCTCTTTGATGGAGTTTGCAATTTCTGTGATGAAAGTGTACAAAAAATTATCAAAGCCGATAGCAAAAATATTTTTGTCTTCGCATCTCTACAATCTGATTTTGGACAAGAAGTTCTGAAATATCTCGGTGTTCCAACAACTACGGATTCTATAGTTCTGTATCATCCAGGTTTTGCTTATTATACTGAAAGTGATGCGATTATTAACATCACTAAACAGCTTAGTGGTTTCTATCCCTTACTACAAATAGGTAAGATTTTACCAAAGCGCATTAGAGATTTCTTTTACCGTTCCTTTGCAAAAAATAGATACAAATGGTATGGAAAAAAAGCAGAATGCGGATTACCATCAGTAGAAGATCGAAAAAAATTCTTAGTTTAAAAATTAAAATCAAATAATTTTATCAAACGTACGGCAATACGTATCTTTGTATTTTTAAAAATAAAAACATGCATATATCCTATAATTGGCTGAAACAATTTATCAAATTAGGCATCACTCCAGATGAAACCGCTCAAATGCTAACCGATTTGGGTTTAGAAGTGGAAGGAATCGAAACTTTTGAAAGTTTAAAAGGAGGTTTAAAAGGTGTGGTAGTAGGTCATGTAATTTCCTGTGAACAACATCCGAATGCGGATCGATTAAAGGTTACCAAAGTTGATTTAGGCAACGGAGAAGCTCCAGTGCAAATTGTATGCGGAGCACCGAATGTTGCAGCTGGTCAAAAAGTTGCAGTTGCTACCATCGGAACGGTTTTGTATGATAAAGAAGGAAATGAATTTACCATAAAAAAAGGGAAAATTCGAGGAGAAGAAAGTTTTGGAATGATCTGTGCCGAAGACGAGTTAGGAATAGGCGAGGGGCATGATGGAATTATGGTTCTTGAAGACGAATTAAAACCAGGAACTCCTGCTTCTGAAGTTTTTGAAGTTTATACAGATACGGTTTTTGAAATCGGGTTAACTCCCAATCGTGCAGATGCAATGAGTCATTGGGGTGTTGCGCGTGATTTGAGAGCTGGATTGATTCAAAACAATCCTAACGTTAATTATTCGGAATTGATTACTCCGAGTGTTAGCAAATTTAAAGTTGAAAAAAGAACTTTAAAATACGACATCTCTGTAGAAGATAATAAACAAGCACCAAGATATTGCGGTGTAACCATTACTGGAGTAGATGTAAAGCCTTCACCAGCTTGGTTACAAAATAAACTAAAGGCAATTGGAATTACACCAAAAAACAATATCGTAGATTGTACCAATTATGTTTTACATGAGTTGGGGCAACCTTTGCATGCATTTGACGCGTCGAGAATTAAAGGAAATAAAATTTTTGTAAAAAACCTTCCTACAGGTACAAAATTTGTTACGCTTGATGGGGTAGAGCGCAGCTTGCATGAAGAAGATTTAATGATTTGTGACGAATACCAACCACTTTGTATGGCTGGGGTTTTGGGTGGTGAATTATCTGGAGTAACAGAAAATACAACAGCTATCTTTTTAGAAAGTGCCTATTTTAATCCAGTTACAATTAGAAAAACTGCAAAACGTCATGGAATTTCAACAGATGCATCTTTTCGTTTTGAGCGCGGCATAGACCCAAGTATCACTAGTTATGCTTTGAAACATGCTGCCATTATGATTATGGAAATTGCGGGTGGCGAAATCACTTCAGATATTACAGATATTTACCATAAAAAGATGGAAGATTACTCTGTGTTCCTTAATTACAGTAATGTTCATAGAACAATTGGAGAAGAGATTTCAAATGAAGTCATCAAAAAGATTTTGGTAAGTTTAGATATGAAAGTAACCAACATTACCGATAAAGGTTTGGGACTTTCTATTCCTCCGTATCGTGTTGATGTTCAAAGAGAAATTGATGTGATCGAGGAAGTATTGCGCGTTTATGGATTTAACAACATTCAAACGGGATCAAAACTGAAAGCCAGTATGGCAAACAGTTCTAGAACAGAAGATCATAAAGTTCAGAATATTATTGCCAATCAATTGGTTAGTCAAGGTTTTTATGAAATCATGGCCAACTCTTTGACTACGCCTGCATATACAGAATTGTCTGAAGATTTTAATAAAAATCAACAAGTTCAAATTTTAAATCCATTAAGCTTTGATCTTTCTGTGATGCGTCAGACTTTACTTTTTGGAGGATTGGAAGCTTTGGCATACAATATCAATAGAAAAAAGTCTGATTTGAAATTCTTTGAATTTGGGAATAGTTATGCTAAAGTTTTTTCTGAATACGAAGAACAAAAACGTTTGTCGATGTTTGCAACTGGAAATGTTACAGCTGCTAACTGGAATCTAGAATCAAAACCAGTTGATTTCTTTTTGTTTAAAGGTTATATTGATGCTCTTTTTCAACGATTAGGAATTAATAAATTGACAACAGAGCCAACTTCTAGCGATATATTTTCAGAAGGGATAACTTATGTTTTAGGAGATAAAAAATTGGTTAGTTTCGGATCGTTACGTAAAGTAATTTTGAAACATTTTGATATTAAGCAAGAAGTTTTTTATGCTGATTTTAATTGGAATGCCATATTAAAGGTCATTTCTTCAAAAATTAAATTTGTCGAAATTCCTAAAAATCCAATTGTTAAGAGAGATTTGGCACTGCAAATCAATGAAGATGTTTCTTTTGCAACGATTCATGAAATAGTGAAAACTGTTGATAAAAGTTTGATTCTTGACGTGTCTCTATTTGATGTTTATCAAGGGGATAAATTGCCAGAAGGGACTAAATCTTACGCTATAAGTGTGAAATTACAAGATAAAGACAAAACATTGACCGATGTACAAATCGAAAAGATTATGTCGAAAATTCATAAACAACTACAAGATTCAGTTGGAGCAAAATTGAGATAATTCAACAGCTGCGAAGAATTAATAACGCCTTATTGATTAATTTGTTTTTTATAATTATCAAGTAGTATTGTTGATGAAAATATTTTGTAATTGTTCATTTTGGCGTTAAAATTTATTTTTATTAAAAAATATTTGTAGAAATAAAAATAAGATGTACATTTGAACTAACTCATGCACGCTGATTATAAATGAGTGTGTTGTTTTAGCCCCCTAAAAAGTCGGACAGGATTATAGTTAAATAAATATAATAA
>CAYNIM010000072.1:0-6553 GCA_964397335.1 uncultured Flavobacterium sp.
TCAAAAATAAGATTTTATGCTTAACTCTAACTGGAAGCTAAGTTAGTATATCCATCCCTTTATTTGTTATGAAAGTTTATTCTCTGATTTTGTTTCTATTAACTCTAAAAACTCAACTCATATTATTGTTTGCACTAGTGAAAGGTTTTTAAATGGTAGTTTATTAGGAAAAAAGCAGTATCTAAATATTGTCAGATTAAGAGCTATCGAAAATAAGAAATACTTACTAAAATGCTCTGATGATGGAATTTCTTGTTTAATATCCCCATATGGTAAAGTTTTACAATATTTACATGAGGATAAAACAGAGTTTAATGAAGTTAAAATTCACTTAATAAAAGAACAAAGTTTTTATAATATCCTTGTAAATAATATTCTTAGGTTGACTTCAAAAAAAGAATAATTTTCCTATAAAAAAGTTAGTGTAGAGTTATCCAACTCAAAAGAAATATTATGCGGTTAAAATCATCATTCAAAATCTGAAAAGCCTGATTAACAGCTGTTACAGACTGACCTCTCGTTCCGTTACTTCTTTTAATCACGTAAAAATAAAATTTTAGTAATTTCACTTTCATAATTTCTATACATTTAAATTAAAAAAATAATAATGGTTGCAAGTTGTAAAGTCCATTTTTACCAATCAATAGGAAAAATTCTAATTTTTCACTGAATAAAAAAAGACAAAAAAACAGTTGCTTTTTTGTCTTTTCGGTTAAAATGGATTTTCTTAATTAAACTTCTTTATTCCTCTTTTACAATAATTATTGGAGCTTCTGGTGGCGAATAATCATATTCTATACCATTGTAAACAACTGTGGTAATATAATGTTGAGTATTATTTTGAAGGTTAAAATAACAATTTACTGTTATTATATCATATTTATCTTCATCATATTTCAGCTTGTAATAACTTATTGATGAGTTATTAGCTTCATTATAACTAAAAGGACGATAAAATTTTAATTCCACAGAATTTATAACACCTTCTTCATCTCTTACTATATCTCCTATTTCAACGATATTCTCTATATCGGCGACCAATTGCCCGTTAATGTATAAGTCCTCCCCGTTTTCATCGGTACAGATTAAACTTAAATATTCATCTTTATAGACTCCTGTGGCAAACAAGTTTTCGTTATTAGAATTCTTATAGGAAAAATACTGGCTAAATTCTACGTATGAAGGCGGAAAAGGGTCAGGTTCTGGTTCCGGTATAATATGATTATCATCGGACTTATTACAACTTCCCATAAAAGCAATCACTATAAGACTTAATACTATTTTAAATATTTTCATAATCTCTTAGTTAGGCGTAATGTAATCAATCATATTTTGATTGTAAATATATTGTGTTTGATTACCGGGATTTGCGATAGGATTAATATCTTCCCACAAATCGTAATCATACCAACCATTGAAACTCCCTCTCCATCCCCAATTCATATGTACGTGGTCGGCAATGGTAGCATAAAAATACGTATTATTATTCGGGTTATGAAAATAACCTGTTACTTTTTGATAGCCATCGCCTACCCAAGCGTGTCCGTTATAGTATCTATTTTTAGTTTTTGTTTTTAGGGAACATAACGGCACAGGCACAAGCAGGATTAAAAAAATCTAATAAAGAATACACGCAGTGGGCTTATATTGAATCAGCAACGATTTACGAAAAAGTATTGAAGCGTGGTTATGTAAGTCAAGACTTATTGGAAAAGCTTGGAAATGCCTACTATTTCAATGCTCGTTATGCCGAAGCCAACAAACATTATGAACGCTTATTTGAAGAATACGCTCAGGAAGAATTAGGGTTGGAATACTATTATCGCTATGCTCAGACCTTACAAAACACGGGCAATGATACCGAAGCTAAACGCTATTTTGATTTGTTCGTATCTAAGGCAGGAGATCAGACGCAAATAGCTCATTTTCGTAAAAACGAATCGGAGTTGAGACAACAGATCGTTGAAAATTCTGGTCGTTACGATCAATTAGAAAACCTGGAGATCAATTCGCCTTACGCGGATTACGGCAGTTATGTCTACAACAATGAATTGTATTTTACCAGTGCCCGCGATACGGGGAACCTTTCTAAAAAAGTCCACACTTGGACCGGGGAGAGCTTTACCAGTTTGTACAGTTATCCGTTGAACAGTGAAAACGCGAAGGTAACACGGATCAAAGGAGCTGTTAAAAGTAAGTTCAATGAATCGACCGCGGTACTAACCAAAGACGGGCAAACGATGTATTTTACTCGAAACAACATCATCAACAACAGTCGAAAATACGACGATAATGAAGATACGAGACTGAAAATCTACCGCGCGCAATTAAAAGAGGGTCGCTGGACCAATGTAGAAGAATTGCCTTTTAACAGCGATGCGTTCAATACGGCACATCCGGTTTTGAGTCACGACGAGAAGCTGATGTATTTTGTGTCGGATCGTCCAGGAGGGTACGGGAGTTCAGATCTTTGGAGAATTTCTATTCATGAAAACGGCAACTTTGGGGGACCTGAAAATTTAGGACCCGCAATCAATACCGAAGCCCGGGAAACTTTTCCTTTTATTACCGAGAACAACGAGTTGTATTTTTCTAGCAACGGTCGTGTAGGTTAAGGAGGATTGGATGTTTATGTGGTTAAAACGTATGAAGATGGTAGTTTTGGAGAGGTGCAAAATTTAGGAGCGCCGGTGAATTCCAAAGCTGATGATTTTGCCTACTATATCGATCATCAAACCAGAGAAGGTTTTTTTAGTTCCAATCGAGAGGGTGGTCAAGGCAACGACGACATCTATCGTTTTGTAGAAAACCGTGCTTTACAATTAGAATGTCTTCAAGACTTGATAGTTACAGTGATCGATGGAAATACAAAAGAGCTCATCAGCGATGCAGGTCTTACGTTGTATGATTTTATGTACACAAATTTAACCAATCGCAGTGCGTATATAGATGCCACCTATCGTTTTGAAACAGATTTTGATTGTGGAAAAACCTACCGTATAAAAGCAGAGAAAGAAGGTTACCAAACCGCAGAAGCAGAAACTACCTTAGAGAGTAAAACAGGAGTTACGCACGTAACATTGGTGATGGAACCTGCCAAGACACCAGTTAAAGAAGGCGACGATTTGTTTAAAGTATTGAACTTAAATCCAATCTACTTCGATTTAGACAAGTCTAATATCCGACCAGATGCTGCCATGGAATTGGCGAAAATATTAGCAGTTTTGGAGGAATATCCAACGATGAAAATCGATATTCGTTCACATACCGATAGTCGTGCTTCACATGCGTACAACGACCGTTTGTCTGACCGAAGAGCTAAGTCAACTCGCCAATGGTTAATAAGTCAAGGAATTGAAGCCGAACGCTTAACAGCTATAGGATATGGAGAAAGAGAGTTGGTGAACCGTTGTGCAAACGGATTGAGATGTTCAGAGGAAGAACATCAAGAAAACAGACGCTCAGAATTTATTATAGTAGAAATGTAAAAAGATAGTTTGGGCATTTCTTTAAAAATGCCCAAAACTATTCTCAACGAATTTCGGTGGAATTTGTAGTTCTGTTGTTATTTATTAATGATAGCGATAGAAATTAAGTTGTGAACTTATTTTATTAATAAGAATCAAGGGCACTTAGAATATTAACTTTAATGAAGTATAGGAAAAAACAAGTGTAGTATACATGTTTATATGAAAAATATCAAATTTTTTAAACTATTATTTAGCTACTGCTTATAGGGTTTGTTACTCTGAAAAAGTTATTTGATTTATAGGGTTTGAATCATTCAAGGTTAATGATTCTTGTGACTTTGTATAATACTTTAGATATGAATTTTAAATTTAAAGATATACATGTTGGTAAATTGATACAATTAGCTGTTAAAGAACAGGAGATTGAGGAGGATAGGATCGCAAATTTTCTTAAGATCGACAAAGATGAGATAGAAAATATGTATCAAATGAAAAGCATGGAAACAGAGTTACTGTTGAGATGGTCAAAGTTGTTAGAGTATGATTTTTTTAGAATCTTCTCACAACATTTGGTCTGGTATGCACCGACAAGAAATAAAGAAAAAAAGAAAAAAACGGAAAAAAAATCAAAGCTTCCGCAATTTAGAAAAAATATTTATACTGCGGAGTTGATTAAATTTATTGTTGAATTAGTTCAAAGTGGGGAAAAAACTAGAGGTCAAATTATAGAAGAATACAATATTCCAAGAAACACTTTGTACAGATGGTTGACTAAATATGAAAAAAAGAAAGACTCCGAATTATAAGAGAATATATACAGATTTGATTGAAAGATGGTATCCAGAGCTAGCTGAAGAATGTGATTTTTTTCTACAAAAAGAACGCTTAGAAGTACTCGATGTGATTCATTTGAATGATATTTTATTTAAACAAAAAAAAGAAATAAATGTATTGAATCAAAAGTATCGTTCTTATGATAAGGAAACAATTCTTTGGATATTGAATTATCAAATAAAACACGGGATGAACAATACACAACTTGCCAATCATTTTAAGATCAGTAGGAATACAGTAGCAAGCTGGAAGAAAAAACTTGATTTTTAAAGTATTCTTTCTAATTAGTCAAGTACATCTAAACTAATGACTCGATTTCTTGGTTCCGAACCATCTTGATTTTATCTTGCTACAAAAGCCATCCAAAATATACTATTTCAACTTAAAAACAGTATTTTTGTAATTCAAAATTTTTAATGATTTTAACAAATGTATCAAGATAATATTCAGCGAGTACAAAAGACTCTGGATAAACTGCATACTAAAAAAAACTTTTTAAGTATTTGTAGAATAATACTTCTTTTAACGTCTGTTTATTTGTTTTATTTGATGGTATATCAAAAAAATGAAACAATGGGTTTATGGGCTTTTTTAGTTTTGATACTATTTGTTTTTACTGTAAACCGCTATTTAAATCTCCTTACTCAACTTAAGTATTATAAGGCTTTAAAGAATATTAATGAAGAAGAACTAGCTTTTTTAGAAGGGAAACATCAATTTGAGAATGGGGTTGCGTTTTTAAACCCTCAACATGCTTTTTCTTATGATTTGGATCTGTTTGGAAAAGGCTCGATCTTTGAATTTATCAATCGAACTGGAACTTCGTTAGGGAAACAAAGGTTGGCTTTTGATTTACAAGAAATTCCTGATGAAACAACAATTAAACTCAAGCAAGAAGCAGTCAAAGAATTATCAAATAATCTTTCCTTTCGCCAACAGTTTCAGACGTTGGCACGTTTGGCAAATACTACTGAACAAGAAGATGCCGCCATTAAAAAATGGGCAGAAACAATTTCTGATGTGCCTAGAAAAAGTATCAGAATTGCGGCTGTTTTAGTTCCTTTATTGTTTTTCTTTTCATTGATTGCCACGATTTTCGACTTGCATCCTTTGGCGATCCGTTTGACTACTTTATTCTTTACAATCAATTTGATGTTATCGGGGATGATGATGAAATTTATTTCTGCTGAAATAGGGAAGAGTGATAAAATTAGCCACAGCTTACAACAATATTCACAAATGATTCAGCTTTTTGAATCGGAAAGCTTTCAATCAGAGGAGTTGAAAAGAATGCAAAAATCATTGGAAGTAAATAACAAAATGGCTACCCAAATTGTTCGTCAGTTAGCAACTTTATTTGAGAAGTTGAACACGGTAGCAAATCTGTTTGTTTTTATCCTTTTTAATGGTACTTTTCAATATCATTTTTGGGTACATAAGAAATTAATAAAATGGAAAAACGATAATCAGCAATATTTATGGCAATGGATTGAAGTAATTGGAAAAGTTGAAAGCTTGAATAGTATTGCAAACTTTGCTTATAATAATCCTGAATATCAATACGCTAACGTTACAAGTAAAGATTTGATATTTGCTGATTTAGGACATCCATTGATAGATAAAAGGAAGCGCATTCGCAATGATATTGATTTCACAAAACAGTCTTTTTTCATTTTGACTGGAAGTAATATGAGTGGAAAAAGTACTTTTTTAAGAGCTGTTGGAATTAATTTGGTTTTGAGCTATGTTGGTGCACCTATCGATGTGACAAAAGCAAGTGTTTGTCCTTTGCCTATTTGGGTTTCGATGCGTCTGACAGACTCTTTGTCAGAAAGCGAATCTTATTTTTTTGCTGAAGTAAAACGCTTGAAAGAAATAGTTACTCAGGCAAACAAACAACCTGTTTTTGTGTTATTAGATGAAATTTTAAAAGGGACTAATTCTGATGATAAAAAGTCTGGAACAGTAGGCGTGATAAAAAAACTTCATGAATTTGGCGTGAAAGGAATCATTGCAACACATGATTTGGAAGTATGTGAAATTAGTAAGAACTACCCTGAAGTTATGGCAAACAAACGTTTTGAAGTTGAAATAATTAATGATGAGTTGCACTTTGATTATCGCCTAAAAGACGGTATCTGTCAAAATAAGAATGCCACTTTTATCATGAAAAAGATGAACATCATTTAAAAACAAAGAAGCCGTCTCGATACAATATTTCGAGGCGGTTTTTTTATTTTTAGTTTTTT
>CAYNIM010000073.1:0-5865 GCA_964397335.1 uncultured Flavobacterium sp.
GAAAACAACGATACGAGGAATACCTACCTGACGTCCTAAAAGGATGTGCTCACGAGTTTGAGGCATTGGACCATCAGTAGCAGCAACTACCAAGATAGCGCCGTCCATCTGAGCAGCACCAGTAACCATGTTTTTCACGTAATCCGCGTGACCTGGACAGTCAACGTGCGCATAGTGACGGTTAGCTGTTTGATATTCTACGTGAGAAGTGTTAATAGTAATACCACGTTCTTTTTCTTCCGGAGCATTGTCGATTGAATCGAACGAACGAACTTCAGAAAAACCTGCGTCAGCTAACACTTTAGTAATAGCTGCTGTAGTGGTAGTTTTACCGTGATCTACGTGTCCAATAGTACCGATATTTAAGTGCGGCTTTGAACGATCAAAAGTTTCTTTTGCCATGATTTAATAATTTAATCTTAGTTATATAATTAGTGTTCTCTATTTAATTTGCTCCACTTGAGCCAGCGACGGGATTTGAACCCGTGACCTCTTCCTTACCAAGGAAGCACTCTACCCCTGAGCTACGCCGGCGAGTCGTAAATTTTACTTAAACCACTTGGTGACTTAAGTTTGTGGGAAGAGCAGGATTCGAACCTGCGAAGGTTTCCCAACGGATTTACAGTCCGTCCTCGTTGGCCGCTTGAGTATCTTCCCTAACCTTCTTTGTTTCTTTTTAAATTGCGAGCCTCTGGAGGGACTCGAACCCACGACCTGCTGATTACAAATCAGCTGCTCTAGCCAACTGAGCTACAGAGGCAATTTAAAAAGTCCGCTATTTCTAACGGACTGCAAATATATATACTTATTTAATTATACAAAAACTTTTCGAAGTTTTTTTTTAAATAATTAATATGCCTTCTCTTTTTCTTTGCGTTTAACCAATAAACGCTCCAAAACATCAGCTCCATTATCTGTTGCTTCTTCAAAGGATTTTGCCGTTTTCTTAACGATTAAATCATCGCCAGGAATTTTTACCAATATATCAACTGACTTATTTTCTTTGTCACTCGTATTTTCTGTGTGCAAAGATACATCAATTCCAACAATCTTATCATAATATTGTTCTAATTTTTCTAAACGATCGTTTATAAAATTAACTAACTTCTTGTCAACGTTAAAGTTAACCGCCTGAATACTTACCTTCATACTACTACAATTTAAAAGATTTATAAATTATTCCTTCTCATCATCGCGGAATCTTGGGTGTGCCTGTACATACGTTTTCTTTAATGCTGCTAAACTTGTGTGCGTATAAATCTGGGTCGAAGACAAACTTGCATGTCCTAATATTTCCTTAATTGTATTAAGGCCGGCACCAGCATTCAACATGTGTGTGGCAAAAGTATGACGCAGTACATGCGGACTTCTTTTCCCCTTTGATGTGACACGTCTAAAATAATCATTAATTAATCTATAAACAAACGTTTGATTAATTTTTTTTCCTTTTTTTGACAAAAAAAGTTTTTCACAAGAATCGGCTCCAAGCTGTTTTTTTCGCTGCGCCACAAAATCCTTTAACACATCACTTGTTTCATTGATTAAAGGAACAATCCGCTCTTTATTTCGCTTTCCGTGTACTTTTATAACTTGATTTTCTACATCAACTTTATCGATTTCCAACTCGATTAATTCAGATTTACGAATACCCGAAGTATAAAAAAGCAATATAATCACGAAGTTCTGCAAACCGTAAAAGTCGTTTTCAAAATCACTTCGTTCTATTCGCAACATTTCCTGTTCAGAAAAAGGCACTTGTAGAACTTTTTCTGCTCGCAATGATTTGTGCCCTTCCAGAGGGTAGATAGGTATCGTTTGAGTTATATATAAAAAGCGAAAGTAGCTTTTTAAAGAGGCAATTTTTCGATTGATCGTAGTATTGGTCATTCCGTCTGAAGAGAGCACCACAATCCATTTTCTTATATGCTGATACTCGATTTGTTGCAACACAACTTCTTCGGCAGTAAGAAAACTCCAAAAACACTCTACATCCCTTACATACGCCTGAACGGTATGGAGAGAAAACTTTTTCTCTTTTAGTAAATACTCTTTGTAGTTTTCAATAAAATTTTCCATAAAAAAATCGCTAATCAAAGATAACTTTAATTAGCGATTCTAAAAAATTTTTCAGTGATTTAGATTTCAACTGAATCTTTTAAATGCTGAATATATTGTGCTTTTTGCATTTTAGCTCTTTTCGCTACAGAAGGTTTTGTAAAGTTTTTACGACTTCTTAACTGACGCAACGTTCCAGTTTTGTCAAATTTTCTTTTGTAACGTTTTAACGCTCTATCAATATTTTCTCCGTCTTTAATTGGTATGATCAACATAATTTTTACACCTCCTCTCGTTAATAATGGGTGCAAAGATAAAGATTTATTTTAAAACTGAAAGTACTAAATCAAATAATTTTAAAAATAATTACACTGCTCTATTAAAAGCAACCTTTTTCCCTTTAATAATAAAAACAAAGAGGAAAACGTTATTTGTTTTCCTCTTTATAATATTTACTCTACCAATCCTCGTTTTTTGAGCAGAGGCTCAATTTTTGGATCTGCACCACGGAATTTCCTATACAATTCTGCTGGATCTTCAGTTCCTCCTTTTTCTAAAATATTCTCACGGAAAGATTTTGCGTTTTTTTGATCAAACAAAGATGTTTCTTTAAAAGCTTGAAACGCATCTGAGTCCAAAACTTCGCTCCAAATGTAGCTGTAATATCCAGAAGAATATCCACCTGCAAATATGTGTGAGAAATAAGTTGAACGATAACGCGGAATAATCTCATCAATCAAACCGATAGTTTTCATAGAATTTTCTTCAAAAGAAGTCAAATCGGTAGTAATGGGCTCGTTTATTGTATGGAAACTCATATCTAAAAATGAAGCTGCCAAATATTCAGTAGTTGCAAAACCTTGATCAAATGTTCCTGCCGCTTTCATTTTTTCAATCAAAGCATCTGGAATTACTTCACCTGTTTCGTAATGTTTTGCATACATTTTAATCACTTCTGGATCTGCTGCCCAATTTTCCATAACTTGAGATGGCAATTCAACAAAATCTCTTGGAACGCTTGTTCCTGCAAGACTCCTATAATGTACATTAGACAACAATCCGTGCAAAGCATGACCAAATTCATGGAAGAAAGTCGAAGCTTCATCAAAAGTCAATAAAGCAGGCGCATCAGCTGTAGGTTGTGAAAAATTACATACAATAGAAATCACAGGTAAAACTCGCTCTTTATCTTTTATGTATTGTTTACTAAATGATGTCATCCAAGCTCCTCCATTTTTCGAAGCTCTCGGATGCATATCCATATACAAAACCCCAACGGTTGTTCCATCTGCCTCGTTTACTTCCCACACTGTAACATCTTCATGATATTTAGGCACGTCTTTCAACTCTTTATAAGTCAAACCAAACAATTTTTGTGTTACGTCAAAAATTCCATTACGTACGTTCTCCAAACTAAAATAAGGTTTGATTTCTTGTTCGTCTAAATCATAGCGCTCTTTTCTAATTTTTTCTGCATAAAATCGCCAATCGTAAGGCATAACTTCCCCTTCTATTCCATCCTTCTCCATCATTTCTTTGATGTCTTTTGCTTCAGCGGTTGCTTTTTTCAGCGCAGGAGTCCATAATTGATTTAATAATCGATTTACGTTGGACGGATTTTTTGCCATCGATTCTTCTAAAACAAAAGAAGCATGGTTTGGATAACCTAAAAGTAGTGCTTTTTCCAAACGAAGATTAGCCAATTGCAATGCGTTTTGTTTGTTGTCGTTTGCATTACCTTGGTTTCCTCTGTTTTGATAAGCCTTCCAAATCTCTTTTCTTAATTCTCTATTTTCAGCATACTGAAGAAATGGCATTACGGAAGCATTATCTAAAGTAAAAACCCATCTTCCTTCTTTTCCAAGCTCTTTTGCTGTAGAAGCTGCAGTTTCAACTAAAGCATTTGGCAATCCAGCTAAATCACTTTCATTCTCTATAACCAACTCATAAGACTTGGTTTCTTTTAACATATTGTCACCAAATTTCAAAGAAAAAACAGACAACTCTTTGTTGATGTTACGAAGTTTTTCTTTGTCTTCATCTGAAAGATTTGCTCCACTTCGAACAAAACTTTTATAAGTTTCATCTAACAACATACGTTGCTCCTGCGACAAACTCATTTGTTCGGTTGCTTGAATAACATGGTCGTTGTAAACCTTTTTCACACGTTCGAACAATTTATTGTTCAAACTAATATTATCGCGGTGTTCAGACAACATTGGCGCCAATTCTTGAGCCAACGTTTGCATATCATCATTAGTATGCGAACTTCTTAAATTAAAAAAAACGGTAGAAACACGATTCAACAACTGACCTGCATTTTCCAATGCTTCAATTGTATTCTCGAAATTTGCTTCCTCGGTAACCTCTGTAATTGCATCAATTTCTTTCTTGTGCTCTTCTATTGCTTGATCAAAAGCAGGTTTAAAATGTTCGAATTTAATTTCTTCAAACGGAGGTACTCCGTAGGGAGTTTCCCATGCCTCCACTAATGGATTTTTGTCTCCATTTGTCTCCATTCCCTTGTCTTTATTACAAGATTGCATTGATATTCCCACAACAGCGATCAGGATCATTAAAGTTTTACGTTTCATTTAAAAATATTTTTCTGCAATTTACATAAAAAAAGTGAAATTTAAAACATCTTCTTTACTTCTTTCTATGAACCGGTAGAGCTGTTTTATAATTAAAAAAACGCCTCTTCTGAATATTCATAAGAGGCGTTTTCTAGTTAATATTTTAGGAAACTTATTCTCGTCTTCCCATATAAATCATCACATAATACAAGAGTGTACCAATAGATGACAAAGCAGCAACTAAATAAGTTCTTGCAGCCCAATTAAGTGAATCTTTTGCTCCTGCATATTCTCTTTGGTTGACCATGTTTTTAGTTTGGAGCCATTTCAAAGCACGATTACTTGCATCATATTCCACAGGTAAAGTCACCACAGAGAACAATGTGGTTGTAGCAAACATTACAATACCTATCAACATTAATTGAGGAAAGGTTTCCATCATAATAATTCCCAACAACAAAACCCAGGTAACCATAGAAGATGCTACATTAACAATTGGCACTAATTTAGAACGCATTGTCAACCAGCTGTAAGCAGTCGCATGTTGCACAGCGTGACCCACTTCGTGAGCCGCCACAGCAGCAGCAGCAGCATTACGTTGATTGTAAACAGCCTCACTTAAATTCACTGTCTTGTCCATCGGATTGTAGTGATCGGTTAATCGACCTGGTGTCGAAATAACTTTCACGTCGTATATACCATGATCGTGTAACATTTTTGTAGCAATTTCTGCTCCGCTCATTCCATTACTCAAATGAACTTTTGAGTATTTCTCAAACTTCTTTTTTAATTGCCAACCGACTAGCCAACTCGCTAGCATTATAGCTCCCATTAAAACATAGAATCCCATATATTATTTTTTTGTTTTTAATTACTTGAATAACATCAAAAAATGTTCCATTCTTTAAATCATAGATTTGACCTGACATTATTTCCTTATCGATCACAAAAATACTCTTTTGGGAATGAGAATTTAATAAAAAAGCGTTAATTTATGTCAGCAAAACCAAAATCCATTCTTTTTCTGAATATAAAATTCCTTTAATGACAGTAGAAGTCAAACGAAGTACCCTACTCCAACTTCCATTCAATTTAAATTACATTTCAACCATTGGAAGACAAAAAATCTATTTCAATAAAAAAATCCTTATCGAAATCGATAAGGATTGTTGTGCTATTGAGCGGAAGACGAGGGTCGAACTCGCGACATTCAGCTTGGAAGGCTGACGCTCTA
>CAYNIM010000074.1:0-5482 GCA_964397335.1 uncultured Flavobacterium sp.
AAAATGACAATCCTATCGTAAAAAAATCCCAAAAAAAATAAAAATAAAAAAACCGTCTCGAAATATTGTATCGAGACGGCTTCATGCTAAATTTGAATTAAATTTAAATATTACACGTCGATAAATGAAAAAAATATGTTTATTTTTAGGGTTAGCTATTCTTTCTGTTGCATGTGAAAGTGAGACCGTTCATCAGCCCGATGACAACCCTTGTGTAGATTGGCAGATTCAGGTTCAGATTGGGCAAATGGTTAAATTAGTAAATGAAGAAGGTACTTGGAATGAAGCTATCGATTTTGAAAATCTCAGGCTTTTTGCTACTGATCCAAACGGGAATATTTTAGTTAATAATGAAGGAGTAGATCAAGTTCATTTACCAAAATTGGATCCAGAAACAAAGGCAATGATTCATCCAGCACCAGCAGTTGCTCCGTATGTTCGCACTTACACCCATATGGGAATTGACATAGAAAAAAATGAACTCACGATTGACTTTGTCAATCATGGTGAAAACGGTCCGGCATCAACTTGGGCTTTAAACGCTAAAACGGGCGATGAATTAGGCGTGGCAATGCGAACCGAACCCAAAGAATTATTTCCGGAAACAGCAGAGTGGTTTCTTTTCGCGGGAGATTTAACAGCCCTACCAGCAATTCGTTCTATTTAAAAAAACTTCCTCAAAATGCCAAGGGAGTGTGTATTATTGAAGTGCCAACTAAAGAAGACGAGCAAATCTTAGAAACCAAAGCCGCTGATATAGAGTTTATATGGTTGCACAATCCACATCCTGAAAATGGAAGCAAATTGGCCAATGAAGTAAAAAAAGTGCAATTGGCAACCGCTCAAAAGTTTGGATTTGTAGCTTGTGAATTTTCTTCAGTAAAAGAAATCAGAAGTTATTTACGAAATGATTGCCAATGGACATCCAAAGAGCTCAATGCCTATTCTTATTGGAAAATTGGAGTAGCTGAGGATAAATCTGTTAAAGATCGCCAAGCAGAAAAACATTCTATTTCTTAAAGTGTTACACAAACTACCTTCTTAAACAGACGGTAATTTGTATAACAGAAATTATAAATTTTAATTAATTTTAGAAGCAAACATTAGATAAGAATCTAAGGCTTTTAATAAAAAATCAGCGGTCTCTTTTTTTGTTAGCTGACCATTTTCATCAAAATAATCCTGAACATTGGCTAGATACAATTCGGGTTGTTGCATGGTGGGCATGTTTAAAAAGGCCAACATTTGTCTTAAATGATGATTGGCTCCAAAACCTGAAATACCACTAATTGAAGAGGAAATAACCATAGCAGGTTGCGCATTCCAAACATTTTGACCATAAGGACGAGAGCCAACATCTAAAGCATTTTTTAAAGCTGCAGGCACGGATCTGTTATGTTCTGGAGTGACAAAAATAATACCGTCAAACGATTTGATTTTTTCTCTGAACGGAGCGTAAACAGCCGGTTCATCTGCTTGATCGTAATCTTGATTATACAAAGGCAAGTTAGCAATTTCAACTTTTTCAAAACGGTAACCTTCTGGAGCATTTTGTATTAAAAAATCGGCGATTTTTTTTGTAAATGCTTCTTTACGAATAGAGCCTACAACGACTCCGATGTACTTATTTTTCATACTTAGTTAGTTTAGGTTTCAAACAAAGTTACTTAAAAGTAGCGAATAACGAAATTTATAATTTTAAAATTAATCTTGTTTTTTTGTTAATTAATTCGATAACATTTTTCAGGTTTATAGTTTTTACACTATCTTTGTGAGAGAACCTTTAACGAAATAAGTTTCACAATAAATTGAATATGAAAAACTTTTTTATTACTCTAAGTTCACTTTTTATGTTTGCCTGTTTTGGTGGCAAAAAAGTTTATGATGTGGAAGAAGCAACAAAAAACAAAATTGCAAAGATGGAAAACACACAAACAATTCACGATTTTAAAGTCGAGACCATTAGTGGCGACACCTTGGATTTGGCTACATTAAAAGGAAAAAAAGTATTGATCGTAAACACCGCTTCTAAATGCGGGCTAACACCACAATTTGAGCAATTAGAAGAAATGTATCAAAAGTTTAAAGATCAGAACTTTGTTATTATCGGATTCCCAAGTAATGATTTTATGGGACAAGATCCTGGAAGTAATGAAGAAATCGCTGAATTTTGTCAGTTGAACTATGGAGTTAGTTTTCCTATGATGGCAAAAATTGTGGTGAAAGGAAAAGATAAACATCCTCTTTACCAATATCTTACAGAGAAAAAAAACAATCAAATTGATGATTTTGAAATCGAATGGAACTTCCAAAAATTCCTGATCGACGAAAACGGTACCATTGATAAAGTAATCAGTCCAAAAACTTTACCAAACACGCCAGAAATCGTAGATTGGATTCAATCATAAAATCATAATTTTTTTGGAAAATTAAAAAACATTGGGGCTCACAGACGTTATTCAGGCGTTGCGAATCAAATCCTATGTATTTTTTAAGATCCGTTCATAAAATAGTCTTTCCTCTTTTATTAGAAAGTATTAATAAGCCGCTGTGCAAGTCGGGTAAAACCAACTTTTACAGCGGCTTTTTCAACAATTTTTTATAACTTTCTAAAACAAAACCACTTCATTAACTACAATTTCAGTTACGTAGCGTTTATTCCCTTCTTTATCTTCGTAATTCCGATACGTTAGTTTACCTTCTATGGCAATTTCCTTGCCTTTTTCGACGTACTTTTGGATGATTTCCGCTGTTTTTCCCCAGGCTATTAAATTATGCCAGTGGGTGGTTTCTACTTTTTCTTTCTCGGCATTGTAATAATACTCGCTAGTAGCCAGCGATAGACTTACTTTAATACCGTTGTCAAATTTTGTTGTCTCTGGATTGTTCCCTACTCTACCGATTAGGCGAACACTGTTTCTTAATGTACTCATGTCTTCAATTAATTTAAATGATTAAAATTGATTTGGTACAAAGATGAAACAGAAAACAAAAAGTAGTCGGTTGTTAAACGTTTATAGTCGATTGTAAGCATTTGTTGTCGAATATAAACCTACAAATCAATCAATTAAATATTATTGAAACATTTATCAATTTGTGGGAGAACAAAACACAAAATGGAGACATAACATACATCAGGCTTAGTTTTAAAAACAAAATTTAAGATATTATTAGTATTTATTTTTGTTAAATTAAGAAAATAGTTTATGTTTGTGAAGTATGAAAAAAATAAATAATCATTAAAAACACACTTAAATAGTATAGTTAAAGCAATCCTATTAAGTTGAAGAAATATTTTTAATTTACTTAAGTTGCTAACTTGCGTATATTTTTGTGTTAGCGGTCAGCATAAAAAGACCCTGCACTAAAATATAACAACGTAAAAAGTATGAAAACAAAATTTATCACCTTATTTTTTGTGCTATTTGCAACGGTTTCTTTTGCTCAAAGCACATCGGAAGCTCCTACTCAAAACATTTCACCAGACAGTAATGCCGTGTACAGGCTTTTTGCTACAAGAAATAAATTTACATTTATCAAATTAAACACACGAAATGGTCAGATGTCGCATATACAATGGGGTACTGGAAAAAATGACCATTTTGAATATCCACTATCGAACACCTCTCTTGTAAGTAAAGAAGATGAGAAAAATGGTAGATTTTTTCTTTATCCAACAACAAACATTTACAATTTCATTTTGCTTGACCAAATAGATGGTAGAACGTGGCAAGTACAGTGGTCAACGGAAGAAAAAAATAGAATGGTTCTTCGTATTTATTAAAATTTACAATTGGTAAATTTGCCAATTGTAAATTTTATCTATACCTTTGCTTCATAACTTTTAAAAGTGACGGCAACACTATAAACACGGCATACAATGTTATGAAAAAAGAAAATAAAAAATTTTTCGAGAGTGAAGAAGAGTTTTTAGCTTTTGATTTTAAGTCCAAAGCTAAAATTATTGACGACCATATGGTCGAAGTTGTTGCACCAGATGGCGAAGTTTTCTTCGTTATGGCTCAAATTGGGATTTATATCAGTGAAGAAACTCGTCATTATCAACTACATTTGGTAGAATGGATTTTTGACAAAAACTTCTCTGATGACAAGGAAAAAATGACCGACAACATTTGGCGTGATTTATTGCTAAATGGTGTGACATTTATGGGAATGAGTTCAGGAGACAGACAAGGACAAAGAACTCGAATAGGAAAAAAAATTCGTCAAATTCGTGAGGAAAAAGGAATAGAAGCAAAAGATATAGCGAAATTAGCAAATATAGACGCTGCAAATCTCAGTAGAATTGAACAAGGCAAATATTCCGTTGGACTTGATATTCTTTCAAGGATTGCGTTCGTATTGGGTTGTCAAATAGATATTGTACCTAATCAAATGTAATCATTATGGAAAGTTTACTTGAAACTTACAGTTGCATTCAAGAATGCCACTATAAAAACGAACATTATTCTGTTCGTGATAATGGTGCAGTATTGCGACACTCTCCTGCCAACAAACGAATACGACCAACTGATAACCAATGGACTTTTGGCAAACTAAACATTAGGACAGGTTATTTAGAAATTGCCTCGGTTCGTATTCATAGAATAATTGCGACTGCATTTCACGGAGAACCTCCAACAAATGAACACGTTGTTGACCATATCGACACAAACAAACAAAATAATCGCCCTGATAACCTACGTTGGGTAACAAGGTTGGAAAATGTTTTACTTAACCCAATTACGGCAAGACGTATTGAAATTATTTGCGGAAGCGTTGAAGCATTTCTTTCTAATCCTTCGCACTTCCAAGATAAATTTCAAAATCCTGATTATAAATGGATGTCAACAGTAAGTGCCGAAGAAGCACAAGCAAGCAAAGAAAGATTATTGACTTGGGCAGAAAGTGACAAGCCATTACAAGGCGGTTCTTTAGGAGAATGGATTTATAATCGAAGTGTGTCAAGTCAAGTTACTGACTATGTTGAAGAAGAATTAGAATTTATAAATTCTTTAACTTCAAATGCTGTCCAAAAAGTCCGAAATTGGAAAACACCAAGTGAATTTCCTTGTTGTCCACAGGAAAATACTCATAACCCAATAGTTGACTATACTGCAAACCTAGAAGTAGGAAACGTGTTTTCTCGAAACCAATATACGAGTTCGATTATTGAACGTTTTGCAATTTCAAAAGACGAGAACACATTGTGGATTATGTGTAAAAGTGGAGATGAAAACCCAATAAAACCTTATTCTTTGGCAGAGATAACCTATCAAAACAATGTATTCGTTCATAATAGTCTTGGGACTTTTTTCGAGAAAGACGGAGCGGAAAAACAATTTACTCTTGCACAAGGACTTGAATGGACAGGAGCTGATACAATTGATGACTATTGCTAAAACATAAGCACAATGCCGAACCGCTAATCGAGTAGACGGCTCCGCCAGAAACTGACGGAGTGCGCCTCTCACACCACCGA
>CAYNIM010000075.1:0-5236 GCA_964397335.1 uncultured Flavobacterium sp.
CTTCGTCTTCTTAGTGTTCTTAGTGTTAAAAATAATCTTTAGCCCGCATCAGTACTCACTTTTTCACTCGTTCACTACTCACTTGCTCACTTTTGCGAAGCAAACCCTTCAAAATTTATGAATTAATGTTATTGATAAACCCTGGCGGGTTTATATTGGACAAGCACAAGGCATTGTCCCTACAAATAAAAATAAATTTTTATTTAATATATGGTATAAATTTCTGCGAAATTTATTGCTTGATTAATCTGACATGCGAAGCATACCAAAACACTTATTCACTCGTTCACTACTCACTTACTCACTTTTGCGAAGCAAAGCCCTTTGTGTTTTTGTGCTCTTAGTGGTTAATTATAAAAAAGTTCGCTGTAGTTCGCTGTTAAAAAATAGTTCGTTCGAGTTCGCCGTAGTTCGTTGTTAAAAATGTTGATCATTGTTAACCTTGTTCCACAATCATAAATAAAAGGAGTTTTAAATGAAAAAAATAGCTATCATCACATTGAATGGATACGTTAATTATGGTAATAGATTGCAAAATTTCGCATTACAAGAAGTGCTCAAAACTTACGGATTTGACGTTGAAACAATATTAATAAAAAGAGAAAAAACACGATCTTCCCCATTAAGGCAGAAAATATTCACAATTTTGAAAAATATGTTTAAAAGTAAGATAGGAGTAATTTGGTTTTTGACTCTTAAGTGGGAATGGCTCATATCTGAAGAATTAAGAATTAAGAAATTTAAAGAATTTACTTTAAAATATATTGTTGAAAAGGATTTAAATCTTAGTTTTGACAACGTTCCGGATAACTTGTCAGACTTGTATGATTTTTTTGTTTCAGGAAGTGATCAGGTTTGGAATCCAGATTGGATCGGTGTACCTTCATTATATTTTTTAACGTTTGCCGAAAAACACAAACGAATTGCTTATGCTCCAAGTTTTGGTGTTTCACAGCTGGAAGATAGTATAAGCGAAAAATATAAAATTTGGTTAAATGATTTTAATAAATTATCCGTTCGAGAAGATGATGGTGCAAAAATAATAAAAGAATTAACAGGAAGAGATGCTCCTGTTCTTGTCGATCCAACAATGCTTCTAACAAAAGAAAAGTGGCTTGAAATTGCAGTAAATAGTGAAAAAATAAAGGGAAAATATTTATTAACCTACTTTTTAGGTGAAATTTCTAAATCCGATAAAAAACAGATAAATGATATTGCAAAAAAGAATAATTTGAAAATTATAAATTTAGCTGATATCAGAGAAAAAAACATATACAGAACAGGACCAAGTGAATTTATTGAATATATTAACTCTTGCAGTATCCTATGTACAGACTCTTTCCATGGCTTGATTTTTGCCATATTATTAGAAAAGCCTTTTATTGCATATAGGAGGGTTGAAAAAGCCAATTCTATGTATTCACGGGTTAATACTCTTCTCGATAAATTTAATCTTGACTGTAGAAAATCAGAGAATATTGTGATAAACGATCAACTTTTTAATGTTGACTATTCTCATGTTCCTCCGGTTTTAGATAGTGAACGGAAAAAAGCATTTGATTACTTAAACAGTTGTTTTTTAGAAGAAAACTAATTTATTGTTTGAATATTTAGTAATTAGAATTAAATACAATTATGTTTAATGTGTTTACTTTTCGTCTGCGTGGTGTTTTATGTTTTAATAATTTCGAAACGATTATTTAAAATCCAAGTAAAGAATGTGAATTGAAAGCTTTTAAAGGTAATAAAATGATAGATAAGAAAATCGATTTATATAATGATTGTGTAGGATGTCATGCATGCAGTAATATATGTCCAGAAAACTGCATTTCTATGATAGCAGATAAAGATGGTTTTTTATATCCTAAGGTTGATTATGGCTTATGTATCAGTTGTGAACAGTGCTTTGATGTATGCCCAATTTTAAAAGTCAAAGCAATAGATAATAAGCCTTCAGCGTATGCCTGTATAAATAAAGATGATTTGGTTCGCAGCGAAAGCTCTTCTGGTGGTGTTTTTACTTTAGTTGCAGAGTATGTACTTGATAACAAAGGTTATGTATTTGGCGCCAGTTTTAATGATGAATTTGAATTGGAGCATGTACATATTAATACTAAAGATCAACTTTCGAGACTTAGGGGTTCAAAATATTTACAAAGTAAAATAGGCAACTCATATAATAACGTTAAGACATTTTTGGATTCCAATAAACTTGTGCTCTTTACAGGTACTCCTTGTCAAATTGCAGGATTAAAATCATTTTTAGGTAATAAAGATTACGATAATTTATTAACTATCGATATTGTTTGTCATGGCGTTCCCTCTCCAAAAGTCTGGAATAAATATTTAAACTTTAGAAAAAGAAAAGCTAATTCTTCGCTAAAGAAAGTATCTTTTAGAAATAAAAAAGATGGTTGGAAAGGGTTTTCAGTATTATTCTTATTTGATAATACAGAGTATCAAAAATCTCATCGAGAAGATTTATTTATGAAGGCTTTTTTGACAGATGTCTGTTTAAGAAAGACATGTTATAATTGTAACTTTAAATCTATCAATAGACAAAGTGATTTTACTCTCGCAGATTTTTGGGGAATACAAAATGTTTTACCTGAAATGGACGATGATAAAGGAACTTCTCTTATCTTTGTTAATAGTCAAAAAGCTCATGATATTTTTATAACTTTATCAAATGCCATGATTTTCAAACAAGTCGATATAAACGAGGCTGTTAGATATAATTCAGCAGCAATAAAATCAGTAAAAGAAAACCCTAATCGAGACAATTTCTTTAGGGATCTTGATACTGTTCGCTTTGATAAACTTGTGAAGAAATACTGCAAAAAAAAACTAAGTTTAAAATCGATATTATATCATTTACTAAGAAAGCTAAAAGTTATAAGTATTCTTCAACTTTTCAAAAGGAGATATGAAAACAAGTAACAACCTGCGACTTGATCAAAATTTGTTACAATTTTTAAGAATGAAATACAAAATTAAGATCAATGCATTTAATTGAAAAAAATGCCTTTTCGGTTTTATTCCTAAGTAAGTGTTATTAATCGGATAAACACAAGATTAAAGGTTGCTAAATCTTTTAAAAGCGTTAATTTTGAAGGTTTTCATAAGAAGTAAATTAGTTAGAAGTATTTTCAGTATAGAATTCCGACAATTATCACTTTTGATATTCTATCAGTAAAACTGAAAATTAATACAGATTTTCGCTCAACCCAAGCAAACCCTCTGTGGACCTCTGTGTCTCTTTGTGGTTAATTAAAATGTTCGTGCTGTTTTTGTTCAAATTAATATAGTCAATCTATAAGGATATATTATGCGTGTAGTTCTTTTATTGTTAGTTGTTTGCTCGTTAATTGGTTGTGCATCCGACCCATCGGCTACCGCATCTCTTACTGGCACTATATCCATTCTCGGTACAGACGACTACTCTGGTGTTACGGTAGCACTCTATGTACCTGCCTATCTCGATACCACTCTCGTTCGCATTAATCAAGAATATCCGCATATAGGCGTAATTATCAGCCAAGAAACAGAGTTTGATCATCGTATGCAGTCTCCTGTTACGATGACGAAGACGGATGTTTTAGGGGAATACAAGATAGACAAAGTCAAGCCTGGCAGATACAATCTTGTTTTTCTGAAAGAGGGTTATTCCTTGAAGTATGTGTATGAGGTAAATCTGACTGAGGGTGAGAATGTCTTAGAGCCACAGGAACTACTCCCTTGTGTGGATGTTTCTGCGACGATTACAGAGCCTATGACCTTTATGTCGGGGGTGCAGTACAATTTCTCACAGGATACGCAGATAATGTCCCCTGTTTATATCGAAGCAGGTGCTATTCTCAGTATAGCTAAGGAGAAGAAAGTTGACTTTTATGGTAATGTGCAGACCGCAGAATCAGGTGCACGCTGGCAGATAACCAGTTCCTCTTGCTTGAACGAGATTACCAATACTCCTCCAGACTCGACCGATTATTTCAATTGTGTGATCATCCATGCTTATAATAATAATCAGACGAATCTACAGAACGGGATAGTCAGTTTTATTAATGCAGGTATCAGTATCGACCCCGCTAATTCTGTTTATGCCAATATGCGTGCTAAATATGGTTTTGCTCATGCTAATATACATTCAACGAACCACCAGTATTATAATAATTTGATTACCAACTTTACCCAGCGAGCCCATGTATTCTATGGCTCATCGCATATAGAGAAGAATGTTTTTTACAATAATATAGAGAATATGCTCTTATCTGAAAACGATGTGACTTTACAACACAATTACTTTGCCAATAACTTTGTAGCACTCCGTACTTTCTATGGTGATATCCACATCACACACAATAATTTTTCTAACAATTCATACTGCATCTCTACTGTTGCTTCAGCCCCTCTCATCGATTACAACAATTTCTTCGGTTCAAAACAGTATTGTATTCAAACACATAAATATTATACACAAGCAGCATACGACTATTCTAATCCACTTATCAGTAATAATAACTTCTATGGGATGAATGTTTCTATTTCATTAATTGCAAAGTCCAATATATATAGTGATTACAGTTATTTATCAAGCAAAGGTCTTGGCGTTATTTCAAACATTTCTGCCCCAAATAATTATTTCAAAAAGACACCTATAGATGACTGTTTCATTGACCATAGTGATTATCCCAATGACCCAAGGACATCTCCAAACTATTGCCCTTATTATGTTCTTTATCAGCCGTATAGGACATACCCTGTACCAAATGCAGGCATCAACTGAAAGAGAAATTAGGTGTTTTTACCTTTAAAAAAACCTTTCACGATAATGAAAGCACCTAACCTTTACGAAGTAAAGTACCTAACCCGCAACGAAGTGAGGATCGAATAGTGTGTTGTTAAACAAAAATACTGCAACGCTGTGAGGACCAAAGGTGTTTCTCGGAGCAAGAGCTTTGATCATACCTAATAGAAGAATTGGAGATTATGCAAAAATAAGTGCAGGTGCCGTAGTCTTTACTCATGTAAAGCCAGGGAAAACAATGATAGGGAACCCAGCAATGGTTCTAAAATAAAAAATAAAAAAGAGGTATTATTATGACAGAAGAGAAAAAAATGGAATTGTTAGAAGAAATGTTAGAAGTTGATGAAGGTACACTCAAACCAGAAACTCTATTGGCTGATTTAGAAGAGTGGGATAGTATAGCAATATTGTCATTTATTGTTTTGCTTG
>CAYNIM010000076.1:0-5061 GCA_964397335.1 uncultured Flavobacterium sp.
GTTTAATAAAAAGTTTTATTTGTTTAATCCTGTATCATTTTTTCAGGACGTTACACACTGAAGTAAGTGTTGTCGGGGTGGCAGGATTTTATTCCCTACCCACAAATATCCTTATATCAGTATATTATACTTCTTAGTAAAGAACTGCTCACTTAATTACTCACATATAATTTGTGATTGATTAGTACAAATTTAGTGATTTTTGTTGGTATGCAAATGTATTTTGGATGATTTTGATCTTTGTAATGACATCCTCTTAAATTTATAGGTCGGATACAATGCATCTCTAATATCTGTAAAACAAAACAATAAACTTACTTTTATATAATAAACCTGTTTAGTTTATTATCATTTTTGAGGTTTATCATTTGGTGTATATCGCATATTGCGATATGCAATATGATTTTTAAATTACTGTTAATAAAATATTTGTTTGTTATTTCAAACAAAATGATTATTTTTGTATGAATTATCAAACAAATAATTGCTAATGAACAAGAAAAGACAAATCATTTTTCCAAAATATAATCAAATGCTGGAACAAATGGGTGAAAATATTAAACTGGCACGGAAACGTCGCAAGCTTACTACGATTCAGGTAGCAGAGCGGGCAGGTATTGCCCGTTCCACACTGTATCTGATTGAAAAGGGCGATGCAAGTGTAACATTAGGAGCTTATTTTAATGTACTTAGAGTATTAGGTTTACAGAATGATATATTAAAATTGGGAGCTGATGATGATTTCGGAAGGAAGTTACAGGATCTAGAATTATTAAAGTAAAAAATGGCACAAAATAAATTCGACATATATGTTTATGCTCACTGGAAAGGAATGTCTGACCCAAAAATTATCGGAATACTTTCGGCACATTTTGCCAAAGGAAAAAAAGCTTTTAGCTTTGAGTATGACAAAGAATGGATAAATTCGGAACAACAACGTTTGTTAGATCCTGACATCCAATTTTTCTCAGGAACTCAATTTCCTAATAATAAGGAAAACTTTGGTGTTTTTTTAGACAGTATGCCCGATACTTGGGGACGTACCCTGATGAAAAGACGAGTTGCACAACAAGCAAAAGAACGTAACGAAAAAGCATCAACTTTGTACGATATAGATTATTTATTAGGTGTTTATGATGAAAGTCGTATGGGAGCTCTACGCTTCAAAACAAATCTGGAAGGACCTTTTTTGGACAACAATAATGAAACGCCAACACCTCCTTGGTCTTCTATTCGAGAATTACAATACGCAGCAGACAGCTTGGAAAATGATGAAGATAATGATGATGTAAAAAAATGGCTGGCTATTTTAATGGCTCCTGGTTCCTCATTGGGTGGAGCAAGACCGAAAGCAAATATCCTGGATGAAAATAAGGATTTATGGATTGCCAAATTTCCGTCTAAAAATGACACGATTGACAAAGGAGCTTGGGAATATCTGGCTTATGAATTAGCAATTAATTCAGGAATAACAATGGCTCCTTGCAGGATCGAAAAGATAGCTGGAAAATACCATACATTTTTTACCAGACGCTTCGACAGAGAAAATACTGAACGTATCCATTTTGCCTCTGCAATGACAATGACAGGAAACAATGAAGATACGATTCGGGATAATCCTGCAACCTATCTGGATATTGCAGAATTTATTCAAACTTACGGAGCAAATGTGGATGAAAATTTACATCAGTTATGGAGAAGAATTGTTTTCAATATAGCCATTTCTAATACTGATGATCATTTGAGAAACCACGGATTCATATTAACGGAGGAGGGGTGGATTTTATCTCCTGCTTACGATTTAAACCCTTCAATTGATAAAGACGGATTAGCCCTTAACATTGATATGGATAACAATGATTTGGATTTTGAATTAGTCAAAAGCGTAGGTGATTTTTTCAGATTAGATGAAAAACAGATGAAAACCATCATCAAAGAAGTTTTAAATAGTGTTAGTCAATGGCAAAATATAGCTAATAAAATAGGAATTTCAAGAGTCGAGCAAGAATTAATGAGAAAGGCATTTACATATTAAAATTACTGAAAATGATTAGGGAATTAGATAAAATAATATCAAAGCAACGGTCAGACTCAAAGATGTAACCGATAATAGATACATTGGTACAGGAGTAATTTATTGTTCAGATGAATTAAAAGAAAAGGTATATATAACAACCGCATCTCATTGTTTATTTGTAGACGGGGATGACTTCCAAGAACAACGAGAAGAAGTTTTTGTTGATATATTACAAAAAGATTTTATTGACTATCAATCAATAAAAGTTGCAGTTAATCCAGATTTACTGTTTAAAGATAAGAAAAAAGATATAGCTATTCTTTCAATAGATAAAAAGGAGATAGAAAATATCTTAGGAGAAACCCCTAAAATTAAAGTTGTTAAGGAAAAAAGTATTTATAAAAATTTTATTGTAAAAGGTTTTCCCCAAGCAACATTTGGTGAGGAGATTGCTGTCTTATATCCTGATTGGTTACAAACTATAGATACTCGTTTTCAATTGCAGTTAAAGGAAGATTATACGGCATATAATACAAAAGGTTTTTCAGGAAGTGGAGTTTTTATAAACGCAGAAAAAGATATTTTTCTTTATGGAATTTTCACAAGATTTAGAGCCGAAGAGAAAGGAAAGGTAATATATTCTCAATTTCTTGATATTACAAATGAACTTTTGACTAAAAATTATTTACCTCTTATTAGGTTTACTTACTTTGGAGGTTATGGCTTGACACAAAACTTTTTCAGAAAACAAATTGAAACTTCAATTACCGGTTTAGGTTCTAGATTTAGTGAAGAGCTGAATTTTCAATTGCCCCATTCACATAAAGCGAATCCGGCAATTCAGTACCGTTAAAAACTTCAATATCCGTAAACGGAAAACCTGCTTCGTACAAAATACCCGTGGGCACTTTTGTTGGGTCTAACTGACCGAATCTCAGCTCTTGGTTCTCAAAGAACGCAGTGCTTACCTCTTCTTGTGCATTTGCAGTCCAACAAATACACATTAGTAGCATTATCGCTAATTGGTGTAATTTTTTCTTCATAATGACTTAATATTTAGAGTTAAAATTCTTTTTTATCCTGCCCAGCCTTCAAATACCATATCAAAGCGCCCCTCACGGATTTCTACTTTTTTACCTTGTTCGTTTACGGCATCAAACCAAAACGTGCCTGATATAATATTTTTTTCTTTATCTAATTTGTTTATATGTAGTTCACCTGTATGGTCTTCATTCGTTTCATAACTTTGGGAATTAGTTCTACTGATAATACTGTACACGCCAAAATGGTTTGTATTGTCCATTTTCAAACTATAAGTGTTATTTTCTTCCAAAATTATATCAGTGCTATATACACCAATAGATTCCGTTCCGTTTCCTGTAATATTATCCTCATTTTTAACAATCCTAAAAACTAAAACAAACGAATCGTGATAATATGCACAATATGGGTTTCTACTGTTAACTGACTCCCCAACGGGCAAAAAAGCTTTGCCGTTTAGCAAACAGCCTACTTTATTGACTCCTGTTTGTGTTGCAGGTGGCAGCTTTTCTATTTCGGTAGGTTCCGGTGTTGGTTGCGGAGCTTCGTCATCTTTGTTGCAGGCTATAATCAATAGAGCTACTGCAAATAGTAAAAATATTTTTTTCATAATAATTTATTATTTTGTTATTAAACTTTTCCCGCCCAGCCTTCAAATACCATATCAAAACGCCCGTCGCGGATTTCTACTTTTTTGCCTTGTTCGTTTACGGCATCAAACCAAAAGGTGCCGGATATAATATTTTTTTCTTTATCCAATTTGGTAATATGAAATTCGCCTACTTGCTCTTCGGTAGTGTCGTATCTATCTGATTTAGGCGATCTTTTTGTTATTAAATATCCTGCTCTTTGATCATTAATTTTTAATGAATATGTTTTACTTTCTTCTAAAATTACATTACTGCTATGAATAGCTATGGATTCAGTTCCTTCCATAGAGGTATTATTTTCATTTCTTACAATAGAAAAAGACAAAACAAAAGCATCGTGATAATATGCACAATAAGGATTTGGATTACCACCTGTGGGATTAGTGCCACTTGGCAAAAAAGCTTTACCGTTTAGCAAACAGCCTACTTTGTTGGCTCCTGTTTGTGTTGCAGGTGGCAGCATTTCTATTTCCGAAGGTTCCGGTGTTGGTTGCGGAGCTTCGTCGTCTTTGTTGCAGGCTATCATCAGTATAGCTACTGCAAATAATAAAAATATTTTTTTCATAGAAATTTGATATTATCGAGTTTATTAAACAGAAAGAATAAAATAACTATTGCAAATTAGAAAGCGTTTTAAAGTAAATCAATAGGTAATTTACCTATATTTATTTCCTTGTGAAATATAAAAAAACAGACTTCAAATTTGAATTTTCGACAGTATTTAGTCCATATAAATTTGTACTTATTGTGAAAAGTGTGTATCAAAACGCCCTTCGCGTACTTCTATTTTTTCGCCCGTCCACGGATTCTCAATATCAAACCAAAACGTACCCGATACAATTTCATTTTCCAAATCAAATTTGGTAATTGTCATTTCGCCGGTGTAATTATTATTTGTGACAACAGATTCAAAATTATTAAATCCATTAAGCAAGCCCGCCCCACCAAAATATCCTGGTATATCACCATTCAATATATAGGTTTTGCCTTCTTCTATTGGAGCATTTTCCATATTCCCCACAGAAATTTTCATTAAAGAATCCGTCTCTTTTCTTCCTGTTACAACAAACCCATACCCGCCGTTTACCCATTGGTAGTATGCTGTTACCTGCTCATACCCTTTACATATATAGGGCACTCCGTTTACTTTGCAGGCTAACATTACTGCACCAACTTGTGTGGCAGGGGGCAAGTCGTCAATAGGTTGTGGAACTTCGTCGTCTTTTTTACAACTGATAAAGACCAAAGTGATCAGGAATATATAAATGCTGTTTTTCATAATAATTAATTTTAAATTTACCCGTAGTGCATTATAGAAAAAGTTGCTCAAAAGATTAAAAATCAGTATATTGT
>CAYNIM010000077.1:0-4989 GCA_964397335.1 uncultured Flavobacterium sp.
TCGATGTTTTTAGTAGGTAAAATTAATCAAATCCCCATAAAATTCACATGTCCCTCAGTATGTTACAATAAAGGAATGTTCAGAATATTTAGGTTTGGATGTTGATGAGGTTGAGGAGGTTTTGTTTTGAAGCCAAACATAACTCTTAGTAGATAGAGAACAAGTAAAAACTCCAAAAAAGGTTTACAGTCTCAATATCATCAAATTTATAAGCATAAATGAATATCGGAAGCGACAACATAGACAGACTTTTTCAAGTTAAATATTCCCAAAAAACGAATGATGATTAACGATTTTAATTAGATTAGTAATTGTAAAAGCTAAACTTAGTATTCATTAAAAAGTAAAGTCATGAGAAGAATAATCAAATTTATAGTTCCTGTGTTGGTAATTGTAGCACTTTCGTTTGCTTGTAAAAAAGATAAAGATGGCGAAGGTCAATTAAAAGTTCTATTAACTGACGCGCCAGCAGATTTCACAGAAGTAAATGTAAACATTACAGAAGTTTGGGCGCATTATTCTGGAAGCGGAAATTCGCAAGGTGGATGGGTTCAATTAAATGCCAATCCTGGGTTTTATGATCTATTGCAATTGCAAAACGGTGTAACGGATGTAATAGCTGATCCAACAACAATACCAGTAGGTAAAATCACCCAAATGAGACTCGTTCTTGGTGAAGATAATCATGCAATTGAAATTATTGACTCCGTTGCTGTTCAGCATCCCTTATTACTTTCTAGTCAAGATAAAACTGGAATTAAGATTAATTTGAATTCCGATATTTTAGCAAATCAAACTATCGTTGTGACATTAGATTTTGACGCAGGGAGCTCAATTATTGAGCAAGGAACTGGAGAGTATAGGTTGAAGCCAGTAATTAAAGTAGAAAACGTTATTTATATTCCTTAGTCTATTTTTAGATTTACTAATTATGATTTGGCGCAAATATTGCTAACCAAAAAAACAAATAAATAATTGAATTATGAAAAAAATAGCAATAGTATGCGCAATGATAGGTGTAGTTAGTTTTACTACCTCTGCTCAAACAGAGAAGACACCTAAAACAGAATCAAAACCAAAGACAGAATCAAAAAAAGAAGTTAGAAATCCGTCTGAATCTATTAAACCAAGTAAACAAGAGAAAAAACCAGCTGATGCTAGTAAAGTTCAAGTAGCTAAGAAGCCTAGTGCAAAAAGAGAAATAAGAAATCCATCCAAACCAATAAAGCCGAATACACAAGAAGCCACTACTCCATCCAAAAATCCTTCTGCTGCAAACAAAGCTAAAGCAGAAAAGAATTCAAATGGAAATGCTTTCAGTGGAAAAGGAAAAGGTGGTGATAAGAATCAGGTAGATCCTAAAAGGAAAGAAAAAAAGGCTAAGAAAGAAAAGAAAGTTAAAAAAGTAAAATAGAAATTCAAATTTCAATACTTAAATATAAAAACCGATTAGAAATTATTTTCTAATCGGTTTTTTTTGTAGAATTTATATTTAATATCCACTTTAAATAAATTGTATATAACTATACATTCGGTTCAATATGGATTAAAACCTTTCCTAAACTTGGTATTTCTTTTTGCAAATAGTCTTTTAGTTTATGCGAAATATCATGTCCCTCCTTTACAGAAATTTCACTATCAACGATTGCATGTAAATCAACATGAAAACGCATTCCTGCTTTTCGTACATAACATTTCTCTGTATCTAGGACGCCGTGAACCTTTATAGACTTTGCTCTGATTTCGATTATCAAATCGTCATATAATTGCTCATCCATGATTTCACCTAATGCGGGTCTGAAAATTAAATAACTATTATAGAGAATAAAAGCTGAAGCCAATAAAGCAGCCCAATCATCGGCTTTCTCATATCCTTCTCCAAAAGTAATTGCAATTGAAATTCCTAAAAATGCCATTATCGATGTTATGGCATCACTCCTGTGGTGCCAAGCGTCAGCCTTGAGTGATGAGCTATTCGTTTCTTTACTTTTCTTGATGACAATTCGAAAAGATATCTCTTTCCAAATGATGATTATACCTAATACAATCAAGGTCCAAGATTTTGGAGCATCTTGTGGTGTTAGAATATTTTGAATACTTGTATATGCAATCACTGTGGCAGAAATAACAAGAAAAGCAACAACACCAAATGTAACTAGGGGTTCAATTTTCCCATGTCCGTATGGATGATTCTCATCTGCTGGTCTTTTAGCATATTTAAAACCCAGTAATACTAAAAAAGAAGCGAATATATCTGTGGTTGATTCAATTGCATCAGCAATTAAAGCATGAGAATTACCAAAAAAGCCAGCAAGTGCTTTTATTAGTGCCAAAACAGTATTAGCTATTATGCTAAAATAAGTTGTCTTTATTGCTGTTTGTTCGTTCGTCATGTTTTAATCCTCTACCTTACTGGCTAGTGTCCAGTAAAATTATCCTTTATTTCCTTGAAGCAAAGAACTATTCTATATAAAAGTTTTTAATCTCGAATAAAACAATAATTCCTAAGAATAAGATTGAGACGGTTTTATTTTGAAGCATCATAATATTTAGTCTTATTTATTCTTGTATGAATATGAAAAGGAGTATCTTTATAACTGATTCGCTCATTCAAATAAAGACATTTAACACGTGATTTGACGTGATCTATGTGGTGGTCATTCTTATTCAGAAGTCACCAACCCCTATTAAACAAGCCGTTTGGAGGTTTTATAGTTGATTCCAGCGGGATCACTAAAAGCCTCTCATTCGAGAGGCTTTTTTTGTTATATGGCATTGAATATTATTAAAACCCGCACTCCTAGCCGTTTTCTCAACTTTTATCAAATGCAAACAAAACTAATTGACAACATAGATTTTGTCACCCATGCTGTCACCAAATATTTTTACTATTTTAGGTGACAAGACAACAAATGTTGCACCCAATTTTTTTTATTTCTTTGGAGCCAAAACAATCTATTTTTGTCACCAACTTTTTATAAATTAATTAGGTGACAGGTTTGGTGACAAAACTTAGGTAAAACACTGATTACATAGTTCATACAGACTATTTGACATTTTAAGATTCAAGACAAAAATCCATTAAAGAACGGTTTTTTGTACAACAAATGTTTAAATCTAAAAAGCTATGAATCACAAGCAAAAATTAAGAGTTACTACAAGGTTAAACCTCCAAAAAGAAAAGGAAGGTAAATTTCCAATTTACATTAGAGTGTATGTAGATGGTAAGAAAGCTGAAATCTTTTCAGATTACTGGATTAAAGAATCAGAATGGAATAACACCAAGCGAATGGTAAAAACCAAACACCCAAAGGCCGATTTTATTAATGCCTATTTGAAAAAAGTTCAAACTTCAATTGAAACCAATTTTTACGAACTAAGAGCTCGTAACGAAACAACTACTGCCATTATATTAAAACAAAATCTTATTGGCGTCAACATTACTCCTACCCACAAAACAATCCTCGAAGCCTTTAACCCCTGAACAAATTAAATGTATACCTAGAACAACCCGTAATAATTGGAAAGATTTTTCTCATGAAAATTATTTTGGTTATGAAATGGTGAAAGATTATATCGATGATTTCGATTATATAAAAGAAGTCTTAATCAATAAACACTTGAAACAAGGCGTTAAGCTAATGTGCACATTGAGTTATGGATATAAAGAATTAATCAACAATATTGAAGGAAATAAAAAACTACTTCGTGAGCACAGCAAGAGCATTACTTTCTCTATTGAACGCATCGCAAAAAAAGCAAATATTAAAATTACTGAGGCATGTAAGATTTTTGGTGTTTCCAAAGATTGGTTTTACCGTCATAGAGTAAAAAAGGCGTGTGACAAAAGTATTATTAAAAAGTGTTTTTGGCAATACCCTAAGCAATTAACATTAAAAGAAGTTTCAAAAATCGAAGAAATCGTAACAAAACAAGAAAATTTCGGTAAAACAAAAACCACTCTTTATTTTGATGCGATGCGCAAAAAGTTAATAGCCTGCGGTATTTCCACTTTTTTCAAATATGCAGATCTTGTTGGGTATCAAAAAAGACAAAAAAAGAAGAATAAACATCGGCCACCCGGATTCCGAGCAACTCAAGTCTATGAATGGCTTCATGTTGATATAACACATGTGCAAACTCAAAATGACGGTATTCAGTATGTCGCTTTTGTAAAAGACAACTATTCAAAAGCACTACTAGGTTTTAAAACTACCTCTGAGCGACCTGACAGTGACTTTATTCGTGATTTATTCATTGAAACCTTCAAAGAACACAGTCTCTTAAATGCGACCAATGATATAAACATTCTTTCAGATGGAGGTTCCGAAAACAAGGGTTCTTTATTAGATTGGATTAACCAAATTGATGCACCTCCTTTAGTTAAAAAACTTACCGCTAGAACAGAAGAATTTTCTTTTTCCAATAGTATGGCTGAAAGTACACATAGCATTTATAAATCTGAATTCTTACAGGGGAAGCATTCTGTTGACAAAGAAGACCATTTGAAAAACATCACATTGTTTTTTAACTATTACAATAACAATAGGTTTCCCTTTGAATTTTATGGTTTAACACCTATGGAAGTTTTAAATGGTGAAAAACCTGACAAAACAAAATATAGAGAACAGATAAGGAACGCACAGAAAGAGAGACTTAAAGAAAATCAGGAGTATAATGGTTGTCCGTTAATTTGTTCTTGAATAGGAACGTGCGTCTTATTATTAATAATTACAGCGATAAAGTAGCTAATCACTCCACAAACACACTGAATTTAGTAAAATATCAAATAATTTTTCAAATCAAGAGATTTTGGATTTAGAAAATTCAAAATCTTCAAAATTGAGGTGATTTTTCACAAATGACCATTATTGGAACAGTTTTATGGCGGAGTAATTTAGAGTGTGCACAATCAATCTTTGTAACCCATTTAGAATATAAATCATTGTTGTCCGATAAAAAAAAATATAAAGAGAAGTCAGCGAGGCT
>CAYNIM010000078.1:0-4915 GCA_964397335.1 uncultured Flavobacterium sp.
TATACCACTCGAAAGTAAATAAATTAGGATCCAAGCCAGCCTGTAAAGTATAACTATCTCCAACACAAAGACCATTCCCATCTATAACCAACTGAGAATCACCTAAATTCAATGTTCCTAAATCAAAACTACCTGCTTTAAAGAACACCGCACTAGTGTGACCTGGAGTTTCACAAAAATCGATAATCGCTAATTTAATGCGATATCTTCTTCCTACAACAACATTTGCAGACATGGATGTCAAATCTCTAGTGTGTCCAGAAAGATTTATAGGAGCAGCTAAACGTGGAATTTGATTCGCATTATTTCCATAAGCATTTCCGAAATATATTTCGTTGATAGAAGGTGCAACTCCTGTTGGACAAGACGGATATGTCTTAGTAGCATCTCTAAGTGTAAAAATCGAAATTGGATCATTAGTTCCTGGAACTTTTGCGAGATTTTCTCCTATTCCAGTTGTAGTATCAATCAACCATGCTCCGAACATCGCTGCATTGTTACATGACAGGTAACAACCTGAATAACTATTACTTCCGAATAAATACTCGAAAGTAACTGTATTTTGCATTGGAATGAACTCGAAGTCAATTGAAGCTGAACGAATTGTTCTCGGTAGTGTTGGAAACCATCCCCCAGCATCATTTATCAAATCATTCAGATCTTGATCTCCAGTCCAACGATAACGGTTTTCAAAACCTGAACTAGCGGACCCAGTACTTGGTCCTTCAAACAAAGAGGCTTGGTCTGTTGCTATCACAATCCCGTCTTCGAAAGGGAAGTCGCTTCCATTTCGCTGAAAATATCCCAATGGGAACAAATCTGTATAGGATCCTGGACTACCATTACTATATTGATAAGTTACATTAGAAACCAAGTCACACTCAGAGCGTACCAACACATCCTTCACGAGCTGCTCTGCTGTATATGTATCGTCAATCGTTACATAATTGTACTGTTGACCATAACCAAAGAAACTTGCCAGAAAAAACAGTGGCAATAAAACTTGACTTCTAACAACAAGTCTCTCAAAAAACTTATGAGTTAAATAATTCATATAAAATAACTTTAATTTGAAAAGCGAAATTTAAGTAAAATTAAGAAATAATTAAGTACTTACAACAAAAAAAACACAGGAAGATAAATTTTAACATTTTAAGATTGATTTTCAAGCAGTAAGCTTTGCATAATTTTATGAGTCTCCTCCTTTAGAATAATACTAATATTTACGTATATTTGCATTCTTATTATATAAACATCATTATTTATCATGTGCAAATCAGATACGCTTCACGATGAGATTGGAAATGACCATATAGGAACAAGTGATTATACGCCTCTAAGAGCTGATGCTTTTGAGATGAGCGACGACGATAAAATCTCCTCTATCAAAAAAGATGTAGAAAGTATTTTGACAACTTTGGGTATGGATTTAACCGATGAAAGTCTGAAAGGAACACCAAACAGAGTGGCAAAAATGTTTGTAAAGGAAATTTTTGGCGGATTAAACCCCAATAAAAAACCTTCTTCATCTACCTTTGAAAATAAATATAATTACAACCAAATGTTGGTAGAAAAAAACATTGTTGTTTATTCTACATGCGAACACCATCTACTTCCTATTATTGGACGTGCTCACGTGGCTTATATTTCCAACGGAACCGTGGTTGGCCTTTCTAAAATGAATAGAATTGTAGATTATTATGCAAAAAGACCTCAAGTACAAGAGCGTTTGACAATTCAAATCGTTAGAGAGTTAAAACGAGTTTTAAACACAGAGGATGTTGCTTGTGTAATTGACGCTAAACACCTATGCGTAAACTCAAGAGGTATTAGAGACATCGAAAGCTCTACTGTAACAGCTGAGTTCGGTGGTGCGTTTAAAAACGAAAATGTTCGTAAAGAATTTTTGAATTACATCAAATTAGAAACAAAATTTTAAAATTTATAAAAATGGCGTTTTATAAAAACAATCACCTAAAAATATACAACTCTCTTTCGGGACAGAAAGAGACCTTTACCCCTATTCATGAAGGCAAAGTGGGAATGTATGTATGCGGTCCCACCGTTTATAATTTTGTACATTTAGGAAATTGTAGAACGTTCATTTCTTTCGATCTTGTCTATCGATACCTAAAGCATTTAGGATTCCAAGTTCGTTACGTAAGAAACATCACCGACGTAGGTCATATCGTAGATGATGCCGACGAAGGAGAAGATAAGATCGCTCAAAAAGCACGTTTAGAACAGATTGAACCAATGGAAGTTGCACAAAAATATACTGTTGACTTTCACAATACACTTAAACAATTCAATAATCTAGAACCCAGTATCGAACCAACTGCTACTGGTCATATTATTGAACAATTACAAGTGATTCAAAAAATCATAGATAACGGATTTGCTTACGAAATCAATGGATCTGTTTATTTCGATATTGAAAAGTTTAATAAAGAACACGATTACGGAGTTTTGTCGGGTAGAAATATCGAGGACATGATAGCCAACACTCGGGAGCTAGACGGACAAACCGATAAACGCAATCCATTGGATTTTGCTTTGTGGAAAAAAGCCGAACCGCAACATATTATGCGTTGGCCTTCCCCGTGGGGTGATGGTTTTCCTGGTTGGCATTTAGAATGTACTGCAATGAGTACCAAATACCTAGGCGACAAATTCGATATTCACGGTGGTGGAATGGATCTGAAATTTCCTCATCACGAATGCGAAATTGCGCAAAATGAAGCTTCATGTGGAAATACCCCTGTAAACTTCTGGATGCACGCTAATATGCTGACTCTAAACGGAAAAAAAATGTCTAAATCAACTGGAAATAACATTCTCCCACAAGAATTATTTTCTGGCGACAATACTGTTTTGTCTAAAGCATATCACCCAGCAGTCGTTCGATTTTTTATTTTACAGGCGCATTATCGCAGTATTTTAGATTTTTCAGATGATGCTATTCAAGCTTCAGAAAAAGGATTTCAAAGATTGATGGAAGCTGTTGAAAATGTAGAAAAAATCTCAACATCAGAAACATCTACTTTCAATGTTCTCGAATGGAAACAGAAATGTTACGACGCTATGAACGACGATTTCAATAGCCCTATTCTAATTGCACATTTATTTGATGCCGTAAAAAACATCAATTTGATCCAAGACGGCAAAGCTTCGATCAACAATGAAGATAAAAAAATATTGACTGAAACATTAAACACATTCATTTTTGATGTTTTAGGATTATTTAAAGAAGAAAACACAAACTTCAAAGATTCAAAATTGGATGATGTAGTGAACCTTCTAATCAATATGCGAAATGAAGCTCGTGCCAACAAAGATTTTGCTCAATCTGATTACATTAGAAATCAATTAGCAGCCTTGGGCATCGAACTAAAAGATGGTAAAGAAGGAACCACTTTTAATTTATAATATTTCAAACAAAAAGCTATTCTCAATCGAATAGCTTTTTTTATCTTTGGTGCTATGGAACTAATCAAACGAATTCTCATTTTTCCGTTCGTAATTTTGATACGTTTTTATCAAATCTGCATCTCCCCGTTCACACCTGCAAGTTGTCGATTTTCGCCTACATGCTCGCACTATACGTTGGAAGCATTAAAAAAACACGGACTTTTTAAAGGCGGATGGCTTGCTGTAAAACGCATTTTGAGTTGTCATCCTTGGGGAAAATCAGGATACGATCCCGTTCCATAATAAAAAATTGATAACTAATTTATAAAATACTATGATCTGGAATCCAGCAGAAGGAATTTCTATCGGTAATTTCACCCTTCGTTTCTACAGCCTCATGTTTGTTGTTGCTTTTGGTTTAGGCTATTACATCATGAAAAAAATCTTTGAAAAAGAAAATCGAACACAAGACGAACTAGACAAGTTGTTTATGTATACCTTTATCGCCACCTTGTTAGGTGCTCGTTTGGGTCATGTGTTTTTCTATGATTGGGATTATTACAAAAACAATTTGGCAGAGATTTTATTACCTTTCCGTTTCACGCCAGAATTTGAATTTACTGGCTTTGCTGGTTTAGCAAGTCACGGTGCTGCTATTGCGATCATCTTAGTGATGTATTTCTACAGTAAAAAAATAATTCACAAACCTATTTTATGGATACTTGATCGGATAGTAATTGCGGTGACTATTGGAGGTGTTTTTGTACGCTTAGGTAACTTCTTCAACTCTGAAATTTACGGTCATATCACAAAAAACAACTTCCCTTTTGGTGTAAAATTCATTAGAGAAGAGGAATTTTGGAGAGGAAAAAACATTTTTGAAATCACTCAAAGCAATAATATTAAACAGGCGTACCACCTCATCGAAACCGATCCAAGATTTGCCCATATTCTAGAAGCAATTCCTTTTAGACACCCAACTCAACTATACGAAGCTTTTGGCTATTTACTACTTTTCGGATTACTCTTATTCATGTATTGGAAAACAGACGCTCGTAAATACCTAGGAAAGATTTTTGGGGTGTTTTTGGTGTTTTTGTGGGCTATTCGCTTCGTTGTCGAATATGTAAAAGAAAGTCAAGGAGGTTTTGAATCTGTTTTAGGTGTAATGTCAACAGGTCAATGGTTAAGTGTTCCATTCATCATAGCAGGAATTTATATTTGGGCAACTGCGAAAAACAGACCACAAACAAATTAATAAACTATATTTTTTGAAGATAAAGCTCCGCTTTTCATTCCACCTTTAATCATAAATAAAAAAGGAAAATGAGAAGCGGAGCTTTAATTTTTTTATAGAAGCTCAATTACTTGAGATCAAACATAAAAAACAGAATCTCCTTACAATAAACTAGAAGTAAAAGAAGTTACTTAAAAAAACAGCTTACTACCTGAGGGTGTCCCGTCAACTGTGTCACAAAATTAATTATATCAATAAAAAAATGTA
>CAYNIM010000079.1:0-4228 GCA_964397335.1 uncultured Flavobacterium sp.
CGCTACTACGTAATCTATTTATGTTCTAGTGGTATGATTGCGGGGAAGCATTTATGGAAATTCCTAAAAGTATTCTATTCATATTTCGTTGTGCTTTAATTAGGTATAACGATTAAGCTAAGAAACGGAGCCGTCCTGAAGGGTGACTCTGTTTTTCTTCGGTTTTGTTATGGATTTTTTACTTTAGTTTCTTCATTGTGTTATTAGCTAATAGCGATTTCATTTGACTAATTGCAACTTTATTTAAATTGATCAGTCTTTCACTTTGAGATAAGCCTTGTTGAATAATCAAAGCATTTATACTTTCCATATTACTTAATACAACCAACTGTTCCAAAGTTGCAGAATCCCTCATGCTTCCTTTTTTATCAGGATTAGCTTCTCTCCATTCTTTTGCCGTAATACCGAAAAGCGCAACATTTAATAAGTCAGCTTCACTTGAATATACGAAGCCAGCTCGTTGTTTGCTAATTTCTTTTGGAATTAAGTTTTCTTTAATCGAATCAGTGTGAATCTGATAATTTACTTTAGCTAAAGTTCTTTGTAAATGCCATTCTAAATTTAAATGGTTGTTTTCTTCATGCTTTAAACGTTGAATTCTTTAATTAGATAAATTTTGAATTTCGGGCTTATCCACATTCCAAATTCAAAAGCGATGTCGGGATGTGCATAAGTTCCTCCATATCTTCCAGCTGTCGCTTTTAGACCTATGGCATTCGTTTTTTTAACCCAATCTTTAACGCTTAATTTATAACTATTTAAACCAGCTTGACTTTTAATTGTGGCGAATTCGCCATAATTAAAATTTGGATTATAAACATTTTCCCAAATACCTAAATACTCAACGGTATTTCGATTTCGTAACCAATCGGAAATAAAAAAATCTCCATCTTTGGCCTTTAGCATATCTGTTAATGAAATATATTCTTGTTCTTTATCAACGATAATCGTAATATCCTTTCCTTCAACTAATATTTTTTTGCTTTTTGCCATAATGTATAGCCGATGTTGTGCGGTCGCCCTTATTCCACTACTATATCTTCATCTGTAATGGTAGTCAGTAATTCTTTGGTAAGAGTACTTTCTTTTGCTATTCTATTGGCTTGTTGTTCTAATGATTTTTCAAATACGTTCCTTACAAGTCTTCCATTTCCGAAGGATTTATCTCTAGATAGATATGCGTTTTCAAAAAGGGATTTCAACCTTGTTTTAGCTGTATCAGTCAATTGGTAATCCAACGACTTACACTTGCTTTCAAAAATATCAAACAGTTCCTCGGTGGTATAATCAGGGAAATTGATGTAACGATTGAATCTTGACTTAAATCCGGGGTTTGTGTCAATGAAAACCGACATTTCGTTTGTGTAACCTGCTAAAATCAATACTAATTTATCTCGGTCGTCCTCCATTCTTTTTATCAAGGTAGCAACGGCTTCCTTTCCAAAATCATCTTTGTTTTCTCCAACTAAGGAATAAGCCTCATCAATAAACAAAATCCCATTCAATGCTGAGTTTACGGTCTTGTTCACTTTAACGGCTGTTTGCCCAACATATTCGGCGACTAAACCTGAACGGTCGGTTTCAACCAACTGTCCATCGGTTAAAATTCCGAGATGCTTATATATCTTCGCTACAATACGTGCAACAGTTGTCTTTCCTGTTCCGGGGTTTCCTGTAAACACAATATGATAGGAAAGAGAGGAAGATTTTAGACCCGATGCTTCTCTTGCTTTTTGAACTTTAACAAAATTGATTAGCGTATTGATTTCGGATTTCACGTCATTTAAACCAATTAAGGAATTAAGTTCCTTTAGCACGTCATCAAGTGATTCGTTTTTATTCCCTTTTGAAATATTTAAAGCATCATTTTTCTTTTCAGGAATTGGATTATGGGTTATTTGATAAATGTCTTTCAAAATATTCTCTTCTGTTCTGGTAACCACATTATCCGCTTTTGAAACGATAGTGGCATAACGGTAAAGAACAGTTGCATATTCTTCAAATAACGGATTATTTGAAATTTTCAGAAAAGTTGGAAATGCAAGATTGTTTTTTGATTTTGTGGATGAAATTACTTTTTCGTCCTGTGTTTCCTGAATGGTAACTTCCATTGGGTTATCTGTTGTCCCAATATCAATCAGTTGGTTTGCAATTTCTTTGTAAAGTCCTTTTTGGTGAGCCAATGATATTGTGTCAAACTCATTGTCGAGCATATCTTCGTTATTATTGGGCAATAATTGGTTCGTTGCCAAAACCATACCCGTTGCCTCTAGACTTTTGGTTGAGAGTTTATTTTTTACAAGTGTTTTTGATATTTGTATAATATCGTAAATAACACAATTGGCAATAAACTCACTTGGTGCAGTTTGTAGTCCACCTGCCTTGACGCGTTCCAAGATAGCTTCGTTTGTTTGGAGTTTTTGAACAATTTGATAGAGTGATTTTGAAAACTCCTTTAATAATGAATAATATTGGTAAGAAAAGTCGGTTGTTTTTGAGTCATTCGAACTCGATTTGTTTTCAGAAGTTGAAAAATCCGCTGATGGGGTAAGTAAGGAAAGATATTTTCTGAACTCATTTGAAAACTTTTCGGCTAATTGAACATTGCTAATATAATAAACCTCTTTCAATCCGCTATTCGTTGAAAATTCAATCGCACCATATTCCACCACGGGTATTTGATAATTCCCAACGAACCTTTTATCTGGGCTACCATCCTTGTTCACTTTTGCCCAAGTATAATCAACAATTTGACTGTCATTTGGAGTGGTCGATTTATCTTCTAAAAAACGTTGTCTATGAAACCGAAATTTCAATTCGTGCAAATCAATTAATGTAATTTCTCCAAAATGGTTGAGTTGCAAAATGAAAGCGGGATAGATATATAAATTATCTCCGTCCGCATTTTCCAAATGAAATGCCGAATGTTCGGAGAGAATAAAATCAATATCGCCAAAAGTGAAGGCAACGTCCTTTCTGTCAATAGAAACTTTGGCGGCTGATTTGGTTTCGTTTGTTTCTTTTTCAGAAACAATATCCCATATTTTATTTGCTTTGGAGAGTTCAGAATAGGCGTTTTTCACTTTTTGGTATTGCTCTTGAAAATCTTGGTCGCTTTCAATATTTATGTTTACTTGACTTTCTTCGTATTGGTTATATAAATCCGTTAAGTATTCTTTTTCTTCATCAGCTTCCTTTTCCAGTTTTTCCACAACTTCTTGTTTGGCGAAAAGTTTGCCGACACCGTTTTGTTTATTTTTTAAAGTTCGCTCCAGTCGTTGCGTTATGGCTTGTTGTTTTTTGATTTCCACCACAAGCTCTTGTCTTTCCTGCCTTCCTTCTTCAATGTGTTGCTTCAATTCTGCCAAACTTGAACTTGTGGGAATTGATGACTTACTGGCATTGTTGGAAAAGGGAGATGAAAGTTTTGAAGCTGGATGCCCCGAGAGGACTTGGCGGACAAGCATAGTATCGTATTTCTTAGATGAATTTAGCCCAAAACCAACGTCAACCTTTGCAATTTTAGCAAAGCAGGCTCTACAAACTCTTCCGCCATCTTTCAGTTTACCACCATTTAAATTTGGAGTTGAAATAAAAGTCAACGGAGTTCCGCAACCTGCACAATTTTGTGTCGTAGAATTTCCATTGGTGATGGGATTGTTATATTTAATGTCAAATTTATCGTTCGACATTACTCCATAAATTACAACGTCAATCAGAGAAATCAATGTAGGTATCCAAGTCCAAAAAAACAAAACATATAAAATACCTCTCCAATATTGCCCAAGATAAAAACGATGAGCACCAAAAGTTCCTAAAAACAAAGCCAATAAAATCGTAGTCGTTTTAGATTTGTGTGACTTTATGGTTTTATGTTTTGATATGCCATTAGTGGACGGTGGAGAAGGTGGTTTAGTTCCATTTCCCCCACCAATCTTTTGTCTTGAATATAATCCCGTTCCGGGTATTCCAGTATTGAGATAAGCACCTTTTTTTCCGATATTTACGTTTGCGCCTCTTGGTCCAACGGTCGTACTAATTCCTTTTTTGCTGAAGTTCAAGTAAACTCCGGGCATTATTTTCTTTCTCTTTCTAAAGTTTATTGACATTTATTGTTCTAATTTTTTAGTCATTTTATGTATTGTACGAATGTTCTTTTTTTGGGTGCCGCACAACGGTTGAGCCTTTGCGGCGGCCTGTTTGCTAAATGTTTTATCGAAGATACAAA
>CAYNIM010000080.1:0-4012 GCA_964397335.1 uncultured Flavobacterium sp.
GCCTCCGCTTCGCTCCGGCAACTTCTCATATTCGCGGAACGTTGTGCAACATGCTAAAAGGAACAGTATATGAAAATTAAAAAATTATTTCTGAAAGAAGTATTGCCAATCAAAAGGTTTGAAATTGATGAATTAGATAATGTTGTATTATTGGCAGGAGCAAATGGAGTTGGAAAAACACGACTTATCCAAGGATTAATTGGACATCTAAGAAATGCTAATATTAATCCCAATTTCCATATTGAGATTGAAGCAACTTCAAAAAATGAAGAGAATACTTGGGGAAAGAAATTATTGAACCTTTCTGAACAAAATGATGCAAACTTATTCAGAGCAACTTTACAACAAAACAGAAAGAGACGAAACTTCAAAAGTAGTATTCTTTATTATGAAAGTAATAGGCAGATTACTCAAGTAAAACCAATGCAGTTTACTTGGGAATATAATGACCCTTGGGAAGAAAATATAGGTTGGGATTTTTCATTTAAACCACTAACAAATAGATTTCAGGACACATTACACTCGCTTTTTAAGAAAGTTCAAAGTCAGAAAACATCAATAGCAAATAGAGCAATACAATTAAAAGGAGAAGGTCATGATTCAATGAACTTAGCTTTTTCTGATCCTTTGGAACCTTTTAAAGAAGCTTTTTATCAATTATTGTCTCCCAAAAAATTAATCGGTGTAAATATTCAAGGTAACTCACTTAGGATTCAAGATAGTGAAAGAGAAATTAATGAGCAAGGGCTTAGTTCTGGTGAGCGAGAAGTTTTAAATATTGCTTTTGATTTTATATTGCGGAAGCCCTCTGATTGTATAATATTTTTTGATGAACCTGAATTACACTTGCATCCAGAATTCGCTAATAAACTATTAAACACACTTAAAACTATTGGTAAAAATAATCAGTTCATTTTCTGTACTCATTCAGCAGAATTAATATCAAGCAATTTAGATAATTCTGTTCTTTTTATTCAACCGACAAATGGTGCTGATATTAATCAAGCAATAAAAGTTTCTTTAGAAAATGAAACTTATGGAGCATTAAAAACAATTGGACAATCTATTGGAGTTGTTTCTCTTGGGAAGAAAATTGTGTTAATTGAAGGTCAAAAATCAAGTTTGGATAAAAAGACATACTTGCAAATATTAAAAGGCGAATTTCCAAACTTGGTATTAGTCCCTTGTGAAGGGAAATATACGATTCAATCTTTTAGCAATATTGCAAATAGTGTTTTGAATAAAACTGTTTGGGGGGTTGAATTCTTTTTACTATCCGATAGAGACGCTTACCCTGAAGAAATACAAGCAAAAATTGAAGAGAAAAATTTGTCTTCTAAAATTAAAACAATATCAAAATATCACCTTGAAAATTTCTTTTTGGATGAAAATATCATTGTAGAAGTTTTTAAAGATATGGAAGAAGAAAGTTCATGGCTTTGTGATCCTTTAAAAGTTAAAGAAGAACTTAAAAATATTGCAAAGAATAGAGTATCTTACTCTACATCATTAACTGTGTCAAAACTATTTCGAGACACGATTGGTAATATTGATATAATGCCTAAGGATTGTAGCAATATTGATCTACAAGCACTGAATGATAAATTCAAAAGCACAATAAATGCTGAAATTGAAAGATTTAATGGGATACTTAATTCTGAACAACCATTCGAAAAATTAGCAGCTTATCATAGTAAATTTGAACAATCATTAGAAACTGACCAATGGAAAGATGATATTCCAGGAAAACAGATACTAAGTATCTTTACTAATAAAGCAAAGATTGGAGAAGACAGGTTTAAAACGCTATACATAAAGAAAGCTTTTGAAAATGGAAATAATCCATTCCAAGAAATAGTTGATATTTTCCAAGAATTTTCAGAATAAAGCACGATTGCACAACAAAGTGTATATGCCATAAGGGTTTCAGTGGGTATTCAAGCTTTGTAGCCCGCTCAAACTTTCGTGTCGGTGGCGAGGAAACTACTCCGCAATCCCTTACGCCACATACACTCGACCGTTGTGCGAAAGAACGATGCAAGAGGAGAATACAAAATTGAATACAGTTGAGCTTTATTTTTTTCTGGTACTGGCAATACTCTTTTCTTGCTTAAAGAATTAAAGAAACGTATTCCAGAGGCGGTACTAAAACCTATAGCTTCTTGAAGGATTAACGGGGTCGGAAGGATTAACGGGGTCGAAGGATTAACGAAGGATTAACGGGGTCGCACCGGTGCATTACGCATTAAGATGTGTTTTTTTGCTTTTCACAAAAATCCAGATACTCTAAAGGGTAAATCTTCTAAAGCATGTGACCGCAAACAAGTTTGCTAGTGACCACTCAGCAAGGCTTCGTTAGTGACCGAAAGTTACCACTTTCTAGTGACGAAATAATCATGTTAAAAATAAAACATTAATCTGTTAATAAAACATTCGAAGCGAAAAAAGTTAATTGCCGGGTGGTTAGTGTGCAGAGGGCTTCCAAATTGTTAAATTGTGTTTTTTACAATTTCGATTTGGGAAACTGCACCGACGACAGGACCCGGAACATATAGTTTATATTATCATTGGAAGAGTGAAATAGTTTAATGTTTTTAAAAAAACTGGAGAGTGTCTGGATTTGGTGAAAAGCTTAAAGATTAAAAAAAGTGACACTGGATTCCTGCGTACGCGGGAATGACAACGAAGGGAAAAACTTAATACGGAAGCCAGGTTGAACATGTTCAACATCCTACAAAAGATAAGAGCAATATATAAGATAAGAGCTTAAACTGTAATCCGTGGTTCGAAAAATTTTTATCTGTTGACGACAACCAACTTTACTGACACCTTCAGGTGTCTTTACATGGATGAAAGCCATCACATGTTGCAATAGCAACATTACACTTCGAGGCATCGAAGTCCACACCGAGGAGACAACAAAAAAAATAAAAACTTTACGAAAAAAACATTGAGAATATCTGATGCGTAATACACCGGTTTGAATTTTTTATATATTTTATATAAACTCTTTATTTGATACGAATCCCGTTTTTATATTCTTGTTTTTCTTTAACCGTGCCATCTTGATTATAACTAATCCAATCCCCGTGTTTACCGTCTTTGTATTCCCCTTCATTTTGAATTTGTCCATTTAGATAATATTCAATAAATTTCCCAGAGTAATATCCATACCTAAATTCTGATTCGATTTTTTTCTGCCCGGTTTCGTAATAATAAATCGCTTTTCCGTGCCGGTTTCCGTTTTTGAAATTTAATCTACTTTCAAATTGCCCGTTTTTATAATAGCGAATATATTTTCCGTCTCGCAGTCCGTCAATGAATTCGGATTCTGTTTGAATCTGCCCGTCTTCGTAATAATTGATAACTTTACCATGTATCCGACCATTTTTGGTTTCCGCTTTACTTTTTATTTGACCATTTGTGTAATAATGATTGGATTCTCCAATTGCCAGTCCGGCTTTCCAATCAGATTCGGCTTCGATTTGTCCGTTTTCGTAATAACGGATTACTTTCCCGTGTCGAAGTCCGTTTTTGAGTTCTCTTTTAATTTTAATTTGCCCATTATCGTAATAAAGATTTGCTATACCTGTGAATGGTTTAGTTGCATTCGTTTTAAAGATAATATTCTCTCTATCTATAAGTTCGTTCCAATTGATTGTTTCCTTAGTCTCATTCCCATAACTTGTTAAAAATATAACAAAAATTATTAATATTCCAGATAATTTTTTCTTCATACAAAACTCCGTTTTTTTGAATTGATATAAATATAACTGAAAATTTAAAAAGATTAAAGACTAAAACCAGGGACGCTGGATTCCTGCGTACGCGGAATGACAAACAAAAGGTTATAGAATAGTAAGAAATAAGTAAGTGAATAAGTTAAATCAAAAACATTAAACTGTTAACAAAACATTCGAAGCGAAAAAAGTTAATTGCCGGGTGGTTAGTGTGCGGAGGGTTTGAAAAAGTGGTAGCGGCGCAGGGATTCGAACCCCGGACCGTACGGGTA
>CAYNIM010000081.1:0-3890 GCA_964397335.1 uncultured Flavobacterium sp.
TGCTTGGTTGACAGTGAATCGCTTCGAAATCGCCACCTTCGGGTAGCTGCAAAACGTTACCTGCAAGCGTAAAAAACAAAATCCATACTAAAAACAAACGGCAACGACCATTTTTTACTAACTTCGTAAAATGAAATATTTATCATTTATTTTCGCTCTAATGGTGTTGGTATTATCAACAACACCTTGTTTTGCAGAAGATAAATGTTTTGATGAGATTTCAGAAACATCTAATAGTGAGCATCAAAATGACGATGATTGTAATAAAAGTTGTTGTTCTCCTTTTTTTAATTGCAACACTTGCGCAGGATTTACAATAAACACATTCTATTATTCAATTTCTCATTTTGTTAAACAGCCTGAAAAAAAATCTAATCTAATAACTACGACAGCTGTTTCAGACTTCCTTGCCTCTATTTGGCAACCTCCTAAGATTATATTAATATTTTAAAGCCTTCGGCACAATAATAAATTACGATGCTACGCATCGTTAATTCTTATTTTTCAAATATTAGTAATCATTCAGACAATGAAAAAAATACTCATTGTGTCATTTTTTATGACACTCAATCTTTGTGTATATGCACAAAATACATTCAAAGCTGTAATTAAAGACAGCGAAACCAATGAGCCTTTAATTGGTGCGACAGCTATTTTGTCGGGAACAACAACAGGGGCAACGGCAGATATTGACGGACTGATAACCTTAACCGATATTCCAAACGGAAAGCAGGTCATCGAATTTCGTTATATCGGTTACGAAACGAGAAAAGACACCTTACAATTCCCGTTGGCGACATCAGAACCGATAGATATTTTCCTTAAATCAAATGCAAGTGAGTTGGAAGAAATCGTTATTTCATCAACAAGAAGCACAAGAAGTGTACAAAATATTCCGACACGGATTGAATTTATAGGTAGTGAGGAATTGGACGAAAAAGGAAATATGAAACCTGGAGATATTCGTATGCTTTTGGCTGAAAGCACAGGAATTCACGTACAAACCACTTCGCCAACAAGTGCCAATGCAAGTATCCGTATTCAAGGACTTGACGGACGATATACGCAAATTTTAAAAGACGGTTTTCCCATTTATTCAGGAGCTTCAAGTGGATTGGGTTTGTTACAAATTCCACCACTCGACTTAAAACAAGTTGAGGTTATCAAAGGTTCAACTTCTACCCTTTATGGAGGTGGAGCAATAGCAGGATTAGTCAACTTGATTTCCAAAACACCAACCAATGAAAGAGATTTAAGTTTTCATATCAACGGAACATCGGGCAGAGGTTTGGATATTAACGGTTTTTACGCACAGAAATTCAAAAAAATAGGAACAACAATATTTGCTTCTCACAACAGAAACGGAGCTTACGACCCTGCAAAAAATGGTTTTTCTGCCATTCCTAAATTTGAACGTTTTGTACTGAATCCTAAATTATTTGTTTATTTCAATGATAAAACAAAAATGAATTTTGGAGTCAATACAACTTTCGAAAACCGTTTGGGCGGTGATATGCTTTACATCAAGGGTAAAGGCGATAACATCCATCAATATTTTGAAGAAAACAAAACATTGCGTTATTCTACCCAATTTGTTTTGGATCATCTAATTAATGAAAAAAGTTCTTTTCAAATCAAAAATAGTGTGAGTTATTTCAACAGAAATACCACAATTCCCAATTACGGATTTGAAGGAACGCAAACAGCCACTTTTACCGAAGCTAATTATACCAATAGTACTGAAAAATCAGAATGGGTAACAGGTGTTAATGTTTGGACGGATAACTTTAAAGAAAAACAGATTACCGCATTTCCATTGAGAGATTACAACCAAACTACATTTGGAGCATTCGTTCAAAATAATTTTAATGCTACAGATTGGCTTCAGTTAGAAACAGGTTTAAGAACGGATTATGTGATAGATTACGGAGCTGTTTTTTTGCCAAGAGTATCGACATTATTTAAAATTTCAAACGGATTGACCTCACGAATTGGAGGCGGATTTGGCTACAAAACACCTACCATTTTTACGGAAGATAGCGAACGCTTGCAATACCAAAATGTAATGCCAATTAGCGATAAAACCAATAAATTGGAAAAAAGCTATGGTGCCAATGCAGACATCAACTACCGTACTAAAATTGGTGACGATTGGACATTTAGCATCAATCAATTATTCTTTTACACGTATTTGGATAATCCTTTATTACTTGAAAATCCATCTGTGAATCTTTATCAGTTCGTCAATTCATCGGGTTATATTCATACCAAAGGAACAGAAACTAATATCAAAATAGGTTATGATGATTTTAAATTGTTTTTAGGCTATACTTATACTGATGCCCAATTAAACCAAAACGGAACAACCACAGAAAGTCCATTAACACCAAAACATCGTATTAATTCCGTACTAATGTATGAAATAGAAGACCAATGGAAAATAGGATTAGAAGCCTATTATTTCAGTCCCCAAAAGCTAAATGACGGAACAACAGGAAGAGATTATGTTACTTGCGGATTTATGGCGGAAAAAATATGGGAAAGATTTTCTTTGTATATCAACTTTGAAAACTTCCTTGATGTAAGACAAACACGTTTTGATAACATTTATTCAGGTACAATAACCAATCCTGTTTTTAAAGATATTTATGCGCCATTAGACGGATTTGTAATTAACGGCGGGATTAAATTTAAACTCTAAAAAGATGAATAAAACGATATTTAATATAACAAAAATGGATTGCCCAAGCGAGGAGCAGTTAATCCGAATGAAATTGCAAAATTTTGATAGGATAAAGTTGTTAGAATTTGATATACCCAATAGAAAACTAAATGTGTATCACAGCGAAAACCCTGAGCCGATTTTATTGGCTCTGGAAACATTGAGTCTCAATACAACGTTGATTTCAACCGAAGAGAATACTTCAATTATTGAAGTTGACAGCCATACCAATCAGCGTAAATTACTTTGGACCGTACTCATTATCAACTTCGTTTTTTTTGGATTGGAAATATTATTCGGTATCTTCTCCAAATCGATGGGATTGATAGCCGACAGCTTGGATATGCTTGCCGATAGTATGGTTTATGCTTTGGCATTATTTGCAGTGGGCGGTACGATTGCAAGAAAAAATAATGTAGCCAAATTTGCAGGATATTTTCAGATTTTGTTGGCTGTTATTGGTTTTGTTGAAGTGATCAGAAGATTTATTGGAGTAGAAGCAATGCCCGATTTTAAGACAATGATTATCGTTTCTGTTTTAGCATTAGTTGCTAATATATTTTGTCTTTACTTGTTGCAAAAGAACAAAAGCAATGAAGCTCATATGCAGGCTTCGATGATTTTTACGTCAAATGATGTTATCATCAATTCGGGAGTTATCATTGCAGGTATTTTGGTTAATTGGCTCAGTTCAAGTTATCCCGATTTGATTATTGGGGCAATTGTATTCGTAGTTGTAGCAAGAGGAGCGTATAGAATATTGAAACTGGCAAAATGAAATGAAAATAACGCCAGCAGGTAATCGAGTAGACGGCTCCGTTAGCTAAGCTGACGGAGTGCGCCTCTCACACCACTCCCGAAACTTCGGGATACGGGTCTCGTATACGGCGGTTCGTACCTTGAAGGGTTAAGCGATAAATGAAGTTCCAACATTGCTACATAACCACGCTTCTTTAGCCTTGAAATAGTGATTGTTGTCCTTAGAATTGGACTTTGAGCAACTGCCCATCCTCCCATTATTCATTCTTGTTTATTTTTATTGGTATTCATGATTCACTTCGTTTAATTCGGGTTCGACTAAATGCGTATGCATGGTCTTGGTCAACTCCCAATCGAATAAGATTCTTTCTTTTCCGTTCAGGGTTAGCTCACTTTTTAATTGTTTTTT
>CAYNIM010000082.1:0-3761 GCA_964397335.1 uncultured Flavobacterium sp.
GATTTGAGCTGTTATACTTAATTCTTCACAAGGAAAGTGTTTTTTCCAATCTTCCAATACAACTTAAAAAAGAAACTCAGTTTCACGAAAAAGAAATTTCGGAAGAACTTTACAAAGACTATTCGCATTTCAAAGATAAATTGTTTCACAATTTAATTGCTAATCATCCAGACAATGATAAGTTGTTGCTTTTCAAAAAATCGCAAAAACTTTTAGATCGTTTTCTATTTATCCTTTTTGCAGAAGATAGCGGTTTATTGCCACCAAATTCGATATCACGAATAATCAAGCGTTTTGACATCTTAAAAGAAGAGGATGCTTACAAACCGATTTACGAAATTTTCAAGCAGTATTTCGGATATATGAACATTGGACGACCAGGCAAAAAGGAATCGGGCAATATTCCTGCATACAATGGCGGATTGTTTTATGAAGATTTATTGCTCAACAACTTAAATATTGATGATGACATTTTAATTGATGATTTAAAAAAACTATCAACCTACGATTTCAACACAGAAGTTGATGTAAATATTCTCGGTCATATTTTCGAGCATTCACTCAACGAAATTGAAGAAGTGACCGCAGAAATTGAAGGGACAGTTTCGGATCGAAAAAGAACAAAACGAAAAAAAGACGGTGTTTTCTACACACCAAAATATATTACTACTTATATTGTTGCCAACACAATTGGTAAACTTTGTATTGACAAGCGAAAAGAACTCGACATTGAGGAAATTGAATTTGACGATACTTTCCTAAAAAAAGACCTAACACTAACCGTAAAAGGAAGAAAACTTTTCAAAACGTTGACCGACTATAAAAATTGGTTAACTAATTTAAAAATCATTGACCCAGCTTGTGGAAGTGGAGCGTTTTTAAACCAAGCATTGAACTTTTTAATCGAAGAACACGAAAAAATTGATGACATTATTGCAGATTTGACAAAATCACCTTTGAGATTGTTTGATACTGACAAGAATATTTTAGAAAACAATCTTTTTGGAGTAGATATTAATGAAGAGAGTGTTGAAATTGCTCAATTATCACTTTGGCTTCGTACCGCAAAAAAAGACCGTAAACTTTCCAAGTTAAACAATAATATAAAATGTGGAAACTCACTTTTAACAAGTGAATTTGATTGGTATAAAGAGTTTCCTCACATTATGAAAAATGGCGGTTTTGATGTAGTTATCGGTAATCCACCTTATATTAAAGAATATACGAACCGACAAGCTTTTGACGGTTTACACAATAATCCTTGTTACCAAGGTAAAATGGATTTGTGGTATTTCTTTGGCGCTTTGGCTTTAGACATCATAAAAAAAGATTATGGATTGATTGGCTATATCGCACCAAACAATTGGATAACCAATTCAGGAGCTTCAAAATTTAGGAACATTGTGCTAAACAAAGGAAAACTCACAGAATTTATAGATTTTGGAGATTTTAAAGTGTTTGATTCGGCAGGAATTCAAACAATGATATACATAATGCAAAGTTCTGAAAATAATGAAAATTATAACTTCAACTTTTCCAAGGTAAATGACAGTAAAATAAAGCACGAAGATGCACAATTGTTTTTGGAACGAGTAAAAGATGAAAAGTTTGAGTATTTTAAAGCCAGTATTGACCAAAAAGAGAATATTGATAAACCTATCAATTTTGTAAATGCTGAATTAACAATAATTGTAGATAAAATAAAGGCAAAACAAAACTTCGATTTTGACAAAAAAGAAATTGCTCAAGGTATAGTTGCACCTCAAGATTTTCTAAACAAAAAAAATCAAGCAATTTTAGGCGACAATTTTAAAGTTGGAGATGGTGTTTTCAATATAACTCAAAGAGAGTATGAAAGTCTTAATTTGACCGCAGAAGAAAAAAAAATAGTTAAGCCATTTTATACAACTACAGAATTGCATAGATTTTATGGAACAAATAAAAATAGACTTTGGGTAATTTATACAGATTCCAGCTTTAATAATGCAGAAAAAATTGAACCATATCCAAACCTTAAAGAACATTTAGATAAATTTCAAGAAGTAATAACTTCAAGTAATAAACCTTACGGTTTACATAGAGCAAGAGAAGAGAAGTTCTTCAATGGAGAAAAAATCATTTCATTGAGAAAGTGTGCAAGACCAACTTTTACCTTTACAGATTTTGATTGTTATGTTTCTCAAACCTATTTTTCAATACAAACTGAACGTTTAAACCAGAGATATTTGACAGGTTTGTTAAACAGTAATTTACTCGCATTTTGGTTAAAATACCAAGGAAAAATGCAAGGAGATTTATATCAAGTGGACAAAGAGCCTTTAATGAGTTTGCCAATTGTTAATCCAAAAGTAGAAATTCAAGAAAAAGTTGCCGCTTTAGTTTCAAGCATTATTTCAAACACTCAAAAAACTTCAGATTACCAAGAATTATTGAATAAAGCAAAAACGGAAAACAATTTTGACCGAGAAATACAGCTGACAAAAGAATTAGAGCAATTAGCCACAGAATTAGAAAAAGCCGAAAGTAAAATCAACTCGATTATCTATGAGCTTTACGAAATTGAACCTAATGAAATTGCAACGATTGAGAAAAATATAAACCTGTAATAGTGGAACATTTAAAAACATTATTTGACTTCTCTAAACTTCCCACGAAGTTCTTTATACTTTTTGCAGTAGCATCAGGTTTTATACTTTTCGCCAAACCGGAATGGCTTGCTATTATAGAAATTGGAAGTATAAAAGAAGAGTATGGAAAATATATTGGTTTAACCTTCGTAATTTCAACAGGTTTAGTCGTTATTAATTTTTTGATATGGGTTCAAAAATATATATCTAATAAGATTAGAGTTTTTAAATTCAAAAAAGAATACTCGGAAAACATTAAAATACTTGACCCACAAGAAAAAGCAGTTATTAGAGAGTTTTTTATAAGAGGTCAAACCTCAATTGAAATGCCCATTGACGACCCAGTAGTAAATGGTTTGATTAGTAAAAACATTTTGAAAATAAACAAACAATTTGGAAACTCATTTATTATGAACGGAATGAATGCATCTGTCTCACTTATGAAAAGAGCTGAAAAAATGCTTAAATTATCAGATATTGATTTAAATGAAAATCCATCAGAAGATGAAATTGAATTGATTAAAAACAATCGTCCATCGTGGACAGACAAATGGAATATGAGATATTAATAAAATCAACGCTAAAAGCCATACACATTTGCAATTCGCACCAGCCGACACACAAGTCGAAAATTGCAAAAGAGTATGTCTTTGCCAACGCTGACAGACGGACGAAAAAAAGTACGATTGCCCAACATTGTATAAGCGTAATGCGGGATTTACTGCTAAATTGAAAGTTTCATCACGTAATAAAATTTTGGATAATATAAAAATCTCATCTTCGAAAACCCGCACTACGCTTATACTTGACCGTTATCGGCAAGCATAAAACGGTTCCGAAGATAACGACTACTGAAAAAAAGATTTGAAAAAAGTTTCAAGATTTATTACTTTTTAATACCTTTGCACCTATTAAAACAATTGGATGTTTATTTTTAATTCGGATATTGTTCTGTAAACAATCTGTACTTTTTGTATAGATTGTATCTTTGTTTGTTCTCGGATAATCCTTTTCGAGAGCAGTTTTCTATTAAATTAATTTAAGTTTTAATTTGCGTACAATGTGAAGCATTATGATGCTTTTCGTGTATGCAACAAAATAAAAGAAAATGAACAACGAAAAACAGACAATTCA
>CAYNIM010000083.1:0-3714 GCA_964397335.1 uncultured Flavobacterium sp.
TTTTCATTTACAGAGTGTTAGTTAGATACGGCTTTTCACGCGCAATGCAATTACCGCCAACTTATAAGCGTTTTATCAGTTGTTTTCTTTCAATAGCTAAAGATAAACGTAAAAAGTTAAAAATCAACCAGACAGTCGATTAAATGACGAATAGAAAATAATTGATAAAATGGAGTTGAATTATGCCGCGCTGTGGTTGAGTCTAAAAAGTAGTCGCTATGGGTAAACTAAAAGGCCGATTTGATTTGGAAAGATATTTCCTTCATTTTTGCAGTGGTAAATTGAAGAAATAAAATGATTTCGTTATGTAATAATACGCTCTTCATATAAATTCATTTGCAACAAGACATATTTATCTCATTACACTTTTTTATTGCGTTTGTAAATCAATACATTAAGTAAAAGAACGTTAATCACAATCAAGTGCCTCACGTAGGTGAAGCCATGATTTTGTGTTTTGCTATCATTCTTCCTTTTTTGCATTTTTTACAAGCAGTCATGTCCTTATTGAGAGTAAAACTGACAACTTCTAATGCGTTTAAGCCTTCCAACATAGGAAGAAACACCGCTTTGTTTAATATTTCAACACATTTATCTAAATTCTCTTTTAAGAACCGTAAGGACATAAATCCAAAGTAGCGTATTTTTCTAAAACCTGAAGGAAGAATATGCTGTAGAAAACGCCTGATAAACTCTTCTTCTGGAAGGGACATTGTTTTTCTTAAACCAGCATTTTTATAGTCTTTATATCCAAAGATAACTTTGCCATCAGTGTGCTTTAAAATTCGTTGATTAGAAATCGCTACTCTATGGGTATAATTGCCTAAATAATCTTTCAAAAATAATGTATTAAACCGCTTTCCCCATACGTTCGGCAAGCTCAGTAGGGCTAAGGAAATCCGGATCCGTCAACATGGTATTATTCATTCTTGTCTGTTTTTTTTTATTTGTATTCATGAGTACTTCGTAGTTCAGCGTTGGCCAACTTAGCGAAGCGATCTCACAACCGTAGGGCGTAATCGGCACGCCGAATACTTAGTTATTAGCAGTCGTTTTTTATTGAAAGTTCTAATATTGTGTTATTCTGCATCTTTTGATTTAAATATATCAGGATAAGTTTCTCTAATATCTTCATCAACTTTTCCTTTGATACCATAATGATACATATATAATCCATATGGCGTTATATCAAGATGATTACCCCAAATGGTGATTGTCCCAGAATTGCTTAGAAGAGGATAACGCTGCTTGGTATCGTCGTATATTGCTCCATAGAAAGGAGTTTTGAACTCTGCCATATCATCAAATAAAGACACACCAAACATATTTAGCTGATTTAGACAGTAGCTTAAATTTACGAAATCATCCCAGCCGTATACATCATTCAGATGTGCTGCAAAAAGATTAGCAAAGATTTTTGACTTTTCGATTTGAACGAAAGTGTCGTTGAATAACATAATTTCTTGCAATACCTTTGAACGATACTTTTCATCTGTGTTGAATTCTTCCTGAAATTTGTTAAACTTCTCTATAGGCAATTTCCCAGAATGAAATTCTTTGAGGAAAGTTAAAATTTTCTTCGTGAAGAAAATCTCTTTAACTTTTAATCCAGATTTAACAACACCAACCACAGTTTTTACAATTGGTATTTCCTTAAGAATGTCGTCACTAACAAATGCATCTAAGCCAATTTCTGCATAGTCAAGTGCATTGTCAAAATTATTTGATACTAATGCTTTTCCGACTTCACTGCTTGTGTTTTTGTGTTCTTGAAAGGACTCTTCTATATTTTTATCTGTCATAAGCTGTTGAAAATTATTTCAACCAAGTGATTCTGGTTGTTTGTATCAGTGTATTTCTTAAAATGACTGCTAACGGCTGACGCTTGGCTCCGATTTTCTGTGTTGCGCCTGCGGCAGAAAAATGGAGTTAAGCGTTTGTTACAGGCTTCCTATCTACTAATATTTTATAATTTCACTTAATTTTCCGTTTGTAAAATATAATTTTAGCACTCCTGTATAATCCCATATTTCAATTTCTCCTTTTGCATCAGTATATGATTTTTTATTAAGCGTTATTCCATATATATCTTGACACATCTCTTTTGTCATACCAATAGTTGCTTTTTTATTATAAACGAGATTTCCATAATTTTGACCATATTTTTTTACAAATTTATCTAACTCTTCTTTTTCATTAGCCTTCATTTCTTGATTTTCCTTTTCTTGTAAATGTTTAGGATTAAGTACTTCGAAAAATCTCCAACGACCGGAATTTGATTCGGTTATATTCATAACAATTGTATCATTTCCATTGCCCAAAATCGCCATATATTTTAAATCTTGGTCTTCATTTGTTAATTCATCTTCAGGAAAAAGATTTAAATCTCTACCTCTAAGTAAACTAAATCGACCTTGCCATTCTGTTCCTTTATCTATATAAAGAGTCCCATTAGTTTTTGTAATAGGAAGTTTAGATGCTCCAAAGTCTTGAGTTGCTATAAGTGATGATCTAGTAAAGAAATCAGAAAGAGTTTCATAGAATGGTAAAGGAACAAAAGAAATTCGTGATTCAGCAATGTATATTGTTTCACCGTTAATAGTGTCCTTCAAGGTTAGTAATATTTCTGTATCAAGATAATTTCTATCTTTTTCATCTACTTTATCAAAAAAAGAAGTGTTATCAAACCTTTCATCAATCTTCTCAATTTTAAAGTATCTCTCATTAATATATTCTCTCTTTATCGGTATGATACTGGATTCATATTTGAAAATAATAACGCTTTTCTCTCTGTAGTTATTCGTGTAATTAGGATAAAATATTGTCAAATCATTATATCTAGAATAAAATTCTTTTTCAGTTGGAGTTTCTTCTTCTGAGTAGCTGTATCCATAATAATCATTAAACTTCACGAAGTTTTGATGATTTTCGTAGGGTGGCGCTTTTACAATTTCTTTTTTCGGCTCAGTTCTTTCAAGAGAACCTCCCATTTTAACTTGTGAAGTAGCGATTGACACACTTAGTGTAATCAATAATGTCATAATAGTTTTTTTCATGTTTTTTTAATTAATGTTTTCCGATAATTGGTTTTAGTTTTTTACCTAGCATTTTTTCTAATAGAATTAAATAGTCTTTACTTTCCTTTTCAAAGAAAATTACAGTAAAAGATAAATCTAAATCTTTAGAGGTTTTATTCCCCCAAAGTCCAACTTGAAGACCATGAGATTTTCTTTGTTTGTGATAACCCAAATGTTGAATTAACCTTCCCCAAGCACAAGCAGTTACTTTGCCTACATACAATATAGAATTATTATCTTTAAAACTGTTGTGCGCAGGAGTGAATAAATCTTTCTCGGACTGAACTAATTGAATAATTTCATTTTTTTCTAACTCTGAATTTATTTGAAAAAAATACAATGCAGGGTAGTCATTGTATTTTTTTAATGTGTCAAACATTTCTTTAAAGTTTGCATCTTGTGTAATATCATGAGTGATAAAGTTATCTGTAAAATGTTTTGAATCTATCTTAAATTTAAGACTCTTAACAGTTTTCCCCTTCGTAATTGGGTCAAGCACTGATATTATTTTTGAAGACTCTTCAATTATTAGCTTTTCTATTTGTTCTTTTTGTATCATTTCTAAGTCATTAAGGTTGCCTGTAACTTATAAGCGTTTTATCAGTTGTTTTCTTTCAATAGCTAAAGATAAACGTAA
>CAYNIM010000084.1:0-3614 GCA_964397335.1 uncultured Flavobacterium sp.
GAGCTTGGTTTTAATGATAATACAACAAAGAGATAGGGGGTAATTTAAAGCCGAATATTCAAAAATAAGTAAAATTACTTATTGACTGGTGTAAAAAGGTGTTGTAGTTTTGGAGTATCATTTTGTAGCTACAATGATATTTTGTCTAATTTAAAATATTTAATCATGAAACATTTAATGTATTTATTAGTAATGGTGCTTGGCTTTACCGTTAGTAGTCATGCTCAAGGTGAGGTTAGAGGCTTTACAAGCTTGTCATTTGAGTTTGAAGGGAGAGTAGAAACTGTGGATTTAGAGCAGGAGTATACTCAAAGTGAAGTTCAACAAGTTTTTTCATCTCAGCCTCCATGCTTTGGCTTTGGCTGTAGAACTGTTCCAGTTTATGTTTATATTGGAGGAGAATTTAGCTATGAAGATACCTTTGTGATTTTTCCCAATGATACTATGGACAGTATAATTGATAGACTTATCAATAGGTACTTTACTTAAACCTAATAAAGCCCTCCTTTTGAGGGCTTTAAATATATAAACATGAGAGAACTAATTTTACTTATTTTTTTACCTTTCTTTACTATTGCACAAACAGGTTATGTAACATACAATAACTCTACCTATGATTTCACTAATGGCTATATTAACCCCTCACATGTTGGTGTCGTAAGTTTTGATCAGAATACATCGTTAGAAATTTCTTTCAAACATGGGCTTGATGATGATAATGGCACCATGGTGTTAGAAAGAGATAGCCAATTTGCAGTTAGTGAATCGATGTATGATGAAAAAGGGCGACAAATCTTTAGAGATTTTGATACTCAAGATATAATAATTCGCAACAAAAAAAGTTCACAGTTTGAACCGTTTATTATTAAAGACCATTGGTTAGTAATACAATGGAATATTTTCGAAGAATTCAAAGAAATTTTAAATTACAAAGTACAAAAAGCAGAAGGTATTTTCAGAGGAAGGACTTATACTGTTTGGTTTACGGAACAATTACCCTACCCATACGGTCCATGGAAATTATTTGGTTTGCCTGGGGTTATTTTGGAATATTCGGATGGAGATAAAAATTACGGAACAGCAACTGAGATATGCTATCCTTGTGATTTAAATGAAAGCATCTCTATACCAGTCGAAAATAATATTCGCACTATTGAAGAACATGTCAAAATTTCAGACAACATTCATATATACCATATTTTAGAATTTAGAAAAAGAGGAATTGATGATATTATTGCAGGTAGTAAATTTAATGAAAAAGAGCTATTGGAAAGAAGAGAAAAGTCCCGTGAGTACTTGTTTGAATGGGAAAATGAAAATACAAAACGTGCTGTATATGACAAAAAAATATTAAAACAAGCTTATGAATTCGGTCCATCAACAAAAAGAAAATTACAAAAACTGAAAGAAGAAAAGGAGAAGTCGGATAATGATTTTAATATTCGAACCTTTAGGAATTAGCTATGTATTTTACTCCTGCGAGAGTAATCATGAAAAATGACATATATACACCATCAAAGAACGTAATGCTTCTGTACGGATTTTAGATTTTATTTTTGATGAATTAGTGCCGGTTGCAGGCGAACTCTCAGGGTATATCCTAAACCCAAAATATGTAGTTACAGATTTGTACGGAAATGAATTGATGGAAATGCGAAAAAAACGTTCCTTTTGTGGAAGGAAATTTGATGTAAATAAACTAACAAAAAAACTTTTAATGAAGAACAAGTGATTTTGAGCTTGGTTTTAATGATAATACAACAAAGAGATAGGGGGTAATTTAAAGCCGAACATTCAAAAATAAGTAAAAACACTTATTGACTGGTGTAAAAGTTACCTCTACTTTTGGATTATCATCAAGTAGCTACGATGATTAAATATTGTTTAATGTCTAAAATTTAAAATTATGGCAAGAAAGTATCCGCTTACATCCGAAGGTGTCAGAGCAAAACAAGAAGAGCTTTTTAAATTAAGCGACGAGAAATTACAGGAACAAGCTGTAGTAATTTCTGAAGATTATAAAAATTGGATTCTTCAAAATTTTGAGCTTACAGATGAGCAATTAAAAACACTTGAAGAAACTCCTCAAAATTTCAATTACATTGTGGGTTGGCAGTCAGCTTCAGCAATAATTAATAGAGATTATGTTGAGTTTGAGCAAACCCAAATGAGAAGCAATCTTTCTAATGGTCGTAATAAAACCACTATTGAAGGTACTGCTGAAGTAGGAGTTGATAATAATGGAAAGGTCACAGGTAAAGTAGGAATTAAAATTAAATGTTAAATTTAATGAAAAAGACAATATTTCTATTTTCTATAGCTTTGATATTATACTCGTGCAGTTCAGCTGATAAGCTTACAAAATTTAGAGATAAGTATTTGTTTTCAGTGGAGCTGGATAAAAACGGTTTCGCTGAAAACATTTCTTATAATGAGGTTATGGGACTTATAATTCTACCAGTAGAAATTGATGGTTCAGTTTATAATTTTTTATTTGACACAGGGGCTGTAACAATGGTTTCTTCCAAGTTAACTACTAAATTAAAAAGAATCAACAAGTCAGAACCCATTACTATAGTAGACGCTTCCGGTAAAGAAAATTCGGGTGATTTTGGAATATTACCCAAACTGTCTATTGGAAATATCGATTTTTTAAATATTGGAGTAAATGCCATAGATTTATCAATTTTTGAAAATAAGTGTATATCTATAGATGGTATTATCGGAGCTAACTTAATGCGTACCTGTTTTTGGAAAATTGATTATGTAAACAAAAAAATATATATTTCAGACCAAAAAGAAAATATTAAGATTCCGGAGCCTGAAATGTCGGCAACTCTTTTCGAAAATTTTAGCGGAAGTCCGGAAGTGTATTATAATTGGGCTCAATATGCTATCAGGGCAACGTGGGACACTGGATTTAACGGATTATTCCAAATAAATGATAGTATCTATCTAAATAATAAGAAAAACACACAAATTAAATCTATATCTTCTAAAAGTTTACCATTAGGAACCCTATATGAAAATTCAAATGCCATCGAACAAAATTATAGTGTTAGACTTGATACTGTTCTGGTCATTAAAGAAATTGACAAAAACTTAAATTTTAAAGCCAATTATATACTTTTCGATGTAGAGACTGAAGTTGTGCCTTATCCTGCATCTGCATTAGTTGGTAATAAATATTTAAAGGCTTCAGAAGAGGTTTTATTTGACTGGAAAAATAAACTTGTTGAGTTAAAAAAAATTCCATCTGAAGAAAAATTATCTTTGACTTTCGGTTTTACTGCTTTTAAAATGGGAGAAAATGTCCAAGTAATTTCTTTACAAGATAATTCAGAGGTTAAAAAAAGGGGACTAAAGATAGGGGATATAATTACTTCTATATATGACCAAGATGTTACCAACTTATCTCAAGATAAATGGTGTGAGATGTTTAATTCTTTTGATATCGATAGTCAGGACACAATATGGTTCAATGTAAAAAGAGGAGATATTGAAGAAAAATTTATTGTAAAAAAATACAATCTCTTTCAATAACTACACACAAACAGAATATCTGGATATGCAAATAAAAATTACAGTTTAAGTTAAGCGACATTTTTGTAAAA
>CAYNIM010000085.1:0-3481 GCA_964397335.1 uncultured Flavobacterium sp.
AAAGTTATGTAATTAATTTATTAATTTCACTCCAGCTTTATAGGGGGCTAATATAGCTCTCACAAACAAAATTATTATTAAAAAGTCTAAACTTCTTCTATACAAACAAGATATTTCTTTCGTATATTTGCCCGACAAATTCTATTTAAAAATGATTAAAATAACATTACCAGACGGATCGGTGCGCGAGTATGCCTCAGGAGTTACACCGCACGATGTTGCTTTAAGTATAAGCGAAGGTTTAGCACGTAACGTAATTTCTGCAAACTTTAACGGCACCACCGTTGAAACCGTTACGCCATTGACCACAGATGGTAGTTTAGTTTTATATACTTGGAACGACAAAGAAGGGAAACAAGCCTTTTGGCACTCTACTTCTCACGTTATGGCTCAAGCCTTGGAAGAACTATATCCAGGCATTAAATTGACCATTGGACCTGCTGTTGAGAACGGCTTTTACTACGACATTGATTTTGGTGACCACAAATTTGGAGACACCGACTTTAAAAAAGTAGAAGACCGCGTATTGGCAATTGCAAAAGAAAAACACGCGTTCAAAATGCGTTCCATATCTAAAGCCGATGCTTTAGCACTTTATAAAAATAATGCATATAAAACTGAGTTGATTGAAAACTTAGAGGATGGAACCATCACCTTTTGCGATCATTCAACATTTACTGATTTATGCCGAGGAGGTCATATTCCAAATACAAGCATCATTAAAGCGATGAAAATCCTTAATGTAGCTGGTGCTTATTGGCGTGGTGACGAAAAAAACAAACAATTGACAAGAGTTTATGGAATTTCATTCCCTAAACAAAAAGATTTGACCGAGTATTTAGCTTTATTAGAAGAAGCAAAAAAACGCGATCATAGAAAATTAGGAAAAGAATTGGAATTGTTTCATTTCTCCCAACGCGTTGGTCAAGGTTTGCCTTTGTGGTTACCAAAGGGAGCTGCGCTAAGAGATCGTTTGGAGCAGTTTCTACGTAAAGCACAGAAAAAAGCAGGTTACGAGCAAGTTGTTACACCACATATCGGACACAAAGAATTGTATGTAACTTCTGGACATTATGCAAAATATGGAGAAGACTCGTTCCAACCTATTCATACACCGACAGAAGGAGAAGAATTTTTATTAAAACCGATGAATTGCCCTCATCACTGCGAAATATACAATGCAAAACCTTGGTCATACAAAGATTTGCCTAAAAGATATGCAGAATTTGGAACCGTTTATCGATACGAACAATCTGGAGAATTACATGGATTGACTCGTGTACGTGGCTTTACTCAAGACGACGCACACATCTTCTGTACACCAGATCAATTAGACGAGGAATTCAAGAGTGTAATTGACCTAGTATTATATGTATTCGGATCTTTAGGCTTTGAAAATTTCACAGCTCAAGTATCTGTTCGTGATCTGAACAACCCTGATAAATATATTGGTTCGGTTGAAAACTGGGAAAAGGCCGAAAACGCAATTATTAGCGCTGCAAAAGACAAGCAATTAAACTATGTGATCGAATCTGGAGAAGCAGCTTTCTATGGTCCTAAATTGGACTTTATGGTGAAAGATGCATTAGGACGTAGTTGGCAATTAGGAACTATTCAAGTAGATTACAGCCTACCTGAACGTTTTGATTTGACTTACAAAGGTTCTGATGATAAATTGCATCGCCCAGTGATGATCCACCGCGCACCTTTCGGTTCCATGGAACGTTTTATAGCTATTTTATTAGAGCACACAGCAGGAAATTTCCCATTGTGGTTGATGCCAGAACAAGTTATTATCTTGTCTTTGAGCGAGAAATATGAAATTTATGCGAAAAAAGTTTTAAATTTGTTGGAAAATAACGAAATTCGCAGCGTTGTAGACGACAGAAACGAAACCATTGGTAGAAAAATCCGTGAAGCAGAGATTCAAAAATTCCCTTATATGTTAATTATCGGGGAAGAAGAAGAGAAAAACGGCACTGTTTCAGTAAGAAAACACGGGGAATCTGGAAAATCGAATACGGTAATGAGTATTGAAGATTTTATCGGATTAATACAAGACGAAGTTTCAAAATCTGTCCAATCATTTTGAGTTTAACCGCTTGGAAACAAGCATAAATTTATAAAACCATAGCAGTAAATAACAGAAGAGGTCCTAGAAGACCTCAGGAAAAAAAGGAAGATGCACACAGAATTAACGACAAAATCCGTGTGCCAGAAGTTCGCTTAGTAGGCGATAATGTAGAAACGGGAGTTTACAAAACATCCGAAGCCATTGCAATTGCCGATGGTTTAGGACTTGACTTAGTGGAAATTTCTCCTAAGGCAGTACCACCAGTCTGTAAAATTATCGATTATAAAAAGTTTCTTTACGAACAAAAGAAACGCGATAAAATGCTAAAAGCTAAAACCGCGCAAATCACTGTAAAAGAGATTCGATTCGGTCCGCAAACAGACGAACACGACTATGAGTTTAAAAAGAAAAATGCAATTAAATTTTTGAGTGAAGGTTCAAAACTAAAAGCTTTCGTCTTTTTCAAAGGTCGTTCGATTATCTACAAAGAACAAGGACAAATTTTATTGTTGCGTCTTGCCCAAGATTTAGAGGAATATGGAAAAGTTGAATCCATGCCTGTTTTGGAAGGGAAAAGAATGACAATGTATATTGCACCAAAAAAGAAAAAATAGTATCTTTGCATAACTTTTTAAGTAAGTGAACAATTAATACATAGGAACAAATGCCTAAAATGAAAACAAAATCCAGTGCCAAAAAACGTTTCAAATTGACGGGAACTGGGAAAATCAAAAGAAAACACGCTTTCAAAAGCCACATCTTAACAAAGAAGTCTAAAAAGCGTAAATTAGCTTTGACTCACTCCGCTTTAGTTCATAAAGCAGACGAGAAAAGCATCAAAGAACAATTAAGATTATTATAATCTAAATCGTTCTCGGTTTTATCAAATTATTTAATAACCCTGGAGTGGGCGTTTCAATCTGAAACAAAAGCAATGATAAGTCATTCGCCTTACTACAAAAAAAATTAAAATTATGCCAAAAGCAAATAATGCAGTAGCTTCAAGAGCTCGTAGAAAAAAAATTCTGAAGCAAGCCAAAGGCTTCTACGGAAGACGTAAAAACGTTTGGACAGTTGCTAAAAATGCGGTAGAAAAAGCAATGCAATACGCTTACCGCGATAGAAAGCAAAAGAAAAGAAATTTCCGTTCATTGTGGATTGTTCGTATCAACGCCGGTGCACGTTTACACGGAATGTCTTATTCTCAATTCATGGGGAAACTAAAAGCTAACAATATCGAACTTAACCGTAAAGTTTTGGCCGATTTAGCTATGAATCACCCAGCAGCTTTCGAAGCAATTGTAAACAAAGTAAAATAACGTTTGTCAAACCCGTTCCTTACTTAAAATATTAAAAGAAGCCGTCTCAATACCGAGGCGGCTTTTTTTTGTATTTTTTTTAGAAAAT
>CAYNIM010000086.1:0-3378 GCA_964397335.1 uncultured Flavobacterium sp.
GTTCCGTCTAAATCGAAACTTTCGGCTTCGATTTTCCGCCACTTCGCAAAGCCCCGAACCGTTGTAGGCAATTCTAAAAAACCGTGAACAGAAGAAATGACCATTTCAAAACTAAAATATCCGACTTATAAAAACGAAAAGGAAATTGTAATTTCTGCAATAATTGTCGCAATATTGGTTTATCTGTTTTTAGCCTTATTTCAACCCTTTGGAACTTACAATTACGTTCATACCTATAAGTATTTGCTTTTAGTGCCTTATGCAATAATTGCATTTATTTCTTTCTTTATCGGGGATTTTTTCATCTCAAAATATTTCACAAAATGGACTTGGAAAAATGAAATTTCAAAAACTTTGGTTTTATTGCTTTTGTGTGCCATATTGAACTATTGGTACAGTATATATTTTGTCAATAATACTGTCTTTAGCGTACGAACATTATCCTATATGGTAATATTTACCTATTCTCTTGGGCTTCCTATTTGTGCTATTTCTGTATTGGGGAAATACTCTTTTTTAAAAAGCAACAATATTGATACGGAGACAGTCGAAACAAATGTTGAAGCTAAAATAAAAACAGAAAGTATTTTATCAATCATTCCTGATGCGGGAGAAAATATGAATATCGAAAAAAACGCTTTTCTTTATGCACAATCGGAAGGTAATTATTCAAATATATTTTATCTAAACAACGAAATTGTAGAAAAAGAATTATTGCGAATTTCGCTCAAAAATTTGGAAGAACAAATAGGTGATAATAATATAATTCGTTGTCACCGTTCCTATATTTTAAATATTCAAAATGCAATTCGCAAACAAGGAAATGCACAAGGATTTAAAATTTCATTGAAATTGACAGACGAGAAAATTCCTGTATCCCGAAAATATATCGACAAAATAAATAGTATACCCTTATAAATCTTGTCATTCATCACAAAATCTTGTTGCTAATCACATTCATTTTGTTGTTAATTAGGTAATTGCAAATTTTGCATATAACATCAAAATTGAATTTAAAATGATTAAGAAACAAATCGTCAATAGCCATTTTTTCAAAAAGATAAATATTGCATTTTTCTTTGCTTTGTTTACTTTTTTACTCTTATCAATTACTTCTTGCTCGGCACAACCTACCATCAAAAATGAACAATTAGAAGGTAAATGGTTTATAAATTTTGCACACAAAGATATTGGACAAGCTCGAACATTTATAGAGTTTAACACCAATTCAAATACTTTTACAGCTCATAGCCGAAAAAATGCTGACAAAGATATTTTGGGAAGCTGGACATCACTTTTAGGAAGAACATTTACAAAAAGTCTAAAAAATGGAAGTTTATTAAATATTGAAAAAGGAATATATGAAGTAAAAAAAGACACCCTTCATTTAGCTGGAATTTTGGTTACCCCTATGGGAAACTTCAATTTAGAGGGTCATATAGTAAACAATGAATTGTATGCAACTTTAAGAAATAATAGCAGAGGACATTTAGGGACAATTTTGGGTAATCGAAATATTCCAAATATACCGTTAGAAAATTATCAGCAACTATTTGAAAAGGCTGTTTCACTCACTGAAGAAAAAATCTTCAATAATGAAATATTACAATCTAAAGAATGGGAGGTATTTACGAAAAAAATGCGGAAAAGTGTACCAAGACTGCAAGATGATTTAGAGATGGTTTTTACCTTTTTTTACAGAGCAGAAAAATTACCTTTTTCTCATTTTGCATTAATGAAATCTTTTGAAGAAAAGGAAAAATACAATAACCAACAGAAAAGATACCTTACATTAGAAGAAAAAAATGGCAAAACGGCTTATTTGAAAATAACATCTTTTAGCGGAACCGCAAATGAAATGGATAGTATCTTTACTATAATCAAACAAAAAGACTATCAGCATTTGATTGTGGATTTAAGAAATAATTCTGGAGGAAGTGTAGAAGCAGGAATGGCTTTTGCTACTAATGTTATAGATAAAGAAACTTTTGGAGGAGTTTTTTTAACACAAAAATGGTTCAACAACAATAAAGAACTGCCGACAATTGATGACTATAAAAACTTACCTCATTTTACAGAAGCCAATTATGATTTAATTATTGAAGGCATACATCAAACAGAAGGTTTATGCTTAAAAATTATTCCGAAAGAAGAAGTATATCAAGGTAAACTTTATGTTTTGACTAATCATAAAACCGCAAGTACTTGCGAGCCGATTGTATACGAATTAAAAAAGCAGAACAGAGCTATCATTATCGGAGAAACAACAGCAGGTTCTATGCTAAACGGAGAAATGTTTAATTTAGATAACGGCTTTAAAATGTTTATTCCAACGGCTGATTATTACTCTTCAGATGGTTATAAAATAGACCAAAAGGGCGTTAAACCAAACATAGAAACTAAAAGTGAAGAAGCTTTGAATAAAGCAATGAGCCTTATTAAGAACTAAAAAAGAACTGCCTACAACGGGCAGTTTGGCAAAAGAGCGGGTTACGTGCTACATTCAAGTTTCGTGCTTTTAAGTCGCAAAGCCATTTTTTATTTCCTAAAAAATGTAAATTAGCAAATAAGAAAATGGCTTTGCTTGGGTTGGTGCTAAATTGAAAGTTTCGGCTTTCTAAGCCGCTCCTTCGCCAAGCTGCCGGGACGTTGGGGGCAAGTTTAAAGAACGATTCCGGTAAAATTGAAAACTTAAATTGGGGAACGGGATTTTAACGGAAACCAAAACGGAAAAATAAAAAAGCTTTGCGGGCTTATAAACGGCGTGGAGAAAACTGAAAAAATAAACTTGAAAAAAAACTCAGCAAACCCTAACGGTGCGGATAAACTAAAAAACTTAAAAACTTAAAAACAACATCTGTGTCGAAAAAATGACGGCGGAACTGTGTGCAAAAAAATCCCAGTTTTCGAGAACGATTTAAAAAAAATTGAATTTTTAATCCACATAATTGAAGTTTAACAACAAAAATTGTAGTTATGAAAAAACAAATATTTCTATTTTTGGTATTAGGATTCTTGTATTCTTGTGACAAAGATGACGACAAGAGTACTGACAACGAACTAATTGGAAATTGGAAGTTAATAGAAGTTTTAGCTGACCCCGGAGATGGCAGCGGAACTTTTACAGTCGTAGAAAGCAACAAAATTATTACATTTAAACAAAATGGAATAATTACATCTAATGGAACATTATGCAATATGTCATTAGATGCAAACAATCCGACATCAGGTACTTACTCTTTGACTAATATGACATTTAAGTCCCCTGATTGTAATAATCCTGACTACAAATATCAATTTGAACAAAATGGAAACATATTAATTATAACTTATCCTTGTTTTGAAGCTTGCCAAGCGAAATACCAAAAAGAATAAAAA
>CAYNIM010000087.1:0-3221 GCA_964397335.1 uncultured Flavobacterium sp.
CGCCTCGGACAGCTGCTTCTGCAGCATGATGCCCACCGGATTCCCCCCGGACGTCTCCACGCGAAAGGCGTCGAGTTGCAGGGGCGCCTCGATGTCCCGTTCCGGAGGCGTCAACCCTTCCTCCGGCTCGGGGGGCTCGTTCGGGAGCGGGACCTGCGTTTCCAGCAGCTCGAGTATCTCCTCAAAACGCTGCTCGTGCTCGTCCTGCAGTTCCCGATGCGCGCTTTTCGTATACTCCTTCAGGAGTTCGCGGATATTCTCCCGGCGTTCGAGATCGACGACGAGGCGTTTCCCGGCGCGCTTTTCGAGTTCCTGCTCGCGCAGGGCCCCCGTCTCGTCGGGAGGCGCCGGCGCGGGCTCGATATCCTGTTCTTTCTCGGAGACCGCAATGTCCCACGACGTCGTGAGGGCGTCCAACGCGTCCGCCGTTCCGGTCTGGGCGGCCAGCTCGGCCAGCGTGGCCCTGGCGCGCTCCAGTTCCAGCGATTTCCTCGCCTTGGCCAGTTCAAGGCCGGCGAGGATGCTCTGCCGGGCCTGCATCTCCGTTTCCATGACCGGGAGGGCGAATTCCGCCTCGGCCGCGGCGATGCGGGCGTCCCAGGCGTCCCCGGTCTCCTGGAGAAGCCGGATGGTCTCAGTCTCATAGTCCTGCTCGGCACGAAGCCGCTCGGCGCGCAACGCTTCCAGGAGGTTGCCGCTTTCGTCCTTGGTGCGGTTCAGTTCATCGGACAGTTGCCGGAGCGACGTGCGCTGTTCTTCCGTCTCGTTCTTGAGATAGCCGGCCATGTCTTCTTTTGCGGAAAACGTGACCGTTTTCGACCAGTCCCGCGCCGTTTCCACCCAGAGCCGGGCCAGGTTGTAGGCCTTGTCGGGCGACTGCCCCTTGGTCATGGATTCCTGGTTGGCCTCGAAGGCCGCGTCCAGCTCCTTCCAGTCCTCGGGTGTCAGGTATTTGACCGCCGCCGGCAGCACTTCCACTTCTTCCAGCCGCATGTGCGACAGGTACAGATCGACGTAGCGCGTGAAGGTGCGCGTGAAGGCCTCGCGCCGCGGCTCGCCCATCATCTCCCAGGCCACCAGCAGGTGCAGCAGGTCGCGCACCGCCTTTTCGGTGTATTCGTGGTCGTGGTCGAGCCGGGTGATGGCGGCGCTGGTCTCGGGCGCGGCGCGCTGCACGCGCGGAAACAACAGCTCCGTCTCCTTGGGGTGGTGCAGGCGCTCGGGAAACTCGTCGATGTAGAACAGCATCGCGCGCAGCACGTCGAAGAAGCCCTTGGCGTCGTCCTGCGGCCCGCGCTCGACCAGCATGCGCGTGGATTTGAGCATCGCCGCCAGGGTCGAATGCTCGTCGCGGATGATTTTCAGGCTGCTGGGGGTCGTCATGTCTCGCGCTCCTGGGAGTTTTTTGCAGTCTAGTGCGGGCACGGTCCGTCGAAACTGACATGGATCAAGCTGCGGCCATCCGCGCTGCACATCCGGGCCTTTCTCGTCCGCCCTACCGCTGCGCCTTGACCTGCTCGGCCGTCACCAGCCTGGCCTGGTTGCCCCAGCTGGTGCGCTCGTGGTTGGCGATGTCGGCCACGTCGGCGTCGCTCAGCGTCGCACCAAACGGCGGCATCGGACTGGGGTAGCTGACGCCGTCGATCACCTGGCCGCTCACGCCGTGCAGGATGGAACGGATGTGCTGGGTCGGGTCGGCATCCAGCACCGCCGGGTTCTTGACCAGCGGCGGGAAAGCGCCGGCCAGACCGGCTCCATTGGCCTGGTGGCAGGCCGCGCAGGTGCTGGCGTACAGGCTGGCGCCGCGCGCCGCATCGAACTTGTAGGGGCCGGCCGCTGCGGCGGGTACGGCGGGGGCGGGGGCCGCGGCGCCGGCCATCTTCTGGATGTTCGGCTTGCCGTGCTCGGTGCCCGGCACGCGGATGTCCAGCACCCCGGCCGCACCCTTGTCGAGGTGGGCAAACGAGTGGTCGACGAACACGTATTCGCCCGGATCGGGAATCACCACATCGAACACGATGCCCTCGCCCGGCCCGACGCTGTAGGTGGACACGCCGCTGAGCGCATGCGCCGGGTTGCCGTCGGGATAGACCTTGTCGAAGATCGCGCCGATCACGTGAAAGGCGCTCCACAGGCTGGGGCCGGCGTTGACCACGTACAGGCGCACGCGCTGGTTGGGCTGGGCCGTCAGCGGGTGGTGCTGGTACTGGAAGGCAATGCCGTTGAAGGCCACGATGTCGGGCTGGATGCGCTGCATCTTGCCGAAATCCGGGCCCATCAGGTTGCCCTCGATCTGCTGCGTGTACCACTCGCTTTGCACCAGCACGTATTCCTTGTCGGCCTTCGGGCGCGGGTCGTCGGCCGGATCGACGATGATGGCGCCGTACATGCCGTTGGCCATGTGCAGCAGCACGGGCGGCGTGCCGCAGTGGTAGACGAAGGTGCCGGGCACCCGGGCTTCGAACGAGAACTCGATCTGCTCGCCCGGCATGATGTCGGCGAAGCTGGTGTTGGGCGGCGTGAAGGCCGAGTGAAAGTCGATCGAGTGGTGCACGGTCGAATTGTTGGTCAGCACCACCTTCACCATCTGCCCCTGCTTGACGTGCAGCGTCGGGCCGGGCACCGAGCCGCCATAGGGCCAGGCACGGTACATCACGCCGCTGGCGATTTCCACCGCCAGGTCGCTGACGTCGATGTTCAGCGTCACCGTGTCGCCCTCAGTCAGCGGCGGCAATGTGGCGTCAAAGGGCTTCTTCACCGGATCCTTGGACGCCAGCTGCAGCGGCGAGACGGCGGCGGCGGCGGCGGCCGGCGTCGGTGCCTTCACGTTCAGGCTGCTGTGCAGGCCGGCGATCAGGAAGAACACCAGCGCCGCGATGCCCACGCCGATCAGCGCCTGCGCCCAGCCCGCCACGCGCGGCGCATCGCTCAGGCGCCGCGCGCGCCACTCGGCGATCCAGCTCCAGCCGGGCCAGCGCTTTTCGAGGAAATAGTCCAGGCTGTACGGGCTGGTGCCGGCGCGGTGATTGATGGCGATCAGCACCGCGAAGATCAGCACGTAGATGAGGCCCACGCCGGTGTTGGAGGCACCGATGGTGTAGGGGCCGCCGAAGCCGCCCGCGGTGCTCCAGATCAAGAGGCTGTAGAGCGCGCCGATCACATAGACCGTGCGCCGCGCGAAGCCGAACAGCAGGGCCAGCGCCAGCAGCGTGGTGGCGATG
>CAYNIM010000088.1:0-3168 GCA_964397335.1 uncultured Flavobacterium sp.
TTTTACAAAAATGTCGCTTAACTTAAACTGTAATTTTTATTTGCATATCCACTTTCTGAAAGCCATCCCACTGCTTGCTCCACATAGCATCACGATAATGCTGGTAATACTCACTATTTCTATAAGTATGATCTCTGACCATTTCTCCCAAACCATAGGTTCCGTATGATGTAAAATTGAGATGTCCACCACCGCCTCTTGTTGCTTCCATATACATCATAGGCAGTGATTCTTCAACAGATCCGTCATAAAATACTGCGAGAGCATAACCAATATCGTTAATATAACTCCCTACAAAAGAGTCTCCCATATTCACCCAATGGGTATTCATTCCGTCAGGAGAGTTATTCCATATACTTGCAATAAATGAATCTGATAACAAGCCGGTAGGGTCATTCCAATATACCGGATTGTTATAACCATAATGATACGGTGTATAGCTAAATGAAGCTTCTGCAAGAGCATCCATTGAATAAAACCTACCCAAGGCAGCATCGTACTGCCTGAAGTCCATGGCAGTAACATTCAATCCTAGCTCATCCTGATACTCTTTACCATTGTACTTATACTTCTCTGCGGCTTCACTTCGGTTGCTGTTTGCTATATTATTATAACCTTTGTGTTTTAAACCAAACGGGTAATAATTGTTTTCTTCCAATATCTCACTTGCAGGTTCAATACTTCCGTTGTTGTTTATATCTGCATAACTCAGGCGTACATTCCCCAAACGGTCTTTGTATTGGAAAACGTAAAGATAAGCATTTTCGTCTTTCTTCACATACTACACATTACCTTGTCTAGATAAAAACAAAACCTAATATTAGAACAAAACACCATGCAAAGACAACTGTAAAAAAAGTTAAAAACGTGTAAAATGCTTTTTTAGCTCCTTGATGAATACCCCAAATTGCTTTGTAATGCTGATATTTCTTTTCATATTTCCTAACATTAAAATATAATAAAACTAATACTAAGGAAAAGAAAAATATTTTTTCAAAAATTGTAAATTTCCCATTACCAACTATTACTTTGAGTAATAAAAGATATATATCGAATATCAAGACAAGCTGTGTAATCGTTATTACAAATATAGCTTGTAAATCCCAAGCGCTTCTTTTTTTAAAAAATCTTTTATAAAAAGTTGCCAGGTAATAATACATCATATCAAAATATTTCATATTTTAATTTATTTTACTGAATTTTCGATTCCTGAAGCGATTCTATCTGTTAAGGTAGTGCCTGTGGTAACTCCAACAGTAAGGTCGATTATAGCGTAAGCTACACCTACAGGTCCTAAAAAAGTAGTGGCAACACCGATTGCAACTTTAACTCCTGTTCCAATACCAAATTTTCCATTATATATATCTTCTCCTGCAGTAAGTAAAGCTCCGGCAACTCCTAAAGATTTACCTGCAACAGCTGTAAATTTAACGGCTTTTAAGGCATGGGCTTTATTTGCCCATCCTGTTGCATTTTTTGCCGTAGTTTTAAGAAGACCTGCTGTTTTTGACAAATGTAACCCTGCATAACCTGTCATTGCAGAGGCTGCCATGAGATTACTTTCTTCTGCTCCAAAAAAGTCAAAGGCAAAACTAGTAATATCTATACCTAATACATTAACACGCCCATTAAAATTTGATATTAAATCTAATGCTTTTTGTACATCTGAGTGCATACCTGCGAAACCTCCACCTGTAACCTTTCCGCCTTCCATTGTCATTACCATTTCGGGTAACTCTAATGAAAAACCATTATCTGCATCAGACATAAACTCGGCGATAGAATAATAGTTTGCACTTGGATTATGGTTTAGATAATTGTACAGTCTTTTTATTTCATCAGGATCGCTAACACTAATATTTCCGTTTGCGTCAATCTCATACAAACCTGTTGCGTCACTCCAAAAAATTGGGTTGTTATATCCATAACGATATGGAGTATGATTGTAAGCCAGTTCACTTAAAGCATCTATTGAGTAAAACCTACCCAATGCTGCATCATACTGTCTAAAGTCGGTTTCGGTTACGTTGAGTGCAAAACTGTCTGTATATTCTTTGTTTAAGAACTTGTACTTCTCTGCTGCTTCACTGCGATTACTATTAGCTATTTCATTATAACCTTTGTGTTTTAACCCAAACGGATAGTAATTATTTTGCCTCGCTTTCGTTATTTTTATGTTTTGGTCTCGGCGAACCTCACAAGCTCGGTTTCATCTATAATTTCTGTTGCAGGGTCTATTATACCATTGCCGTCTAAATCTGCGTAAACCAATCGGTTATTACCCAAATGGTCTTTGTAAATGTAATGGTAAATATATTGATTATTCTTGTATTCTACAAGTCCTTCGGGTTGTTTAAAGAATTTTAAAGCATTATTTTCGTAGTGGAAAATATTCACGTAATCGGTCGTTACCAATGCACCATCATTTGGTTGTACTTTTTTACTCAGACGAATACCTGCCGCATCATAAACAAAACTAATGTTACCGCCATTTGTAAAAGTTACTTTACTGTATCTTTTACTTAACTTTGTGTTCAGATATTAACTATGCTATTAGGTTTCCATATTAAAATACTCTGCATAATCACACGTAACAAATCTTTTTACAGTAATATCGCCTTTATTATAATATGTAAATAAAATCATTTCACTATTTATTACAGGAGTGCTTTTATAACAATTTTCCAATTCTTCTATAGATCTACTATTTATAAATTCAATAAAATCTCCTCCAACTAAATATTTAAAATGATTGTTGTAACTTAGATTAACTTCTGTTTTAATCAAATAATTTTCATTTTTATAATATTTTAAATGTATATCCTTGTCAATTGATTTTATTTCAAGACTGTAATGTGATACTGCTTCAGCAGTACTTTTTATAATATAGAATTCTTCTGAATCGTGTAAGTTGTATCTTGTAAAAATACTATCAATTACTTGTCTTCCATACTTATATTCCCATTGTATATGCTTCCATACACCTTGTTTTTTATACATTTTCTCGTGTTCTTTAAACACCGGTTCTAATTTAGCACCTACCTCGGGTAGTTTAGATGTTTTACAACTAAACAAAGTAACCATACACAATAAACTGAATACTTTTTTAATAGTTATACCTGTTGTGCATTTAGCATAAATTGATTTTAGTTTTGTTTAAACTTGTAT
>CAYNIM010000089.1:0-3048 GCA_964397335.1 uncultured Flavobacterium sp.
CTCATTTATCGGTGGTTTACTGCGTTCTAAATTTCTCCATCCTTTATATGCCATATGTTTTCATAATTTTAATAAAAAAAAGCCCCTCCGCACGTTGGTTTTTTCAAAACCATTAGGAAAAAGAAACCTTGCGAATTTCATTTACCAATGCGTTTTTATCTTGTTCTAAAAGTTTCATAATGTCAAAAACCTTATCAGAGAATCCAGCTAAACAAAAAACGTTTTGTTCTGGAAACTGCATATTACCGTATGAATTAAGGTCAAATGAGTAAACAAAAGGATTTGCTCCGGTAACTCGTTTCCAGTTGTTAAATTCAGCCACTGGCGAATAATAACCAATCCATCCCTGCATGTCTGAAAGAATTACAACTCGGTTATATTTTTTATTTGCAACCCTGAAAATGTCCTGAAAGTTAGTGCCGCCCATTGAAAAACGTAATGAATTTGCAATTGTAATTGTAGAATCCATCGGATTAACGTTTCTATATTGCGCTCTATCTGAAAATACCATAAAATCAGCATTATTTGATTTTACCAGTACAGAAGAAAACAAAGAACCAATTACAGCAGGTTTTCCAGACATTGAACCGGAAACATCCAAAACAACCAATGTTTCACCGTCAAATTTAGGTACGTTTGCAATTGAAATATCAACAGCTTTATTAAGTGCAATTAAAGTTTCACGAACAATCTTTCCGTTATTCAACTTCTGAATTTCATCAAAAGCTGTAATAAATCGGAATGGTAAAACCAAAGATTTTTTTATCATTGATTCATTTGTTAGCATTTCAAGAGATTCCGTTAAAACTTCAGGTGCTTGTTCAATAATGTTTCTCAGATTGCGCAATAATGCGAAATATCCAAGCTTACGTTCTTTCACAAGTTTAACCCAAACATCCTTTTTAAGGTCTGCTTTTTCTTCCTCAGAAGTTGCATTTTGTCCGGCACGTGTTAATTCAGATTCCCAAGTATCGAACGATTTTAATTCGCCGTTTACAAGTGCATTTATGGCATCAGAGTTTTTTCCAACTGGAACTGGATGAACTAAATTAACAATGTCAATCAGTTTATACCCTTTCCCTTCGCCTCTGTATTTTGCCAATTGATAACGGTCAAATTTATCGAATGCTTTTGCAAAACCTTTTTTTATCGCATTTGATATTTTACCATTTTTTGAGTTATGATAAGAAAGAATTTCCATCATATCATCAGGTCTGTAAACAATTGATTCGTAGAAATCTTTTGCCCATTTATTGCCTCCAATATGTTTTGCCAATTCAGAAGCAACCACATGAGAAATAGAACGCATTCCAAATTTAGTCCTGACATAAATTGCAGCTTTTGCAACAAACTCTTTATCACACATTGAAATCAATTGTTTTAGAGTATCAAATGTATCGGAAGATGAACGATAAAACTGGTCGTTTGCAAACGAAGTGAGCAATATTGAAACCAATTCTAATTCAGGTGTTTGCTTATACGCTTGTCCACCTGCTAAATTTACGGTTTTAGTGCCTTCGGAAGTAGTGTTAAATCTTGACATATCTATTATTTTAAAAATTAGTTCAATAAAAAAGGGTTACACAACTAAAAAAGCTATGTAACCCTTGCAAATAAGTTAGTGGAGAAAATCAACGTGAGAAATTTTAGCGCTCTAACCAACTGAGCTACAAAACGGAATACACCGTTTTGACAGGACTCGAACCTGCGACCTCTCGATAGCCGTCGAAGTAACTCACATTTCGCTACCACTAATATCTTTGCAAGGGAAAAACTGAATAAGTATTTTTTCATATACAAAACGAAGTAACTCATTCATCGCCACTTGCAATATCATTAAAAAGCAGAGAAAGTTTAAGTAGGAATCTGTATCGTTGCTCTACCAACTGAGCTAATCCCTTCATGTTGTTTTTAATTGGAAGGGATACTGGACTCGAACCAGTGACACACGGCTCCCATAGCGAAGTAACCCACTTATCGCTACTGCTTTTTATTTTTATCAAAGAACTTTATAATTATGAATCTCACAAACGAAGAAACAGTAGTAAAGCCGTAAGAGTTCATTTCTCTTTTTAGCCTGTCAATCCATTTTTGTTCTATAAATAAATGGAATCGTCTGTTATTCTTTGGTGTGTCATTCATGTTACAAATATACACACATATTTTTAATAAACAAGCAAAAAGAAGAAAAAAATCCCCACGCTTCGTTTTTTTTTTATTTTCAGCATTTAATGAACGTTTTTGCAAGATAAATCCGCCAGTTAGTAACATGTTACATATTGCAAAAGCCAATTGGCGGCAGTGCGTTGATTCGGTCGGTTGTAGTTGGCTTTCGACAACATGTAACCGTCCGTTAGGCTTAATTAAACCACCGAACAACAGTTTCACCTTTCCATCCCTTCTCCCACACATACCACGCATAGCAATTAGCGGAAGGTTTATCGTACTTTTCAAAATCTCCACCTTTTGCAAGTCTCAGTCGGCTACTGCTCACATACACATATTTGGGAGGTGTTGCCTGTAAAAACGGTTTTCGCTTCTTCCCTTCAAGAAACTGTATTCTCATAAGCATTATTACCTTACTTCCATCATCCACACAGTCCAAAGCGTGCCTACAAAATTTCAGGGCATCTCCGTAAGGTGGGTTAGTAATTATATCACCACTCCACTCTTCATAATCAAAAAAAACTTTTTTGAGTTCCATAACCTCTATCAACTAAATCGCTACTTGTTACGTTTATTCCTGCATCAGAAAACACTTTACTTAAATGCCCTTCACCACAAGAAGGTTCAAGTATATTTTCAAATGTTTCTAATTCCAAAAGTAATTCGGCTGCTTTTGGGTCAGTCGCATAATAGTCGTGTTGCTCACGGTCTTTATCAGTGTGATTACTTGCACCTAAAGTCTTATAAATGCTATTTTGATTTCCTGTCCAATTTTTCATATTTCGTGATTAAAAAACGGGGCATAACACAGGCTATAAGTAATAGCGGTGTTCGTGCTTTCCGTTAGGTTATTGTTATTTATTAAATTTCTGCTCATTCGAT
>CAYNIM010000090.1:0-2992 GCA_964397335.1 uncultured Flavobacterium sp.
CTTTTTCATGTAAATGATATAAATTCATTATTCAATTGCACCCACACAAATCCATTATTAATTATTTTTCAACAACAGTTAAAATCGTATTTAGAATTCTATTTCTATCTTCATCTGTTAAGTTGGAACCACTTGGCAGGCACAGTCCAATATTGAAGAGTTCTTCAGCTACTTTTGTTCCGTAGTAATCACAATCTTTGAATACAGGTTGCAAATGCATTGGTTTCCAAAGTGGACGTGTTTCGATATTTTCTTTCTCTAATGCGATTCGTAAATCTTCTCTTGTAAATCCAGCTACTTCTGGGTGAATTAAAACTGTAGATAACCAACGGTTACTGTAAATTCCTTCCAATTCTTCTACGAATTCAAATCCAGGAAGATGTCCTAGGCTTTCTTTGTAGAATTCATAGTTGGCACGACGTAATTTTACATGTTCATCCAAAACCATCATTTGTCCACGGCCTATACCAGCGGTGATGTTTGACATTCTGTAATTATATCCAATTTCACTGTGTTGATAATGGACACCTTCGTCTCTAGATTGCGTAGCGAAAAACACAGCTCGCTGCTTTACTTCTTCAGTTTGACACACCAAGGCACCTCCACCAGAAGTAGTGATAATTTTATTTCCATTGAAGGAAAGAATACCATATTTTGATAGAGTTCCACATTTTTGTTCTTTGTATTTACTTCCCAAAGCTTCGGCTGAATCTTCAATTACTGGAATATCATATTTCTTTGCTATTGCATTGATTTCATCTGATAAATAAGGCATTCCATACAAATGAACGGCAATAATAGCTTTTGGTTTTACCCCGTGTTTTTTGATTGTTCCTTCAATGGCATCAATCATATCTGTTGGACAAATATTCCAAGTTCTTGTTTCACTATCTATAAAAACAGGATTTGCTCCTTGATATACAATTGGATTTGCAGACGCTGAAAATGTCATGGATTGACAAATAACAAAGTCTCCTTGGGTAACTCCAAGCATTATCAAAGCAAGATGTATTGCAGCAGTTCCAGAACTTAACGCAGCAATATGTTTGTTGTCTCCTAAATAGTTTTTTAAATCTGCTTCAAAACCATTTACATTTGGTCCGAGAGGTGCAACCCAATTTTCGTCAAATGCTTGTTTTATAAATTCTTGTTCGTGTCCTCCCATGTGAGGAGAAGAAAGCCATATTTTATTTTTCGTCATATTTTATTTTTCTACCATTTACTTTCATCAAAACCACCGAATACCGTTTGGAAAATCAATTGAAAATCCAAAAGCAATGAATGCCGTTCCAAATAAAGTAAATTAATTCTAATTTTATCTGGATAAATAACCGTGTCATTAAAATGAACAGGGTCTTTTTGGTCAGCTAGTAATTCTTCTTCGTTTTTGTACTTTAAACTTGCAGGGCCAGTAATTCCGGGTTTTAATTTTAAAATATCTCTGTCTTTTCCAGTTAATAAATCTGCATATCCAGGAACATCTGGTCGAGGGCCCACAAAACTCATATCACCGATTAGAACATTCCAAAGGCCAGGTAGTTCATCAATTTTGTATGCTCTCAACTTCTCGCCTAATGGCGTAATTCTACTTTCTCCTTTTATAGAAATACTAGAGCCGCTATGAGATACAGACATAGATCGGAATTTTATCATGGTAAATAATTTTCCATTTTGTCCAACACGTTGCTGCTTGAAAAACGCAGGTCCGCCAGGCATTTTGATCTTAATAAGGATGGCAACAAAAAGCAAAACAGGCCAAATTAGCAAGAGTCCAAATAAAGCCAAGAAGAAATCTATTATGCGTTTAAGAATCATTTCTTTTTAGTGATAAGTTGAATTAATCCGATCAATGAACCCATTCCATACGAAAAATGTAGGGTGAAGAAAGCAAGAGTTAAAGAAGTAAAATCGAGTTCTTTTTTAGTTGAAATTTTCGCACTGATACTACTGATTAGAAAAGCATAAGCCATCAATGAAATAATGGAAAGCCAGATGAATGGAAACCAAAATAAACTAAAGAGTATTGGAATAATCATCGACATCACAAAAATGAAAGGAATAAAATGGCGAATAGATAAAGAATCTAAGTTTTTGGTATATTTCATCATTAGGATATTCCATTTTCCATTTTGAAAATTGTTTTTTGCTAAATCTGTGAAGTTTTCTCGGGCATAATAAGTGCAAAAAGTATCTGGAACAAGATAAATTGTTCCTCCATTTCTTAAAATCCTTTTGTTTAATTCAATGTCTTGATTTCTAGTTAATTTAGGATTATACAAACCATATTCTTCGAAAACCTCTTTTTTATAACAACCAAAAGGAACGGTATCAGCGACAGTTACTTTGTCAATTCCAAGTCGAAATAATGAATTTCCGACACCAAATTTATTACTCAATACCTCTCGGATGGCCAAACTTTTTGGGGTTTTATTAATGACATCAGTTTTACAAGCAGCTCCAACGTTTGTGGCATTAAGTTTAATTAAAGCCTTACTTAAAACAGAAACATAATTAGGTTCAAAGTGAGCATGTGCATCAATTCTCATAATTATATCACCTTTTGCCGCTTTGATACCATAGTTCATTGCATAAGGAACTGTTCTTTCTGGATTGTCGATAAGATGAATGAATTGATGCGTGTTTTGATATGTTTTTATAATCTCACGGGTCTTATCTGTGCTTCTTCCATCAACAAAAAGCAATTCAATATCTGTTAACTCAATATCTTGAGAAAGCATTGAAAGAATACATTTACCGATGTATTTTTCTTCGTTATACGTTGGACAGATTATTGAGATTTTAGGCATTAAAATTTATTGTTTATGGAATGTTTTAATTTATGTAATCGCATGTAAAATTAGTTATTTCTTTTGGATTAGATGAATTTGAAATTGATTTGAAACTTTCGGTTCTATATGATTCTGTGTGGGTATATTGAAAAAGTCCGTCGGCTGACGGTCGATTTAATTCGAAAAGGAATATCTATTATCTC
>CAYNIM010000091.1:0-2978 GCA_964397335.1 uncultured Flavobacterium sp.
CGCAAAGCATCTATGATAAAGTGTTTTCCAAGAAATGGGTCGTTTATGCAAAACAACCTTTCTTTAAACCTGAACTTGTAATTGAGTATCTTGGAAGATACACTCACAAAATCGCTATTTCTAATCACAGAATAAAGAACATTGATTATACTAAGAAAACAGTCACATTTTCTGCTAAAAATTATAGAAAAGGTGGACAAAAACACGATATAACACTTAAAACTTCCGACTTTATAAAGCGTTTTTCTTTGCATATTCTACCAAAAGGTTTTACACGAATACGACATTTTGGAATATTAAGCAGCAGTTGGAAAAAGATAAAGCTACCCCAACTTCAAAAGTTATTGAATGAAAAGAAAACGTCCGAAATTATTAAGGAAAACCCAACACATCACAGGCGATGTCCAAGGTGTAAAAAAGGAAAATTAATCACAGTTTTACTTTTTGATGGAAGAGGTCCACCAGAAAACTGGAGAGAAACTTTAAGTATCAATAAATCAACAGAATAAATGTAACGTCTAGCGCGTAATGAGGAAGTTATGGCTTAGAATTAGTAAAATCGACATCAAACTGGCGAAAGTCCTGATAAATGCGTGGCTTTTGTGACACTGAATAGTAATCAACCAAATTAAATTCGAAATGCACGCTCATAATCAAAGCGTAACACACCAAAATAATCTTTCAAAAATAATGTATTAAACCGCTTTCCCCATACGTTCGGCAAGCTCAGTAGGGCTAAGGAACTCCGGATCCGTCAACATGGTATTATTCATTCTTGTCTGTTTTTTTTATTTGTATTCATGAGTACTTCGTAGTTCAGCGTTGGCCTATCGGCACGCCGAATACTTAGGTATTACCCAACGTTTTATATTTTTTTCATAATACCTACTCCAAATCCCAGGTAATTTATTTTAAAATCAGATTCATTGTAAAGATTTGTAACACCTCTGTTATAATCTACGAGAAATTGTAATGCTAATGTTTGAGTAAAACCATATTCAAGTCCAGCCCCTAATTTAATTCCAAGGGCATAACTTTTATCTGTTAGTTCCTCATTTAATAGGAATTGATTATTAATTCCAACTTCACCAAATAAGCCTAATTTGTCAGGCAGGAAATAATACCTCATTGAAAGTGGAACTTCAATAAATCGAAAATCGATGTCCTCAGGACTTGGAGGAACTGAAAAAACACATACTGCACAAAAATATGTTCCTGTAAAATCTTTATTAGAATATTGAATAGCAGTGTTTATTGACAGGTTTTGTTTTAGTTGATATTCTAAGTTCAAGCCTAATCTGTAATTGATTTTGTCATAATCAGCTGAGTAGCCAGTATACTGATCAAAAGCCATAGATTCAGAACTGAGATTTTTATCAATACTTGCGGTAATTCCAAGTCGGAAATTGGTTGGTGAATTTTGAGCTTTTAAGCTAAATACAGAGCAAAGAATAACTAAAATTGTGGTAAGTTTTTTCATAATTTTTAATGTTGGGTAACGGATCGCAGCTATAAGCAGGTGGGGTTTTCTCGCACCAAACTTTTCTGCGAAGAACCGCACTTTAAATTTAGCACATATTTTTCAATCGATGCACTGAACCCCCACTTGCTTATAGGTGCTGTTAGCGGTTCGGGCTTCTTTATTTACTGTCATTCCTTTTGTTGTTTAAGTTAATTGTCAGCGAGTAATTTATTGATTTTAGCAATTTGTGTCCAATGATAAATGACTAATACCATTCCTAAAAGTCCTGCTATTTGTCCTACATAGTTTGGTATAAATGATAGAACTTGTGCAATACTCCAACCTATACCTGAAATCGTTCCAAAGTCTGAAACGTTTTTTAATTTGATATTTGTCTTTTTCTCTTCGTCAATGGAATTGGCAACATTAATAACTATGAAAAAATCTTCTACGAAGTTAAATGGAATTGCAAACATATACCAAACGGAAGTTGGCTTGGCTTTCCTGTTTTCTGGTTTTATTAAAGTCAAACACTTTTGTAAAGTCCGACAATAAAAACCTACCATAATGAAAAATGCTCCAATTATTAAAAAACTTGGAATTATTCCTATTCTGAATATTTCATTCAATACACTGTCGTTTGTTGATTTGTCAAAATATGGCATAACTGCCCAAGCAACTAAAAGTCCTGTTAGAATAAGTCGTATTAAAAAATTTACAGTTGTTGTCATTTAATTTAACTTTTGTTATTTGTTGTCGTCTTTTAGCCTGACCGCCAACGTTTTGCAGCTACCCGAAGGTGGCGATTCCCAATCACTTCATAGTCAGCCAAGCAGGAACTTTGATAAGAGACAAGCTTGATTTAACCACTTAACCGCCACTTTTGGGTAGGTGCTGTTAGCGGGTCGTTGTTTTATTTGTTAATTCTATCAGACAGAAAGTTTATTGGTCATTTATTATTAAGGTTTTTGTAGTAATAATATTCTTCAACAAAACTTTTGTCTTCTAATGGAGGGAGAATACAGTCTATCGCACCAGGATAATAAGAAGTTGAATAATGAATTTGGGTATCGTTTTTGAAATAAATCGAATAAGTTATGCTTGCTGGACGACTACTTCTAATATCAGGAGCAGATAGAGTGTATTCAACATAAACTAAAGAGTCATTTTTCATATGAAAGGTTACATTCTCAGAACAAATAAAACTTTTGTTAACATAAAAAATCGAAATTAATTTATTATTCTCAAATGATTTGACAACAGTTCTATTATATGAGGTATCTTTAAATTGCTTATGAATTAAAGAGTTATCCTGTTTTTTTATTTTCTTACGAATTGAATCAATACTGCTAATGTACAAACTGTCTGATGGATTTTGCGCAATCAATTCATTTGTAATAATGAAAAGGGTAAAAAAAATGCTTATGGATATTTTCATTAGTCTATGTCTTTTTATAATGCCCGCTAACTTATAAGCGTTTTATCAGTTGTTTTCTTTCAATAGCTAAAGATAAAC
>CAYNIM010000092.1:0-2930 GCA_964397335.1 uncultured Flavobacterium sp.
CGCAAAGCATCTATGATAAAGTGTTTTCCAAGAAATGGGTCGTTTATGCAAAACAGCCTTTCTTTAAACCTGAGTTTGTAATTGAATATCTTGGCAGATATACCCACAAAATCGCAATCTCAAATCACAGAATAAAGAACATTGATTACGCCAAGAGAACAGTCACATTTTCTGCAAAAAACTATAGAAAAGGTGGACAAAAACACGACATAACACTCAAAACCTCCGACTTTATAAAACGATTTGCTTTACATATACTACCCAAAGGTTTTACCCGAATACGACATTATGGAATATTAAGCAGCAGCTGGAAAAAGGTAAAGCTTCCCGAACTTCAAAAGTTGTTGAATGAACAAAATACAACGGAAATTATTAAGGAGAACCCAACGCACCACAGACGATGTCCAAGGTGTAAAAAAGGTAAACTCATTACTGTTTTACTTTTTGACGGTAGAGGTCCACCAGAAAACTGGAGAGAAACTTTAAGCACCAGTAAATCAACAGAATAAATGTAACGATATTAACGTAATGGAGAAGTTATGGCTTAGAAATATTAAAATCAACGTAACGCGGTGGAACATCTGGTAAATACTCCTTTTTAAGAACAGTGAATGGCAATCAACCAACTTAAATGAGAAATGCACGCACACTTTCAGGTCTGCAAACCACTAGATCATCTTTCAAAAATAATGTATTAAAACGTTTTCCCCATACGTTCGGCAAGCTCAGTAGGGCTAAGGAAATCCGGATCCGTCAACATGGTATTCAGCGTTGGCCTATCGGCACGCCGAATACTTAGTTATTGGCGGTAGTTTTTATTCGCAATTTTTTTGGAAATAATATTGTACCCATATTTGTTCACTCCACACGCTCTGTAACAGCATCTGTCTTTTCTCCTAAAAATTCTACCCATGCTTTTTTTATACAAGGATAATTTTTTGTGGCTTCAACAAGATTCATAAACGAAACAAGATTTTCTTCAAAGCGTTTTGCTTAAGTTTCATCTGCTATGTTTCCCTTGGGTGTGAATGCTTTATGTGCCGTTGCCAATGAAAACATGTTGGGAAAAACATTTGCTCCAAGATGCTCTAACGGCATCCTTAATGACCACAATGATTTGTTTCCACCACCCATTGAAGGCGAAGCAGACAAGAGTAAAGCATGTTGTTCGTTGAAGGGCTGAGGGCGAAACCGTGAAACCCAATCAATAACATTTTTAATTAGTCCTGGCATTGACCCATTGTACTCTGGCGAAGAAATTATAAAAGCATCGTTTGCCAAAAGGCGTTTGCGAAACTCTTCTGCTCCTTATGGATACGAATTATTTACTTCCAAATCCTGATTCATCGAAGGGCAATCAAACTCACTCATGTGAGCATAGTCCGTTATACCTCCATTTTTTGCAATGATATCAGTAGCCAAATTTGCTAATTGGGTATTGAATGAATCTTTTCTAAGAGATGCTGAAAAAACAAGGATGCGTAATGGCTCATGCTGATTGTTTTTTTGTTGCTCGTTCATTTGATTTGTTTTTAATTCAATTCTTCCAATAAATTTTGAAGATCAAGTGATTTTGTATACATGTCTAACGAATCATCGCTTTTTTTGGGCCAAAGTTCCTTGGGCCTGTCCCAATACAATTCCACACCATTGCCGTCTGGATCGTCAAGGTACAATGCTTCTGAAACCCCGTGGTCGCTTGCACCTGTCAACGGATAATATGCTCTCCGCAACCTGTCATAGATAATGGCAAGGTCTTTTCTTGTCGGATAAAGAATGGCAGTGTGATATAAACCAACACCATCTTGAGATGCAGGTGGAGCATCCTTGCTATGCCAAGTATTTAAACCAATATGATGATGGTATCCTCCTGCGGAAATAAAGGCGGCTTGATTTCCATACATAGTGGTAAGTTCAAATCCTAATAGGTCGCGATAGAATTCAAGTGATCGCTCCAAGTTGGCTACCTTTAAATGCACATGACCAATTCTTGTTTGTGCAGGAATGATATAATCACTATTCATTTTTCTAATTCAATTGGGCTGTTTGTTGTCTTATTGAAATTCAAAAGGCGTTACTACAACGCAGTATAGCCACCATCGACCAACATATAAGCTCCGGTAACGAAAGAGGCCTTATCTGAACTTAAGAACAATACCAGGCTTGCGACTTCTTCTGCTTCGCCCAGCCTGCCAACAACATGTTTAGCTTTTAACCCTTCCATTACTTCAGTGCTTAAATTATTTTCCAACAACGGTGTCATGATATATCCCGGGCCAACAGCATTGCAACGAATATTTTTTGTTCCATATTCCGAAGCAATATTTTTGGTAAGACCCACTACGGCATGTTTGGTGGCTGTATAGGCACTACTTCCATTTACGGCCACTGTTCCGTGAACGGAAGCAATATTTACAATGGCACCACTGCCATTTTGTTCCATGGCCTTCAATTGATATTTGCAACCATAAAAAACACCATTGAGGTTAATGTCGATTACCTTTTTCCAGCCCTCGAGACTGTAGTCGCCTGTAGGATTTGACTCGCCTCCTATACCAGCATTGTTGCAGGCAATATCGAGCTTTCCAAATTGTTTTACGGTAGCGTTTACCAATGCTTCGTTATCGGTTGCGCTTGAAGAATCGGCTTTAAAAAAAGCTGCTTTGCCTCCGTTTTTTGAAATAAGTTCTACGGTCTCGTTGCCACCTTTTTCGTTGATGTCGGATACCATAACAGCTGCCCCTTCGTTAGCATATGCTATGGCAATTGACCGTCCAATGCCTGAACCGGCTCCGGTCACAATAGCTACTTTGTTTTTTAATTGTTCCATGGTTTTTTGTTTTAAATTATGTCATTTGTAAAGTTACGTTATTTAAATTACCGCCAACTTATAAGCGTTTTATCAGTTGTTTTCTTTCAATAGCTAAAGA
>CAYNIM010000093.1:0-2782 GCA_964397335.1 uncultured Flavobacterium sp.
CTGATATAAAGATTAATTTTTTCATGGTTTCAGTCTTTTTATAATGCATGGTAACGGTTGAGCCTTTGCGGCGGCCTGTTTGCTAAATGTTTTATCGAAGATACAAACTTTTAGATTTACATTAATGTAAAACTCGAAGGTTTTTACAGGCTGACCGACAAAGGCTATGTTACAGGCTGGCTTATGTTTCTAATGGTTTATTTTAATGAGTTTGTAAACGTATTCATATTTATTGTCAATCAAAAACTTAACAATGTAAGACCCTGTTTGAAGATTCGAGGCATCAATAATTATTTCTGTGTCATTAATTTGGGATATATTAATGTCACGACAAACTTGTCCAATTGAGTTTGTCAATATCAAAGAAGCAGTATTTATTGATTCACTGAATTTCATACGAAAGTTTGTATTAAATGGGTTTGGATATATTTGAACTGAAAAAGGAATAGGTGGAACTGGTATTTCGGGAATTGGGAATGTAGAAGGATTAAAGACCAAGAGCTGATTGATATCAGAAGTCAAAAAAGTTGAAATATCATTATTTGAACCAAACGTGTTTTCATTTAGGAAATTGCACGTTTGTCCGAAAATTGCAGAACCTATAATTTTATTTTTGAAAATTGAAAGTGTTCTTAAATTGTAATATCCTCCTTTGATGTATTTACAATCATTGAGTTCTAATGATTCATTAATACTTGCAATGAACGAACCTCTTTTATACTCATCTGATAAAATTAAGGATGATGATTGTAAAGTGAAAGATCCATCAAAAGTACCTGAAATTAGAAAGCCAAATTGTGGGGTGATCTTGAATCCTGTCAAATAGAATGATTTACTACTTTTTAAATCAGCAAATCCAACTAAATCGGCTTGGTCGTTAAGTTCTCCAATATAAATGCTTCTATAATCGTTTGGAGTAAGATAAGTGCCTTCCCAATTTACTGTGTCAAGGTATGCACCTGCGAAGAAAATTCTGCCATCGTAAAAATCAAAGTCAGCAATACTGCGAATACCATCATCAATAAGTTTTGTTTGAAGGACGCTTCCGTGTTCATCTATGGTGGCGACGAATAATTGGCTATTGAATTTGCTTTTATGGTGAGCTTTCAAAACGCCATTAACATAAACGGAGTTTCCGCCTATAATCCCAGAAGTTAAAAGAGTTTCTGGACAAGAATTGCAAGCTTTCTTGATTTTCAAATTTTCATTAGTTAAAGTATTTTCGGAATAATAATGATTTGACCACAAAACATCACCTGTCCAACTTAGTTTTGCTATTGCTGTTCCATAACCTGTGTTTTGTGAGTATGTATTTCCATTTATTAAAATAGAATCCAGAAAGATAATTGAAGCGTAAATATTTTCTTCGCTATCTAAAACTATGCGGTTGATATAAGTGGTGTAATTAGCAGGGAACTTCTTAAACCATTTTAGATTAAAATTTTGATCAAGTTTAATAATTATACTACTCCAATTTAACGAATTAGTTAAAGAATCACCATTGATAAAAAAGGTTGACTTAAAGGATAATCCTAAAATCAAATCTCCATTATTGCAAATTTTAATGTCGCCAAATGTGAAATTGTCAGTGCCTCCAAAGTTTTTAGTAAAAATTTTTTCTCCGTTTGGTTTTTGCTTGGTAAGAAAGTAAGCACCTATGCTATCAGATATATTTTCCCCTAAAGAGTTTGCTTCATTTGAAAAACTACCGAGTGTGTAAGTGTTTCCATCATTATCGTTACAAATAGAGTAAACATGGCTAATGTAGTGGTTGGTACAAACATTTTTTTGCCATTCCACTGACAACAGATTCTGGGCATAACCGTTGGGAACGATTAGTGAAATAATAAATATTAATATTAAAATATGTCTGCTCATCATATCGAAAACTTTTTAAGTTTCTATTGGGACAGTTTATTATACTTGCCTGTAACGTTTTGCAGCTACACGCAGGTGGGGATTTTTAGCACTGAACTTCATTAAAAGCAAAGAACTTGGATTTAGCACTTCACTTTCATAAGAGCACGAAACCCCCACTTGCGTGTAGCTGCTGTTAGCGGTTCGGGCTTCTTTTTCAACGTCAATTTTTTGTCTGTTAATCCAATTCATTTTTAGTCAAGTATGTCTCTTACAAAAACTTTTGTACTGTCTAAATCAGTCCAAATTGTTTGAATGTTTTTACTGTCGTTTGTTGAATATTCATAAACCATAATTGAGTCGCCTAATATTGTTGGATTGAACCATTCTAATGTTTCACCGTATGGAATTTTTCCGTCCCACTTTGCTGTCGATAGTTTTTCTTTTGAAAACTCGTGTTTTGATAAAACTCGTTTTAATTCGTCTGGACAAGTTTCAAAGTGCAACCAAATAGCATAGTCAATTTTAGGAACAACTTGATCTTGAAAATTCAAAATCTTAATGCAGTCCGTTTGTCTTTTATCAAACAGTGCATCATAAATTTCGTCACCTGTTCTTGGACTTAACGTTTCTGTTATTTTGTTATATGTCTTGCTTACAAACTTGAAACCTGTCCAAGCTGTCAAACCGATAAATGCAAAAAATAAAAACAACGCTGCCAGTTTAAGTTTCTTATTTTTTTTCGTCAAACCCAAAATGAGTATCACGAGAAAAAGCAAAAACGCCAGACCTGATACTATTGTCAATATGATAATTTCCTTCATTTTTTATCGTGTCGTTATTTGTCGGTGTCGTTCTTTAGCCTGACCGATAACTTATAAGCGTTTTATCAGTTGTTTTCTTTCAATAGCTAAAGATAAACGTA
>CAYNIM010000094.1:0-2700 GCA_964397335.1 uncultured Flavobacterium sp.
CAAGGATTAAATTAAAACGACTATACCCGTCAATTTCAGATTAACATAACAATAGGTTTAGTTGTCGATTTATCAAGAAACTGAAGACCAAGTCCTTTGACGACATCTTTTCGTGATAATAGACTTCCAATATTTTTTTTGCCGAATGATTGTATCAACTCCCAATCATTCATTCCACCCCACATCGCTATTTTCCAAATTTTGGTGTCAGGTTTCTGGCATTCTTCTCTTGGTAGAAATTTCAAATCTGTAAAATCTATACTTAATCCATCAATTACATTGGATTTGATAAATGTTTTTGGAGCGTAATAAGCAATTTTATCAGAGGGGTTTTTGGGTTGTTCTTTTTGATAAAACACGATGCTTATAGGGCCCGTTGCATCTCCAAATAATTGACCGCCAAAGTTTTTCTTTGCATTTCGAAGAATTGAAAAGTTGAAAACCTTTTCTACATAACAATCATTGAACAACCATTTTCTGAAATTCTGATAAGTTCCACCTGTATTGGTTAAAACTTTGGTGTTGAATATCATAGCTATTTCTCCTTCGGGAGAAAACTTTGTTGCCTTATGTAAAAATGGTAAAACCATTTCTTTGGCAAAATTGTATTTGTCGCTATAATCACTGACAGATTCTAATAAATCAGTTGTGCCAAATGGCGGATTTCCAATCACCAAATCGAATTTAATAGCTTCGATTTCTCTGTTTTCTAAAATCGTATCTCTACAAAAAAGATTTTTACCCTGTTCTTTTATTGATGTATCACCAGGATTATTGATAAGATAGGGCAAACGATGATTTTCATTTTGCCAAATAGTCCTGGGGTTTAGCTTGTCTAACAAAGCCAGATACAAACTAAAAGCAGCTACTTTTATAGCTTGTGGGTGCAATTCAATTCCAAAAATATTATCGGTTAGGAGTTTTTTTAGTTTACTAAAATCGGTTAGTTTTTCACCGTGTTGGTTTTCATAGCGTCTTACCAGGCGTTTAAAGCTTTCCACCAAGAAAATTCCGGAACCACAACTTGGATCTAAAATTTTTACACTGTAGTTTCTGTTTTTTTTGCCAATAGGCAATTTTTCATTCAATACAAACTCCACCAAAGAAGGAGGCGTGTAATACGTACCTGTTTTTTTCTTTAGTTCAGGATGGGTTTTGAATAAGAAATTTTCGTAAATCTCACTTAATAATTCAATCTGTATAATGCTGAAATCAAACAATTTCCAATCTTCAAACAGTTTTATTTGTGGCGTATTGTCGTTACCACTGATAAAGCATTTTTTCACGATTTGGAGTTGTTCTGCGGTAATACGTTCGTCAGCCTCTAAAGTAAAAACATTACCATTAAAATGTCCTTCCAATTTATCATACAAAACATAGGTTGCTTCAACATCCTCTAAAATATCAAAATAAGATGTTGCTCCATTCTTTATTTTAGAATAAAATTTTTCATCTGTTGCTTTCCTGTCTTCGAGATACAGTAAAAACAATGAACGAAGAATGATTTTGTGAATAAATTTAATTTCAAGACCCTGTTCTTCAATCTGTTGTGCAGTATTTACCAAACTTGAAACAAGGTACTTATCAACTCTTCTTTGGAGGTTTATCTTTTCACGGATGGAAGCAGCTTCGTCCAAAGTCCAGATAATTCCTGTATCAATGGCAATTCTCGAGAATAATTGTTCAAGTTCTTGTAGCTGCCCTTTATCTGAAAAATTGTACGTTCCTAATTCAAAAGTTTTGAGTGCTTTCTCGTAATCGAAATTTTCTTTAGTCTTTACCAACGGTTTTTCAGAACAATTATAAATCCGTATTTCTATTTCGGAATAAACATACAGAAACAATACTTTTTTGTAATTCCAGATTTTTTGGTGCATATCTGCAATTTCTTGCAAGGTCTTTTCGTCAAAAGAATCTACCTTTTTTAGAAATACAGCAGGAAAACTATTTCCGTTTTCATCGGTATTAAAATAAATCGAATCTATACCAAAATCCTGAACTTGATTTAATACCACAGCCTCACTCTCCAAGAGTTCTTCACCCTTAAAAATTACGGATTTAGCTCTGTCTAAGCCAATTAATTCTATAATTTCCTGTGCTATCATTCGTTCGTCTTTTAAGCTAAATTTTCGCTTAAATTACAAATTTTTATAATACACAAAGTTATTCTTTTTGACTAAATTCTGGAATTCTCCCGGAGAATTACAGAAAATATTTAGCTGCTATGGATTTAAAAAATATCCATCAGATGAGTGTGATAGCTCAATGTACATGAAAGAATGGCGTTGCTATTTCCGCACAATCCAAATATCCTGTGGCACTACTTTAGACTCACCGTTTTCAAGCTCAATATGTTCAAGCACTTCCATCTTGGAGAACAATTGAAGCATAAACTCCTTTGGCTGAAAGGCCGAAAAAGTGCGGTGTCCTTCCTTTACCTTTCCTCTAACGACGAGTTTTCCCTCCTCAAATCGCATTCTTTCTGTGCGATCTAATTTTACTTTGAAATTCGCACCTTGTGTTGTCAAAAACAAGATACCACCAGGTTTAAGCGTCCTGTAAAGCTCTTTATACCAGGCGTAATGCATGGCTTCTGCGATATGCGTAAAAATTGAAATACCATAAATCACATCAAAAAAATCATCCTCATAAGGAAGCTTGGCCTCCAATTTATTCAAATTAAAAGAAACATCAGGAATA
>CAYNIM010000095.1:0-2698 GCA_964397335.1 uncultured Flavobacterium sp.
TTTCTTCCATAATAACGATTTCTTTTTTGTATCGCTATTTCAGGACGGGACAAAAATAAAAATAAAAAAACCGCCTCGAAATATTGTATCGAGACGGCTTCTTTTATTTGTTTCAACCTTATTTATCTTATTAATTGGCTCATTAAGCTATTTCACTTTTAAAAAATCTAAAGCATCATTACTTCATTGGATTCAAATTACAAAAATTACTGAAGATCGTAGTTAAGAAATTAGATATCAAGACTAAATTTTTCGAAGTACTTTTTTTAAAAAATGTATTTATATCAGATAGCTAAGAAAAAAAAATTATATTTGAAACGGAATTAACTGAGTAAGTTTACTAATCCTTTAATCAAATAGATATTCGTATGGTAATCACCCTAATTACAGTTTCTAGTTTGTTGATTTTGTTGAGTATTTTACCATTTGTACAAAACCAACATTGGATTTTTAGAGTTTCGGAATTTATAAAACTTCAATTATTACCATTACAAACTATTGTCTTTATCATCACTTTTTTCTACACAAAAGAAAATGCTATATTATGGTTTTTCCAGGGAGTACAGCTGATATTGATAGTTTATCACATATATATCCTTATGCGATACACCAAGTTCTGGAAGACTCCAATAGCCAAACAAACCGAAAAAGCATCCGATAAAATAAAAATAATCTCTTGTAACATTTATCAATTTAATAAGGAATATGATCGATTTATAAATTTAATTAATACGGAAGAACCAGACATTTTTCTGACAATGGAAAGCAATAGTGATTGGGAACAAGCAATGCGTGTTTTAGAAAAAGATTATCCTAATTATGAAAAAGTGACACTTGAGAACACCTACGGAATGCACTTTTATACCAAATTAAAAGTAAACCGTAAACAAACTCATTATTTTGTAGCTGATGACCTTCCTAGCTTTGAGGCTGAGTTAGAAACCAGAGATGGACATCGTTTTGTGTTTTTTGGAGCTCATCCCCCACCGCCAAGTCCAACAGAGGAAGATAATTCAAAAGAGAGAGATGGTGATTTACTTTGTATTGCTAAAAAAGTACGCGATTACAAACTACCTGTTTTAGTAGTAGGTGATTTTAACAATGTTGCTTGGGCAAAATCTTCTATTCTATTCAAAAAAACAAGTCGTTTGATTGATGCTCGTATCGGCAGAGGAATTCTTGCTACATTTCACACTAAATATTGGTTTTTCAGAGTTCCGTTAGATCTATTATTTCATAGTCCGGATATTTTCATAGACAAACTTTTTATTTATCCATCCATTGGTTCTGACCATTTCCCGGTTGGTTGCACCTTTCACATCGATAAACAATCCGATGAACAAGAAGATTTGGTTAAAGATCTTGAAAATGGAGAAATGCAAGAAGTGAAAGAATTGATCAAAGAAGGTAAAGAGGAAGAAAGTGACAATCGAGAAGATGTATAGTTTGTATCATTAAAAAACATATATGAATCTGAAAAACTTCTGTTCGTATCTTTATAAACTAACAATCAATTTAAATTTCAGTATCAACTATTCAAGAAGTGTCCGCAATTAAAGCAATACTCTGCATCATCACGATGTCCTTCTTTATTGCAATGTGCACATACAATTCCATTTAAACGATTGTGGTCTTCTTCTTTTAATTCTTCCTTACTAGGTTTGCTCACTTCTTTAGCAATTTCAACACCAACAATTCCAGTAGGAACGGCTATAATGCCATAACCAGTTACCATAAGTACCATAGATAAAAACTGCCCTAAAGCGGTGGCCGGAACCATGTCGCCATAGCCAACTGTGGTCAATGTTACAATTGTATAATACACACTCTGAGGTATGCTTGTAAATCCATTTTCGGGTCCCTCTATATAATACATTAACGCACCAATCAAAACAGCTATGATTAAAACGGTATAGAGAAACACCATTATTTTTGCTCTACTTGCAATTAAAGCGAGTTTTAATCTAGAGGACTCTTCTACAAATTCTATAAGGCGGAAGACCCTAAACAGACGTAACAACCTTAAAATCCTGAAACTACTTAAGATATGACTACCTACAAAGAATAAAGAAAAAAACATCGGAAGAATAGATATAAAATCTATAATTCCATAAAAGCTAAAAATGTATTTTAAGGGTTTCTTACTCACAAAAATACGGAAAGCATATTCTAGTGTAAAAACAATGGTAAAAATCCACTCTAATATCAATAATTCTGTGTGATAAATTTGATCAATACCAGAAACGGTTTCTGCCATTATGGTAAAAACACTTAGTAAGATTGCTATAAGTAAAGCTACATCAAATGCTTTTCCGGCAGGCGTATTGACACCATAAATTATGATGTACATTTTCTGTCGAAATAAATCGAGCTTACTTTTTGGATGTTCTTGATAATTAGGCATAGGCTGATTTTTCTATAAACTTTTTCAAGTTTAAAACAATTTATTATACTTACTGAATAGTATCGAACCAAACACTTCAATCAAAAGCAACAATCTTGATTCTACATATTTACTATATGCAATATATTCAAAGAAGGTCTCTTTTTAAATTGATTCTTACATTGTATTAATAATTATAAAGATATAATAAATCAATATGCCGTACAAAAATATAAAACTATTAGCATTAATGATAAATCTATTAACCTGAGTTCGATTATTATTTAGGATAAATATATTGTGTAAAAGAAGAAA
>CAYNIM010000096.1:0-2545 GCA_964397335.1 uncultured Flavobacterium sp.
ACTGATTTTTAATCTTTTGAGCAACTTTTTCTATAATGCACTACGGGTTAAAATATTTTATTGGTAAACCCGTTGTGCATTTTAAATAATTGAAGTTTTTAAATGATTAATATTTCTGTTGAAATAAGTTTTGTTGATATACTGCACAACTGTTAGAGCTGTTATTTTAGTTAGTATTCTAGTTTTGAAACCTTCAAAAGTTTTGGCATAATTGCGTCTAATCATAAACTGGTCACACAGTTGTGAGAATAATGTCTCAATTCTCTTTCGCTGTTTTTTGAACAAATAAAACTGTGGTTTATAATCCTTTTGATTGATTCTTTTGGGTGTTTCCAGTTCTATGTTTGCATGATTGAACAAATCAATCTGTATCTCAGAGGACAAATATCCTTTATCTCCGAGCAATGTACAATCCGATAATTGCTCTCTGATGTCCTTTAAATAATGGATATCGTGCACAGAAGCCGGAGTCAAATCTATGCTTTGGAAAACACCACTTACAGAGCATACCGCATGAAGTTTGTAGCCATAAAAATGCATTTGTTGAGAGGCACAAAAACCTCTGTTGGGAAAGCAATACTGAGCATCTTTACAGATTTTAGAAGTGCCACTTCTGGAAAGTTTACAAACTTCGACAGGCATACTGTCAACAATGAAATATTTCTCAAATTCATTAAAGCTTCTGGCTATTTTCATTCGTAAATCGTTGATATTGTCAGCCAATCTACGTTTACGGCGATTATAAACACTTCGATCTATCCTGCATTTTATCGTTTCCGGGATTTGACGAAAAAGATGATTTTCGCTGTCAATACCCATAAATTCAGCAGTTAATGCAAGACTTATCAATTCTAAATCCTTCAATTTAGGTGCTCGTCTTTGATAAGACACAAGATTATCTTTTGATATTTTTCTCAATACTTCCAAAATTCTTTCGTAATTTGCATTTAAGTTGTTCATTGTAAATGTTTTGTGGTTAAAACAATTTACTGATTTTCAATCAAATGAACAACTTTTTTCTTTTTTTAATTCATAATGCACAACGGGTATTGGTAAATTAAATAAATCTCTATGAAATAGATTATCAACAACATACCATTTTTTAACAGATTGACTCCATTTAGCTTTTAGATTCTTTTTTATAAGAGCAATTAACGAAGAGTTATAAGGAAATGAAATCCAAATCACATCAGTGTTTTTGTGAACTCCTAGGAGATAAGTAAATTTCTCGGAACGAAATAATTGTTGACTTTCAATATCCATAACCTTCGTATTTTGTATTGATAATAAAGCTAAAATACAAAAAATTTAACGAACAATACAAAATACGAAATAAAAAACATTAGTTAACCTATTGATTTTAAGAATATGCAGAAGTATTCTGTCTTTTATTTGTTTATATGGCAAACTTGCGTATATTTGTGTGTTACCAGCAATTTTGACGCACCACAACTTAAAAAACGACTATGGAAATTAAATCTTTTTGGAACATAATACTTAAAGGAATTGGATTGTGGCTAATATTGAATTGTTTATATATTTTTCCTCAAATTGCTGTAACATTATTTACATATCAATTTATGGAAGGTTGGAACACAGCAATTCCTGAACTTTTCTTTGGAATAATTGCACTTTTTGTTTACATTCTTATTTCTGGTTTATTTTTATTCAAAACTTCTTTTTTAATTTCTAAGCTTGGATTAGAGAAGCATTTTACCGAAAACAGAATTGACATAACAGTTTCTAAAAATACTGTTTTAAAAATTATAGTAATTCTAATTGGTGGAACAACTTTAATTGATAGTCTTCCTAATCTAATCAGCGAAATTTTTCAGTTTATTCAACAGAAAGAACTTATCGGGAATTACCCAAATTTAGCTTGGTTAATTTTTTATTTTATTAAAACTTTAATTGGTTATCTATTAATGACAAATAGCAATTTACTCGTTAAATTTATTGATAAGCAAAAAGAATAATAAAAACAGCTGGTAATAACTAAGCTTTCGTCTTGCCCGGAGGGCACGAGATGAAAGCCCGTTGAACGGAACCGGAGTAGCTTATTACGTATTATGGAGTTTTCAAAGTGTAGTTTTAAGATATACTAGCAGTAATTTTACGATTACTGCTTTTTTTGTGTTGGTTTCTACTTTTTTATACTGTTTTTCGAAGCAAAAAAGCACAAGTTCCCTTACCCGTAAAAGTTAATTCACAGGCGTAAGTTTATTTTCGATAAGATAGGCTTTCGGTGGTCCTCTTTGCCCAAAAACATACAAGGTGATCAGATTACCAACTTTACAACAATAGCATTTTTTATGTTGCGTTTTGGGTTCAATTATTGGGCGTACAACATTTAACTCTTTTTGTAATTGTTCGAGCTTTCCACGTTTCCAACTGCTGCTTACTATTCCGTAATGTCGGATGCGTACAAAACGTTTGGGTAAAATATGTAAGCTAAATCGCCTTGTAAATTCTTCGTTTTTTAAGGTGAGTTGCTTGGTTTTACTTCCGTCTTTATAATCTTTATAGTTGATGGTAACTTCTTGAT
>CAYNIM010000097.1:0-2452 GCA_964397335.1 uncultured Flavobacterium sp.
AAGATTGGATCGCCCAGCTTGATAAATTGATTGGCATTTTTGATAAAAAAATCCTCACGGAATCCGGTTCGGTGAGCCATGCCGCGGCACTGAAAAAAGCCGCGGTAGAATACAAAAAATACCAAGAAAAAACCATCAGCGAGGTGGAAAAAGCGTATTTGGAAACAATCAAAACCGTTCAAAAAACAATTGAGAAAAAAGTCCGCGAAACAAAACGAACTTCACGCGGCAATTGATGTAATTGTGGCAGATATTGAAAAAAAAATAAATCTATGGAAATTAAAAAAATCACAATTGAAAATTATAGAAGCATAAAAAACATCTTTTTTGAAATAAGCAAAAGAGATGATAATAGTTTTACTTATGGATTAATAGGAATAAATGAAGCTGGTAAATCTTCGATATTAAAAGCAATTGGTTTGAAAGATGGGTTAGTCGATGATTCTGGTACAAAACTACCGTTATTAAAGGATTTTAGACCAAAAGAAGAAATAAAAATTACTTATCAATATAATATTAATCAAAAAGAAGATGAGAATCTGTATGAGATTTTAAACAAAGAAGGTGTTGTTAATGATCCAAGTCCAAACTTAGAAAAAGCAGTTTCTGTCGCAGAAGGTGAACAGATTCAAGAAGTTGAAAATAGTGAAATTGAGGAAGTCAAAAAACCAAAAAATAAAATTTTAGACTCTTTGATCGTAGATTATGTTGTTCGTTTTCCTGAAGCGGGTGCTGACCCTATGTATTCAATCGCAGTTTTTAAAGGGGAGAATGAAATTGAAATTGACAATAAAGATGAGTTCGCTATCCTTGTAGATAAAATTGCTCACAAAACAATTTTTTGGACAGCGGAAGATCGATATTTAATTTCAAAACCTATAAATATTAAACAATTTATTACTGATACAAATACCTCAATCCCTCTGAGAAACTGTTTTTTATTATCTTCAATTCAAGAAGCTGAAATAAAACAAAAATTAAATGATGCCTTAAAAGACACAACAGAGTGTGAGCATCTTGAGGAAACACTTGGCAATAATGTAACAGAGCACATTAAATCAGCTTGGCCAAATCATCCTATCAAAATCACTTTTAAAATAATGGATGGGCATATTAATTTCCATGTTAGAGATATTGGCACAAAAGGAAAAGCCCAAACATCAGACATGCGAAGCGATGGTTTTAAACAGTTTATTTCTTTTTTGTTAACAATCGCCGCGGAAAATAAAAATGAAGAATTACAAGATACAATTCTTTTACTTGATGAACCAGAAACACATTTGCATCCAAAAGCACAAGAGTATTTACTTACTCAACTTGTAGGAATTACAAATAACAATAAAAATAATATTGTCTTGTTTGCAACCCACTCAAACTACATGATTGATAAGAAAGATCTAGGGAGGTGTTATAGGGTTGAAAAGAAAAAGGATGAAAAAAACGAAGAACACACTCAAGTTGATCAATTCAATAAAAAACAAACAAGCTATGCGGAAGTTTCGTATGAAGTTTTCGATATCTTAGATGAGCAATATCATAATGAATTATATGACAAGCTAAGAGATCGGTTTGTGAAAGATAAAAATTTAAAAGAGTTAGATGCGGTTAAGCATGTAGATACTATAGGTATAAATCCATTTGATGAACAATATTTCAAACAAATAAAAAAAATGCCGAAATCATATCAGGACACCAGTAAGCATACCGATACTGATGCGAAAGTAACACTGCCAACTTTTATGCGTAATTGTATTCATTATCCAGCAAATAAAAAAAATGATTTTGATGAAAAATTAAAAGAATCCATTGATTCTTTGAGAGAATGCCTGAGCAGTGATACCACCTTACTTGAAAAATCAAATTTAGGTAAAAGTAAAAATCAGAAAAAGTAATGGCTACCCTGTTTACTCAAAATAATTATGCCCAATCGCCAATCAAAAATTGAAAAATTGATCGTTGAACTCTGTCCGAATGGGGTGGATTTTTTTGCACTTGGCGAATTGTGTAATCCTCTTAAGAAAGGGACTTTGAAAACCGGGGAATTATCTGATAAGGGTCAATATCCAGTTATAAATTCCGGGCGTAGTTGGTACGGAAAATATGATGAATATAATAATGACGGCAATGCGATTGCGATTGCGGCAAGGGGCGAATATGCAGGGTTTATAAATTATATTGATAAGAAGTTTTGGGCAGGTGGGTTGTGTTACCCATACCGTTCAAAAGATGAAAAGATAGCTAAAACAAAATTCATATTTTATTCTCTTAAAGAGAAACAAGAATATATCAGGGAAACATTGGTTGCGCACGGAAGTATTCCCGCCATTAATAAATCAGATGTAGATAAATTCAAAATCCCGCTCCCGCCCATTGCAATCCAGGAAGAAATCGTTAAAATTCTTGATAGTTTTACCGAGCTGGAAGCAGAGCTGGAAGCAGAGCTGGAAGCAAG
>CAYNIM010000098.1:0-2449 GCA_964397335.1 uncultured Flavobacterium sp.
TACGACTATCTTTAGCTATTGAAAGAAAACAACAGATAAAACGCTTATAAGTTATCATCAATACGTAAAACACTAACAGTGAAATTAATCTCAATTATCTTACCTATATTATTTTTGTTGTCATGTACTCAACCGAGTGAGTTGCAAGAAAGATTAGATTCAATGGAATTCAATGTTCCTGAGCTCGATAGTATTTCAAATACAATTATTCCATTTTCAGATGAGTGTAAAATATATTTTGAAGAATTATTTATCGAAGCAGGCGTTTGGGAGCCAACTGCAAGAATAATAGAATTTGTTTCCTTTGAACCGAAAGAAGTAATTGATTCAACAGGTTTTAATTACGCAGAGCAAGACGGAATCTATATTTATACCATTAAAGAATTCATTGAAAATAATGACACTACATTATGGTCACAGGCCGGATTTTACAGTAATGAAAAGCAGGTATTAATCCCTCTTCATATTGAAGAAAAGAAGATTATATTCGACACAATTATGATGGTTCATTTACCCTTTAGAAATATAGAAATTGATTGTTTTAAAATGAATTTAGATACAATAGTTGATCAAGGTAAGGGCTATTATGGAATTTGGAAACGAATAGATGATGATGGGGAGTTTTTTGAATAATGATGATAACACTGCATACAGCAAATAGGGCAATTTCATGGTTCCCGAAAATTTATTACTTTTAACCAACACCGCCAAATCGTTGATTTGGCTTTTGAACGAAAATTAAAAACAAAATACAACGCTTTGGCTCAGTGGGAATTTGGAACTTCATCTGTATCTTTCTGCCCTACTTGCCATATGCTTGACCGTTAGTGGCAACCGTAAAACGACACATACACAAGAAATGACTTCAACTGAAATAGAAAAAATAATTAAGACAGAATTACAAGTTGAGCCAGATATTAAAAATGTGTTTGGACTTGACCTAATGAAGTGTTTAATTAAACCGACAAGACAGAAATACAAAAACGCGAATGACTCAACGGACATTTATGAATTGTGGACTGTGCTTGAAGAAACAGAAGACGGAAATGGTTACAAAATCTACTTTAACGAAGACAGTAAAATGTTTGGTCTTGCAATTAAGTCAGACAAGGACGAGCTAATTGATATTGGCGGTTACGGAAGTTTTTTAAAGACACTATATTCAATGTAAATATGACATATCAACAACTACAAGAATATCTGAAAGGCAAAGTTTTTCTTATTGGACTGACTTTTATTGACAAGGAAGACGAATTGATTGATCAATATCAAACTTATGGTATTGTATCTGAACTAACAGACGATGGACTTATTAGAGTAAAAAGGAAGGACAATTCGATTTTTCAAATGCCTTACGACAAAGACACAATAAAGAAGGCTGACAAAGGAGAGTATAGATTAAGAGCAACTAAAGAAGTTGTAATTGACCCAGATTTCTTAATGACTTGGGAAATCAGTACAAACGGGAATAACGACTTGGAAAAGACGAAAATGTATGGATACTTACCACCAAATGAATAGAACGGCAGCCACTAACAGGCGTTTGGCTCAATGGCGGGTGAAGTGGTTAATTGAACATTCTACCTCGCATCAACTTTTGTGGTGTATTGACAGTTTTGTGCTCCGAAATCCGCCACTGCGCCAAGCGCCAAAACGTTGTGGGTAATGAGTAGGACAAATATGATACGAGTTGTTTTTCCAATTTTTCTTTTACTTCTATGTTCTTGTTCAGGTGGAACGTCAGACTTTCATTCTGAATTAAAAAACAAGGATTGGTATTGTAATTCAAAGATGGAGATTACAAAGGATACTTTCAGTGATTCTCGTAATCTATATAAGATACAAATTCCTGATTCGTGGTGGACTATCGAGAACTTGGTAGATACTATTCATGGAGTTGTAAGTATTGACTCCTCAGCCTCAGAAATGTTTTTAGAAGGCATTGCAGTGACTACACTCAATATGGGAGGTAAGAGTTTTATTCAATACGTTAAAAGTGAATTTGATATCTATACTAATCGAGGAAATATTGATCTATATGAATATGGAAGATCTAAATTAAAAAATGATGATACTTACTGGTTCTTATTTGAATCACAAGAAAATGATACATTGAATATGATGAACTATAATCTGTATGTAGAAAAGCCAGATTCAGACACTTGTTTTTTATTGAGTTCTTATGTGGATAAAAAGGAAAATTGGAAAACGAAACTCTGCTCAAAGAAAAAATATTTATATACTTTTCAGAAACTTTGACTACCCACAACAACAAATAAACAAAATAGCGCCGATAGGATTCAAGGTTTGCGCTACTTTGCTTATTTTAGAGCGTTAGGGGTAATCGTGATAATAACTATGAGAAACAAATATGACTATTAAAAAGAATCATTATTTAATTTTATTAATATTCCCATTTATTTTATTTGGTTGTAACAATGCAATCGAA
>CAYNIM010000099.1:0-2267 GCA_964397335.1 uncultured Flavobacterium sp.
GCTTAAGCCCCCAAGACTTGGAAAAAGGAGATGACACAGTTCGTGTTACACTCCCGGTTTTATAGTAACAAAAACGTTTATTACTCTTCTCGTTTTTCAGAAAGTTCGAACCAACGCTCTTCTTTTTCTTCTAAACTTTTTATTATTTTTTCAAGTTCAATTCCTTGAGCAATCATTTCTGCTTCGGCAATACTTCCGTCTGAAAAACCATCTTCAATTTGCTTTTTCTTGTATTCCAAATCTTTGATTTCACGTTCAATTTTCGAAAATTCTTTTTGTTCATTGAAACTCAAACCTGATTTTTTAGGTTGATTGTCTTTCCAATTGACTTTCTCTTTCGGTGTTTCGTCTTTTGCAGGTTCAGCAGAATCTTCATAAATTCTAAAGTCGGAATAGTTTCCAGGAAAATCTTCTATCTCGCCTTCTCCTCTAAAAACGAATAAGTGATCTACAATTTTATCCATAAAATAACGGTCGTGAGAAACAACCAATAAACAACCTGGATAATCTAACAAAAAGTTTTCTAAAACATTTAGCGTAACAATATCCAAATCGTTAGTCGGCTCATCGAGAATCAAAAAGTTTGGATTTTGAATTAAAACCGTACATAAATACAAACGTTTTAGCTCACCTCCACTTAATTTTTCAACAAAATCGTGTTGCTTTTTTCTGTCAAATAAAAAGCGTTCCAACAATTGACCAGCAGAAATACTTCGGCCTTTTGTTAATGGAATGTATTCACCGTATTCTTTAATGATATCGATCACTTTTTGCTCAGGTTTCGGGTTGATTCCACTTTGTGTATAATAACCAACTTTGATGGTTTCACCAATTACTACTTTTCCTGAATCGGGCTGAAGTGTTTGAGTCAATATGTTTAGAAAGGTAGATTTTCCGGTTCCATTTTTGCCGATAATTCCGATGCGTTCTCCGCGATTAAAAGTGTAATCAAAGTTTTTAAGGATTACTTTGTCTTTAAAAGACAGCGAAACGTTATGCATTTCAATGATTTTTGAGCCCATACGTTCCATATTGATTTCCAATTCTAATTGATGATCTTTACGACGCGAATGTGCTTTTTCCTTGATTACATAAAAATCGTCTTGTCGCGACTTTGATTTGGTTGTACGCGCTTTTGGTTGTCGACGCATCCAATCCAACTCTTTTACAAACAAGTTTTTTGCTTTATCGATTGATGCATTTTCCGAAGCGATTCGTTCTTCTTTCTTTTGTAAATAATAGGAATAATTTCCTTTGTATTGGTATATTTTCCCGTTGTCTAATTCAATAATTTCATTACAAACACGCTCTAAAAAGAAGCGGTCGTGCGTTACCATAAACAAAGTGATACTTTCCTTAGCAAAATAATCTTCTAACCATTCGATCATCTCCAAATCAAGGTGGTTGGTAGGCTCATCTAAAATCAATAAATCGGGTTTATTGATTAAGATAATGGCCAAAGCCAAACGTTTGCGTTGTCCGCCGGAAAGGTTTTTGACTTTAGCTTTTAAATCTTCTAACTTTAATTTAAAGAGAATTTGCTTGTATTGCGTTTCGAAATCCCAAGCGTTGAATTGATCCATTTGGTCAAAAGCCAATTGGTATTCTTCTTCGTTTTCAGGATTTTCTAAAGCTTTTTCGTAACGTTCGATTACTTTTAAAATTTCGTTATCGGAAGCAAAAATACTTTCTTCGATGGTTAACTCGTCTTGTAAACTTGGTTCTTGCGACAAAAACTCCATACGAAGACCTTTGCGAATAACAACTTGACCTGAATCAGGAAAATCCAAACCGTTGATAATACTTAGAATGGTAGACTTACCAGTTCCATTTTTTGCTACAAATGCTATTTTTTGATCTTTATTGATACCAAACGATACGTTTTCAAACAACGTTCGTGCACCAAAAGATTTCGATATATTTTCTACTGAAAGATAGTTCATGATTGATTTCTTGAAATACAAAAGTACGTTATTTAAACGGGGTTTGGAAATGAAAAAACACCCAATGAATTGGATGTTTTTTGTGAGTTATTTCTTTAATAATTCTCAATAAAATCGAAAATGATAAAATTGAAATTTAAGAACATATATTTCTTTCAAATAAATCTAAAATTGAGTATGCATTCATTTGTTCTTGGTATACTTCTTCTATTTACTTATTAAGCATTTCATTAGTTTTTGAAACAAATTCGTTAAACTCATTAACGTAATTGTTTTGACCCCTATAAACCTAGAGTATTTTTAATTTTTTAAAGTGTAATGTTT
>CAYNIM010000100.1:0-2227 GCA_964397335.1 uncultured Flavobacterium sp.
GGTGTAGTGGTAAATCGAAGGTCTGTACTTTTAAGAAACTTTGTGCTAAACGGACCGGAAAGTGCTTCTAATCCGCTACTGCACATACACGCAAACCGTCAGACTGTCTAAAAACCCTCCTCTTTATCAACATCCTAACTGTTAGTAAGTTGTATCTTTTAATTATTGCCAATTAATTGACTTTCAGTATATTTACACTATGAAATACATCATAGGAAAAGACAGGAGTCAGTTTGAGATGTTCTGTCTAGAGGAGAGTGTAAATAAGGACAATGAGGTTCGATTAATCGACCTTTTTGTGGAAAGTTTACCTTTAGAAGAATACGGTTTCATTGAGGAAAATAGAAATCCACTAGGTGGAAGACCCGCTTATCATTCAAGTACCTTACTCAAATTGTATATTTATGGATACATGAACAGAATGCGTTCTGCCAGGCAATTAGAGAAGGAGTGCTATCGTAACCTTGAAGTAATGTGGCTGATGGGAAAGCTAGCACCTGAACACAACACCATTTCTAATTTTAGAAGAGACAATCCCGATGCAATAAAAAAATGTTTGGACAGAACGTGGAGAAGAAGTGAAAAACAAAAGGCACAAGAGAAGATAAATCAACACCTCAAATATCAAGAAAAATACCAAGAACTAGAAAAACAATTGGAAGCATCCATTTGGAACGATAAAAAGACAGTGGGGGATTTGATCATATTATGACCAAAAAAACAATACAACGAGCTTCTGCTGATATAGGGTTGGTCTTTGTGGCTTATAACTTACGTCGAATCTTCAATATTTTGAGCTCCGAAGTGCTAAAAAAGTACCTAAGTGTACTTGACTTTTATTTTTCCGTTTTTAGAAAGCATTTTAAGCTGATTTACCGCATTGTATTTTTAGAAGTGGAGAATATCGTTTTTGAAAAAAGGGGATTGAAAGTGGCTTAAATTGAATATAAAATGTAATTTAGAGTGGAATTTATGAAATAAAGGTGGTTTTTAGACGGACTGCCGTTAGCAAACATTAAGAACTATAAATCATGAGTAGAAATATTATTTTAAAGCTATCTATAATAAACCTATTGGTTGCAATTGCATCCTGTTCAAATAAAAATGAAGAACTCAAGAAAGCTATTGAAAATGTAAAAGTTGCTTATTCTGATTCTATATATTTTGAAATCAGCGAGAATAATGACTCAACATTTACACCTCAACAAAGCCTAGTTCTTTGGTATTGGGATGACAGCACTGTAATGTTTAATATAAGACCCGACTCATTAAATATTCAAGAGGATCGACCATGGATGGCGGGAGCTGTTAAGCCAGAAATTGGACATAGAAGCATTAAGTACAACGGTATAGAACATGAATCCATTGAGTACATAACCTATTCGAAAAATATAAAATTAGGTCTCAAGTTGAATATATCTGACACATCATTAGCGTCTTTAAGAGTAATTTCAGATTCAACTCCGGAAATAATACCAAGTTCAGGCGTCATGATTAGAAATAGATAACATTTGCTAACATCAAATAATCACAAGCGGCGAACGTTCATATGTGGTAGCCGCATGTGCCTATTTGAAAAACGTTAGTCAGAACCTTATCAAAACTGCGACCAACAAAGATAGAATGGAAAATATTGACATTGAGAAAGTAACAATAAATGACATTGACCAATTACAAAAAATTGGACGACAAACTTTTTACGAAACATTTTCTGAAAGTAACACCGAAGAAAATATGGAAAGTTATTTAGAAAATGGTTTTTCGACTGACAAATTAAAAACTGAACTTAATGACAAAAACGCAGAATTTTATTTTGCGAAAATTGACGAAATAATAATTGGATATTTAAAACTGAACTTCGGACAATCTCAAACCGAACTAAAAGACGACAAAGCTCTAGAAATTGAAAGAATTTATGTTCTCAAAGAATTTCACGGAAAAAAAGTTGGCCAAATTCTATATGACAAAGCAATCGAAATAGCCAAAAACAAAAATGCGGATTATGTTTGGTTAGGAGTTTGGGAAGAAAATCCGAGAGCTATAAACTTTTACAAGAAAAACGGTTTTGAAGAGTTTGACAAACATATTTTCAAATTGGGAAATGACGAACAGACCGATATAATGATGAAACTAAAACTGAAAAATTAATGCGGAGGACAAGAAAGGCAGCCACTAACACGGGTTTTGCGTCAGGCGGGCTGACGTGCAAACTTGGAGCTTTGTGCTT
>CAYNIM010000101.1:0-2199 GCA_964397335.1 uncultured Flavobacterium sp.
AAAACGAGGATTAACTTCAGATATGTAGAGTTGACCATCTTTATAAAAAATATCAATGTCTATGAACCCTATAAGTTTAACAGCTTCTATAAAGTTTATGAAAAGGCGAAAAGTTCTATATCTTTAACAGGTATAGATTTGTCCGCTCATCTGCACCCACTAGTTTTTTTTCTTTGGCAAATATCGATACTATTCCCCGCGAAATCGAATCTATATAGGTATCTAAGCCATACTCAGTACCGTCCATATTTTCTTTTTCACTTACATCCCTCATTGATTATTATTCTTGCTTTTTTTTATATAGTCATGCTTAGTATAGAAAAGCTGAAACTTAGAGATACTTTGTATAGAGATGCAGCCGCATAGACAAACTTGCGTTTTGAGAAACTAAAGCTTAGAAGCTACTGCGTAGCAGTCTCTGCGACGAGGTCGCATCTACATCGAAGACATCTCTATGAAAAAGCCTTCACAATAAGCAGATCTTATTTGTTAGCACGTACTTCCCTTGCAGGATTACCATATGCAACAACATTATTTGATAAATCTTTAGTAACTACACTGCCAGCACCTATTATGCTGTTTTTACCAACTTTTTTACCAAGTGTTACTATAACACCATCATCAATTAATGTATTCTCTTTAATTGTTACACCACCAGATAAAACTACGCCCGATGCAATATAAACATGATCTTCCACAATATTATCATGGTTTACCTGAGAACCAGTATTGATAACAACGTTATCGCCTATTTTAGGATTTGGCGTAATTAAACATCCTGCCTCGATCAAAACACCACTTCCAATAACAGCATCTTGTGATATAACTGCATTAGGATGAAAAATATTTACAGCTTCCCAACCTGAATTAACAAACAATTCATACACAGATTTACGGTATTTCATATTGCCGAAACCAATAAAGAATTTATTAGTATTATACTTATTTGCCAACAAGTCCAAGTTAGCTTCAGTATATGACTCTAAAACAAGCAAATTAAGAATTTTATCGCCAATCTTATTAGGATCTGAATCAAAAAAACCCAGAACATCATAAATACCCTGGCATCTAATATTGTATAAAACAACATTGGCATGCTGTCCAGATCCAATAATAATAACGTTTTTGTCCTTCATTTTCATTTTCATCTCACATATATTTTCATTTTTTTTAAAAATAATCATTTAAAAATCACCACGGGCTAACACAAAACTATCAGCATTGTTTACACGGTTTGCGGAGCCTCTAAATTCTGATAAAAATCTAATTATTTTTAGAAATCTTGCGAGAGAAAACTCCTATATTTGAGATTTAATGCAGCTCATAGTTTCGATTTTTAAGTCAACTGTATCTGAAATATCTTCCCAAACACTAGGTATATAAGCGTTTTCTACTGAAGGGATAATCCATTCTGTCTCAGATAAGGTATCATAAGAGTATATAACTTTAAGTTGAGGATTTTCATGTGATCCAAATGCAACCATAGCACTTTGTGCAACCTCAAAATGATCTATATGAATATTGCCTTTATGGCTATAAAAACAATATTAAGTTAAGCTTATCTCCCGACTTCTTTAATCAGAAAATTTAATAACGTTCTCTCTTTCCAACACTACAAGTTTATCTCCTGCTTTTTTCTTGCTACCTGGCACCTATTACATTTACATTTGATTTATTTATAAGTTTGCCACATATTAGTCCAGCTTGTGTTGTACCAGTACCAGAAGCATGGAAAGTGTAATCAAACTTAATATTTCCCTTTTTTTCATAATCGATTATTTCATCAAATGCATTAACATGTGCTTACCGATATTACCGTGACCTCCGCCTTCTATAAAATAGGGTTTTAGTTCTTTTAGTCGTAAGTCAGCTAACACTTCTTCAATTGTATCTTTTACATTATTAACTGAACACGAGATAATGCTTGCGCCAAACTATCTTAATAAGGTATTATTGAATGTAGTTTTTTTAGATTTTGGTTTGGTGTAATTATGTAGCATGACATTTTATTTGATGCTGCTAAATTTGCAATAATTCTACAGTGATTTGAACTGCTACTACCGTAAGTGACTACGCTGTCAGATCCATTATTTTTCATATCTTCAAAAAACAATTTTGCTTTTCGTGCTTTATTACCTCCAAACGAATAAGGTATTAAATCATCTCGCATAATATACAGTTTGTTTTCATTATGAAAAT
>CAYNIM010000102.1:0-2193 GCA_964397335.1 uncultured Flavobacterium sp.
GTTCATATTTCAAATTTACGATTTTTTGTCGGTCTGTTCTAAAATGCACCCTAACGGGAAACGCATTGGCGAAGTGGCGGATAAATTGGACGAAAAGTTCAATTTAGCGAGAACGTAGCCGATGTGTTTCCACTGAAGCTAAATTATTAAAAAAAGCTGAATGTGGAACACATTCGGCGGAATAAAAAGCACAAAAGTTGAGTTTTGCACTTAACCCGCCATTTTGCCAATGCGATGTTAGCTGTAGTTACAATTTACTTTTTTGTTAAACTTTCAATTTCTTCAATTGTATATTTTTTTGATATATCCATTTCTAAAGATTTTGCATATTCTTCAATTGTTTCATTAAAACCTACAGATTTTCTAAGCTCATTAACTTCTTTCCAATTTTTTATAGGCCAAATGAAATTAGTCCATTCTTCTTCTTTGGTTTTTGGATTTATGAACAAACGACCTGCACCTTGAGTTCCATAAATTTGTTCCTTTCCTTGATACATCAGCATTCTATCTTTCATCATTGCAATATGAGTATCTTTCAAGTCACCATTTTTGTTTGCCTTTTCCATTAACGGAAAATATTTTTCTATAGTTGATAATTTTGAATGTTGAACTACATACCAAACAGCAGTACTCTGTTTTTCTCCTACAAGAGTTTTTCCAGGATAACCGTATTTTTTTATGATTTTTTCAATTTTTATAAGATTTAAACTATCATTTTCTTCAGTTATTTTCCAATTTCTTTTATTAAAGTCTTCTTCAGAAATTTTGTATTTGATAAGAATTTCGGTTTTTCTTTCTACCGTAATATTTGGCGTAAACAATTCGCGAAGCTCTTGGTCAGATTGAAGTATTTCAGTCAATTCTTGTTTCAAATCATCTTTCTTATTTTGGCTTACGGCACAAGAATTCATTAAAAAAAGAGAAAAAATAATAATTATGAATTTCATTTGTAAGTATTTTTTTGGGAGTAATTACAGCTAACGTTTTGGCGCTTGGCGAAGAAGCGGATTTCGAAGCACTAAACTGTCTGCCAGCACATCACTTGATACGAAGCACAGAGCTTCATTTAAGCACTGAACCCGCTTTTTTGCCAAACGCCTGTTAGCGGTTCGGGCTTCTTTCTGTCTATGGATATTCAAAACCAAATTCAATGTTTTCGAGTTTGCCATTTGTCAGTCTGTATGTTGCATAGTAAATAGGCATATTGTTGCTCTTCAATAATTTTGTCTTGCTGTCGTTGGGAAGTTCAAGTCTGTATTTAAGTACAATACCATTTTTTGTGCTGTCTTTGGATACATAGCAAGTTCCAAGTTTTTCAATAATTTCTCTTTTACTTATTCCAAGTTTGATTCCCTTTTCGGTCTCAAATTCCTTTGATTTTAATTGTCGGAAGTTTTGTTTTGAATTGTCCGAATATGAAATGTTGAAAATACTCACTTGGCTATAGTAGTCTCCTGGATGTACGGTCAGTCCAAGTTTTTGTTTTTTGTCACTCGAATAAAATACGTGAGTTGAGTCACCTTCTAATTTCGTTTGTTTTCCTAAAATATTTAAAGTGCTTTCGACATTTCTTATTTTAATCCCAACAACAGAAGTGTCTGGGTCAATAAAAGCACATTTCGATTTATTTAATTCTTGTTGTTTTTCATATTTTTCTCGCAATTCTTTGTCCGGCTCAGGAACAAGCTCAAGTCTGTCATTTTTGTCCACAGATTTTGTCTGCGAATTATTGCAGCTTGTCAAGAGTGAGATTGTCAATATTGCTAAAAATATATTTTTCATTTTTATGTCGGTTTGTGTCGTCATAGCCTGACCGCTAACTCATAAATATACGCAATACTACAAATTAAAAATTAGTTTACAAAATTTTGTTAAAAATATTTTTTGTGTGTTGATAAACAGTTATATATAACTTCTAAAATATTTCGCAAAACGTATAGTGGTTTTAAAAAAATATTTTGCAAATTTGTAACGAACTACACAAAAAACGAAGTGATGCTATGCAAGATAGGACTCAATTTACGACTCAGCCTTATACATTCACATTCGGAGAACATCAAAACAAAAATGTTATCTGGATAGACTTTCCCTATCAGAAACAATGGGTAGATTACCTCAAAGCAAACACTAAGGCTCGCTGGAGTAGTTCGCAGAAAAAATGGCATGTGCCTGATACTGATTTTTACAGAAACT
>CAYNIM010000103.1:0-2099 GCA_964397335.1 uncultured Flavobacterium sp.
TTAACCCACATTGCAGGTCGCAGATTATAAATGCCTGATACTAAGTCGAGTCAATTTTGAAAATTTCTGCAGGGGGGACTACGGATTTTTTTCGATAGAATGGTGCCGATTTGTAATTGAGCAGGTCATATATTTGTTTAACGTTTTTTGTTGGCTCGGTACATTGGCGTATTGTTATAACTTTATCCTCGATGTTTTCCACACTGGTCGATACACATTTTTGGGTATTCATAATGCGGACAATTTCGCTCCAGTCGTGGGCAAACCCTTTTTGTTTTAGCTGAAATCGTATTGTGGAAACCAACCAATATGCGAGTAATCCCAGGTTCAGATGTGCCATTGAAGCTTCATCGGTTTTGTGATATATCGGGCGTAGGTCGAGGTCTGATTTTAATATCCGAAAGGTGGATTCAATTTCGCGAATAATATTATAAATTGACCAGAGGGTGCTTTCTCGGGTTTCATCCAGGGTGGTCCTCAAAAAATAGATACCTGCTTTTTTATCGGGATCTTCCCCTATTTTATGCATGCAACTTATCGCGGTGGCGGTTCCGTTGCCATCGTCACGAACAAGGATTTCATAATACTTATGTACGGACGGGAACTTTTGTTTGAGCCTTCTCAGGCGTTCAAAAACTTTGCCCAGCTTTTTAGTTCCGCCTTTCTTGTTAATACCTTCGTTAATGCCTTGGATTCCTTCTTCAAAACGCTGTGACAACAGCCCGTTCATGCTGTTTTCTTTGAGCGCTTTTGTTTGGCTTTTTACCCATAGATAATGATCATCATCATTTTCCACTTTTACTCTCATCAGCTCTATGGGTTGTTTTTTCTTATCTGTTATCTGGACCGGTTCGCGGGTAGCATCTGCATAATATTCTTTTAAATTTGAACGCGTAACGCACACATAACCGTAGCCTTTTGCTTTGAGCATTTTCAGATTGTCGTCCGTGGATATGCCTGCATCCATTACTATTGTGGGCTTACGCTGGACAGAGGAAGTTTGCGTGGCCAGGCTGTCGATTATTGTTTCCAGGGTTTTGCAGTCGGCCATGTTACCTTCAAAAATGTTGGTGTGTTTCAAAAAGCCTTCCCGGTTTATTACTGCGGCAAGTACAATCAGCTTTGCATCTTTGCGCTTTTCTTTACTCCGCCCAAATTTGGCTAGTTTGCTGTTTGTCATCCTGCCTTCGAAGTAGGTATTTGTTAAGTCGTACAAGATAATTTTGTCTTCCAGATCAAAGAGGTCGTTGGTGCGCCGGGACAGGTGCTGTTCCAGTTTATCTTTTATCGAGTATAAATTATGGGATGTTTTATAGAGTTGAGCTTTGGTGATTTTGCTTTTTTCCACGCCGGTAATTTCACTGATTGCCGAGTTTTCTTTTATAAAAGACACCGTTTTGAGTTCCGATGCCGGATATACCGCACGGCTTATGATATGGGTTGCGACAAGCGATCTTTTTTCTTCTGGCCACTTTTGCTGCTTCAAAAAATCATCTATCCCCAGTTGATCAAAAGCTTGTTTGCAAAGCCATTCGGCCCCTATTTCCCGGGCATCGCTATTTTTCATAGAGGCCATGTTCACCGTTTCCCATTCAGCCCCGTTTTCTTTTACATCATAGCGCCGCTTGAGCATTATTTCCTTGTAATAATGCATGGCAAGTTTTTCCACTTGCTCGTCTGCTAGTTCGGTTAAAAGCAATCCTGTTCCATATTTGAGTATTTCCTCGATGCGCTTTCCCAACATTTTTTTTTGGTCATCGGTGGCCAATTCATCCAGTTTTCCAAGTCCCACGATTGTGCGGTGCCGTATTTGCCCGTTCAAGCGGTAGCTTTCGCAAAGCCGGTAGATCGTGTACCGCTCTTTTGTGGAGGTATTATATTTTGGAAACGGCTTGATAAACATTCCACAAAAATAATCATTAACTATCTGGTTGTCAATATCCCAGGTAGGACTACATTTCAAAAACGAAATTTCTGGATTTCGTAATGATTTGAAATAGTGGTATTTGTAAAATTCATCGTCCTAAATTGTTGATAACTAAGTGGGTTATCAACCGTTTTTTCTTTCCCAGCAGGATTTTATGCGCAATGTGGGTTAA
>CAYNIM010000104.1:0-1990 GCA_964397335.1 uncultured Flavobacterium sp.
TTATAACTACTTTTTTCATCTTTTATTTAAATAGGGCGTTTTAGTTTTCTGTTAATGTTTGTAATTCTCCTTTAGCTTTAATTAATTGTACTTCTGCTAATTTATAATCTAATAAAGCACTTGTGTGATTGTTTTGCGCATCGGCAAATGAAGTTTCTGCGTCCAACAAATCGGTTAGGGTTGCTAAACCAAATTTGTAGTTGTTTTCTACATTACTCAAAACTTCTTTTGCTAAATTCACATTCTCTTTTTGCGTATTAAGCATAATGAGTGAATTGTTTAACTGTGTGATTGCATTTTGAAGCGATAAATCCAATGCTAATCTAGTATCACGCTTGGTAACTTCTAATTTTTCGATGGCTATCTGTGCTTGATTGACTTTTGATTTTACAACTCCACCGTTAAATAATGGAATTCTTAAGTTTAATCCTACCGATGCAAAATCAGACCAATATGCTCCGGGATAAGATTGAAACCAAGGAAACTTATCTCCAATTCCTAAATAACCATAATTGGCATTCAAACTTAAATTGGGATAGTTTTGTGCTTCGGTGGCCTTTTTGTTCAGTGCCAAAAGTTCACTTTGTTTCTCCAATAGTTTAATTTCTGTTCTGTTTTCTACAGATATTGTTCCGTCTATCAAAATATGTTTGCTTACTTCAAAAGTGTCATTAGGAAGCGAAATGTCTTGGCTAATGTCCATTCCGATAAGATATTTCAGCGCGTTTTCTTGTAAGCTTAACGCATTGATGAGTTGCTGACGTACACTTTTTAAGTTATTCAGCGCAACGGTTGTTCGGTCTAGATCAATTTTTTTTGCTAAACCATTGTCAAACAAACTTTGAATCACATCGCGTACTTTGGTTGTGTTTCCAATAGTTTGTTCCATAGTTACTAACTGAGATTTAGTTTTATAAACCTCGAAATAACTGTTGGCAACTTTTTCAATCACTTGCTCTTCTGTTAGTTCAGCATTAATTTTATAAAACTCTCTTGTAGTTCTTGCTGCTTTTAATCCTGTGAATACAGCTTGATTAAATAATTGCTGATTTAATGAGACTACAGCTGTCGACTGCCAAGGTCTTCCCATAGCAATAACCATACTCTCTCCCATAAATTCCATTGCAGTTTCTTGCAAAATGGCGTTATAGGTCAAACCGCCGTCAATATTAATTTGAGGAAGTGCACTGGCGCGAACTTCATCAATTAAATATTCGCTGTTTTCAACATCCAAGCGAGCATTTACTGCTTCGGCTTTGTTTTGCAGTGCGTAATTTACTGCATCGCTGAGTGTTAGCGTGTTTTGAGCTTGACTGCTGATTCCCAGCAATGCAAATGCCAAAACGAAAGTGAACTTTTTCATAGATCTATTTGTGGGTTTTTAAGAGTTCTTCTAAAATTTCTAAACCTTTTGGAGTTACAATTCCCCTTAAATGATATTCCAAAAACTTGTAATTTAATTCGTCTAGCGACTGACTGTTTTGTATGTTGACGAATGTTTCATCATTAAAAAATGCTGTTGAGCTAGCAAAAAACATTTTTCCAACAAAATCAATGTCAATATCATCTCGATAATATCCTTTCTCAACACCTTCGTTTAGGTTTCGTAGAATAGTAAAATCATAGTTATCGTGTCTCTTTTTCTGAACACGTTCGGCAAGTCTAGGATAGTATTTATTAAATTGATAGACAGTGTTTGCTCGAATATTTAATCCAAATAAGGCGGCAACGCTGTTTTTTAAGGCAAAATGTTCTTGAATAGGATTGTCGCAATTTCCAATTATGTTTTTCATTCTATCGATGGCCGAATCAAATACAAAATCAACCGTTTCTTTCACCAGTTCGTTTTTTGACGAGAAGTGCAGATAAATGGTTTTTTTGGAAATACCTAATTCGTGGGCAATGTCGTCCATAGTCACCGATTTAAATCCGTTTATCATAAGTGTCTTGTTAAAACAATTTGATTTTCAGTTGATTATAATTTAGTTCA
>CAYNIM010000105.1:0-1836 GCA_964397335.1 uncultured Flavobacterium sp.
GCGGCATGATCCCCAAATTAGAAAACGCCTTCGAAGCCCTCCAAGCCGGCGTCAAACAAGTAGTAATCACCCGCGCTGATTTGATTGATGAGGAAGAGGGGGGGACTGTTGTGGTGTTGGGGTGAGTTGTTGCCTGAGGCTCTCGAAGGCAATAATACCAAGTGTTGAGTGTAAATATGCTCTGGAATATTCATATTCACGATGAAGAACGACAAACTATATTTTGACTTTTTAAAAGAGCGATAAGAGCTAATTTCTGCACTTTGCAGCATACAAAAAAGCAGTATTATTGTATTCTGTAAAATACAATAATAATAGAAAAACGATATTTAAAGTTGACTAAATTTCAAGAGATTAATAAAGAAAATGATAAGAAAATATCAATAATTTTAAGCAATAAAATAGAAATTACCTTTGCTGATATATTGTATAAGTAATGGCAGGTATGATACTAAATATCAAGATTTTTCTAAATAACAACAAGCTTGTCTTGTGTGTTTTGAATAAACATAAGAACACGTTTCTAAATAGTTTATATTATTTATACGGACTATTCATAGCAGTATCTTTTAACCCCGAATGGGGTTTGATGTGTGTAACCCCGTACAAGCGAAGCGCAATGCGGGGTAAGCGCTACATCCTGAACTATCAACCCCGGAGTGGGTTGTACAACTCTTACTTTTTCGACCCTTTCAGGTAGGGCGTCCAAAATCATGTTCCATACAACGAATGTTCTTTTCTGCAACGAATCAGCAGATTCCTCCCTCGCCTGCGGCGATTTCGGAATGACAACCATGACATGATTGTACATATTCCGCTGGAAAACTATAACAAAATCAATGAAATTGCACATCATGCTTGCAATGATTCTGTTTGGCTCCGTCTCAAATTACTGTTAATAAAACCACGAACAATATAACACACAAGCATTTTTTTGATTACATTTGCATGTTTTTCATTGTGAAAAAACACTGTGAGTAATATTTTTTATGATAAAAGAGACCCAATATATTGAGTTTAAACCAAATTTCAATGAAGATGTTATTGAAACTTTAGTTGCTTTCGCCAACGCTAAAGGCGGAAGAGTGCTTATAGGAGTAAATGATAAGGGAGAGCCTGTCAAAAATTTCACAATTGGAAAAGAAAGTATTCAAAATTGGATCAACGAAATCAAAACCAAAACTCAGCAACAGATTATTCCGGATTGGGAAATTGTTAGTATTCGGGGCGTTGACGTGCTTGCTTTCAGCGTGCAGGAATATCCGATAAAACCTGTGGCGTGCAGAGGAAAATACTTCAAACGTGTGAATAATTCTAATCATTTGTTGTCGGTAACGGAAGTGGTGAATATGCATTTGCAGACGCTGAACACAAGCTGGGATGCATATCCCGACATGCTCCATTCGTTGGATGATATTTCGCTCGATAAGGTTCAACATGCTATTGAAATACAAAAATCCAATCGTTTGACCATCAACGAATCACCTTTGCCGTTTCTGCTTAAAAACGATCAATATGATTATCCATCGCGACTATCGCCTGCCTTACGACTCAGTAGTTAAAATCTTTGATGATAAAATTGAATTTTACAATCCCGGGAAACTCCCCGAAGGTATAACAATTAGCGATTTGCTGTCGGGCAATTACAAATCGACACCACGCAATCGCAAAATTGCCGATTTTTTCAAAAATATGGGGTGGATTGAAAAATATGGTTCCGGCATCAGTAGAATCCGCCGCTATTTCAGAGAGGCAGAACTGCCTGAACCTGAATTTAAACTTATTTCAGAAGGGTTTCAGGTTACCGTTTTTGAAAACACGTTTTTTGACGAAACC
>CAYNIM010000106.1:0-1749 GCA_964397335.1 uncultured Flavobacterium sp.
ATTTTCATAATGAAAACAAACTGTATATTATGCGAGATGATTTAATACCTTATTCATTTGGAGGTAATAAAGCACGAAAAGCAAAATTGTTTTTTGAAGATATAGAAAATAAAGGATCTGATAGTGTAGTCACCTATGGTAGCAGTAGTTCAAATCACTGTAGAATTATTGCAAATTTAGCAGCATCGAAGAAATTGCCATGCTACATAATTACACCAAACCAAACTCAAGTATCCACATTCAATAATACCCTATTAAGATGGTTTGGCACAAGCATTATCCCGTGCTCTATCAATAATGTAAAAGATACAATTGAAGAAGTGTTAGCTGGCTTACAATTAAAAGGACTAAATCCCTATTTAATAGAAGGCGGAGGTCACGGTAATATCGGTACGCGAGCATATGTTAATGCATTTGATGAAATAATCGATTATGAAAAAAAAGAAAACATTAAGTTTGATTATATTTTCCATGCATCAGGTACAGGTACAACACAAGCTGGACTAATATGTGGTAAGCTTATAAACAAATCAAACGTAAATGTAATAGGTATCAGCATAGCAAGAAAAAACCCAAGAGGTAAACTTGTGGTACTGGAAAGCGTAAATAGCTTTTTAAATAGTTTAAGTATTGAGGGAATAGTGGAAGATGACGTTTTCTTTACAGATAAATATATCCTGAACGGCTATGGTACTTTTAACGATCATATAGTTCGAAAAGCAAAAGAAGTAATGATTAACTTTGGTATTCCATTAGATTATACATATACAGGAAAAGCATTTTGGGGAATGGAAGAGTATATCAAAGAGAATGTAATAAAAGAAAAGAAAATGTTGTTTATTCATACTGGTGGCACACCAATTTTCTTTGATAATTTGGAGGTGTTTTAATATATGGAGGGTGGTTTAAATATTCTAATTTTAAGTTGCGGTACAAGGAATAAAATTGTTCAGTATTTTAAACAAGTACTATCTGGAAAAGGATCTGTAATTGCCACCGATGCAAGCGATTTGGCACCTGCTTTATACGAATCTGATAAATATTTTGTTGTTCCTAAAATAACCGCAGATGATTATTTAGCTACGATTTTGAAAATATGTAAAGAAAACAAAGTTAAAGCTGTTTTATCTTTAATTGATCCAGAGTTGAGTCTTTTATCAAAACACCAACAGGATTTTCTTAATATTGGTGTTATGCCCATTGTATCAGGTTACGAAGTTGTCGAAACATGTTTTGATAAATATAAGATGTATGAATTTTTAAAGCAGCAAGGATTTAATACAATTAAGTCATACATTAATAAAGATGAATTTTATAAAGATAAGCAGGATAGTTTAATTAATTATCCTGTTTTTGTTAAACCAGTGAAGGGTAGTGCAAGTATCAATATAAATAAGGTTTTTTCGGACAATGAAGTGGATTTTCTTTTTGACAGGTACGACAACCTCATGATACAAGAATATATGGATGGTACCGAATATGGCATAGATGCTTATATAGATTTAATTTCAGAAGAAATAGTATCGATATTTGCTAAAGAAAAAATTCTAATGAGAGCTGGAGAAACTGACAAATCTAAGTCGGTAAAAAACAAAGAGCTTTTTGATCTTGTTAAAAATTTCATAAGAGCTGCTAAGTTTAAAGGGATCATCGACATTGATATTTTTGAAAAAGAAGGACAGTTTTACATATCAGAAGTTAATCCTCGTTTTGGGGGAGGTTATCCCCATGCGTTTGAGACTGGTGTAA
>CAYNIM010000107.1:0-1654 GCA_964397335.1 uncultured Flavobacterium sp.
GGCAATAAAATCCTTGTATTTTAATATATTGTCCATGACTTTATTCTTTTATAATTTCAATTCTTTTTAAAAAATCCAATACATCCCGCATCTGGTAGGGTTTCAGAATATTTTTAGGGTGCGGCTTGTGCAGGTCAAGTGAAACCTTTGAACCCTCTTTTTCAAAAACAACCCGGGAACCCGATGTTTTGCCCTTGTTGTACTGCTTGTACCCGTATTTGCTTAACAACCGTTTCAATTCATCCCACGTGAAATCATTCGGAAGCCTTAAGAACCGCTCTAATAACTTTTCATGCGAACCCATAGAGTTGTTTTTACAACAAAAGTAACTATTATTTAGTTGCGATGCAAGATTTATCTATAGTTTCATTAAAGCATTGTGCAAAAGTCGATGTGGGTGAATGATCGGTATTGAATAGAATCCAAACAACATAAGTTGTTTCGGAAACAATAGTAACGATGTGATATTTAATATATATTGGATTATACAAGAAAGAAGCAAAGATATTCATGTTGTGAATGATTTTTTATCTACACCATGGGGCATGACTATTTTAGACGCAAACCTTATGCGTATTTAGTTTATTGGAGAAACTGCTTTGGCAATTAATCGGAAAACCAGTAGTTCATTGCTTTCAAATTACCCTCAAATCCCTTGAAACAGATTTATAGTATGAGGAATTTTATTTCGCATCAATATGCGGATATTGATCAATGGAGAGCTACAGCTTATGCGTTGAAGGAACGAGGCTTATGAGCCCGGTAATGAGGAGATAGCGCAAGTTGCAGATGGTAGCTTGGCTTTTTCTGCATGGTATGATTTAGGCTCACAACCGATACATCTTCTGAGCAAATCGGAACTGTATTTTATTTTGGCCGAAGCCCAATTGCGTGCGGGTAAGAGTGCCACTGGACGAACAAGTGGAAACATACAATGACCTGCGTCGATTGAAAGCAATGGGAGAATCGTATATCGTATATCGCAAAGAATTATTTTAACAAAACAAAAAGTTGGCTTAGTCAACGTATAAATGGTAATGAGGTGAATGGGAAACCGGTTCAGTTTACGCCTGAAGAGATAGATACACTTAACGGGGCGATTTCGGACTTGTCCCAGAAATTAGCTGCATTCCGTGTTTCGTTGTAGATACAAAGGTTAACTGCAAGGAATTCAATACCACCGACATGGAGATCACCGGTTACACCGACAGACTCTCGTTCAGAAGGATCGAGGCAGTGAGGAAATACCTCGTGGAACAGGGAATCAACGCTGCAAGGTTTTCCACCTCCGGTGAAGGGAAAGATCCCAAGACTTCCGGTCAGGAAGCGCTTACTATCCAGGCCTGCCGCGTGGAAGTATCCGATAAAATTTGCCTATGTTTTTAAATTAGACTATTATCTTATGAGATATTTATAACTGCCAGTAGATCAGTTTTAGATTGGGGATTTTTTGAAAATCGTAATCAGAGGTTAATAGCGGAATATCAAGACTAATTGCTGTAGCAGCAATAACAGCATCGGGGAGTTTTAGGGTATAATTTTGCTTGATATATTTGTAAATTTGTTTTATTTCGTGATTGATTTCAGTAATAAAACAACTTTCGAGCATTGTTTCAATAATTTGCCTATCAGTTTCCGACAAATTTGGTTTGCC
>CAYNIM010000108.1:0-1645 GCA_964397335.1 uncultured Flavobacterium sp.
TCGCTTGGTTATTGCCGTTGCAAATAATTAGTGGTAACATTGCGGGGAAGCATTTTAATAATGACGGCTAAATTACAAAAAATAAAAAATGAATTCGCAGGAATAAAAGATGAAATCAAAGTATAAACTGTTGATTATGAGTTATTTTTTCGATGACTTTTGAAAATTGCTTTTCCATTTCAATAATTCCATGTCAATGAGGGGAAGGTGGGAAATTATCGGTTTTCAAATCGGTTTAGTTCAACGGTCAAGCATATGGCAAGTAGGGCAGAAAGATACAGATGAAGTTCCAAATTCCCACTGAGCCAAAGCGTTGTATTTTGTTTTTAATTTTCGTTCAAAAGCCAAATCAACGATTTGGCGGTGTTGGTTAAAAGTAATAAATTTTCGGGAACCATGAAATTGCCCTATTTGCTGTATGCAGTGTTATAGGTATTACTTCATTCGTGTATAAACTCCATTCGCTCCATTTTTACCAAGTAGTATTTTGTTTTCATCTTGAAATATTACTCTGTATTCTACAATTGTACTCTGATTATAAATAGAGAAAAGTGGTGATGCAATTTTCTTTTCGGTAACTATAAACTCAAAATTAGAACTCCGTTTAATACTGGTAATGAGTTTGTCACCATTTTCCATAAATAGTTTTACATACTTATTATCATTTAAATGAATAACCTCTCCGTAGAGTTCACCTTCCTTATTCTTTTTTATTTCTATCTGAATACCTTCTAATATTCCTCTTTCAGATAGAATCCATTTTCCAATAAATTGCGAAACTGGTGTTTCGGATATTTTGGAGTTCTCACAACTTACTAATAAGAGTGTAAAAATAAATAAGGGTATTAAATATTTCATTTGCTGTGTTCTTAATTTACCGCCAACGTTTAGTGTATGAGCAGTGGCGTGGTTCGTCACGGACAATTGCAAACAGGTACTTACCATTGGAAATTCCTGCGGAATTTCCAAGTAGGCGAGGACAAGCCATTGCTTATACACATTGTTGAACGAATCCTCCTAACGTCGGAAGCTTCTCTCACCCTCTAAATTAGCAATTTACTACATTTGAATATAAATTAAATCAAATATTATGTATAAAAAAAAGTAAAACCCTAGTTGAAATTGCAATTTTAGAGGTTGCGGGTTTTGAAAACTTGCACGAGAAACTAACCAAAAGCTTCTCGATTAATGGAAAGTCCAAAAGCACACTAAAGAACTACTCCAGATGCCTTGCTCATTTGGCTTTGCATTACAAGAAAAGTCCAGAACTTCTAGATAAGGAAGCTATTGATGATTATCTCTTTCATTGTAAAAACCAACATAATACTCCCTCGGATAGTTTTTTCAAACACACGATTTATGGACTAAGGGCGATCTACAAATTGCTTGGAATGGATGGTCAGAAAGTTCAACTTCCTGAGATAAAGCGACAAAACGATCTTCCAGTAGTGATGAGTTTAGCGGAAGTAAAGAGATTAATCAATGCGCCAAAATATTTAAAACATAGATTAATGATCGCCACACTCTACGGTTGTGGACTGAGAAGTTATGAACTTTGTGCTTTAAAATTATCTGATGTTGACTTTGACAGAAATACTGTTTTTGTAAAAAAGCAAAAAGGTAAACAAGATAGATTTGTTCCGTT
>CAYNIM010000109.1:0-1641 GCA_964397335.1 uncultured Flavobacterium sp.
TGAGCTAAAAACAAATCAGTTAGCAATATTCTGATTAATCGAACTCAGGTTATAATGGTTCTAATTGAATGATTATTTGATTCTAATCTTTATTGATTACTGTATGATTACTTTTGCTTTCAATATTATAAATAAATTTTAAACTAAAACTACCGTAAATATTTCCAACAAAAGGAGGTTGAGTTCCAAAAATTTTATGATAAAAGTTATTTGTAAAACCTATATATTCCTGATGACCTATAGCTAAACTAAAATTTTCTGTGATTTTAAAACGATAAGCGATTCCAAATCCCACTCCAATATGGTCGGTTCGAATCCCTTCAACCCCCACTTCCACTCCATTTAAAGATACAGTCTTTAGAAAACTAAAAGTAGGTCCTATATTAAACATCCAGTTCTTGTTAGAACCAAAATGGAGGTTGGCATGAAATGGAATTGAAATGAATCTTAATTTTTCTTTGAGAGATTGATTCGTAGATGTACTGTCATCAAAAAAATAAGTCTCAGCACCCATTATTTGCTGTTCGATACCCATTTTAAAACTCCATCTATTGTTGATATAAAAGTAAGTATTTAGTCCAAAAGTTGGAGAAAACAGATTCTTATTTGTACCAGGTATTTCCCCGTAATAATTGGCAGCTGCAATTCCTACATACGGAGCTAATTCAAGATCGTTTTTTTTACTTTCCTGAGCCGAAAGAGTCATACTCGTAAGTATTGTACCAATTATTATTTTTTTCATTCAGACAATTTACATGATTTCCTTTAAAAAAACCTGATTTTTTGTTATTTTTGCACAAATATATCGTTTTACAATAATAAAAACAAGAAATGGGAAGAGCGTTTGAATTTAGAAAAGCAAGAAAATTAAAGCGTTGGTCTGCAATGGCTAAGACGTTTACGAGAATTGGAAAAGACATCGTAATGGCTATAAAAGAAGGCGGACCTAATCCTGAAACAAATGCGCGTTTACGTGCGGTGATGCAAAATGCCAAAGCCGCGAATATGCCGAAGGATAATGTGGAACGTGCCATTAAACGTGCAACTGACAAAGATACTGCTAATTACAAAGAAGTTTTATTTGAAGGTTACGCACCACATGGAATCGCTATTTTAATTGAAACTGCAACAGATAATAATAACCGTACGGTAGCAAATATCCGTTCTTATTTTAACAAGTGTAATGGTACCTTAGGTACACAAGGTTCTGTGGAATTTATGTTTGATCATACTTGTAATTTTAGAATTGCAAAAGTAGATGGTTTAGATTTAGAAGAGTTTGAATTGGAACTGATAGATTTAGGTGTTGAGGAAATTTTTGAAGATGAAGACGGGATTCTAATCTATGGTCCGTTTAACAGTTTTGGTGCAATTCAAAAAGAATTAGAAGAGCGTCAATTTGAAATTCTTTCTTCTGGATTTGATCGTATTCCACAAGTTACTAAAGAATTAACTGAAGAAGAAGTTGCCGATGTTGAAAAACTATTAGAAAAAATTGAAGAGGACGACGATGTTCAAAACGTTTTCCACACAATGGCATAAAAAAAAACGAGGCTGTCCAAAAAGGGCAGTCTTTTTTTTATGCGGCTAATTTTTGATAGTGAAAATTTTGATGATTATTTTTAGTTGAAGAAAATTCTT
>CAYNIM010000110.1:0-1594 GCA_964397335.1 uncultured Flavobacterium sp.
CTATGCGAAGCATACCTAAGCACCGCTTCACTATTAAAAAAAGGAGAGTTATGTACGAAAAATATTTTAAAAGACTATTAGATATGATTTTCGCAATAATAGGGCTTATTATGTTCTTTCCGTTTTTTTTGTTGATTGCTGTTTTGATTAAAATTGATTCAATTGGACCAGTTTTTTTTAGACACCCAAGGCTTGGCAAAGACGGCAAAGTGTTTAAAGTATGGAAGTTTCGTACGATGTGTGATAATGCAGAAAATATGGGTTTAGGCTTGTTGACTGCTAAAGGGGATCCAAGAATTACTAAAGTCGGAAAATTACTAAGACTAACGAGTATAGACGAGCTGCCACAATTAATAAATGTTATGAGACAAGAAATGAGTTTTATTGGACCACGACCAGCTCCAATTTCGCATCTTGAAAAGTATACAAGTAATGAAAAAAAAAGACTTGCTGTATTGCCTGGTATTTCAGGGTGGGCACAAGTAAATGGAAGAAATATTCTTACATGGGCGGAAAGGATTGATAAAGACCTGTGGTATGTTATGAATATTTCTCTTAAAACAGATTTCATAATTTTCTTTAAAACCATTAAAACTATTTTATTTTTTGATGGTATTTATTCTGGCCGTAATGAGAATCTGTAATTAAAGGTTTGATTAAATCTTTTTATATTAATCGTTGTAATTTAATAGACTGAACTTTACAAAAAATAAATTTATTATTGTATTTTGTAACTAGTAAGATACCCTATATGGTTTTGTAACGATTGAGATCAGTTTATTTATTGATAAAAATTGTAGAGTTTTTATCAGATCAGACTTAAGCTTTACATCAAAATCTCCTAATGTTTATCTTTTTGTAATCAAAATAATACTACACAAGGTGCTTATAAAAAGACAAAAAATCAATGGCTAAGTGTCATTGTATAAAGTATAGTTATTTTAAGTGAGGCTGTATGCTAAAAAACAAAAACGTGTATTTACGATTAATGGAAGAGCGAGATATTCCTTACAAAGTAAAATGGATAAATGATCCTGACGTTAGTGCAACATTAAATTTTGATTTCCCTATATCAGAGATTGCTACTAAACAGTGGCTTAATAAGGCATCATCGAGTCAAACAAGAAAAGACTTTATAGTATGCCTGAATAAGAATGATTTGCAGATTGGTTATGCTGGACTATTAAATATAGATATAAAAAACAGAAAAGCTGAGTCATATATGGGTATTGGAGATAAGGCTTGGTGGGGCAAGGGAATAGGAAAAGAAATAAGAATAGTTATTCTTGAATATGGTTTTCGTGAACTTGCATTAAATAAAATATATTCTTATGTATGGGTAGAAAATAACAAAATGATTAAATTAAACAAAGATGTAGGTTTTAAGATTGAAGGTCATTTAAAAAAAGATGTTTTTTCGCACGGCGTATATAGAGACAGATATGTTATGAGTATATTAAAAGAAGACTATTTGAAGTAATTTATGTTAAATGTAGTTGTAGTAAAAAAGGTATAGCTTAATGATACAAAGCTTTGGCTATTTTCATAATGAAAACAAACTGTATATTATGCGAGATGATTTAATACCTTATTC
>CAYNIM010000111.1:0-1594 GCA_964397335.1 uncultured Flavobacterium sp.
GCAGTAGTGCGAAACTAACCATACGGAGGGTCTGTAATAATAGCATCAACTACGATATTTTGAGATATTAAATAATCCATTATCTCTAAACATTCACCTTTATATAAGTTGATACCATCATTAGAAACCACACCGTATGGTAAAGCCTCCTTATGTTGGTTTTCTTTATTCATAGTAAATAATCCTTTATTTTTGTTTTCTTCGCATCCCATTCTTCTTGAGATAAATTTCTTTTTCCTTTGTTTTCAAACCAAGTTAAAATCTGCAAGTTTGATAAACAATTAGTACCGCCTTTACATCTCGGTACTATATGATCAACTGACGGCTTCATAAAAGGGTCATTATCAATAATCCATTTGTTATAGATATTTACAAAGTTCTTATCGTTATAAAACTTCGTAATAAATCCCTTATACCACTCAGTGCTTTCATTGTATCTTCCATCTCTATTAGTCACCATATCATTCAGCAATTGAAGCTTTTTAAAGTTTTTAAACTGCATTAGCCATTCATAACTTACATCAAATCTTAAATGTGTAGCCATATTGTTGTATAACCTCTCAGTATCACATTCAAACTTTTTTACACCTCTTAAATTTTTAGGTTTTCTTGTTTGTATGTTTTTACCTTTTAATATTCTTGATATTCTTTTATGATTAGTCTTAAATTCTAAAGCTATTTGTCTCATAGACTTACCGTCTTCATACATTTTACAAATTAATTCTGTGTCTAGCATATCCCACCTCTTAAAGTATTTACCATATTATATCATAATACTTTGGAATAGTCAATATACGGGGGATCGCAAATTATAGCATCAATAATTATTCCATCTGCTATGAGTTTATCCATTGTAGCTAATGCTTCGCCGTGATAAAGTTGCATATCCCCCAGTACCTCCTTATGTTTAATTTTTTCGTTATACAAAATATCCTCCTATATTTGATTTTACAACTTCCCATTCTTCTTGTGTCATATCTCTTTTTGATAAATTCTCAAACCATGTTAAAAATTGTAAATTATTTAAATCATTAGTTCCACCCTTTGCTTTTGGTATTATCTGGTCTATTAATGGTTTTTTATATTTATCATAATTATTAAAATTTCTACAGCCAACAACACCAATTCTAATTTTTGTATTCATGAAATATCCTCACTTAATTTTATCATTATCTAAAATTCTTTTACCCGTACCTACTTCTACACTATCCATAATTATACCTTTATTTTCAAAAAGCTTAAGTCTTTTATCAATTTCAAATTTTATTTTTAAAAGAGAAGATTCAAAATCCATCTCTTTAATTAGTGTTCGTATTAAAAACTCTTTATATATTTCACAAGTTTCGTCTGCTAAAAATTTACCGAATTCCCTTGGAAAGACCGCACAATCCTTTATATCTTGAATATTATATATATTATTATCACATACCATAGCAAGACCTTCTTCTATGCTTTTTGGTTTATATCTCGTTATCTTAATAGGGTTTATACCAAAATGTAAATCAAAATATTTCTCATCTTTAATAACATATTTGCACATATCTTTCAAAATATCCTCCTAAAACAGTTTTATTTTTTATTTTATACTTGTATA
>CAYNIM010000112.1:0-1581 GCA_964397335.1 uncultured Flavobacterium sp.
TAATTATCAATAATTTCAATGAGCTTTTTAAATCTTATAGTGGACACTAATGATTCAATATTGTTAATGTAATGATAAGTTTTGTGTGTAAACGAATGATTTTAATTATATTTATGGGAAATAATCAACAAATAAACTTTAAGCCTATGGACGCAAAACTGAAAAAATTAAAAAGCCTTTATTCAAAGAACAGTATTACAGTTATTTTGAAGACTCACCGAACATTTCCTGACAACAATCAAGACGCTATTTTGTTAAAAAACTTGATTAAAGATGCAGAAAGCAGATTGTTAGCAGAACATTCCGGTCGAGAAGTACAAGAGCTGATAGACAAGTTAAATACATTGGCAAGTTCAATCAATCATAGACAAAACCAAGAAAGCTTAATTTTGTTTGTAAGCAATGATGTCGTTGATTTTGTACGATTACCCATCCCTGTGGAGAGTAGGGTGGTGATTGACAACACCTTCGCTACCCGTGATTTAATCAGGGGATTACACGCCCGCGCTGGTTATTATGTATTGGTGCTGAGTAAAGATGAAGCTCGCTTGATTGAAGCCTCAAATGACAAAGTAGTCCAGGAGTTTACAGATGATTTTCCTTTCAAGAACGAGTTTTCGCAAGTGTCAAAATCCGAGCTTTCAGATGCTGGACGCCTGAGGAATCTTTCGGCAGAATTTTTCAATCGGGTAGATAAAGCGGTCAATCAAATAAGAAAAGAGAATCCCATGCCTGTTTTGATAGTTTCAGACCAACAAAATTATCATGAGTACATTAAAATTGCCTATGAACCAAAAACAATATTAGATTTTTTCTTGAACGGAAATAAGCAGACCGAAAAAGACTTTAATATCGTTTCAGAAGCATGGAACATAGTAAAAGAAGACGTAACAAAAAGAAATAATGAACGGAAAGCTGATTTACAAAAAGCAGTTTCAGCAAACAAATTCTTAAGCGATACCAACGAGATTTACCAAGCCATTAAACAAGGAAAAGTACAAACATTATTTGTCGAGCAAGGCTTATTTCAACCTGCGATTATGGAAAACGACGAAATCACTTACGTCACTGATGAAGATAGAAACGGAAAAGATGTCATTGATGATATTTATGACGAATTGATTGAAATGAATCTCAAACATGGCGGCGATGTTGTATTTCTGCCAAAAGGCGAGCTAAACAAATTCAATGGTTTTGCTGGGGTTACCAGATACTAAGATCTATAAATACTATTAAAAAATCCCTGTGAAATTCAAATTTCATAGGGATTTTTTTGATAATAATCGTATTATTAAGCCAACATCGTTACCGGATTTTCGATATAATTACGAAGTGTTTGTAAGAACTCTGCTCCTGTAGCTCCGTCCACTGTTCGGTGATCGCAAGCCAAGGTAACCGTCATGGTATTGCCAACAACAATTTGACCGTTTTTGACAACTGGTTTTTCAACAATAGCACCTACCGACAAAATTGCTGAATTAGGTTGGTTGATAATAGAGGTAAACTCCTTTATGCCAAACATTCCTAACCTGAGTTCGATTATTATTTAGGATAAATATATTGTGTAAAAAAAGAAATAGT
>CAYNIM010000113.1:0-1574 GCA_964397335.1 uncultured Flavobacterium sp.
AAATAATCCGTACCCAATCGGTAAACCACGTCTGCGGAAACCAATTATCCATTGCAATACCTGCAAGCAACAGCGCAAGGGAAATAATGGCGGGAAGAAACATCTTGAAAACATTGTCAGTATCTCCTGAATGCGAATGGTCGTGTCCGTCATCATCACTGTGGTCGTGATTATGCCCGTCATTTTTGTGATGCCCTTTTACCAATTCCTTAGCACCTGCTTTGGTGTAGATTTTTTCTTCCTGTGTGCAACAAGTCATTTTGCCTTGTGCATCGTAAGTATGCTTGTGATTTTTGTCTGTATTTATCATAGCCTTTAATTTTTTAGGTTCGTTACACTTTTTTATTTCTTATTCTTTCTACATTATTATTCATTATATGCCTCACGATATGCTGAAAAATAAACTTCTTGAAAGCGTTCAGTTCTTGTTGATGTTTTGCATAAAACGCATCGGGTGTATCAAAAACGCCAAAGTCCCGATTGATGCCATTATCCTGAATAAATGTATTATTGAGGTTCCATTCAATCGGCGGGTTCTCAAAATTATCGGTATAAACCCCGAAACCGCAAAAAGTGGTCTTGCAATCACTGTTCTGTTCCTGTAATTTAGTGAGGTACGGTTTATCCAAAATCACGCCCTCCAAAAAATACCATTGCTCGTTTACCCAAACTTCAACCCAGCTATGCAAGATATTCTTAGGCGATAGTCTGTACCAAATACCTGTAATAGCTCCTTTCTGCAATGCCTTGTCAATGGTAAAGCCGTGAATACGGTTAGGTACATCTGTTGCTCTTAACAAAGCCATTAATAAAGTGGCTTTTGTGTTGCATTGTCCGTACCCGTCATTCAGCACCTGCGATGCGGAAATATAATCAGAAACATTATAGCCAAACTTTATTTCGTCCCGTACAAAATTGTAAATGGCTTGAACTTTGGCAACGGTGTCCAAGTTTTCCCACCCTCTCTGCTCCAATAGCTTTTGTATGGAAGCATTGGAGTAGTCAAGGATTTTTGTTTCTTTAAGATAGGTGTCCATAACACATTTATATTTATAACAAAGTTACACAGGGAGAGCCTGCAATGCTATTGCAAACTCTCCTTTAAACAGTTTTCACAAATTCCCTTACCAAATAATTTTAGTTCGTCGATACGGTAATTCTGACTTCCATTCTGCGGTATTATATAATCCTCCTTACAGGTTGTCTGCTTACAAATCTTACAATAGAAATGTAAGTGCCAATCCTTGTGTGTATTTTCATCACACCCATCGTGGCACAGAATATACTTGACCGTAGTGTTCTCCTGAATACTGTGTACAATGCCTTTTTCTTCAAAAGTTTTCAAAGTCCTGTAAATCGTAACCCTGTCTGCTTTATAAAAATGGCTCTCGATTTCAGATAGGGACATTGCTGTTTGCTGTTGCTCCAAGAAATCATAAACCAATATCCGCATACTGGTCGGATTGGTGTTCTTTGACAACAGCTTCTGTTCAATGTTTTTTTTCATTATCCAATGTTTTTTAGTGAGCGTGGGCGTGTTCTCCCGAATCATCCATTTTTGCATTCACAAAAAA
>CAYNIM010000114.1:0-1539 GCA_964397335.1 uncultured Flavobacterium sp.
AGAAAATAACAAAACATATTAAAATGAAAAGCACCCTTTAAACGGGTGCTTTTTTATTAAATAAAATCGTAATTTGGCTATATGAAAATTGCTTTAATTCAGTTAGACACACTTTGGGAAGACAAAACTTCGAATTTGAAGAAAATCGACAAACTTTTTTCATCATTACCAGAGGATATAGACCTAGTTGTATTGCCAGAAATGTTCAATACAGGTTTTTCAATGAATCCAAAAAAAATTGCGGAGCCAGAACAAGCTAAGACCTTGGTTAAAATGCAATATCTGGCGCAACTAAAGCAAACAGCTATTGTAGCAAGTTGGGCAACAGCCGATCAGGAGCAATTTTATAATAGATTGTATTTCATCTTTCCAGATGGAAGTTATCAGACCTATAACAAACGTCATTTGTTCACTTTGGCAGGCGAAGAAAAAGTATACAGTCCTGGCGACAAAAAACTTATTGTAAGCTATAAAGGTTGGAATATTTGCCCGTTGGTTTGTTACGATTTGCGTTTTCCGGTTTATTCAAGGATTACAGATCAAAACTACGATTTGTTGCTTTACGTGGCGTCCTGGCCTGATAAACGCATTGATGCGTGGGATGCATTATTAAAAGCACGAGCCATTGAAAATATGACTTATGTGACAGCCGTGAACCGCTGCGGAACCGACCCGGGCGGAGTGTTTTATTCCGGGCATTCGCAAGCGTTGGATTATATGGGCGAATACCTTCAAAAACCTTTTACAAACGAAACCGTGAAAATCATTGAACTGAATAAAGAACAACTGCTGCAAGCCCGGACTAAATTAGCTTTTTTAAAAGATGCTGATGATTTTGAAGTAAAGTAATTTTTAAGACTCCTGTTTTTCCTCATGATAATCTTGTTCTGCATTAATAATAATAGATTGCTCTGACTTTTCATTTTCCTGAATGAGAAAATAAATCAGGAAAAAAGGTATACATAAAATAAAGTAAGAAATATCAACGATACTTTCATAAAAAGCACTTTGAAAACCAGAATGAATAATGTGATAAATAAAATAAATCGTAATTGTAATAAACAAATTGACACCACTGTAAAAAAACACGTCCTCTTTGGATTTACACAGAAAAGGAAATAAAAATGCCAATAAAACAAACCCAACCGTATAATGAAAAGGAATCAAAAAGCTGCCTTGAATGACAAACGGATTCATTATTAGGAACGAATCCCAATAATTGTAAATAAAAGGTAAAAAAGTAAGTGCAAATGTAACGATTGCAACGCATCCTAATTGGATAAGCTTTATAAAAGAAAGATTGCCATTTTTAAGCAAGTAGAGGAATAAAATAACATACGGGATTACAAAAACATTTCGCGTTGATAAAAACAGACCAACCATTATTCCTGCAATAATAAGTTCTTTCAAAGACCATTTTTCTCTTTTTAAACAGTACATTAAAGAAAAAAGAATCAGTAATCCATTAATCATAATATTACTTCTTTGGATATGCAAATAAAAATTACAGTTTAAGTTAAGCGACATTTTTGTAAAATT